>NZ_JANCOF010000003.1:0-295662 GCF_024295845.1 Streptococcus sp. CF8-6 | reverse complement strand
ACTACCATCGGAGCTGTAGATTTGACTCAGATCATTGGTATTGCCAGTATTGATGGCGTCAATCGCTTAACAGGAGGTCAAACTCCAGAGTGGATGAAGCGGGACTTGCAAGGAACGGCAGATAACCTGTCTAGCCTTGCGGAGTTAGGAGTGGGAACTTATACTGCTCTGACGGATCCAGGTGCGGCTATGCGCGGTCAAGACCCTAATGCCAGCTATGCGGATAAGGCAGCTTATCGTGCTCAGGAGACGGGGAAAGCCCTCTGGGATAAGGTCACCCATATGGATGCCTATGATGCAGGAGGCTTGACCTTTGAGATTGCCAGTCTTTTTGTCGGCCCAGCAGCTGTAGGTGAGATGGCTAAGGGGACCAAGTTAGGAGCTAAGGCAGCTGAGATGATTCAGTTAGCCAAGAACAGCACCAAAGCAAGAATTCTCGCAAATGTCGAAAAATGGGGATCAAAGGTTGACAATATCCTAGCGAAGAGCAATAATGTCATTGGGAAATTTGGGGAGAAACTATTAGATACCCGAATCCCAGTCGGCATTCGTAAAGAGGCAGTTGCCTTTGCGGGAGGTATGGGCTCAATGCCTACCTTCAGCGTTGAGAGTAAGACTCTGCGTGATGTGATGCGCTTTTCTAGCAAACATTCGGATGATGTAGTGAGAGTGGCAGAGAAGCCCTTTGATAAAGAGCGGATTCTTGAAAATATTAGGCAAAGCCGACTGGCGAGAGAATCGTCAAACTTTAAAGAGTATGTGGCTAAAGAAAAGGACTTTTTTGAAGGCATTGCTAAAAATAAGAGATTTGAAGCATTTGGAAAAGGAGAATTATCCTTTGATGATGTCTTATCAGACTATGCTAAAGAGTATGCTGAATTAGTAAATAATAATGAAAAATGGACCTGGTCTAAAAATTTTGTTAATAGCAATAAAATTACTAAAGGACAAAAGCAATTAATTAAAAATCTTGCTATACAGGAAGGTTATATACCTAAAGTAAAAGTAACACCGGCTGAAGGAATGAGGTATGGATTTGCAGATTTTAAAGGTGCAGGTTTGGTTCAAGAGACAGTACAATTACCAAAAAAATTATGGAAGAAGACTGATAGAGATCAATTTAAGTGGTTAAATGAAAAGATCGGTGGATTTAGAGAAGGGATGACTTGGCATCACACAGAAGTACCAGGAAAAATGGAGCTAGTTCCCTATGGCATACATAATATAACATTGCATAATGGTGGCCGATCAGCGGGTCTTTGGGCATATGCACCAAGATGATTCTGATATTGATTTTTTATGAGGTGTATGTAATTCTTGTATAGCGCTGCTAATATATATTGAATGTGGTATTCATTCTAAATACAAAAAGAAAGGAAAAAATTAGAAAGTGGAAGATATTAGAACGGTAATCCTCCCTTTGCCTAGTATTGAATTGGTTAAGGAAAAGGAGGAAGAATGGTGCATTGAGTTACCGAGTTCCTTTAAGGAATTCATAATCAGATATAATGGGATAATTCCTAAAAAGAATCTTTTTAAAATCAGTGATGATAAAGAGTATGTTATAGAAAGATTCCTTTGTATTTTAGATGATTTTGAAGAGAATTCCCTAGGAATGTACGATATTGATGTTATATGGAGTCCAATACTAGAAATTTTAAGTGTGGATCCAGATTCTGTTGGTGTAGAACTATTACCAGTAGCAACACTGTTCGGTGGTGATTTTATATGTTTAGATTATAGAGAAGGGACCCAGAACCCCAAGGTATGTTATTGGAAGCGTGAGGATTCATACGAATGGCATCCTAGTGTAGAGTTTGTTTCAGATACATTTGAAGAGTTTTTAGGAATGCTATATTCTGAAGATGATATTGCAAATAGCTAGTATTTGGTTACGGAATCATGCTTTTTGGTATATGTTAAGAGTAATGCACAAAATATAATGTAGGAGTTCTATTTATGAGTGATAAATTCCTTGAGTCATTTATTGAAAAAACTTTTTATAATGAGCTATTTAGTAAGTTGAAATCTTACATCTCTCTTCATAGGGATGAAATAATGGTTAAATCCTATACTCTATCTTCGATATCCTATAAAGCGCTAAATGATTTTAGCGTCAAGAGTGTTTTAAAAGGACTTGGATTCTTACTACGACGAAGTCGTCAACCAGAAAGTCTTGAAAGATTGGTGTAGCATTTATGACAGCAAGTACTCGCCAAGCAACTATGGCGATATCAAAATTGAACCCCAGCGGGAGAATTGGTAGTAAGTTGTATAAGAAACTATGAAATAACTTTCAAACAGTTTTACTCATTTTTATTAGGGTGTTTGGAATAAGACAGTATACTTTTCGTTCAAAAGTGTTATTTAAATGTTGATTCATTCACTTTCATTCTACAATATAGAAGTTTGCTAGCACCACATGTCGAATGTGTGAGTTTGTTAGTGAAACGTGGATAATTCTCAAAACATAGAGAGTAAAACTCCATTATTTAGAGATATCATACTAAACTGTTTTTATGGAGGTGTTTTTTTGATAAAAAGCAGACCTGAGTTTGACGAAATCGCATCGTTTGCTGAGTTTAATAAATACTACTGGTACCGTGATGAACTTTCAAAGATATGCAAGTCATTAGGACTTGAATATAGAGGTACAAAACAGGAACTTAATGATATAATTGAGCAGTACTTTAAGGGGAATTTGATTAAAAAATCATCAATAAAAAGGAATAAGAAACGAGTAGAAGTCCTCACCTTAAATACTCCCTTACTTGAATGTGGATTCTCTTTTAATGCATACTTTAGAGAATATTTCTCAACTTTAACAGAAGTTTCACCGTTTAAATTTACTGCTGATATGGCTACTGCTTGGAGAAAAGTAAAAAGCGACAATGATTTGAGTTTCACAATACAGGATATGCTAAAAGTTTATTATGGAAATTCAGATTATACCAAGTATGATCATTCAATTTGTCAATGGAACCAATTTCTAAAGGATTTCTGTGCAGACGAAAATAGTCACAATTACTCGAATAAACTAAAAGTAGCTTCTATTCTTTGGAAAGAAGTTAGAAATTCAAGTAATGAAAAAATATATTCAAAAAATCTTTTGACTGAATATGCTGATAAAATAAACGAGTATGGCAAGTAGGATATTATTTATTTGCTTAACAACCAATTTTAAAAAAGCCAATACAAAAAAGTAAGACAAATAAGGTCTTTGATATAAGAATTGATTTAACTCAGAAAAAGTTTGAAAGGTGAGTATGAAAGTAAAATTTAAAGAAACGAATAAAGTATTTTTCAAAATAGTAGAAGTAGGGGGAGAAAAGTATATTCTAGATTTGACGACCGTTAGCCCCAAATCCTATTTCTGGGGTTCTCTTCCCGATGAGATTACTGCAAAAATGCAAAAGTTAGATAAAAGAGATACGCGTTTTGAAAGTGTGGCTCCAACTATGAGTAAATCAATTGGTGCTGCAATTGGTGTAGCAATAGGGGGGTCTGGCTATCGGCTAGTGACGAATTTTTTTAGAAATAATGGGATTAGTCACAATCTTCCTTTAAAGATAGGTTTATATGGTCTGTTCATATTCCTAGCTTATCTTGCTTTCTGGTTCATTGCCATAAGAGCTCGTCATAGCGTCCAAAAAAGACTTGAGAATAAAGTTTCAAACTATCAAATAACCTTTAAACCAGTTGGAAATAAACGTCAATTAAAACATTACAAACTTCTTCCTTTTATCCTTGTTCCGACTCTTGGATGTTTTGCATTCTATCTATATACTGTTAATGGAACAGAGGGAGCCTTACTTGTTGTTAATAGTATTCTATTGTTGGGATTTTTTACAGTGATTTTAGGCATGTCACCACTCCGAGAAGGTGTCGAAAAGCAAGAGATTATTTTTGATAGAATAGAGAAGTTATAAATTAAGCTAAAAGCCGTTTTATGATCCTCTTTTGCAGGTCACATTGGGCTATTTTATCAGAAAATTAGGGAACTGATTAGAGAGAATTCTGTTAGTCAATGACTCATTTAAGGTTCAGAACTGCTCTCGTAATGCCGCATTATAATTTAGAAAAGGAGTAAAATGAATTATCTAGAAATACGCAAGAAATATGGATTTTATAGAAAAGTTGCGATTGTTTTGGCTGTTCTTCTCAGCCTTTTTGTAGCTTGGATGGTGAAAGATAGGACTATTCAAACCCTTTGTATTTTTTTCATAAATGCACTCTTATTTCTTTTTATTGCACTAATCAGAAGAGGGTATGTAAGGAGTAGCACTAAGTTACTACATATGGACTTAGATTTACCATCTTGGAAGCAATACATTGAATTGAAGAAAGTTGCAAAAAGAGCTATTATAAAAATGGATGTGACGCTAACATCTGTTGTCTATTCCTATATGATTGGTGATTTTGATGCTGCCATTAAGGAGGCTTTTGAAGCAATGACTAATCAAAAACTGAAGCCGAAATACAGGGATTTCTTTGAGAGTTACCTCATTCGCTCGAGTATTCTTGCGCATCCTGAGCTAACTAGGGACTAACTTGAACTTATGTTAAACAAAATGTCCATATCAGATCCAACTCTAGCTGAGAAAACAAAATGCGTGAGCAGTGCGCTCTACGATTTAACAATTACTCATCAAGCCAATGATTACTTTGAAGACTTGGAAAACGAATTTAAATATCAACAATTGGAAATCACTTACTATCAAGCTTTGAACTCTAAATTAAAAGGAGAGGTGAGCAGGGCGAATGAGTTGTTTAGAAAACTTGCTCAAGAAGATGAACAGCTCTATATCGTTCAGAAGTCTAAAGAATTTTTAAATAGTGAATCTATTAATTAGCGATGAATAAGTACAGAAAAGGATAAAAAGGACTAAGTGTGAAATCAAATAAATTATTGCTAATAAACGGAGTTATTTCTTTAATTGGAGCTTTAACGATTACTTACCTTTCTTCTAAAATGTGGAAATTTGAAATCATTTACTGGGTGATACCTAAGCTTGTTAGACTTTCTAGTTGGGATGGAATCTACTTTTCAACTTGTTTAATATTGCTGTTTTTTGGTTTTGCAGCATTCCTTCTTCATGATGAGGAATCAAAAGTCAATAAGAAGACTTATCAGTTTCTTTTGATTGCATCGATTATTGGTTTTATTCCAATATTAGCTGGATTTTCCAGTGTGTTCGCATTTGTTTCAGCTATTTTATACTTAATGGATTATATAAAATTGTCGAAAAAGTAAAGTAGTGAATTGCTAACAATAAGTATTTATTCTTGTTTAAGTTGAGGTTAGTGCTTGATACATTAACGTCTCTATTCTAGTTAGTGGATGTTTCAAGCATTTGGATGGCGTTTCCATAACTCAAGTGATATAATTAGTTACTAGAATTTTTGTAACTATTAAAGGAGTATTATCAATGAAAAAAGCAATGTTAATTATCAACCCTACCTCTGGTGGGGAAAAGGCCTTGGATTATAAGGTCAAACTGGAGAATAAAGCAAAAGATTATTTTGAACACGTGGAAACCAAAATTACCGAAAAGGCGCTGGATGCAACACACTTTGCTGAGGAAGCTTCTCGTGAGCAGTACGATGCAGTGGTTGTTTTCGGTGGAGACGGAACTGTCAATGAAGTTATTTCGGGTATTGCTGAGAGAGACTACACTCCGAAGTTAGGGATTATCCCTGGCGGTACGGGCAACCTCATTACCAAACTGTTGGAAATCAATCAAGACATCGATGGCGCGATTGATGAACTCGATTTTAACTTAACCAATAAGATTGATATCGGTAAAGCGAATGACAACTATTTTGGTTATATCTTTAGTATCGGTTCTCTGCCTGAGGCGATTCACAATGTGGAGATCGAAGACAAGACAAAATTCGGTATTTTAGCCTATGCTGTAAATACCATGAAGTCTGTGATGACGGATCAGGTATTTAACATTAAGATTGAGACAGAAAATGGAAATTATGATGGTGAAGCGAGTCATGTTTTGGTTCTCTTGACAAATTACTTCGCTGATAAGAAAATCTTTGAAGAAAACAAGGATGGCTACGCCAATATTTTGATTCTAAAAGATGCTTCTATATTCTCAAAATTATCCGTCATTCCTGATTTACTAAAAGGGGATGTTGTCGGAAATGATAATATTGAGTATATCAGAGCGCGTACTATTAAAATCTCTTCAGATAGTGAATTGGAGTCAGATGTTGACGGCGATAAGTCGGATAATTTACCTGTAGAGATTAAGGTGCTAGGCCAGCATATTGAAGTCTTTTCACAACCGAAAGAGTAGAAAGTAGAAGTTAGTTTGTCTTTCACTGTTAAAACTGGTTTCATATCAAAGATTGGAGGAGGAATGAATTCTCTATTTGATGAATTTCGAACAATTTGTTCTCATTTAAACCAAGTCGGAATCACTCCGACGCTCATGGGGTCTTTGGGTTTTGAATACCGTTCAAATAAAGAATGGCAGCCGTCTGACATTGACATTCATGTCTCTGGAGATCCTAGAGGCTGGGAAGCGCCTGATCATCTCAGGATTTATGACTGGGACAAGATAATGAAAGTGATGAACCACTTAGGCTATACCTTGGTAGATATTCACGAGCACGAATTCCAAAAAGATGGCGTGAGCGTTGAATTTGGGAGTATCGATTCCTTACCTGATTTTGCAGGAGTATCTGAATCAGATATAGAGTTGATTCATCTCGAGGACATCACGTTTCGTGTTCCAAGTTTAGAACAGTATTTCAGTATATATAAAGCTTCTTCCCAAGATTCCTATCGAAATGACCACAATAACAATAAAGATTTTAAAAAGATAGATTGGCTGGGAAGAAATTTGTAAATCATCAATCAGAAAGTAGTAGGTATTAAGTCTTACTGCTTTTTTATATTCTCAAAAACAATCCACTCAAAACTACGGACAAGTCTTGAAAATAAAATTTTAAAGTAGTATACTAGAATCACAATTGTGAAAACGTTTGCGTGGCAAATGAACTAAAGTTAATTAGGAGACAAAACAGTGGAATTAACAGCTATTTACCATAGATCAGAGTCGGAGTATGCTTATCTCTATAAAGACAAGATAATGCACATTCGTATCCGGACTAAGAAAGATGATATTGAAAGCATCCATTTGCATTATGGAGATACTTTTATCTTTTTAGAGGACCATTATGAAGCAAGTAAGGCGATGATCAAAGTAACTTCTGATGCCTTATTTGATTACTGGCAAGCAGAAGTTTCAGTGGGCTATGCTCGACTACAGTATCTTTTTGAACTCAAAGATAAGCTAGGTCAGAGTATTTTGTATGGCGATAAGGGATGTGTTGCAAACACGCTAGAAAACCTTCATTATGAAGGAAACGGCTTCAAAATTCCGTATATCCATGAGATTGATGCTTGTCATGTTCCTGACTGGGTAGCAAAGACGGTATGGTACCAGATTTTCCCAGAACGCTTTGCTAATGGGAATCCTGAGATTTCTCCAGAAGGAGCCCTAGCTTGGGATTCCTCTATCAAGCCAAAGACGAGCGATTTCTTTGGTGGTGATTTACAAGGTATTATTGACTATCTGGATTACTTGCAGGACTTGGGGATTACAGGACTTTATCTCTGTCCGATTTTTGAATCCCCAAGCAATCACAAGTATAATACGACGGATTATTTCGAAATTGACCGTCATTTTGGAGACAAGAAAATCTTCCGTAAACTGGTGGAGGAGGCCCATCAGAGAGGTATGAAAATCATGCTGGATGCTGTTTTCAATCATATCGGGGACCAGTCTCCACAATGGCAGGATGTTCTCAAGCATGGTGAAAAGTCGGAATATAAAGACTGGTTCCATGTTCAAGAATTCCCCGTGACCAAGGATAAGCTGGGAAACCCAAGAAAACTCCCTTACCATACCTTTGCCTTTGCCAGCTATATGCCCAAGCTCAATACGGCCAATCCTCAAGTGAGGGACTATTTGTTGAGCGTTGCGACCTACTGGATTGAAGAGTTTGATATCGATGCTTGGCGCTTGGATGTGGCAAATGAAGTCGACCACCAATTTTGGCGAGATTTCCGTAAGGCTGTCCTGGCTAAAAAGCCTGACCTTTATATTCTTGGAGAGGTCTGGCACACTTCTCAGCCTTGGCTAAATGGCGATGAATTCCACGCAGTCATGAACTATCCTCTCTCCGACAGTATCAAGGATTATTTCTTACGTGGGGTTAAAAAGACCAGTCAATTTATCGATGAGATCAATAGCCAGTCTATGTACTATAGACAACAGATTTCGGAAGTGATGTTCAATCTCTTGGATTCGCATGATACGGAGCGCATTTTGGCTACTGCCAAGGGTGATGTACAACTGGTTAAGTCGGCACTTGCTTGCCTCTTTTTACAAAGGGGGACACCGTGTTTCTACTATGGAACGGAGTTAGAATTAGATGGAGGACCAGATCCAGATTGTCGTCGTGTCATGCCTTGGGAACGTGTTTCCGACAGTAATGAGATGCTGAAATTCATGAAGAAATTGATTCAGCTTCGTAAGGATGTTTCAGCCATTATCCAACATGGAACCTATAGTCTGCAAGAAATCAAGCCAGATGTGGTATCATTAACATGGGATTATGATGGACAAAAGGTCCAGGCCATTTTTAACCAATCAACTGAAAACTATCTTGTATATAGTGATGCTGTAGCGCTAGCCAGTCATTGCCAAGAACTAGAGCAGCAACTGGTGATTTTGCCTAAAGGTTTTGTCATTCGATAAAGAATATGATTAAAAAGACTGTAATGAATGGGTGATTCGTGCAGTCTTTTTTTGACTTATGTAGTATAATATAGCTAAGTCACTGATCATTGGAGGAGTGATTAGTGGAGTGTGTTTAAAATGAAATAGAGACTTGCGCTCTAGAAGGGAAATTGCATGAAACGAACGAGAAAAGTAGTAGCCTTAGGACTGTGTTTGCCCTTATTACTTGGACTAATTGCTTGTCACCAAAATAATACGAGGACTGAAGCTGCAAATAAGACACAGACCAGTTCAGATAAAGTTCCTTGGACGGCTTCATATACCAATCTAAACAGTCAAGTAAGTTCCGAAGAGGTCAAATCTCTCTTATCAGCTCACTTGGATCCAAATAGTGTTGAGGCATTTTTCAATCTTGTCACAGACTATAATGCGACAGTCGGCTCCACTGGCTTAAGTGGTGATTTTGCCTCCTTTACAAAAACAGAATATGACGTAGAGAAAATTAGCAATCTCTGGAATCAAAAAAAGGGTGACTTTGTCGGGACCAACTGCCGTATCAATAGCTATGCGCTCTTAAAAAATTCGGTCACAATCCCAACACTTGAAAAGAATGATCAGCTTCTTTTTGTGGATAACGATGCTATCGATAAGGGAAAGCTATTTGATGCGAAAGACAAGGAAGAATTTGATATTCTATTTTCTAGGGTGGAGACGGAAGCAACGACGGATGTAAAAGTTCACGCGCAGAAGATGGAGAAATTCTTCTCCCAGTTTCAATTCAATGACAAAGCTCGAATGTTGTCTGTTGTTTTGCATGATAATTTGGATGGAGAGTTTCTTTTTGTCGGGCACGTTGGTGTTTTAGTGCCAGCTGATGATGGTTTCTTATTTGTAGAGAAACTGACTTTTGAAGAGCCTTATCAAGCTATTAAGTTTGAGAGCAAGGAGGATTGTTACAAGTATTTAGCTACAAAGTATGCGGATTACACTGGTGACGGATTAGCTAAGCCTTTTATCATGGATAATGAAAAGTGGGTTGAAGGTTATTAAGATAGGCAAAGGAGAAGTAATATGGAGACTGTAATAGCGCTTTTAGTTCTCATTTTTATCGGATTCTGGGCTATAAACATTCTCAAGCCTCGTAAGGCAAATAAAAAGGAAAGATTTATTGGCTATATGCAGCGCTATGATATAGATGGTGAGGGCTATCAGTCAGAAGTCTGGGAAGTGATAGAAGATGAGAATGAGAAATAAGGAGGAGAGTCCAAAAACACTAGATATCTTGCCTTTTTCAAGAAAGGGGACTAACTAATTGGAGGAAACATTATGGGAATGATTGCTAATTATCAATATCTATCTGACAATGAATTAAGCCAAATAAAGCGGTATTCTTGTCAGGAAGAGGATTTGCTTGACATAGTAGATGATTATCCTGAGGGAAATGATACGTTGATAGATATTGACAAAATGTGGGATGCCTTACTCTTTGTTATGACAGGTTTTAGTAGTTCAGAATTTATGGATGACGATCCCTTGAGAGAAGCTGTCTTGGGAGTAACTCCTTTAGAAAAGGTATCAGAGTATGTGGCTTATACTGAACACTCAAAGATAGCTGAGATTGTTCAAGCTTTATTGAATTTTGACGTGGATAGGGCTCTAGCTAACTTTAGCATGGAAGCATGCAAGAAGGCAGATTTGTATCCCGATATTTGGGATTATCTTGATGAAGAGGAAGAAATCAAGGATGATATTCGAACCTGCTTTGTGAAAATGAAGAACTTTTATAAGAAAATATTAACTCTCAAGGGAAATGTCCTAGTGACTATTGGTTAAGTACTTTTACCAACTGTTAGTCAGGTGCGTGATGAATGCACATTTATAAAATCAAACATCTGATAATTTGTCTGCTGAAGGAAATATTCCACAGTATAGTCAGACGGAATATATAGAAATAGGTTATAGAATTTGTAAGCATAATAGATTTTAAGCTTTAAGATGGAGGACTAAAGAGATGGGAAGAATTGAATGGGAAAATGCCAAGACACGTTTAGATGCCTTGCTTGTTATTGATGAGTATCGAACAGATCCAAATGAGACCTGGCTTCGATTGATCGTTAAGACTGAGGGAAGCTATGGGGTTCGTTACCTTATCGACAATGGTTCTGGTGATTCTCTAGATGTAATCTTTACTGATAAAATCATCCTTATAAAGGGCTTTGATCATGAAAGCAGTTTGAGTCAATTTGCTGCGGATGAGTGGAATCAAGACATCATAGACGGATTTTATAAAGGACTGGATGAAAAGTATCAAAACCTTTACTCAGAAGAGCAAAAAGATGAAACAACCTTCTTTATCTGGTATGACGGACAAGAGCATCAAAATAGCTACCAAGATCAGGACGGTGGCGAATGGTTATTATCCTATTTCTTTGACAGTTTTGAGAAATTTCATGAGTTTGTAGAGTACTATTATTCAATTACCGTAGATGAGGACTTACTTAGAAAACTTTACAAACAAGGACAGCTTTCAAAAGTAGAATTGGAGCAGTTGATTCACACTTCCTAGCTAGAAATGTGTATAAAATCTGATGAAAAGAACTGATTTTCAATATCAAGTCATACTTGAAGAATGATTAAAGTAATAATGGTTGTAGTTCATTTTTTCTTATACAGATAACGGTTTAAAGCGATTTCTTTTTTACTGTTGAATAATATTTTGCGAACAAAAAACGAAATTCTTTAAAAAAGTTTCATAAAAAACCTTTACAAGAACTTATAAACATGATATAGTTATAAGGCTTAGAAAATGAGATGATGTTTTCTAGCAAATATAAACCCGAGTAGAAAATGCCTACGGACAGGCAGGGTTGAATGCCGAAGCGTGGTTGAAAAGCCACATTATTGATAGGGTTAAAAGCCTACTTTTATAAGTTGATGTTAGGACGCTTGTCCTAATTCATAAATTTTTAGTGTGGTGAAAGCACACGTCATCTTGTGAAACGATCAATAAAGTACGTAATATTTGCTACTAGAGAGTTAGGAAACATCAGGAACAGACATACTCAACAGAAACCAAAATACACACGTCAGAAGATTGCAGGGCAGGTGAAAACCTGCTCTTTTTTCATAAGTCAACCTTTAGCGCCTTTATCTTCTTGAGGTGCTAAAAATACGGTAAAGGAGTATGTCTTGAAGAAGTTAGATCAAAACCAAGCCCCAATTTATGAGGCCTTGGTCAAACTACGCAAGAAAAGGATTGTCCCCTTTGATGTGCCTGGTCACAAGCGTGGGCGGGGAAATCCAGAACTTGTCGAACTGTTAGGAGAAAAATGTGTTGGCATTGATGTCAATTCGATGAAACCCTTGGATAATCTTGGTCATCCCATTTCGATTATTCGAGATGCGGAGGAGTTGGCAGCAGATGCATTTGGTGCAGCCCATGCCTTTCTCATGATTGGTGGAACAACTTCATCGGTGCAGACTATGATTCTTTCCACCTGTAAGGCAGGAGATAAGATTATTCTACCGAGAAATGTCCATAAATCTGCCATCAATGCGCTGGTTCTATGTGGTGCCATTCCAATCTATATCGAGATGAGTGTAGATCCTAAAATCGGCATCGCTTTAGGTCTTGAAAATGACCGTGTTGCGCAGGCAATTAAGGAGCATCCAGATGCCAAGGCCATTTTGATTAACAATCCTACTTACTATGGAATTTGTTCAGACCTCAAGGGTTTAACGGAAATGGCTCATGAAGCTGGCATGATGGTTTTAGTAGATGAAGCCCACGGAGCGCATTTGCATTTCACAGATAAACTTCCAATTTCTGCTATGGATGCAGGTGCTGATATGGCGGCGGTCTCTATGCATAAGTCTGGTGGGAGTTTGACTCAGAGCTCCATTTTACTTATCGGGGAGCAGATGAACCCTGAGTACGTTCGTCAGATCATTAACCTGACCCAGTCTACATCTGCATCTTACCTACTTATGGCTAGTTTGGATATTTCTCGACGAAATTTGGCCCTTCGTGGTAAAGAGTCTTTTGAGAAAGTCATTGAGCTCTCCGAGTACGCTCGTCGTGAAATCAATGCTATCGGTGGTTACTATGCCTACTCAAAAGAGCTCATAGACGGTGTCTTGGTTTGTGATTTTGATGTGACCAAGCTGTCAGTTTATACTAAGGGAATTGGGCTAACAGGTATCGAGGTTTATGACCTCCTACGAGACGAATACGATATTCAGATTGAATTCGGGGATATTGGCAATATATTGGCCTATATTTCGATTGGTGACCGTATCCAAGACATTGAACGCTTGGTCGGTGCTTTGGCTGATATCAAGAGACTTTACTCAAGAGATGGAAAAGATTTGATTGCTGGAGAATATATCCAGCCTGAGTTGGTCCTATCTCCTCAGGAAGCCTTTTATTCAGAGAGAAGAAGTTTTACCTTGGATGAGTCTGTTGGACAGGTCTGTGGGGAATTTGTCATGTGCTATCCTCCAGGCATCCCAATCCTAGCACCAGGTGAACGCATTACACGAGAAATTGTAGACTATGTCCAATTTGCCAAAGAACGTGGTTGCTCCCTCCAAGGGACGGAAGATCCAGAGGTCAATCACATCAACGTCATTAAGAGAAAGGAGAACTAGATGGATTTATGGTTTTCTGAAGTTCATACTCCAGATGTGAAATTGTCCTTGAGAACTGCCAAGCAACTCTATGCTGGAAAAAGTGAATGGCAGGATATCGAAGTCTTGGATACGCCAGCTTTTGGAAAAATACTGATTTTAAATGGGCATGTCTTGTTCTCAGATGCGGATGATTTTGTCTACAACGAAATGACCGTCCACGTGCCCATGGCTGTGCATCCTAATCCAAAGAAAGTATTGGTTATTGGTGGTGGTGACGGGGGTGTTGCCCAAGTATTAACCCTCTATCCTGAACTGGAGCAAATCGATATTGTGGAACCAGATGAGATGTTGGTTGAGGTCTGTCGTGAGTATTTCCCAGACTTTGCTGCAGGGCTAGATGATTCTCGTGTTACCATTTACTACCAAAATGGTCTTCGCTTTTTGCGAAACTGCGAAGATGACTACGATATTATCATCAACGATGCGACAGATCCATTTGGACATACGGAAGGGCTCTTTACCAAGGAATTTTACGGTAACAGTTACAGAGCTCTCAAAGAAGATGGCATCATGATCTATCAGCATGGGAGTCCCTTCTTTGACGAGGATGAGTCAGCTTGTCGAAGTATGCACCGCAAGGTCAATCAAGCCTTTCCAATCAGTCGGGTCTATCAGGCTCATATCCCAACCAGTCCAGCTGGCTATTGGTTGTTTGGATTTGCATCTAAAAAATACCACCCTGTTAAAGATTTTGACAAGGAAGGCTGGAAAAAACGCCAGCTTTTCACGGAATACTATACTGCAAACTTACACGTTGGAGCCTTTATGCTGCCCAAGTATGTAGAAGACATTTTAGAAGAAGAGGAAGGAAAAAAATGAGTCGTTTATTAGTTATTGGATGTGGGGGCGTTGCCCAAGTTGCTATTTCAAAGATTTGCCAAGATAGCGAAACCTTTACAGAGATTATGATTGCTAGCCGCACCAAGTCAAAATGTGATGACTTGAAAGCTAAATTAGAAGGCACAACAAGTACAAAGATTGAGACAGCTGCTCTTGATGCAGACAAGGTAGAAGAAGTGATTGCCTTGATTGAAAGCTACAAACCAGAAGCCGTTTTGAACGTAGCGCTACCATACCAAGACTTAACTATTATGGATGCTTGTTTAGCAACAGGTGTCCACTATATTGACACAGCCAACTATGAGGCAGAGGACACAGAAGATCCAGAATGGCGTGCCATTTATGAGAAACGTTGCAAGGAACTAGGTTTTACAGCCTATTTTGACTACTCATGGCAGTGGGCTTACCAAGAAAAATTCAAAGAAGCCGGCTTAACTGCTCTTCTTGGTTCAGGTTTTGACCCAGGTGTAACCAGCGTTTTTTCAGCTTACGCCCTTAAACATTATTTTGATGAAATCCACTATATCGACATTCTAGACTGTAATGGTGGTGACCACGGTTATCCATTTGCGACAAACTTTAACCCAGA
This sequence comes from Streptococcus sp. CF8-6, assembly GCF_024295845.1. Classification (NCBI taxonomy): domain Bacteria; kingdom Bacillati; phylum Bacillota; class Bacilli; order Lactobacillales; family Streptococcaceae; genus Streptococcus; species Streptococcus sp. CF8-6. Next base: position 280,776 of record NZ_JANCOF010000003.1, on the reverse strand, counting down.
AATCAACCTACGTGAGGTTTCTGCGCCAGGTTCTTACTGGGAAGATGGAAAATGGATCGAAGTCGAAGCCATGTCAATCAAGCGTGAGTATGATTTCCCTCAAGTTGGTCAAAAAGACATGTATCTCCTTCACCACGAAGAAATTGAATCATTGGCCAAAAACATTCCTGGAGTCAAACGGATTCGTTTCTTTATGACCTTTGGGCAATCTTATCTAACGCACATGAAATGCTTGGAAAATGTCGGACTCCTTCGTACGGATACCATTAACTTTAACGGTCAAGAAATTGTGCCAATCCAATTCTTGAAAGCCTTGCTTCCAGACCCTGCAAGCCTTGGTCCACGAACAGTTGGAAAAACCAATATCGGCTGTATCTTTACAGGTGTCAAAGATGGCGTTGAAAAGACTATCTATATCTACAATGTTTGCGACCATCAGGAATGTTACGCAGAAGTTGGTTCACAAGCCATTTCTTACACGACTGGTGTTCCAGCCATGATTGGGACCAAATTAGTGATGAATGGTACTTGGAAACAACCTGGGGTTTACAACCTTGAAGAATTGGATCCAGATCCATTTATGGAAGCTTTGAATAAATACGGCTTGCCTTGGGTTGTGGTTGAAAATCCACAAATGGTGGACTAATGAAGTTAGAACAAGTACCAACACCTTCTTATATCATTGACTTAGGAAAATTAGAAGAGAATTGTCGCATTCTACAAGAAGTCCAAGAAAAAGCCGGTTGTAAGGTGTTGCTAGCTCAGAAAGCCTATTCCCTCTATAAAACCTATCCTTTGATTAGTCAGTATCTGTCAGGTACGACGGCTAGTGGTCTTTATGAAGCTAAGTTAGCTAGAGAAGAGTTTCCGGGGGAAGTCCATGTCTTTGCGCCTGCTTTCAAGGATGCAGACTTAGAGGAATTGCTGGAGATAACGGACCATATCGTCTTTAACTCAGAGAGACAGTTGCGTAAACACGGTCCTCGTTGCCGAGAGGCTGGTATTAGTGTCGGTTTGCGCCTCAATCCTCAGTGTTCCACTCAAGGAGATCACGCGCTCTATGATCCTTGTGCACCTGGATCGCGTTTTGGAGTCACTATAGACAAGATTCCTAGTGATTTGCTGGACTTGGTGGATGGTCTTCATTTTCATACCCTTTGCGAGCAGGGGGCGGATGATTTAGAGACAACTTTGAAAGCTGTAGAAGAACAGTTTGGACCTTATTTACATGAGGTCAAATGGCTCAATATGGGTGGCGGCCACCACATAACGAGAGAAGACTATGATGTGGATTTGCTGATTTCTGAAATCAAGCGTATCCGAGAAACTTACAATCTTGAAGTCTATATCGAACCGGGTGAAGCTATTGCGCTCAATGCGGGTTATCTAGCAACTGAAGTATTGGACATTGTCGAAAACGATATGGATATTTTGGTTTTAGATGCCTCCGCGACCTGCCATATGCCAGATGTACTTGAGATGCCCTATCGTCCACCTTTGAGAAATGGATTTGAACCGCAGGAAAAAGCCCATACCTATAGACTTTCTTCCAATACCTGTCTGACGGGTGATGTGATTGGTGATTATAGTTTTGAAAATCCAGTCCAAATCGGTGATAGACTTTACTTTGAAGACATGGCAATCTACTCCTTTGTCAAAAATAATACCTTTAACGGTATTGGCTTGCCAAGTCTCTATCTTATGGACGAGCAGGGTGACTGCAGCTTAGTCAAAGCCTTTGGCTATCAAGATTTTAAAGGGAGATTATCATGATGGACAGTCCAAAGAAATTAGGCTATCGTATGCCAGCAGAGTATGAACCTCATCATGGTACCCTCATGATCTGGCCGACTCGACCAGGTTCATGGCCCTTCCAAGGTAAGGCTGCAAAAAAAGCATTTAGCCAAATCATCAATACCATAGCCGAAGGGGAAACCGTTTATCTCTTGGTGGAGCAGGACTATCAATCTGAAGCCCAATCCTATCTCGGAGACAAGGTCGTTTATCTAGATATTCCTACCAATGATGCCTGGGCCCGTGATACGGGTCCGACCATTCTCGTCAATGAAAAAAGAGAAAAGTTGGCAGTCGATTGGTCTTTTAATGCATGGGGTGGCGCTGTGGATGGTCTTTATCAAGATTATGAAGAGGATGACCAAGTAGCCAGTCGCCTTGCTGAGGCCTTGGAAATTCCTGTTTACGATGCCAAACCTTTTGTACTGGAAGGAGGAGCGATACACAGCGATGGTCAAGGAACCATTCTTGTGACTGAAAGTTGCTTACTCAGTCCTGGACGCAATCCCCACCTGTCTAAAGAGCAAATTGAAAACACCTTATTAGAGAGCCTTGGCGCTGAAAAAGTTGTCTGGCTTCCTTATGGTATTTATCAGGACGAAACCAATGAACACGTTGACAATGTTGCCGCCTTTGTTGGTCCTGCGGAACTTGTCTTGGCTTGGACAGATGATCAAAACGATCCTCAACATGCCATGTCAGCAGCTGACCTTGAGCTTTTAGAAAAAGAAACGGATGCAAAAGGTCGTCACTTCACTATTCATAAATTGCCAATCCCAGCTCTTCATCAAGTTGTAACCGAAGAGGATTTGCCAGGCTACATCTATGAAGAAGGAGAAGAGGAGCGTTATGAGGGCGAGCGCCTTGCAGCTTCCTATGTCAATTTTTATATTGCCAACAAGGCTGTCTTAGTTCCACAGTTTGAGGATGTAAACGACCAAGTGGCTTTAGATATTCTCAGCAAGTGTTTCCCAGACCGTAAAGTTGTCGGAATACCAGCCAGAGATATTCTCTTGGGTGGCGGCAATATCCACTGTATTACCCAACAAATCCCAGAATAGGAGAAAAAAATGAGAAATGTAAGAGTTGCAGCGATCCAGATGCAATGTGCCAAGGATGTGGCAACAAATATCCAAACAGCGGAACGTTTAGTTCGACAAGCTGCAAAGCAAGGAGCCCAAATTATTCTCTTACCTGAATTATTTGAACGTCCCTATTTCTGTCAGGAACGCCAGTATGACTACTACCAGTATGCCCAGTCGGTGACAGAAAATACAGCCATTCAGCATTTTAAGGTGATTGCTAAGGATCTACAGGTTGTTTTACCGATCAGTTTCTATGAAAAAGATGGTAATGTCTTATACAATTCTATTGCTGTCATTGATGCAGATGGTGAGGTTCTTGGCGTTTATCGGAAGACCCACATACCAGATGACCATTATTATCAAGAAAAGTTTTATTTCACGCCTGGTAACACTGGTTTCAAGGTCTGGGATACTCGTTATGCTAAGATTGGAATTGGTATCTGTTGGGATCAATGGTTCTCTGAAACAGCGCGCTGTCTTGCGTTGAATGGGGCAGAATTTCTCTTTTACCCAACAGCTATCGGTTCAGAACCGATTTTGGATACAGATAGTTGTGGTCACTGGCAACGTACTATGCAAGGACACGCAGCAGCAAATATTGTCCCAGTCATTGCAGCCAATCGTTATGGTTTGGAGGAAGTCACTCCTAGCGAGGAAAATGGTGGACAAAGTTCCAGTCTTGACTTCTATGGTTCCTCCTTTATGACGGATGAAACAGGAGCTATTCTAGAGAGAGCTGAAAGGCAAGGTGAGGCTGTTCTGTTAGCAACTTATGACCTAGACAAGGGAGCAAGTGAACGCCTAAACTGGGGCTTGTTTCGAGATAGAAGACCAGAAATGTACCAACGGATTACGGACTAGAAGGTATCTTTCATAATAAATTTTTGATATTCACGCCTGTCTTACAAAAATGTAAGATAGGCTTTTTAAATGTAAGATAGGTGTACGATTATACGTGGAGATGTATGCTATACTCTATGTAGATCAAAAAGAAAGAGGTTTATTATGAAAAAATGGAATGCGACGCAGTTGAAGTATCTGATGGCGGCAGTAATGGTTCTAGACCATATCCCTCATATCACCGGAATCGTTTCTCCTCTGTGGGAAGGTATTTTCCACGCGATGACTCGTTGTGTAGGAGTTTGGTTTGCCTATATGGCTATGGAAGGATTCATCCATACTCAAAATTTGAAAAACTACCTCATCCGCCTTTGGAGTTGGGCGTTTATTATGTTTGCTGGAAATAGCCTACTCAACGCCCTATTTGCATCCAAAGGAGTAATGGTCAATAATAACATTTTCCTGACTTTGGCCATCGGTGTTACCATGCTTTGGATTGGTTTTCCCAGAAAAGAGCTGGATAAAAAAGAGAAGTTGTGGCGTCGGATTGGGGTTGCTGGTCTCTTGATTTTCGGTTGTCTTTTTACTGAGGATGGTATCACCATGCTACCATTTCTCTTGATTAGTTACTCTTGTCGAAATCGCAAGGGATTGCGAAATCTCCTCTATGCTTTTCTGTGGGCCTTCTTGTTAGTGACTTCCATCCAAATTTACGACACTTGGCACCAAACACTGGAAATGATGCTTTACAATTCTGACTGGCTCTTTATCACCGTATTTCCTTTTATGGCCTTGTATAATGGACAGCGAGGAAAAGAAACTAGTTGGAGTAAATATTTCTTTTATATTTTCTACCCAGCTCATCTATGGATCATAACTTTGATTGCTTATTTGGTTAAATAGCAAAAAAGCAAATAGAAGTATTGACTGTCTATTTGCTTTTCTTATTTATAAAATATACTTCTCAATGGCACGCGCAACGCCGTCTTCTTCGTTGCTGGTTGTAACGTCATTGGCTAAGGATTTGACATAATCACTGGCATTTCCCATAGCAATGCCAAGCCCTGCAAACTGAAGCATTTCGATATCGTTATTGGCATCGCCCATGGCCATAATTTCTGAGGGCTCGATCTTCAAGATCTGAGCTAGACGTGAAAGAGCAGTAGCCTTGGTCGTTCCAAGGGGCATTGCTTCGTAAATGACAGGCTGCGAACGAACGCCGCTAAATCGTTGGCAGAGTTCCTCAGCGAACCGCTGCTCAAAATCGTCTGTTTGCTCTTTTGTTCCTAAAAACATACCTTGGAACATCCGATACTTGCCACTAGTCGCGTCTTCAAGGGAGATTTCAGTCAGGTCTGAAAAGACTAGCTTGGCATCATTTTGAACAATTTGATTAGGCTTGCCACCGAGAACAAAATAATGTTTCTCATCAAAAAGAGTCAACTGGACGTCGCTTTTGTCTGCTAAGTCATAGAGGTATTCAATGTCAGCTGGACTGAGTTCTTGCCAGTCAACTAGACTCCAGTCACTGGTCTGGTGAGTTGAACAACCGTTATTAACAATGACATATTCATTCTGGAGGTCCAGTCCTAGTTTTTTATAGTAGGGAAGGACACCGAAAAGCGGGCGACCTGTACAGAGAACCAGTTTGACACCTTTTTCAATAGCTTGGTGAATGGCAGTGATGTGGGCTTGCGGGATTTCCTTGGCTTCATTAAGGAGGGTTCCGTCCATATCCAAGGCTAGTAGTTTAATCATAAGACTTCCTTTTCTAGGTGTTTTGCTTTTATTATAGCATATTTTAGAAAAAATCAGGCTAAAAGTTTAGGGGGTGATTGATTACACAGTTTAGGACGTTTCGATGACAATTCAAGATTTGAAGAGGATATTTTGCAAAGATGTGCTATACTAAACTTGTCAAAGTTGCAACTAGACAAACATAAAAAACTAACTTAAAACATAATAGTTTTTTTGTAAGTAGTTATGAGTAGCAGATTACTCAACTAATCTGAACAATAATGGAGGAATACATCATGGTTTTAATGAAAAAAAATATAAATCTAACAAATGAAGAATTAGAGCTGATACAAGGTGGAGCAGATCCCTATGGTAAAAATCTTAATGGTAGATATGATTGGGAAATAGAACCAGTATTAACTCTGCCGGTTCATGGATTTTGTCCCAGAGGCACCTATGATTTAGGATATATTGGAGGAGGCAATCATCTTTGCAAAGGAAGTGCTGCGAGATTTTAAGTAAAATTTATTAGTAATATGAAGAGACGAGGGGAGAAAAGCTGAGGTACAATATGAAAAAACGAAGTATCCAAATTTTACTAGCATTGTCCTTAATTTTTTACAAATCAACTTGGTTTTGGAGGCTTTTCAATCACCTCGCAAAGCCCTATCTACCAGCAAGTCGTGAGTTTTTTCAGATTATGCTTTTGATGGAGAGTGGTGTTCTTTTGTCAGCATTCATCTATCTACTAGTTTTTTCAGGAAAAAAGACTTTTCAATTCGAGTGGCAGCCGAGGTACTTTATCTACCTTTTACTGGGCTACATCATTTCGTATATGTCCGACTTCCTCTTGTCTTATTTCATCCCCTCGTCCTCGAATCAAATTTCTTTGAATGAAACGATAGAAATGATAGGGCGACAGGAATTACCCTATTTCTTGCTCATAGTTTGCTTCATCGGCCCTATTGCTGAGGAATTGATTTATCGCGGTGTGCTTATGACAACCTTTTTCAAAAACTCACCTTGGTACGGAGATATCTTGCTTTCTGCTATTATTTTCGGTTGTATTCATATCAATTTCGCTTTAACACCTCTTGCTTTTTTCATTTATGCTAGTGGAGGTCTTATTTTAGCCCTATTGTATCGCATGACTAAAAATCTCTACTATCCAATAGTACTTCATATCCTTATCAATATCACTGCCTTCTGGGACTTGTGGTTACTCCTATTTTCAGGAAGTTAGCTTACTGAAACAATGTCGGAATTTTCCGGCATTTTTCTTTTCAATAGATGAGCAAGAACCGATTATTTACAGGATTGCTTCATTAAAAAATGGTATAATAAAAGGTAATGAAAAATTCCAACGAGGCTGAGATGAAATTACTTTATACTGATATTCGGACTTCTTTGACTGAAATTTTAACGAGAGAGGCAGAAGAGCTAGTTGCTGCAGGCAAGCGGGTTTTCTACATCGCCCCCAACTCTCTTTCTTTTGAAAAGGAACGCGCCGTGCTGGAATGCTTGTCCCAGCAGGCTTCTTTTGCGATTACCGTCACGCGTTTCGCTCAAATGGCTCGTTACCTGGTCTTTAATGATTTGCCGACTAAAACTAGTCTAGATGACATCGGGCTTGGGATGGCTTTTTATAAGTTCCTTGCGGAACTTGATCCTAAAGAATTGCGAGTTTATGGTGCGATTAAGCAGGATCCTCAATTTATCCAGCAGTTGGTTGAACTTTATCATGAGATAACGACTGCTCAGATGAACTTTTTGGACTTGGAAAGTTTGACGGATGGGGATAAGCGGGCAGACTTACTCTTGATTTTTGAGAAAGTGACTGCCTATCTCAATCAAAGTCAGTTGGCTCAGGGAAGTCAGTTGTCCCATTTGATTGAGGCTATTGAAAATGGCAAGGTAAGTAGTGATTTTAGTCAGATTGCCTTGGTTATTGATGGATTTACCCGTTTTTCTGCCGAGGAAGAGCGTGTAGTGGATCTGCTTCATCGAAAAGGTGTCGAGATTGTCATTGGTGCTTATGCAAGCAAGAAAGCCTATATCAGTCCTTTCACTGAAGGCAATCTCTATCAAGCCAGTGTGGAATTCCTCCATCATTTGGGGGCAAAATACCAAACACCTGCTCAGGATCTTTCTCAGACACATGAGAAAATGGATAGTTTTGACAAGGCCTCTCGTTTGCTGGAATCTTCTTATGACTTCTCAGAGCTGACTTTGGAGATCGATGAGAAGGACCGAAAAAACCTGCAAATCTGGTCCTGCTTGACGCAAAAAGAGGGGTTGGAATTGGTAGCCCGTAGCATTCGTCAAAAATTACATGACCTTCCAGAACTGAGTTACAAGCATTTTCGTATTCTCTTGGGAGATGTAGCTTCTTATCAGTTATCCTTAAAGACCATTTTTGACCAGTACCAGATTCCTTTCTATCTAGGTAGAAGCGAATCCATGGCTCATCATCCCTTGACCCAGTATGTGGAGTCTATTTTACGTTTGAAACGCTACCGTTTTCGTCAAGAAGATTTGATTAATCTCCTCAGAACTGGTCTATATACTGACCTTAGTCAGGCTGATATTGATGCTTTTGAACAATATCTCCACTATCTTGGCATCAATGGCTTGCCAGCTTTTCAGCAGACCTTCACTAAATCCCACCATGGAAAGTTTGATTTGGAACGCTTGAACGCCATTCGTTTGCGAGTTTTGGCTCCTCTTGAAACCTTATTTGGCAGCCGTAAACAAAAGGCAGAAAATCTTTTGCAAAAGTGGAATAATTTTCTAAAAAATGCTGCTTTAAGCAAGCAGATGCAAGAATTGACAGCTACTATGGAAACTCTAGAACAGGAAAGACAAGCCGAAGTTTGGAAGGCTTTCTGCCATGTTTTAGAACAATTTGCAACCGTTTTTGCTGGTTCACAAGTTAGCCTGGAAGATTTCCTATCCTTGCTTCATTCTGGGATGAGCCTTTCTCAGTACCGTACTATTCCAGCAACAGTGGACACCGTTCTGGTGCAGAGTTACGATTTGATTGCGCCCTTAACGGCTGATTTTGTCTATGCCATTGGGCTGACTCAGGATCATTTACCAAAAATTGCGCAAAACACCAGCCTGTTAACAGACGAAGAAAGACAAAGCCTAAACCAAGCGACTGAAGAGGGAGCGCAATTACTGATTGCAAGTAGTGAAAACCTCAAGAAAAATCGCTACACCATGCTTTCTTTAGTTAATGCTGCCCGTAATCAGTTGATTTTGTCAGCTCCAAGTCTCCTCAATGAAAATGAGAGCAAGGAATCGGCCTATCTTCAGGAACTGGTGAGTTTTGGATTTAGCCGGATAGAGAAGAAGATTCATCACAAAGGTCTGTCTAAGGATGATATGGGTTCTTATCACAGTCTCTTGTCTAGTCTAGTTGCCTATCATCAGCAGAGTGAGACGAGTGATACTGAGCAAGATTTGACTTTTGTCAAGGTTCTGGCGCGTGTGATGGGGAAAAAACTTGATCAGAAAGGTCTTACAAATCCTGCACTCCCAACTAGTCCAAGCAGCAAACCATTAGAGAAAGAGACCTTGCAGGCTCTCTATCCAGCTGACAAGGAGTTTTACCTGTCTACGTCTGGTTTGACGGAGTTTTACCGTAACCAATACAGTTATTTCCTCCGTTATGTCTTAGGTTTGCAGGAAGAATTGCGCCTTCGTCCAGATGCTCGCAGTCACGGGAATTTCTTGCATCGTATTTTTGAACGTGCCTTGCAGTTACCTGACGAAGATTCCTTTGACCAACGTTTGGAACAGGCTATCCAAGAAACTGGTCAGGAACGGGAATTTGAAGCCATTTATCAAGAAAGTTTGGAAGCCCAGTTTACCAAGGAAGTTCTTCTTGATGTCGCTCGGACTACTGGCCACATCCTTCGTCATAATCCAGCCATCGAAACCATCCAAGAGGAAGCAACATTTGGTGGCAAAGACCAAGCATTTATTCAGCTGGATAACGGCCGTAATGTTTTTGTGCGAGGCAAGGTGGACCGCATTGACCGGCTGAAAGCTGATGGAGCGATAGGAGTAGTAGACTACAAGTCTAGTTTGACTCAGTTCCAGTTTCCTCATTTCTTTAATGGGCTTAATTCCCAACTGCCAACCTATCTTGCTGCACTTAAGGGAGAAGGAGAGCAGAACTTTTTCGGCGCTATGTACTTGGAAATGGCAGAGCCTGTCCAATCTTTATTAGCTGTTAAAAGTCTGGCAGGAGCAGTAGCAGAAGCCAGCAAATCTATGAAATACCAGGGACTCTTTTTAGAAAAAGAAAGCAGTCACTTGGGCGAATTTTACAACAAAAACAAGGCTAATCAGCTGACAGACGAGGAATTCCAGCTCTTATTGGACTACAATGCCCATCTTTACAAGAAGGCAGCTGAGAAGATTTTAGAAGGCCATTTTGCCATTAATCCATACACAGAAAACGGCAGAAGTATTGCCCCGTATGTCCAGCAACACCAAGCCATCACTGGATTTGAAGCCAATTACCACTTAGGACAAGCCCGTTTCCTAGAGAAGTTGGACTTAGCTGATGGCAAGCGTCTAGTTGGAGAAAAACTCAAGCAAGCTTGGTTTGAGAAAATGAGAGAGGAGTTGAATCGATGAAGCCCATTTCCTTTTTAACTGAGGAAGAGATTCAAAAACTGCAAGAAGCAGAAGCGAGTTCGAACAAGGAACAGAAGAAAACAGCTGAGCAAATCGAAGCCATTTATACCGCAGGGCAAAATATCCTTGTTTCAGCGTCTGCTGGTTCAGGGAAGACCTTTGTTATGGCCGAGCGCATTCTGGATCAGTTAGCGCGAGGTGTGGAAATCAGCCAACTCTTTATCTCGACCTTTACCGTCAAGGCTGCTACTGAACTAAAGGAGCGCTTGGAGAAAAAAATCAGCAAGCAAATCCAAGAAAGTAGAGATGTTGATCTCAAACAACACTTGGGACGTCAGTTGGCAGATCTGCCAAACGCGGCCATCGGAACTATGGACTCCTTCACACAAAAGTTCCTCGGTAAACATGGCTATCTGATTGATATTGCACCAAATTTCCGTATTCTACAAAATGAAAGTGAACAGTTAATCCTCAAAAACGAAGTTTTTCATCAGGTGTTTGAAGCCCATTACCCAGGTGAAAATAAAGAGACCTTTAGTCGTTTGGTGAAAAACTTTGCTGGGCGTGGCAAGGATGAACGTGGTCTGCGCCAGCAAGTCTACAAAATATATGATTTCCTCCAATCCACCAGCAGTCCCCAAAAATGGTTGAACGAGTCTTTTCTCAAAGGGTTTGAAGAAGCTGACTTTGTAATTGAAAAAGACAAATTAACTGAGCAAATCAAGCAGGCGCTTTGGGACTTGGAAAGTTTCTTTCGTTATCATCTGGATAACGATGCCAAGGAGTTTCCAAAAGCTGCCTATTTAGAAAATGTGCAGCTGGTTCTGGATGAAATTGGCTCCTTAAATCAAGAGTCCGATAGCCAGGCTTATCGAGCAGTGCTTGCACGTGTTGTTGCCATCTCTAAGGAGAAAAATGGTCGAGCTCTGGCTAACTCTAGTCGTAAGGCCGATTTGAAGACACTGGCTGATGCCTATAACGATGAAAGAAAGACCCTGTTTTCTAAACTAGGACAACTGGCGGACCAGATAACGATTCTCGACTACCAAGAACATTATCATGAAGATACTTGGGAGCTAGCTAAAACCTTCCAAACCTTTATGAGTGATTTTGTGGAGGCTTATCGTGAGCGTAAACGTTTGGAAAATGCCTTTGAATTCGCTGATATCAGCCATTACACCATTGAGATTTTAGAGAATTTCCCTAAAGTCCGCGAGGCTTATCAGGAACGATTTCATGAAGTCATGGTCGATGAGTATCAGGATACTAATCACATTCAAGAACGGATGCTGGAATTGCTGTCGAATGGTCACAATCGCTTTATGGTGGGAGATATCAAGCAATCCATCTACCGTTTCCGTCAGGCAGATCCCCAAATTTTCAATGAAAAATTCCAACGCTATGCGCAAAATCCTAAAGAAGGCAAGTTGATTCTTCTTAAGGAAAATTTCCGTAGTAGTTCAGAAGTGCTGTCTGCAACCAATGATGTTTTTGCACGCCTTATGGACCAAGAGGTCGGCGAAATCAACTATGATAGCATGCACCAGCTTGTTTTTGCCAATACCAAGCTGACTCCTAATCCAGACAACAAGGCAGAATTTCTCCTCTACGATAAGGACGATAGTGGGCAAGAGGAGGAAGAGAGCCAAACAGAATCGAAACTAACTGGTGAAATGCGTCTGGTCATCAAGGAAATCTTGAAGCTCCATCAAGAGAAAGGTGTAGCCTTTAAGGAAATTGCCCTTTTGACTTCCAGTCGCAGTCGAAATGACCAGATTCTACTCGCACTGTCTGAGTACGGAATTCCAGTTAAAACCGACGGTGAGCAAAACAACTATCTCCAATCCCTAGAAGTACAAGTCATGCTGGATACGCTTCGTGTCATCCACAATCCCCTGCAAGACTACGCCTTGGTTGCCCTTATGAAGTCCCCTATGTTTGGTTTTGATGAGGACGAGTTAGCACGTTTGTCCCTTCAGAAAGCAGAGGATAAAATCCAAGAAAATCTCTATGAGAAACTGGTCAATGCTCAAAAACAAGCAGCTAGCCAGAAAAACTTAATCCACACCGCTCTAGCTGAAAAACTAAATCAATTCATGAATATTTTAGATTCTTGGCGCTTGTATGCCAAAGTTCACTCACTCTACGACTTGATTTGGAAGATTTATAATGACCGTTTTTACTATGACTATGTTGGTGCTTTGCTCAATGGTCCAGCCAGACAAGCCAATCTTTATGCCCTAGCTCTGCGAGCAGACCAGTTTGAAAAGAGCAATTTCAAGGGTTTGTCTCGTTTTATCCGTATGATTGATCAGGTTTTGGATGCCCAGCATGATCTCGCAAGCGTAGCCGTCGCACCACCAAAAGACGCCGTAGAGCTCATGACCATTCACAAGAGTAAAGGTCTGGAGTTTCCTTATGTCTTTATCCTCAATATGGATCAGGACTTCAATAAGCAAGACTCGATGTCAGACGTCATTCTCAGCCGTCAAAATGGGCTTGGTGTCAAATACATTGCCAAGGTGGAAACAGGAGCAGTGGAAGCACACTATCCTGAAACCATCAAACTCTCCATTCCCAGCCTTACCTATACGCAGAATGAAGAAGAACTGCAATTGGCTAGCTACTCAGAGCAGATGCGTCTGCTGTATGTTGCCATGACACGGGCTGAGATAAAGCTTTATCTTGTCGGTAAGGGTTCTCGTGAAAAGCTGGAAGCTAAGGAATATCCAACAGCTGAAAACGGAAAACTAGATAGCAATACCAGACTTCAATCCAAGAATTTCCAAGATTGGATCTGGGCTATCAGCAAAGTATTTGCTAGAGACAATCTCAACTTTAGTTATCGTTTTGTTGGTGAAGACCAGTTGACTAGAGAAGCTATTGGTCAATTGGAAAACAAGAGTCCTCTCCAAGATAGTTCTCAAGCAGACAATCGTCAGTCAGAAACCATCAAAGAAGCCCTTGAAATGCTGAAAGAGGTGGAAGTTTATAATACTCTTCACCGCGCAGCCATTGAACTATCAAGTGTTCAAACCCCAAGCCAAATCAAGAAATTCTACGAACCCGTTATGGATATGGAAGGGGTACAAATTGCTAACCAAACTCAATCACCGGAAAAGCAAATCAGCTTTGATTTACCAGATTTTTCAACTAAAGAAAAGGTAACTGGAGCGGAGATTGGTAGTGCAACCCACGAACTGATGCAGAGAATTGACCTCAGTCAGCAACCAACACTTGCTAGTCTGGCAGAAACTCTCAAACAAGTTCAGACTAGTCCAGCTGTTAGAGACAAAATCAATCTTTCTAAAATCCTAGCTTTCTTTGACACATCACTTGGTCAGGAGATTCTTGGTAATACCAGCCATCTTTATCGCGAGCAACCTTTCTCCATGCTCAAACGCGACCAAAAGAGTCAGGAAGACTTTGTTGTTCGTGGAATCTTGGATGGCTATCTTCTTTATAAGGATCGTATCGTTCTTTTCGACTACAAAACAGACCGTTACGACGAACCAAGTCAACTCATAGACCGTTATCGTGGTCAGTTAGCGCTATACGGAGAGGCTTTATCACGAGCCTATTCTATTAAAAATATTGAAAAATACTTGATCTTACTTGGCAAAGACGAGGTTCAAGTTGTAAAAGTATAACCTAGAAAGGAGACCTCATGCCACTTCCAGTTAGAAAATCCCTACACGATGCGGTTTTACAGGCTTCAAAAGCCGATACTTGGGATCAAGCTACCAAGGAATGGAATGAAGTTTCCTTGATTTTTAATGGTATTGGGCGCAGTAATTGTATCTGCGGAAATGCCATTAAGTACGCTTACGAGCTTTTTAACAATGCCACTGGTCAACGTCTTTTTCCTATCGGCAGTGACTGTGTTCGCCATTTTCATCGTATTAGCCTTGACCAGCAACTAGAAGAGGAAGAAAAACTTCTCAGAAAGCTCGAAAATCTGACTAGAAAGGTCAAGAAAAAGGAAAAAATCAAGGTCAATAAAAGCGATTTTGACGAACGACTTCTAAAATGGTTCTGGGAGAAAGGTGTTTTCAAAGCCAATCGTGGCAATCAATTTGCGCCTGAGAGAGACTATCAGCTCTTCCTAGAAGTCTTTCAAGGCGGAAGTTGGACCAAGGCAGAACCAAAAAAGAAGGTACGTCTAGAAGAAGTCCTTGAAAAATGTATCAAACCATTTCTACTTGGAAAGTCCGATGACCAACTCTACCTTATCAAACTAGGTAAGGAGAAAATTGACTACGAGCAGCATTTACGGATTCAGGCAGAGAAAGAACGCAGGAAAAGAGATAAAATCGCCAAGCAATACGCTGACAATCTCATCCTAGCCATGGGACCCGCTGAACGCGCCTATCAAGATTACTTTGGCTTTACAGAAACCTTGACCCAAGAAGAACGAAAATGGGAGAAAATCCTCTTTGGTAAAAATAGAGACGAACGAGCTATCAAAGCTAAACAAAATCAAAAGGAGCTGGAAAAGGACCAGCGTATTGCAAATCAAGATCCTATTGAACGAAAGCAGAAGCAGACTTGGCTTCTCAATTCTTATTTTCGTGGTTTGCCTGATGAAAAAGCCAGATTTGCTCGACTCTTACTAGAGTATCGAAAAAGTGGTGAAGTACCCTTTTCAGATGATTACTTATCTGGGCATCTCATCGACTTTTTCTACAAGATGAAAGCCTTTGAGTTTGAAATTGCACCAGAACAAGTCCTCGATTTTCTAAAAGAATGCCTTCAGGCAGAGCATCTATCTTCAGCACAAGAAAGCTGGATTAGAGGGATTTTGTCAAACTGCCTTCACCCCTTTTTAGATAGATTGCTCATATAGAAAAAAATCCTACCTTGTCTATGCATGGTAGGATTTATGTATCTCCAAAGATGTACTGGTACAGTTGGACGACTTTCTGAAAACACTGCGTGTCCATTCTTGTTATTTTTTGAGCATTACGCACCCGAAAATCAAAGGTATAAAGTTGAAATGGATTGACAGCGCCATCTACCTTATCCGACGAGACAGGAACGAGCAAGCCTTTTTCTGCCAACCGTTGTTGGCCGTGAGTGATAGGACAGACAGCCACAAAACCAGTTTGCAAGGCATATTCTCTCCTAGAAACGACCAAGGCAGGTCGCCGTTTCTGGATTTCTCGACCGACTGATGGATCAAAGTCCAGCCAAATGATATCCTGCTTTTCAGGAATATAGTCAGATTTCGCTACCAAGTGACCCTACCCCTTCAAAATCGTTTGTCATTCTCAAATCAGTAATTCCATCAAAAGGATCTTTCAGTTTTGGAGCTAAGACAATGACTCCGTCAATCCCTTTGTAGACAACCATTTCTTGACCTTCTGTCATCCCCAAATTTTTAGGAATGGTCACAGTGAGCGAATTCCCTACCTTCCGAGTCTTTACTGTATTCATTGCTCTACCTCCAGAAAAATGTATACACTAAGTATATACCTGAAAACAAAAAAAGTCAAGTAAATTCTTACTGGCATCAAGGATGTTTCGCACGATTACTATTTGTCATTTATTGTGGTCAAAGCCTGTGCAAAAGTTCCTCATTTATGATAGAATAGTTAGTAAGAAAGAAAACGTTTTTACTACGTTTTTTTTAGTCGGAAGGGGAAAATATTATGGCTACTATTCAATGGTTTCCGGGCCACATGTCTAAGGCTCGGCGGCAAGTTCAGGAGAATCTAAAGTTTGTTGATTTTGTAACGATTTTGGTGGATGCTCGACTACCTTTATCTAGTCAAAATCCTATGTTAACCAAGGTTGTTGGCGATAAACCTAAACTCTTGATTTTAAATAAAGCGGACTTAGCAGATCCGGCAATGACCAAAGAATGGCGTCAGTATTTTGAATCACAGGGAATCCAAACTCTGGCTATCAACTCCAAAGAGCAAGTGACTGTAAAAGTTGTGACAGATGCTGCTAAAAAGCTCATGGCTGATAAGATTGCACGCCAGAAAGAACGCGGTATCAAGATCGAAACCTTGCGGACCATGATTATCGGAATTCCAAATGCCGGTAAGTCAACTCTCATGAACCGTTTGGCTGGAAAAAAGATTGCGGTTGTGGGCAATAAACCAGGTGTTACCAAGGGGCAACAGTGGCTCAAAACCAATAAAGATCTTGAAATCCTAGACACACCAGGGATTCTCTGGCCTAAGTTTGAAGACGAAACCGTCGCTTTGAAACTAGCCCTAACAGGAGCAATTAAAGACCAGCTGCTTCCTATGGATGAGGTGACCATTTTTGGTCTCAATTATTTCAAAAAACATTATCCAGAAAAGCTAGCTGAACGCTTCAAACAAATGAAGATAGAAGAAGAAGCACCTGTTATCATCATGGATATGACCCGCGCCCTCGGTTTTCGAGACGACTACGACCGCTTTTACAGCCTCTTCGTCAAGGAGGTCCGTGATGGAAAACTCGGTAACTACACCTTAGATACATTGGACGACATCGATGACGACGATTAAAGAAATCAAAGAACTTCTTGCCACTGTCAAAGAATTAGACAATCCCCTTTTTCTTGAACTGGAAAAGGATCCTCGTTCTGGAGTTCAAAAGGAAATTAACAAGCGTAAAAAAGCCATTCAGGATGAACTGGATGAGGATCTTCGTTTGGAATCCATGCTTTCCTATGAAAAAGAGCTTTACAAACAAGGAATGATCTTAATAGCAGGTGTTGACGAGGTCGGCCGTGGTCCTTTGGCTGGTCCTGTGGTTGCTGCAGCCGTTATCTTGCCAAAAAATTGTAAGATTAGAGGCCTCAACGATAGCAAAAAAATCCCCAAAAAGAAACATCTGGAAATTTATCAAGCCGTTCAAGACCAAGCTTTGGCAATCGGTATTGGTATCATGGATAATCACATCATTGACCAAGTCAATATCTATGAAGCGACCAAACTGGCCATGAAGGAAGCAATCTCCCAGCTCAGTCCCCAACCTGAGCACCTCTTGATAGATGCCATGAAACTGGAGTTGCCGATTTCTCAAACAGCAATCATCAAAGGAGATGCTAACTCCCTCTCGATCGCAGCTGCATCTATAGTGGCCAAGGTGACACGGGATGAATTGATGAAGGACTATGATGATCAATATCCTGGATATGATTTTACAGCTAATGCAGGATACGGAACAGCTAAACATCTAGAAGGATTGGAAAAACTAGGTGTCACCCCAATTCACCGAACCAGTTTTGAACCAGTCAAAATACTGGTTTCAACCAAGAAAGATAAGTAAGAGGAAATGATTATGGAGGAACAGTCAGAAACACTCAGTTCCAAGAAAGAATTTGCCTTTGCCTCAAGCACCATATTATCCCAAGTTGGGCGAGGAGTCATTGTTGGTCTCGTCGTCGGGCTAATCGTCGGATCCTTTCGTTTCTTAATCGAAAAGGGTTTCCATCTGATACAAGGACTTTATCAAGATCAAGCGCACCTAGTGCGCAATCTTTTTATCATTGGTCTATTTTATTTAATAGTTTGCTGGCTTAGTGCGAAACTAACTCGGTCAGAAAAAGATATCAAGGGTTCAGGAATTCCTCAAGTCGAAGCCGAGCTGAAGGGACTGATGAGCCTCAACTGGTGGAGTGTCCTCTGGAAAAAATATATTCTAGGGATTCTTGCTATTGCCAGTGGCCTTATGCTAGGTAGAGAAGGGCCAAGTATTCAACTTGGAGCAGTTGGTGGTAAAGGCATTGCCAAGTGGCTAAAATCTAGTCCAGTAGAGGAACGTTCCCTGATTGCCAGTGGAGCTGCTGCAGGTTTAGCCGCTGCCTTTAATGCACCGATAGCAGGTCTCCTCTTTGTTGTAGAAGAAGTCTATCATCATTTTTCACGCTTTTTCTGGGTCTCAACACTAGCAGCTAGTCTCGTAGCAAACTTTGTCTCACTACTCATATTTGGCCTAACACCCGTACTGGATATGCCAGACAACATTCCTCTCATGACCCTAGACCAGTATTGGATTTACCTGGTTATGGGAGTTTTTCTCGGGCTTTCTGGTTTTCTCTATGAGAAAGCTGTACTCAATGTTGGTCAAATTTATGAATGGCTTGGTCAAAAAATCCATTTGGATAGAGCTTATTATCCAATCCTAGCCTTTATCCTCATCATACCAGTCGGAATTTTCTTACCTCAAATTCTTGGTGGTGGAAATCAGGTCGTTCTTTCCTTGACTGAGCAAGATTTTAGTTTTCAGGTTTTATTAGCTTACTTTTTGATCCGCTTTATTTGGAGCATGATTAGTTATGGAAGTGGCCTTCCAGGAGGGATTTTCCTTCCCATTCTGGCTCTCGGTTCCTTACTTGGTGCCCTAGTCGGTGTCATCTGTGTGAATTTTGGGCTTGTCAGTCAGGAACAATTCCCTATATTCGTCATTTTAGGAATGAGTGGCTACTTTGGAGCAATTTCCAAAGCTCCATTAACTGCTATGATACTCGTAACCGAGATGGTCGGGGATATTCGCAACCTCATGCCACTTGGCTTAGTGACCTTGGTCGCCTACATCGTCATGGATCTGCTCAAGGGAGCACCAGTCTATGAGGCCATGCTAGAAAAAATGCTACCAGAAGAGGCGACAGACGAAGGAGAAGTCACTCTTATTGAAATCCCTGTATCAGATAAGATCGCTGGAAAACAGGTTCACGAGCTCAACTTGCCACATAACGTACTCATCACCACACAAGTCCATAATGGCAAAAGCCAAACCGTTAACGGCTCAACTAGAATGTATCTTGGTGATATGATTCACCTGGTGATTCCAAAAAGTGAAATTGGGAAAGTCAAAGATATGTTGTTGTAGACGTCGTTTACATAATTTATTTTATGTTAAATATTTTTGAAAGGATTCTTTATGAAAAGAAATAGGGCAATTACGGTATATTTGCTAGGCACATTTAGCCAAATAGCATCAGTTTGTCTCCTTTTCTTTCTCTTGAATCATTTTTCTGTTCAGTCCAATCTATTAACTATTTTAGGAATCATTTTAGGTGGGATTTCTTCAGCTCTTTGGGGAATAATTGTTGCAAATCACTATTTTCATATTCATTTTAAGAAGATCGTAAAAGATTTTTTTAACATCCATACTAGTTATAAACATTATTTATTATCTTTTTTCCTAATTATCCTTGATTTTTCTTTTCTAAGGTTTGGTGGGAAAATAATAGAATTTAGCTGGTATCTCCCATTTTTGATGTTCTTCAAATTTATTGTGTTTGGTGGTATAGAAGAGATTGGATGGCGATATGTCTTTCAACCAATTTTACAAGAGAAGCTACCGTATTTTCACTCAACAATCCTAACCTTTTTCAGCTGGGCGATTTGGCATCTGTTGTTCTTTTACATTGATGGTTCCCTAGCAACTCTGCAAATTCTACCGTTTTTATTTGGATTGCTGACGAATTCTTTCATACTCTCAGCTCTTTATAACAAAACAAAGAATCTCTGGATTTGCGTTATGACACATTCGATCATTAATGTCTTGTCTCAGCTAACCATAGACACTGATCGATCCGAAACCTACCTGCTTAAAATCTTCATCATCTTGGTATCCTGCTATATGGTAATACATAAAAAAGATGAGTATAGTCGGTAGCTGATTTTGTTGGAAACAGTATTATTCTTTGGAAAAGTTATTTGCTAAGGAGGATATACATCATAATGAAAATACTCGATGTTTTATATAATTTTTATGGTGATTTTGATTTCATTGAAGAAAAATACAATGAAAAATACGAAGGTATTCTTATCAATATAAAGGAAGAGCAAGGGTATAAAAGATGCCGCTTGGCAAAAAGAACACCGAAAAAAGAAGGATATTTTACAGTTTTTTGGAAAAAAGACCAAAACAACAAGAACATTCCTTATACCAATGAGGATTTAGGAAATGAACTTATAATCGTTATCATTGATAATGATAAGAGGGGACTATTCATTATTCCAAACGAGGTGGCTATTCGTAAAAACATTCTGTCGACAAAAGATAGCAATGGAAAAATGTCTATGCGATTTTATCCTCCTTGGTGCTCAAATTTAAATACAACAGCTCGAGCAACACAAAAATGGCAATTGCAATATTTTAGAGAAATTAAAGTATAAACATATTGCCGGATTACATACACACAAAAGACTTGGTTTTTATAATTGCAGAACCAGGTCTTTGTTTTTCTAAAATCCATCACACACTTATAACATCTTTCCGAAAAACTATAATTTTCTTGAAAAATATATTAGTCTATGCTATACTACTAGTAGACTTAATTATGGAGAAAATACATGAAACGTGAGATTTTACTGGAACGAATCGACAAACTAAAACAAATCATGCCCTGGTATGTCTTGGAATACTACCAATCAAAGCTTGCTGTTCCCTACAGTTTTACAACCTTGTACGAATACCTCAAGGAATACGATCGATTTTTTAGCTGGGTTTTGGAGTCTGGTATTTCAAATGCTGATAAAATGTCTGACATTCCTTTATCGGTCTTGGAAAATATGTCTAAAAAAGACATGGAATCCTTTATCCTTTATCTACGTGAACGTCCATTGCTGAATGCTAATACAACCAAGCAAGGTGTCTCTCAGACGACCATCAATCGGACCTTGTCAGCACTTTCCAGTCTTTACAAGTATCTGACCGAGGAGGTTGAAAACGACCAGGGGGAGCCTTATTTCTATCGTAATGTAATGAAGAAAGTTTCAACCAGGAAAAAGAAAGAAACTCTTGCTGCCAGAGCTGAAAACATCAAGCAAAAACTCTTTCTAGGTGATGAAACAGAAGGTTTTCTAACCTATATCGACCAGGAGTACCCACAACAGCTCTCAAATCGCGCTCTTTCATCATTTAACAAAAATAAAGAACGTGATTTGGCCATCATCGCCCTTCTCCTAGCATCTGGTGTCCGCCTATCTGAAGCTGTTAATCTGGATCTAAGAGATCTCAATTTAAAAATGATGGTCATTGATGTCACTCGAAAAGGTGGTAAACGTGACTCGGTCAATGTCGCTGCCTTTGCAAAACCTTATCTAGAGAATTATCTAGCCATTCGAAATCAACGCTATAAGACGGAAAAGACGGATACAGCTCTCTTTCTGACCTTATATCGTGGCGTTCCCAATCGTATCGATGCTTCCAGCGTTGAGAAAATGGTTGCTAAGTACTCTGAGGACTTCAAAGTGCGTGTAACTCCCCATAAACTGCGTCATACCCTAGCAACTAGGCTCTATGATGCAACTAAATCGCAAGTGTTGGTTAGCCACCAGCTAGGACACGCCAGTACACAAGTCACTGACCTCTATACTCATATCGTCAACGATGAACAAAAGAATGCTCTGGACAATTTATAAATTACATAAAATAAATTATGTAAACCAATAACTCGTAAAAAGAAGCTGCTAAAATAAGCAACTTCTTTTTGATTTACCCCACTACCGCTTCAGCGATTTCTTCACGGCTGATACCAGCAAAGTAGCGTGTGATGTCAATAGTTTCTAAAGCTTTAAGGACATCTTCACGTTCGTATTTCACTCCACGAAGGACATCTTCTACAGCTGCAACGTCTTCGATACCAAAGAAGTCACCGTAAATCTTGATATCTTGGATTTTTGATTCAATGACGTTGGCAAAAACTTCAACCTTACCACTAGTGAATTTTGTTCCCCGACGGACGTTAAATTCAGGTGATTTACCGTAGTTCCAGTCCCAAGTACCGAACTTGGTATCCTTGATACGATTGATTTCCGCTAATTCTTGCTCAGAAAAAACGTATTCAGTCATCTCTGGGTACTCTTTTTTCATGTATTCCAATAGCAAATCGCGGAATTCTTCAACTGTAATTTTTTCTGGTAGTTCATTGATAATATTGGTCACACGGGCACGGACGGATTTCACACCTTTTGATTCAAATTTGTCTTTTGACACCTTGAGGGCGTTAGCAAGGACTGATAAATCAACGTCAAAGAGCAAGCAACCATGGTGCATAATACGTCCATTGATATAAGCTTGGGCATTACCACAGAATTTTTTGCCATCAATCTCAAGGTCATTACGCCCTGTAAATTCAGCTTTAACACCGAGTTGAGCCAAGGTGTTGATAACTGGAGTTGAGAAGCTCTTGAAGTCAAAGGCCTTGTTTTCATCTTCTTTTGAAATGATGGTGTAGTTGAGGTTGTTTAAATCGTGATAAACAGCTCCACCACCACTGATACGGCGGACTACCTCAATGCCATTTTCTCGAACATAATCACGGTTAATTTCTTCAATAGTATTCTGGTGACGACCAACAATGATAGAAGGTTTGTTAATCCAAAGAAGGAAGATTTGATCCTCATCTAGTAAGTGTTTAAAGGCATATTCTTCCAAGGCGATATTAAAAGCAGTGTCGTTTGAATGATTGATAATGTATTTCATAGTATTTCCAAAAATTTAGTTTTTAAATTCTGTTCATAGCAATCCAATTTTCTAAAGTGGTAAAAAGAAATGTAACGTGTTATCGTTACATTTCTCGGAAAAATTGAGACAAGAGGCTCACTTTTTAGGCATGGAACTCTAATAGAGGTCGCTGCCGTCCGTACTACTTTAAGAAAATTTAGTTGAAAAACTTATTTATTTTTTCTTAGGTGAATGGATAGCCATTCCTAAAACATCCGCAAATGCTTCGTACATCACTTCAGAGTAGGTTGGGTGTCCGTGGATTGTCTTAAGCATTTCTTCAACAGTGATTTCCATTTCGATGATACTTGATGCTTCGTTTATCAATTCAGCAGCTGCAGGACCAATGATGTGCACACCAAGGATTTCTCCGTATTTCTTATCAGCGATGACTTTTACGAAACCTTGAGCTACATCAGAAGCAATGGCACGACCGTTCGCAGCAAAGTTGAATTTACCGATGGCTACATCGTATTTCTCACGAGCTTGTTCTTCAGTCAAACCTACTGCTGCTACTTCAGGAAGAGTGTAGATAGCTGCTGGAGTTAAGTTTAATTTGGCAACAGCATGGTTTCCTTTGAGGGCATTTTCAGCAGCAACTTCACCCATGCGGAAGGCCGCGTGCGCCAACATTTTAGTACCGTTGATGTCACCTGGTGCGTAGATACCTGGAACAGAAGTTTCCATGTATTCATTGACCTTGATACGTCCACGATCCAATTCAAACTCAACATCGCCAATTCCTTCAAGGTCTGGCACACGACCGATTGAAAGGAGTGCTTTGCTTGCGATGGTATCGTCTTTTCCTTCAACCTTGATACGAAGTTGACCATTTTCTTCGATGATTTCTTCCAATTTTGTACCTGTCAAGATGGTCATACCCTTACGCTCAAGAATCAAGCGAAGATTCTTAGAAACTTCCGCATCCATAGCTGGAACGATACGGTCCATCATTTCGATAACAGTTACTTTTGAACCAAATGTCATGAAGGCTTGACCGAGTTCGATACCGACAACGCCACCACCGATGATAACAAGGTTTTCTGGGACTTCGTTCATTTCAAGAATGTCATCACTGGTCATTACAAGTGATGATTCCATACCAGGGACGTTGATCTTGCTGACTTTTGAACCACCAGCAAGAATAATTTTCTTGGTTTCAAGCAATTCAGAACCATTTACCAAGACATTCTTATCCTTAGTGATCGTACCAATTCCCTTATGAACAGTAACTCCGTAGCTACGAAGAAGACCTGCAACTCCACCTACCAAGGTATTGACAACTTTAGATTTAGTTTCTAAAAGTTTATCCATATCTACAGTGAAGTTTGGATTTTCGATGACGATACCACGGTTTGCTGCATGACCGATGTTTTCGATGATTTCAGCGTTGTGAAGGTAGGTCTTAGTTGGGATACAGCCACGGTTCAAGCAAGTTCCACCAAGTTCAGATTTCTCAACAAGGGCAACCTTACCACCAAGTTGGGCAGCTTTAATGGCTGCTACATAACCAGCAGGTCCTCCACCAATCACAACGATATCAAAGGCATCGTCGCTCTTGCCGTCGTCGTTTGAGGCACTAACTGCAGGTGCAGGTTTTGATTCTGGTGCAGCTGCTCCAGCTGTTGGGATGTTTTCCCCTTCTTCACCAAGGTAACCGATAACTTCCGTTACAGGGACTGTTTCACCATCTCCTTTGAGGATGGCAATCAAGTATCCATCTTCTTCGGCTTCCAATTCCATGCTGACTTTGTCAGTCATGATTTCCAAAAGGATTTCTCCTTCTTTTACAAATTCTCCGACTTTTTTATTCCATTGGACGATTTGTCCTTCTGTCATATCCACGCCGGCTTTTGGCATAATTACTTCTAAGGCCATGTCTTACTTCCTTTATCTATATCTCTAAAAATAAATGCTGTATTATTTAAACCAACATTGAGATTGGGTTCTCAATTAGGGCTTTCAAGTCTTTCATAAACTTAGCACCAGCCATACCATCTACAACACGGTGGTCAATGGTTAATCCAAGGCTCATGATAGGGCGAATGACAATCTCACCATTGACAACTACAGGTTTTTCAACTGTTGAGCTAACCCCGAGGATAGCTGAGTTTGGTTGGTTAATAATCGGGCCAAAGGACTGAACGCCAAACATTCCCAAGTTACTAATTGTGAAGGTTGAATTTTGGAGTTCGCTTGGAGCCAATTTACCATCCAAGGTACGACCAATGACATCCTTGAAGGCTACAACCAACTCTGATAAGTTCATCTTTTCAGCATTATAAACAACAGGTGTCATCAATCCATTATCCATTCCAACTGCCATAGCAAGGTTGACATAATTATGAGTGATAATGGTCTTGCCATCTTCTGTCAATGAAGCGTTGATGTAAGGGTGTTTCATCAATGTTTTCACAACAGCGAGTGAAAGAAGGTCTGTTACAGTAGTCTTCTTACCAGTTGCTTCCATAATAGGATCAAGAACCTTCTTACGAAGGGCCAACATTTCTGACATATCGACATCATAGTTGAGTGTGAAGGTTGGCGCAGTTAGGTAGGATTCAACCATACGTTGGGCGATAACCTTACGCATTGGTGTCATTGGAATACGCTCAATCTCACCATAAGGAGTGATAGTGTCTGGAACTTCTTCCACTTTTTCAATCTGAGCAGGAGACTTGATGGTGTCGTTTTCGATATTTTCAGGAAGCAAGGCCAAAACGTCCTTCTTCATGATTTTACCACGATGACCTGTTCCTTGGATTTCCTGCCAAGCAATGTTATGTTCAAGGGCAATTCGTTTTGCAAGTGGCGAAATGCGAACCACGTTTGTGTCTTTATAAGTTTCCACGTCTTCTTTGTGGACACGACCGTTTGCACCTGAGCCAGAAACGTCGTAGAGGTTGATCCCTAGATCATCCGCTAACTTTCTAGCTGCAGGAGTCGCTCTTAGCTTGTCATCAGCCATGACCTCTCCAATTCTAATTATGATACTAAGGGCGAAAAAGTCAAAGTGAAAATAGGAAACTTGACGAAGAAACTTTAGTTTCTAGGAAAGTTTATCTTTTTCACACAGACTTTAGCCCGTGTTCGAATATAAGATATTAAGGACGAAGTGGGCAATGAAAAAATAGGAGATTGACGATGTGTTCGATGAACACAAGGAAATCTATCTTTTTTTCGCAGACCTCCGTCCGAATTCAACTCTACAAGCAACTTGGATACAACACATGTCTTAAGTTACTAAAGTTAAAAATCTCTAAAATCTTACATAATTTAATTTATGCAAGATTATTCTTTGTTATAAGTTTTTCGGATGGCATCTTTGATGCTTTCAACTGTTGGAATCATTGCATTTTCTAGGTTTTGTGCGTAAGGCATTGGCACATCTTCTCCTGCACAACGGCGAATTGGTGCATCTAGATAGTCAAATGCTTCTGATTCTGAAATAATAGCTGAAATCTCTCCGATATAGCCACTTGTTTTATGGGCATCATTGACCAGAACAACTTTACCAGTCTTCTTAACTGAGTTGATGATAATATCCTTATCAAGTGGAACAAGGGTACGTGGGTCCACGACTTCAACTGAAATTCCTTCTTCTGCCAATTCTTCAGCAGCTTGAATCACACGGCGAAGCATTTTCCCATAAGTAACAACTGTTACATCCGTTCCTTCGCGTTTGATTTCGCCAACTCCAAGTGGGATTGTGTAGTCTGGATCAACTGGCACTTCCCCTTTTTGGTTAAATTCCGACTTGTACTCAAGAATGATAACTGGGTTGCTATCGCGGATAGAAGACTTGAGAAGTCCTTTCATGTCAGCAGGCGTACCAGGCGCTACAACCTTAAGTCCAGGAATGTGAGTAAACCAAGACTCTAAGGATTGCGAGTGCTGTGCTGCAGAACCAACTCCGTTACCAGCTGCACAACGAACAGTCATTGGAACTTGACCTTTACCACCAAACATATAACGTGTTTTAGCAGCTTGGTTGACGATATTGTCCATGGCAATAACTGAGAAGTCCATGAAGGTCATATCGACGATTGGACGAAGTCCTGTCATGGCTGCTCCTGCTGCTGCACCTGAGATAGCAGCTTCAGAAATCGGACAGTCACGGACACGTTCTGGACCAAATTCTTCGAGCATTCCGACAGAAGTTCCGAAGTCTCCTCCGAAGACACCGACGTCTTCTCCCATCAAGAATACATTTTCATCGCGACGCATTTCCTCAGACATAGCAAGGATAATGGTGTCACGGAACGACATTGTTTTTGTTTCCATTTTATCTCTTTCTCCTTAGTCTGCGTAAATATCTTCAAATGCGGATTCAAGCGGTGGGAATGGACTTTCTTCTGCAAATTTAACAGAAGCTTCCACTGCTTCCTTGACTTGTGCTTGGATTTCTTCCAATTCTTCAGCACTCACAATATTATTTTCAACGAGGTACTTGCGAAGGTTTTCGATTGGGTCTTTTTGTTTCCACAATTCCACTTCTTCACGGGTACGATATTTACCAGGGTCAGATGATGAGTGACCAAGCCAGCGATAAGTGATACTTTCGATCAAAACTGGTCCATTGCCACCACGAACATGGTCTGCGGCTTTCTTAAATCCTTCATAAACATCGATGACATTGTTTCCATCTTCGATAAACATTCCAGGAATTCCATATGCCGCACTACGTTGATGGATATGCTCCACATTGGTCATTTTCTTGATATCCGCAGAGATCCCATAACCGTTGTTAATGCAGTAGAAAATAACAGGAAGTTTCCAGATAGAAGCCATGTTTACTGCTTCGTGGAAGACACCTTCGTTGGTCGCACCATCTCCAAAGAAACAAACAACGATTTTCCCAGTATGTTGCATTTGCTGACTGAGGGCTGCACCGACAGCGATTCCCATACCACCACCTACGATACCATTGGCACCGAGGTTACCAGCATCCAGGTCAGCGATATGCATAGAACCACCTTTTCCTTTACAGGTTCCAGTGTATTTCCCGAGTATTTCAGCCATCATTCCATTGAGGTCAATCCCCTTAGCAATAGCTTGCCCGTGTCCACGGTGATTTGAGGTAATCAGATCATCTGGATTAAGGGCCAGCATTGCTCCGACGTTAGCAGCTTCCTCTCCGACAGAAAAGTGAGTCATACCGGGAACTTTTCCCTTTTTCACTAACTGAGCGATTTTTAAGTCCATGCGACGGATTTCTTCCATCTTACGGAACATCTCTAGCAAAAGATTCTTATCTAAAGTTGACATAATCTTGCCTTTCTAACTTTGTACTTACCTTACTATTTTACCTTTTTTAGTATACACTGTCAAAGTATATGGCTAATAAAATTTCACAATATAAAAAAATAAACCCCTGTTAAAACAGGGATTCTCTCTAGTTAGAGTATTTTTTCACAAAGTGCTTTTTCAGGATATTTTTCCAAAAATTAGCTCAATCTTTTCATTACGGTTTTCAGACGCCATTGATACAAACAACCAGAAACAATCAAGCTGGCAATTAACCCAATCCAGTAAGCAAATGCCCCTAAGTCAGTTACCTGATCTAGTAGGTATCCTAGAGGTATCGCTACTCCCCAATACCCGATTAGACCAAGATAGAAAGGAACGATAGTGTCTTTATACCCTCTTAAAATTCCTTGGAGCGGAGCCGCAAAGGTATCAGCTAACTGGAAAAAGAGACTGTAGGTTAGAAATACAGCAGTTGTTTCAATGAACTGAGGGTCATTTCCATATAGACTTGCTACACGATCTCTAAAAATGTAGAGAAAGGACAGGGTAAGGCCTGCAAAAATAAGGGCGGTTACTCTCCCCAGACGAGCATAGGTTTTTGCATCCTCAAAACGTTTAGCCCCCACCTCGTAAGACACAACAATTGCCATAGCAGAGGAAATACTCATGGGAAAAGCGTACATGAGGCTGGAAAAGTTCATAGCTGACTGGTGGCTAGCGATGATGAGCGATGAAAACTTAGCCATGATTAGTCCCACCACGGAGAAAATAGCCACTTCCGCAAATACGGTTCCCCCGATTGGTAGACCTAGCCGAACACCTTCCTTGATTTTATCTATATTGAGTGGAATCCGTTTTTCAAGATGTAGCGCTTTTAACTTTTCTTGTTTGAACAAAACAAGCAGGGAAATCCCCAATAAAACCCAATAGGCTAGCGAAGTTCCTAGCCCTGCTCCTGCACCACCAAGCTCAGGAAAACCAAGGGCTCCATATATCAAGAGATAGTTAAAACCACTATTGAGCGGAAGTAATAGGAGCATGAGGTACATAGATAGCTTGGTCAAACCAAGAGAATCTAACAATGACCGAATGACACTAAAAAGCAACAAGGGAATAATCCCGATAGAAAGGTACCAAAGATAAGAAACTGCAACTGCCGCCACTTGAGCTTCTAGACCAATATGGTTTAAGACAGGTGGCGCTAAGAATACTACCATGCTAAGTAAGACCAAAGACAATCCAAAAGCCAAGTAGATAAATTGGTAAAAATCAGATGCCACTTCTTCCTTTTTGCCCCGTCCTAGATGATGGCCTATGATGGGAACCATGGCCGAAACAATCCCTGTTAAAAAAGTAAAGAAAGGATTCCATAGACTCGTTGCAGTTGATACTCCTGCCAAGTCCATGGTATTGTACTGCCCAGTCATGGTTGTATCAACAAATGAGGCAGAATAATTGGCAAACTGATAAATCAGGATAGGGAAAAATATCTTAAGAAATAAGACAAACTTGTCTTTAAATTGATGGGTTGGATACATATACGCTCTCTATTCTTATAGTTTATAGAGCAGAATCCCATCTAGTTTTGATAGACGATTTGTCCCTTACAGATGGTATATTTAACCTGCCCTTTTAAAGTTTCACCGATAAATGGTGAATTAGCTGCTTTTGAAGCAAAGTGTGAGTCCACAAGGCGGTCAGCCTTAGCATCAAAGATAGTGATATCCGCTGGACCATCCTCAGCCAAGTAACCAGCTTCAAAGTTGTAAAGCTTGGCTGGATTAACAGTCATTTTTTCTAGCAATTCCATCAAGCTCAACTCACCAGCTTCCACCAAATAAGTTAAACCGAGAGATAGAGAGGTTTCCAAGCCAGTCATACCAGATGGTGCTTTGGTGATATCTTCTACATTTTTCTCATCTGCATGGTGAGGCGCGTGGTCTGTCGCGATAACTGTGATAACACCTGACTTGAGACCTTCGATAACGGCACGACGGTCTGACTCCAAACGAAGTGGAGGATTCATTTTGGCATTACTACCTTGAGTTAAAAGAAGAGCTTCTGTCTTAGAGAAATGCTGTGGAGCTACTTCTGCTGTGACTTGCGCACCCAAACTTTGAGCGAACTCCACTACCTTGACACTTTCCTCCTTAGACAAATGCTGGATGTGAACATGGGCCTTGGTTGCGTAGGCAATCATAACATCACGCGCAATCATAGCATACTCAGCCACCCCAGTCGCTCCACAGATATGAAAATGTTTCTTAGCGATGTTTTCGTTAAATCCAAGAATCCCGTTCAAACCTGGATCTTCCTCATGAAGGCTGATAAAGGTATTGAGTTTTTTGGCTTCTTCCATGGCTTCCTTGACAACTTTACTACTTTCAAGTGGAATCCCGTCATCAGAAAAACCAACAGCTCCAGCTTCTAAAAGCGACTTAAAGTCTGTCAAGTCTTGGCCATTAAAGTTCTTGGTAATAGTCGCAACTGTCTTGACATTAATTTTTTCCTTGGCAGCTGACTGAAGAACTTCTTGCAAAGTTTCTACGTCCGAAATGGTTGGACTGGTATTAGCCATCATAACAACCGTTGTAAAACCACCTGCAGCAGCCGCTAGGGCCCCAGTATGGATGTCCTCCTTGTGGGTTTGACCAGGTTCACGGAAATGAACATGAATATCAACTAGTCCAGGCGCAACAACAAGTCCCGTAGCATCAATTATCTCTGCTCCTTCTTCCTTGATTTCAGGGGCAATTTTGACAATTTTTCCATCTTGGACTAAAATATCACACACTTGATCCAAACCAGACTTGGGATCCATTACACGACCATTTTTGATAAGTAGCATCTGCTTTCTCCTTTATTCATAGAAATCAACTTGGGTATCCAACAATTTATCCCCATCATAAACAAACTTGGCTGAAAAAAAGGGTTTATCTTCTAAAAGCCACTCAACAAAAGTGTGATCACCCTCCCAAGTTGGCTTGCTCAAAACTTCATCATAGGGAACCCATTCTAAGGTTCCCTCATTGCAGTCAATCAACTCACCCTCGAACTCTGTCACCTTAAAAACATAGGTGTACCAGTCTAAATCTGGCGTAAATTCAGGAAAAGTGATAACACCTTTAAGTACTGGCTTGGCTTTGAGACCTGTCTCTTCGAGAATTTCACGCGCAGCGCATTCTTGAGGTGTCTCTCCTCTCTCTAGCTTCCCACCCACACCAATCCATTTGCCTTCGTGGACATCATTGGGCTTCTTATTACGATGGAGCATGAGTAGTTCTTTTCCGTTATCAATGTAGCAAATCGTCGCTAACTGAGGCATATTCTCTCCTTATCTAAGCCAATCGATTGGCTCTTGTCCTGTCTCTTTTAAGAATGCATTGGCCTTGGAAAAAGGCTTGGAACCCCAAAATCCTCTATAAACCGATAAAGGACTAGGATGGGCTGATTCGATAATCAAGTGGTGAGGATTGGTAACCAAGGCCTTCTTCTTACGTGCATATGCTCCCCAGAGTACAAAGACTACAGGTCTGTCTAGATTATTGACAACCCGAATCACAGCATCTGTAAAAGGCTCCCATATCTGCCCAGCATGACCATTGGCCTGACCAGCAGGAACCGTCAAGCAAGCATTGAGAAGTAAAACTCCTTGCTCAGCCCAAGCCGTCAAATCATGTGATTTCTTAACCCCGATGTCATCCGACAATTCTTTCAAGATGTTTTGCAAGGATGGCGGGGCTGGGATAGAGTCAGGTACAGAAAAACTTAAGCCCTGCGCCTGCCCTGACCCGTGATAAGGATCCTGTCCTAGAATCACCACCTTCACTTCTTCAAGCGGTGTAGTCAAGAGAGCCTGAAAAACTTTTTCCTTAGGTGGATAAACAGTTCCCTGAGCATAGACCTGTTCCATAAATTGATTGATTTTCCCAAAATACCCCTCAGGTAATTGCTCCTTAATCAAAGCATGCCAAGACGAGTGTTCCATAGCCGACTCCTTCGTTTTTACTGCCTCTATTATAGCAAAAAGTGGCTATCTAAACCACTTTTTACAGTTCTTATATATACTGTTATTGACCCTATTATTTGACATTAGTATTCACAGTATCAATCAGCCATTAAAAACTTTTCTATTGTATCAATAGCATAGGAAAGTTGATTATTTACAGACTTCATCCGTTCAAGATTAGCGTCCATATAGTAGAGTTCAGATAAGCCACCCCTAGGGAGAAAGAGTGAATAGTGGATATTCATCTTCTCTCGAGTACTTAACTCTATATGATTGCTTATGATATACTTTAACTCTTTTAACGAATTTACTTGAGCAACCACACCTTTTAACTGATACTGCTCGATGAGGTTTAGTAAGTTATCAATCTCTTCAATGACTTTAATTTCCATATCAACACCTCTTAGGGAAATCACTACAAAGCATCTAAACAATCCAGCAAGTCTTGGTAAGAATGAACTTCATAAGTCGGCTGGGCTTGTGTGTGATTTTCGAGGCGTTGAGGGTTGTACCAGATAGTGTCAATGTCAGCATTATTGCCACCTTGAATGTCGGCGGTTAGAGAATCTCCAATCATCAGTGTCTTTTCTTTATCAAATCCAGCAATCTGTTGACCGATTTTTTCATAGAATAGTGCGTCAGGCTTTTGTGTTTGTAATTGCTCGGAGATAAAGACTTGGTTGAAATAAGGTGCCAGACCAGATTGAGCCAGACGTCCTGTCTGGATGGCGGTAATGCCATTTGTCGCAGCATACAAGTCATAGTCACGCTCTATGAGACTGTCCAAGAGTTCATGAGCACCCGAAAGAGTTTGTCCCTGTTGGGCTAAGTAAAATTGGTAACGCTGGGCAAGCAACCTACCGTCTTTTCCCTGTCCAAAATGAGCAAATAGACGAGAAAAGCGCGTGTTAACCAGTTCATGTTTACTGATTTTCTTTTGCTCCAAGTCCTTCCAGAGAGCCTTGTTCATAGGAACATAATAGTCTTTATAGGCTTGGATATCTGCAACTCCTTCTTCTTTTAAAAGTTGCGTCAGTGCCACATCCTCAGCAGCGTCAAAATCAAGCAAGGTGTGATCGAGATCGAAAAGTAGAAATTTGTAGGACAATTTGAGAGTTTTCCTTTCTAGGGGTGCAAAGATTCAAAAGGAGGTGCAAGAAAAATAATTACTCAATAATTGAATTCAGATAATCCATAAACTCCGAATATACTTCGTCTTTAATTTCACCTGCAGTCAAATCTCTTTCATTACTTCTAAAATATATAGATTGATTTGTAATATCTAATGCACTCAAGTCTTTCATAATTTGGAAAATACAATTATAAGGTATATTAATTTTTATAATTTCTGATTGAGTAGCTGACAAAAAATCTAGAGGATGTGTGAGTTTTGTTCCTGAGTGTGTGAAGTTCCCTGATTGTCTGGTGATACGAGGATTGATTTTAGACCCCTCAAAACAAAATGTGCCACAATTTAAAGAAATTTCTTGGTTAATTCTCTCGATATCATTATGATTGAAACTCTGAAAAACTCCTTCTAAACCAGGTTCATTTAGTAATATTCGGTTTATTTCCAACGGATTTATTACCCATACAGAAGCATGATCATGAATTATCTCATCCTCATCTTCATCATCTTGTCGACAAATAACTTGATTTTTAGTTAAGTAAGTGTGATTGTTATTTTTACAATCAACTGTAGAGACAGCAAAAAACAATGCAACCAATGGGTCTGTAGACCAATCTAATAAATTTGTTGGTAAACCATAATGTTGAGCTAGTTCTAACCACTGTACTTCGTTTTGCGGCCCTATAATATCTTCTGTCTTTGCCTTACTCTTAAATTTTTCAAGAAGAACATTTTGAGATGGCATAACAACTACCTCTCCTTCAGGATTGTAAAAATTTGTTCGAAGAATTGGGGTTTTCTCTCTCCTCGAATTAAAAACAGAATAAGCCTCACGCCAAATTCCAGGTATTAACCCATATTCGGAATTCTTTTGCCCTCTATACCATAGTCTATGGGATGGATTCTCTGAATTAATCTCTCTAATAGTTTGAATATACGATTCAATTGAATTTGCAAAATAATTTTTAATAACCATAGGTATATTATATCATTTACACTTAGAAAAAGTAAGAAACGAAAAATACTCAAATAGTTATTTTAAAATTCTTATTCGTTCTTTTTAAGTGTTGTCATTTTTATATGTTTTAAATAAATAGGATATTAAAAATTGGACTCATATTTTTGTTGTTAACAATTCAAAAAGCAGTTCTTCATTTTACGAAAAACTGCTTTTACTAACTAGTTATTTTATGCTTATAGTCACTAGTTTACATATAAATCTCTAAAGCGACCATCCACTTCAGCTATCTGATAGAGCAAGTAGGCTAGTTCTTGGTAATCTTCTTTTAAACATGAAAGATGGGCTTGACCAAATAGAGTAGCCAATTCTTCTTTTAATCGTGCCCCTTCGGGATCATGGTCTTTTAAGAATTTACTGAGATAGAGATTTCGAACAGCAGCAAGTTTAAAGCTGAAATACTGATGCAATTGTTTTTGCTCCGTATTTAAGCCGTTTTTAGCAACTGCTTTTGCATAGTATTCCAAAACACCACTTTGACCATTCAGATATCGGTTTTTCATAATCCTTGCTGTTTCCTGATAGATTTCAATCTGACTAGGACTCTTGACCTTCTTAAAATTTCCCCACATGGAGTAAGAACCACGCTTATAGTCAATAGCCTCCGCCTTCCAAGCTTCTAAAATGTCATTAAAAGCAACCTTCATACAGGCAAAACCAGCTGGATCATGCAAATAGAGGTGCTGATGATCAATGCCATACACGGTTACGAAGTGATCCACACCATAAAGGATTGTGTGATTAGGATTATAAGTCAGATGGCCCATATCAAGAGGTCCCAGTACGACAGGTCCATTAGTCAGAAAGGTTTCCAACTTTCTTTTTATCTCTTCCAAATCTACTTCCGCTCCATCCTTTAGATAGAAGTCCTCATAGTCAAATCTAAGTATTTTTAAAGAATGAGAGATAGAAAGATCTGGCATTCCGTTATCAAAGAATACTAGAGGGTGCTGGTCATCTTTCTTTACGATACTAGCGCCATTTCCCATCACCATGATTGCCTCTAAAAACTCTGCTTTAAAGTCATAACCATAGCTATCCAATGCCATTGCCAATGAATAGCTATAGCAAAGTGATACATCTCCAAAATACATCTGCATATTCCTGTCTCCTTATCTTCTATGGGACTATTATACCGAGAAAACTATTCGCATGCCCCATAAAATCCAAACAAAAAATATAGCATGTTTAATTTACAGACATGAATTTCCACAAGAAAACTGGCTGTCTCTCTCAACAACCAGTTTCTTTATTTTTTATGCTAATTCCTTACTGTTCTTCTTCTGAAGCAAAAGCGATACTATAGCTAGCAAGGCGAAGGCAAGGCCAACATACCAGTAAGGTTGATCTAGTGTTGTTGAACGACCTGAGAGGTTGACGATTCCACGAAATAGCATTCCAGCTGTTAGGACTGCAACTGCCGAGTTCCACAAGTTTAGACTGAGTCGCCCTAGGTTTGGCATGATTTTCAACAATAATGCTAGAACGATGCCCCCTACTAGAGGGACTACAAAGAGATAGTGCATATGAAGCGAGGTCTCGCCAAAACTAAAGGACTCGTAGATACGGCTAAATGCAAAAAAGAAAATGGTGAGAAGGCTATAGCTAACGAGTGTTTTTTTGAGGCGTTTGTTTTTGATTTTAGTAACCGATGTAGACAATATCACTCACCGCCCTTTCTGATATTTTGCTTCCACCTGTAGTCGGTTTATTGATCACCTGACCGTTAAAGTAGAGAGTTGAGGAACCACCACCATCAAGGTTATAGGCTGTCTTCACTCCGTAAGATTTCATCACTTCTGCAATCTGGTAAAGTGACAAGCCCTTGCTTTCAGAGGTACGACCATCCGAAACGATGATGATGTAGTGATTTTCATCTATGATCCCGATAGCTGTACGAGGATTTGATGACATGGCCTGACCGACTTCTGTATTGGTATCAACAGATATTTCTCCATTCTCAACTAGAGACGGACCAAATGCCAGTAGATTGACGACACCGTCCTGAACCAACTGATCGGCTGAAACTTGGTTCTCGTAGATGATTTTAAAGGAGCCGTCCTTGTAAATAGCAAGGTCACCGTTACTAGCATCTTCACGGACACTGTCCCGATATACAACTCTATTACGGATAACATAACCAGAGCTATTTGCTCCATAGTAGTCACCGTTGACAGCTAGAATAGCATTGTTTTCAGCAGCCATTACAGAGGTTTTAGCTGTGACGTTGGTTCCATAGGAGTTTTGAGCTAGAGCCGTTTTCAGATAGTCCAATGAACTGAGGGTTATATCTGCTACATAGACCTGAGTTTCTTCCACAGTCTTTTCAGTTAGGGTGACACTGATATTTCCATCTGAATAGCTAGTATCTGTCACTTGGGCATTTTTTGCTGCCTGACTTGCTGCCGTGGTGTTAGAAGTTGAGCTGGTATTAGAGACAGTGGAAATCGTTTCAGCGAGAACAAAGGTCTTCAACATCGAATAGGTAAAGGAACTTGTCAGGAACAAGCCCAAGACCGAGGCGTATAGATAGGGTTTCTTTAAAACTTTCATAATGGGCTACAAGTCCTTTCTTTGAAAATAAAGCGGGTTTGAACTGTCCAAGAGAGGATAAAGAGCATGATTCCAACAAAAATCTTCGCGATTAGCAAGTTGACTCCAAGACCTGAATTAAAGAGTCGAATCAGGATGGTGTCTAAGATAAAGAGACCAACTGCTAATTCAAAATAGCCTGATCCTGTTTTAAAACTGCTCGCCTTGTTCTTGAAGACCAATTTTTTGTTGGTAGAAAAGTTAAAGATGGAGCTAGTCACACGTGCCAAACCATTTGAGAGGAGAACACGCAAACCAGTTGGAATAAAGCTCAAGCATAGAATAGAGAGAGCGTAAACCACATAATCTACGATAAAACTACTAAAAGACGAGAGGGCAAACTTTAAAATATTTTTATAAATCATCAAACCATCCCGAATAGGTCGGAAGTGAGAGGCCGCATTATCGTTAATATAGACCGTTTCAATCGGAACTTCTAAGATTGGGTAGACTTGACTTGCTTCAAGGAGCATGTTCATCTCGTATTCATACCGTTGTCCTTCTATCTTAAGCATAAAAGGAATCATATCCGTTGAAAAGGCACGTAATTCTGTCTGTGTGTCGGATACAGCGACACCTGTTTGCAGTTTAAACAAGATACGAGTCAAGCTGTTCCCAAAACGACTACGCAAGGGAACCTTGCCAGTAAAAGCACGGACACCAAGGACAAGTGTATTAGGATTTTCATTTGATTTTGTCATATTACGGAAAATGTCCCAGATCCTGTGTTGGCCATCTGCGTCTGCTGTAACTACAGTCCCTGACTTATTAAGAGACTGAATGTACTCAAAGGCTGTTTTCAGAGCTTGGCCTTTTCCTTGATTGACCTGGTGGTGAAGCACCGTCGCAAAATCCTCTGCTTGAGCAAAAATGTCTTGGCATTCTGCTGAACTTCCATCATCAATGACAATGATGTAAAAATCGCTCCTGTTGTGAATCTTTTCAATCAGTTTGATGAGATTGTAGTCAGGTTCGTAAGCTGGAATAACTAGATAGTTCATATTTACACCTCTTTCTTTGATGATTGGAAAAGTATACAAGTAAATGCTTAAAAATTCCTTATACTTAAATTTAAGTAAAATCAAATTTATTGTTTTTCTCAGAAATTACCAATCCCAAACAAAGAAAAACTCTGTAAAAGGTATCTTCTACAGAGTTCGATTTGCATCTTTATAAAATGTCAGAAAATTATCTAGTTCTTAATCACTGGTATCCAGAGTTCCATTTGATAGTCTGGTGACGACATGTCTCCTTCAGTATAGACTTCAAAGTCTGGCGCTCCTGAGTGGCGATAGCCAGTTTCTGGGAAAAAGACCTCCAAGACATATTTCCAAGCATGTTGGATGCTTGCTGGTATAGGGCCTTTGACTGGTACGATTGCATATTCAGCTTCGGAGATTTCTTTGATTGACAGACCCAATTCTTCTGCTTTAGTTTTATCCGTCACATCATAAGCAGCCATATAGTTGATGATTTCGCCTTCTTTGACATCCGAGCAGACGCCAAAGTATTGGCCACTACCTAAACTTTCTAGGCTTTCAAAGCTGTGATGAGCATAGAGATACTCCCAAGCAGACGGGCATTTGCTATTGTCAATAGCTTCCAATAGGACGCCTGCCACGGTAAATGCAGGCTTCTTTTGAATCTTGATATCCATGTTCTTTCCTCCTGTGATTTTTAAGGATAATTGAAGCTTAGGAAAGACCCGATAAGGTTTTCCATTTCGAACTTCTGAGGGAGTTGCACCATGGAATTTCTTAAAGGCCGCACTAAAAGCATCCGCAGAGTCATAGCCGTATTTCATTGCTATGTCAATGACCTTCTCAGAGCTTTCACGCAAGTCTGTCACTGCTTCCGACAGCCTGCGATTGCGCAAGTATTCTGCTAATGTCATATCTGCCAGGATAGAAAATAGCCTACTAAAGAGAGGGTAAGAATAGCCCGATAGCTGCTGAAATCTTTTCATATCCACTTCTCCAGTCAGCTGCTGCTCCAAATAATCCATGGTTTGGTTGAACTGATGCATCATATTCGTTTCTTCTTACCTCCACAAGATACAAAAGTCCTTAAAAGCAAAGTGAAAATAGAAAAATTGACACTAGAGCTTCTAGTCCTAGAAATTTTTTCTTTTTCGAACAGCTTTTAGGCCACGTTCAATTCTATCTATAGTCTATCAGATATCAGATATTTCCGCCCTAGAATCTTTGTACAAGATTTAAAGGTGTAAATCTCTATAACTTATCCTTTAATTTCTCAACAAAGAGATAAGCCGCTGGGCAGGTCAAGGTATTCTTAATCGTCAAATGATTAATTTGATGGATCTTTTTGCGGTCTGTATGTGGGAATTCTCGGCAGGCCTTTGGTCGAACGTCATAGATGGAGCAGAGATTATCTCCTCCTAGAAAGGGACAAGGCATGGATTTAAAAACCTTATCACCATCTTCATCT
Organism: Streptococcus sp. CF8-6; assembly: GCF_024295845.1. NCBI lineage: Bacteria > Bacillati > Bacillota > Bacilli > Lactobacillales > Streptococcaceae > Streptococcus > Streptococcus sp. CF8-6. The sequence continues at coordinate 241,765 of NZ_JANCOF010000003.1, read as the reverse complement.
ACCTGCAGAAACTCCGCTTCAAAAGCTGGTAATTTCATCTTAAAGTACTTAGCAATACGGGTAATATCGGCTTCCTTAAAGTCAGGCCCCAATGTCTTGCAACAGTTAGCACAGGCAGTACAATCAATCTCATCAAAAACTTCTTGGTGAATCTGCTGTGCAATCTTATCTAGATTCTTTGGTGGTTTTTTCTTTAGATTAGCTAACACTTTGCGGTGCTCCTTCTGCTTTTGCAAGGCTAGCTGGTGGTAATACTCAATATCAATTTCTTTAGACATAATTTCTTTCTAATTCACGTATTTTTGTCTATTATACCATAAACACTGCCCCTTTTTTGCCCCCTAAATACAAAAATAGCCCTTCGGAAAAAATCCGAGGGGCTTCAAACCTTGTTCACTGAACTAGATTATTTTTTAAGGTTGTAGAATGATTTCAATCCACGGTATTCAGCTACTTCACCAAGTTGGTCTTCGATACGAAGCAATTGGTTGTATTTAGCGATACGGTCTGTACGTGAAAGTGAACCAGTCTTGATTTGTCCTGCGTTAGTTGCAACTGCGATGTCAGCGATTGTTGAATCTTCAGTTTCACCTGAACGGTGTGATACAACGGCAGTGTAACCAGCTTCTTTCGCCATTTCGATAGCGTCAAATGTTTCAGTAAGAGTACCGATTTGGTTAACTTTGATAAGGATTGAGTTAGCAGCACCTTCTGCAATACCTTTTTCAAGGTAAGAAGTGTTTGTTACGAAGAAGTCGTCACCAACCAATTGAACTTTACCACCAAGACGTTCAGTAAGAGCTTTCCAACCGTCCCAGTCGTTTTCGTCCATACCATCTTCGATAGTGATGATTGGGTATTTGTTTACCAATTCTTCAAGGTAGTCGATTTGTTCTGCAGCAGTACGTACAGCAGCTCCTTCACCTTCGAATTTAGTGTAGTCGTAAACTTTGCGTTCTTTATCGTAGAATTCTGATGAGGCACAGTCAAATCCGATAAATACGTCTTTACCAGGAACATATCCAGCAGCTTCGATCGCAGCAAGGATAGTTTCAACACCGTCTTCAGTTCCTTCGAAACGAGGAGCGAATCCACCTTCGTCACCTACGGCAGTTTCCAAACCACGTGATTTAAGGATTTTCTTAAGTGCGTGGAAGATTTCAGCACCCCAACGAAGAGCTTCTTTGAATGATGGTGCACCAGCAGGCACGATCATGAATTCTTGGAAAGCGATTGGAGCGTCAGAGTGAGAACCACCGTTGATGATGTTCATCATTGGAGTTGGAAGAACTTTAGTGTTGAATCCACCAAGGTAGCTGTAAAGTGGGATTTCAAGGTAGTCAGCAGCAGCACGAGCTACAGCGATAGACACACCAAGAATTGCATTTGCACCCAATTTACCTTTGTTAGGAGTACCGTCAAGTGCGATCATAGCACGGTCAATAGCTTGTTGGTCACGTACATCGTAGCCGATGATTGCTTCAGCAATGATGTTGTTTACGTTGTCAACAGCTTTTTGTGTACCAAGACCACCGTAACGAGATTTGTCACCGTCGCGAAGTTCAACTGCTTCGTGTTCACCAGTAGAAGCTCCTGATGGAACCATACCACGTCCGAAAGCACCTGATTCAGTATAAACTTCTACTTCAAGTGTTGGGTTACCGCGTGAGTCTAGGACTTCGCGAGCGTAAACATCAGTAATAATTGACATTTTTTACTCTCCTTTGAGTTAAATTTTTTACACCTCTATGATACCTTAAAAATAAGCGTTTTTCAAGAAAAAACGTTATCTTTGTGCAAATTTTCCTTAACTTTATAAAGTAATCGCTTTCTTTTGTCTGTTTTCTTGCGATTTTTGTGATATACTGTTTTTATGACAGATTTATCAAAACAACTACTAGAAAAAGCTCATGGTGGGCCGAAATTAAACCCAGATGAACAACGCCGCTACCTCGGTACTTTCGAGGAAAGAGTTCTAGGCTATGCGGATGTTGAGACAGCCAATAGCCTTCAGTTACAAAAGGGATTTTTAACGATTTTGGAACATTTTCAAGAAAAGACAGAACCTCTTTTTGTGAAGATTTCACCAAATATCGAGTTTGACAAACAGGTCTTTTACTTAAAACAAGCAAAGGAAAGCAACTGTCAGGCTACTATTGTTTCAGATGATCATATCACCTCTCCTTTCGGTCTTGTCATTCATACAAATGAATCTGTTCAAGTAGACGAGAAGGACCTTAGACTTGCTTTCTCAGACCTCTGGGAAGAGAAAAAGGCAGAGGCTCCTAAAAAATCCATCTGGAAAAAATGGTTTGGTTAATCCTTTCTCATATTTAATAAACGGCCAATATTAGTAGCTGTGTGCTCCAAATAGAGACTTGCATTTTTCAAACTATTCTCTAAAGGTTCACATTTCTCTAAAATGGAAAATGCTGCTTGTATATTTTCGAATGGTAGGGGAGGCAAATCCTCAGAAAGACTACCGCAAATAGCGATAACAGGAACTCCGTTAGGGGTTCTTTTTGCTACACCGATAGGAGCTTTCCCAGCGAAGCTTTGACTGTCCAGTCTGCCCTCTCCAACAATAACCAAGTCGGCATCTGAAACTTTCTTGTCAAAGTCTATCAAATCCAAGCAAGTATCAATCCCAGATACGATACAGGCCTGAGCAAAGGTACAGAGCCCAGCAGCAATGCCACCGCCGGCTCCTGCTCCTTTAAGAGACAGGGTGGAAGGTGAGAATTTTTCATAGAACTCCTGTATAGCCAGATCTACTGTCTCAAACAAAGCAGATTCCAAGCCCTTTTGTTTTCCAAATGTATAGGTTGCTCCTTGATGACCACATAAAGGGCTCACGACATCTGCTAAAATGCGGATTTTCACATCTTCAGGAATCCTATACAACTCACTGTCTGAAACTGACTCGAACTCAAGTAATGTCTGACCGCAAGCAGGCAATTCTTTTCCCTTCTTATCATAAAAACGATAACCTAAACCAGCAACAATGCCTATCCCACCGTCATTACTAGCCGTACCGCCAACTCCGATATAAATTTCTTTCATCCCTTGATCAATGAGATGGTGAATCAGCTCTCCAATTCCTCTGGCTTGGATGTGGAGAGGGTTTCGTTTCTCACGCGGAATCTTTCCAAGACCAACCAAGTCAGCAACTTCGAAGAGCGCTATTTGATCTTTTTGAAAGTAGCGCATTGATTCTTTTAGCCCAAAAGGCCCCGTCACCTCTTGCCATTTTTCTTCGAGTTCAAGAGAATGGCGAATAGCATCTACAGTTCCTTCCCCACCATCACCAACAGGACAGAGCAGACATTCTACATCCGCTATTGACTGTTCGAAGCCTTTTTTTATAGCTTGAGCGACCTCTTCTGCTGTCAAACTTTCTTTAAAAGAATCAGGTGCAATTACAATTTTCATAGTTCCCTCTCATTCTAAGAAATCAATCAAAGGAAGAACTTCCAAAAAATCCCTCGTATCTACATGACAAGCTATCTCTGCTTTTACGACCTCTTTGGCACAAAAGGCTATACCGTGGCCTGCTGTCTTTAACATCAAGAGGTCATTGGCACCATCACCGATAGCAATCGTTCTTTCTTTGGGGAGTTCTAATTTCTTTCTCCATTTCTCAAGAGTAGCTTGTTTTTCTTGGGCTGTAACAATTTCACCAACTGATTTTCCTGTTAAAAAACCGTCTTTGACTTCTAACTGGTTGGCAGAGAAATAGGAGATACCAAGGGATTCTGCTAATCTCTCAACTATTGGTGCAAACCCACCAGAAACTAGACCGACTAGAATGCCCTTCTTTTGAAGTACGGAGATAAATTCTTGAGCATTCTTGGACAGATGAATGGATTTGAAGACAGTATCAAAGACCGAAACCGGAAGGCCTTTTAACAAAGCCACTCTTGCTCTTAAACTTGTTTCAAAATCCAATTCACCTCGCATTGCCTGGCTTGTAATCTGCGATATTTCTTCTTCGCAACCTGCTTCTCTTCCCAACAAATCAATCACTTCTTCTAGGATTAAGGTCCCATCAACATCCATGACACAGAGCCCCATTACTTGAGTCATCAGTTCTCCTCTCTAAACAGCCCAAAAATCGTATGAAGTCATCATACGATTTTATCTATTAGTTGACTAAACTATGGTACAAGTCCAGGTAAGATTTACAGGCTGTATCCCATGAGAAATCGCATTCCATAGCTTGTTTTTGTAGATTTCTCCAAACGTCCGGCTGGTACTTATAAACATCCAAGGCTGTTTGGAAACTCCAGTTGAGCCAGTAAGGTGTTAAATTATCAAAGCTAAATCCAGTACCAGTTCCCTCGATTGGATTGAAGGATTGAACCGTATCACGCAAGCCACCCACTTCATGAACCAATGGTAGAGTTCCATAACGCATAGCCATCATTTGTGACAAGCCACATGGTTCAAAACGACTTGGCATGAGGAAGAGGTCACAAGCTGCATAAATTTCTTGAGCGAGCTTGACGTCAAAAGTGATATTTGCTGATAGTTTGTCAGGATAGACTTGCGCAAACCAGGAGAAGGAATGTTCAAAAGCTGGGTCACCTGTTCCTAAAAGGACTATTTGAACGTCCTCTTGTAAGAAACGGTGCAAGCTTTCTACCACAACATCAAAACCTTTTTGGCGCGTCAAACGAGAGACAATCCCAACTAGAGGAACATCTGCTCGGACAGGTAACCCAACTCGCTCTTGTAATTTTGCTTTGTTTTGCGCTTTTCCAGACAAATCTTCCTTATCAAAATGATAGTCTAAAAGTGGGTCTGTTTGAGGATTATAAAGATCTGCGTCAATACCATTGACAATACCTGAAACCTTACCTGACTCCATGCGAAGAATCTGGTCCAAACCGCAACCAAACTGACTGGTCATAATCTCATGCGCATAGCTAGGGGAAACGGTTGAAACACGATCCGCGTAGAGAATCCCTGCTTTCATCCAGTTGAGACAATCATTCCAGCGAAGGGTGCCATCAGCATAGCGTTCAAACCCAACACCAAACAAATCCCACAACATTCCTTCAGAAAATTGACCTTGAAACTCCAAATTATGAATAGTTAAAACTGTTCTGATTCCTTGATATGCTTGAATCCAATGGTACTTTTCTTTTAACAAGAAGGGAATCATGGCTGTGTGGTAATCATGAACATGGAGAAGGTCAGGGATAAAGCCGATGCGTTCCATGGCTTCAAGAGCAGCCAGTTGGAAAAAGGCAAAGCGCTCACCATCGTCAAAATCACCGTACACATGGCCACGGAAGAAATAATATTGATTATCAATGAAGTAGAAGGTAACCCCATTCAAGACCGTTTTTTTAATACCACAGTACTGTCTACGCCATCCTACACTGACTTCAAAGTGGAGAACATCCTCTATCTGGTCACCAAACTTAGCTTCTACCATATCATAGTAAGGCAAGAAAGCTGCAACTTCATGCCCCGCTTTTACAAGTGATTTAGGAAGTGCGCCAATGACATCACCCAAACCACCTGTTTTTGAAAAGGGCGCTCCTTCTGCTGCTACAAATAAAATTTTCATGAATAAATGTCCTCTGTTACTGTTTCACCCTTCTTAACTACAACTGGATGTTCTGCTGTTCCTCGAATGACAACACCATCTGCAACTTCAACTCCTTTGTCTAGGATGGCATATTCAACTTGAGCACCTTGACCAATCACAACTCGAGGGAATAAAATGCTGTCCTTCACCACACTATCTTTATGAACATAAATGTTACGAGATAGAACTGACTGAACTACTTCACCCTCAATGATACTACCAGAAGCAAACTGAGAAGTACTTACTTTTGAAGTATTCGCATAGTAGGTTGGTTCTTCATTCTTAACTTTTGTATAAATCTTTTGATTTGGTGAGAAAAGAGAGTAGAATTTTTTAGATTCAAGCATATCGATGTTTGCTTGATAATAGGACTGAACAGAATGAATGTTCGCTAAGTAGCCTGTGTATTCGTAAGCAAAAGCTCCTTCTTTTGCAGCTAAATCGCGAAGAACATAGCGCAGCTTTTCAGGATATTCTTTCTGAGCCTCTTCTTCAAGTCGTTCAATCAACCAAGGAGTATCCACAACAAAGATATCTGTAGACATGTTAAAGAGTTCATCCGTAGACTTGTTATCAAAGAGTTTGTGCGAACGAACATGGTCAGTTTCATCAATTTCCAAGATAGCATTCACATCAGAAATGTCTTTCTTCGGAAGTTTCTTATATACAACTGTGATCGGACCTTTCGTTGTATTGTGTAGGTGGAAGACTTGATTCAAGTCAATATTCACCAGCACATCGCAGTTAATCGAAACGGTTTGGTTTGAACCTGAACGTCTCAAGTAGGTAAGAAGTTGTTGGTAATACTCTTTTCCAACTGTACTGCTTTCAACACGAGTATTATAAATTCCTAGATAGTAGTGACTTAGAAGGGTGGACAAGCCCCACTCACGACCTGAACGGATATGGTCGAATACTGAGCTGATATTATCTTGTTGGAAAATACCAAAGATACTACGAACACCTGCATTTGCAAGACTGGAAAGGGGGAAGTCAATCAAACGGTATTTCCCACCGAAAGGTAAGCTAGCTACCGGACGGTGTTCTGTTAACGTTGACATATCATGAAAACCAACTGTGTTTCCTAAAATGGCTGAATATTTATCAATCTTCATCTGTTGCTACCCCCACTACTTCATTGTATCCTACTACTTGTACTTCGTCAGTTCCGTCAATCTCTACGCCGTCTGCAATAATGGCACCTTCACCAATAATAGCACGAGTAATCTTTGCTCCATGGCCAATAATAGCCCCACTCATGATGACAGAATCAACGACCTCGGCTCCTTCACGTACTTGTGCTTCTGTTGAAAGAATCGAACGTTTTACCGTTCCATCTACAAAACAGCCATCCACGACCAATGAATCTTCAACGTGTGCATGTGCTCCAAAGAAGTTGGGTGGTGAAATCAAGTTTCTTGAGTAAATTTTCCATTGACGATTGCGGCTATCCAAGGCATTTTCTGGCGAAATGTACTCCATATTGGCTTCCCAAAGTGACTCAATCGTACCAACGTCTTTCCAGTAGCCATTAAATTCATAAGCATAGACACTTTCACCAGACTCGAGATAGTTAGGAATAACGTTCTTCCCAAAGTCTGACATATCCACATTACTCTTTTCAGCAGCAACAAGCATATTACGAAGTCGTTTCCAGTCAAAAATATAAATTCCCATAGAAGCCTTTGTAGACTTAGGTTGCGCAGGTTTTTCTTCGAATTCAACGATACGGTTATTGGCATCTGTATTCATGATACCAAAACGGCTAGCTTCTTTGAGAGGTACGTCTAGGACAGCTACTGTCAAACTGGCATTGTTATCTTTATGTGACTGAAGCATATCATCGTAGTCCATCTTGTAGATGTGGTCACCAGAAAGAATCAAAACATACTCAGGATTAACACTGTCGATGTAGTCAATGTTTTGGTAGATAGCGTGACTAGTCCCTTCAAACCAACGGTTTCCTTCACTGGCTGAATAAGGTTGTAAAATAGAGACACCTGAACTGATACCATCCAATCCCCAGCTAGAACCATTTCCGATATGGTTGTTCAAAGCAAGAGGTTGATACTGCGTAATCACACCAACATTATGGATTCCAGAGTTTGCACAGTTGGAAAGAGCAAAGTCAATGATACGGTAGCGCCCACCGAATTGCACTGCCGGTTTGGCAATGCTTTGAGTGAGTTTTCCGAGACGAGTTCCTTGCCCACCCGCAAGGATCAAAGCTAGCATTTCATTCTTCATTTTCTACTCCTTTATAAAGACATGTGAACGTTAAAATCGAAAGAAGGTCGGAAGTCAAACTTTTTTATAAAAATAATAGGAAATCCATTTCTCTTGTGTTTCAAGTCCAATACAAGTACATCCGTTTTTAAAATCTAAAAAATATCATCATCAGCCCATTATTCTTTTTTCTTGGTTGGTTTCAAACGACGCTTGATCTTCCAGATGCTTGCTCCCATGGCAGGCAGGGTAAAGGTCAAAGTCTGCTCATAATCTTTCCATAAGCCTTCTTGAGTCTGAACTGTTTGATTGTGCTCTTTCCACACACCTCCCCATTCTTCTAGTTCTGTATTCCAAACTTCTTCGTAAATACCTGCAACAGGTAAACCAATCGTAAAGTCCTTACGTTCAACTGGTGCCATATTAAAGACACAGACTAACACTTCGTCCTTCTTGCCCTTACGAATAAAGGAAAGGACACTCTGATCTCTATTATCAGCATCGATAATCTCGATACCATCATAACTAGTATCAATTTCCCAAAGACAGCGATGGTCTTTATAGAATTGATTCAGTTGTGAAGTGAAATGCTTCATCTTGGCATTCATCGGATCTTCTAGATTAGACCATTCCAACTGCTCCTCAGACTTCCACTCGAGGAATTGCCCGTACTCACTACCCATGAACAAGAGTTTCTTACCTGGATGACAAATTTGATAGGTGTAGAGATTGCGCAGACCAGCGAACTGATTGTAGCGATCTCCCCACATCTTATGCATCATACTCTTCTTACCATGAACTACCTCATCATGTGAGAAAGGTAAGAGATAGTTTTCATTGAAGACATACATAAAGCTGAAGGTCACAAGATTAAAGTCATACTTACGATAAATCGGATCTTCCTCGTAGAAACGGAGGATATCATTCATCCAGCCCATATTCCATTTATAGTCAAATCCAAGGCCACCCATTTCTTTCATACCAGTAATCTTTGTCGCTGATGAACTTTCTTCTGCAATCATCATGATATCTGGATGAGCTAGCTTGACAACTGTATTCAAACGTTGAAGGAAATAATAACCCTCATAGTTAAGGTTTCCACCGTCTTTGTTTGGAGTCCAAGGAGCATTATCATAATCTAGATACAGCATATTGCTCACTGCATCAACCCGAATACCATCTAAGTGGTAAAAATCAATCCAAAATTTAATACTTGAAATCAAGAAAGACTGGACCTCATTTTTCCCGAGGTCAAAATTCAGCGCACCCCAACCGTAGTTATGAGCCTTGTTGTGATCTTGGTATTCAAAAGTTGGTGTGCCGTCATAATATGCTAATGCATCATCATTAATAGTGAAATGACCTGGAACCCAGTCTACGATAACACCGATATTATTTATATGACACTCTTCAACGAAATCTTGGAATTCCTCAGGTCTACCATAGGAATGTTCAAAAGCAAAGTAACCCATAAGTTGATAGCCCCAGCTCAATCCAAGTGGGTGAGCCATTAAAGGCATGAACTCAATATGTGTATAGTTCATCTCAACCAAGTATGGAATCAACTCGTCCTTCAGTTGCGAAAAAGTATAAGGACTACCATCTGGATTTCTCTTCCAAGACCCTGCATGGGCTTCGTATATATTAACTGGTCTCTCGAAAAATCCCAAACGTTTGCGACGTGCTAGCCAAAGACCATCTTTCCATTTCTTTTCACGGATATTGGTCAGAACTGCTCCTGTACCCGGTCTAGCTTCAAAATAAACTGCTAACGGATCAATCTTCATAATCTGGTGACCATTTGCACGCGTGATATGATATTTATAAATCTGACCTTCCTGAGCCTGACTGGTAAAGACTTCCCAAACACCTGCTTCATTACGAACCATAGGAATTTGATTCTCAACCCAATTAGTAAAATCACCAACTAGATGAACTGCTTGTGCATTTGGTGCCCAAACCCTAAAGGTATAGCCTATTTCTCCGTTTTTCTCCTCTCTATGCGCTCCTAAATAATGCTGGAGGTGAAAGTTCTCACCTGTAGTAAAGGTTCTTAATGCTTCTTGATTATTCATTCAATCCCCTTTCTTTTGTAAGCGTTTTCTATAATTCTATTATACACTCTTTTAAGATAACTTTCAAGTAATTTACGAAGGAAATCATATTTTTTTATGAAAGCCTTCAAAAAATTTCCTAGCATTTTAAAAAATATATCCAGAAAATAGAATACGAAACAATTTCCATATATTTTTTTATTATAATACCAGAATATTCGTTTTTTATCAATTTTAAACTGTATTTTTTTGAAAAAAATAAAATCAGGAAGTCGTTTTCCTGATTTTATAAATTATTTCACATCAAAAACAATGGATTTAACATTTGTCATCGCTTCGATACTGTATTTAATTCCTTGCACTCCTGCACCAGAACCTTTTACACCAAGAAATGGGAAATTATCTGGTCCGCGTTGTGTTTTATTATTAATATGAACGGTTCCCACTTCAAGTTTTTCAGCGATTTCAAACGCCTTCTTAAAGTCATTTGTAAAGACTGAAGATTGAAGACCGAACTCTGATTCATTAGCAATTTCTAGTGCTTCGTTGGCATCTGCAACTCGGATAATTGGGAGAACTGGTCCAAATGGTTCTTCCCAGGCTAATTTCATATCTCTTGTGACATAATCAAAAAGTCCTGGCCAAATGAGATTGTTCTCACGTTTGATTGTGCTGAGCGCTTTGGCACCCTTTTCCTGAGCGTCCTGAATCAATCCCCAGATGAAATCAGCTGAAGCATTGTCAATAACAGGTGTGATATCAGCATTGTCAAATGGATCACCGACAGTTAGCTTAGCAACTTCAGCCTGGAGCAATTCAGCCAATCTGTCTGCTACGCTTTCCACAACCAAAACACGTTTGATAGCGGTACAACGCTGCCCAGAGTAGCTAAAGGCACCACCTACGATTTGCTTAGCTGCATTTTCTAAATCTGCATTTTCTAAGACAATTGCTGCATCTTTCCCACCAAGCTCCAGCATAATCGGGCGCATACCAGCCAAACGACCGATACGCTCACCAATCGGTGTTGAACCTGTAAAGTTAATGAAGTTCACTTCCTTGTGTTCGATGATGTAGTCTCCAATTTCAGAACCACGTCCAGTGATGGTGTTGAAGACACCTGCTGGGATTCCGGCTTCGTCAAATGCTTTAGCCAACAAGAGACCAGAAATAGATCCTTGTGTTGGTGGTTTAAACATAACGACATTTCCTGCAATCAAGGCCGGGGCAATCTTGGATCCAGAAAGGTTGACTGGGTAGTTAAATGGCGCGATAGCTAAAACGACACCAACTGGCTCACGACGAATAACGGCTAGTTTGTTTTTACTTGCGGCTTCAAAACCGCCACCTTCCATTGCTTGTCCAGTGATACGGAGACCTTCCTCAGCAGCAAAACGAATCAAATCTGCTGTACGTACTACTTCTCCAATAGCTGCTTTAATCCCTTTTGCAACCTCCTTAGCAAGAATGGTACCAATTTTTTCTTTATCACGTTCCAAAATGTCTGCTGTCTTATGCAAATAAGCTGCACGCTCAACTGGTGCTAAATCACGCCATGCTGGGAGAGCTGTACGCGCTGCTTCCATAGCCTCATCTACTTCAGCCTGACTCATAGCGGGTACTGTCCCCAGTTTTTCCTGATTGATGGGAGAATAGATGGCAATCTCATTCTCTGATGATTTCCATTTTCCATTCACTAAATTCTGATAATTTGTCAAATTCTCTTCCTCCTGAAAATGATTAAACCTTATTTTATCAAATTTTCAGAAAATTACAACCCCTTTTTAGAAAATATTGATATTTTTTTCACAAACTTGATTCTTCAAATTATTTGAAATTTATTCCTATTAGATATTGGTTTTTCAATAAAAATCAAAAAAGGTCTAGAGTTAACTAAACCTTTTTGTAGTTTTTACTATGAAAGTACCTTCAAGACTGCAACGCTGATATCATCAATCACATTAGACTCTTGAGAACGACTATTGGACACCAGCATTTCTAGATTTCCTGCATTTTCAAAGTAGAAGGAAGTTCCCTTGGCATTGAATACCACCAATAAGTGCTCTGATCCACCGTGAATTTCGTAAACAATCCACCCACTATTTTCAGCAGCTGTATGGACGAAGACATGACGATAAACTTCTTCGTATGTAGGATAAGAGAAAGCCCGCCTTTGTGTTTTTAGGCGAATAATCTGGCGAATAAAGTCAATGCTCTCTTGTCTCTCATTGATTAAATCCCAGTTGACCTGGTTGACACTATCTGGAGCATTGTAACTATTCATAGCCCGTTCTCTATCTGCCGGAGTCAGCTCACCATTTTCTCCTGTAGCAAGGAGTTTGGTGCGACCAAATTCTTGCCCCAGCTCTATAAAGGACATCCCTTGCATAAGAATGCTCATCGCTGTTGCTGTCTCGACCTGACGCATAATCTTATCTGAACTGTGATCTGGGTGAAGGGTTGCTAACAAATCATGCAAGTTGTAATTATCATGGGCTTCCACGTAGTTAAGAACTTGGTTTGGACTAAGATATGAACCCAACTCTCGGCTACCAAGAATAGCTTTGGCTACAATCGGTTCTGTAGCTGCACCGCTAACAAATCCTGCCTTGATTGAGCCGTAAACTTCTCCTCCTTTGATGGCATCACGCTGATCGTCGTTGAAGAATCCAATATTTGGCATCTGGTAGGCGTTGTCCTTCTTGGCCTTATCATAAGGTGCAAGACCTGTTCCCATATCCCAGCCTTCTCCATAGGTGATAATACGGGGATCAACTTCATCAAGTGCCCAACGAATTGCCTGCATGGTTTTAACATCGTGAATTCCCATCAAGTCGAAACGGAAACCGTCAATATTGTATTCTTTCACCCAATAAAGGAGTGAGTCAATCATATACTTGCGGTACATTTCGTGTTCGCTTGCGGTTTCATTTCCTACACCTGTTCCGTTTTGGAAGGTTCCATCTGGATTCATACGATAGTAATAATCGGGAACAGTTGTTTGGAAAGGTGCATCAACCGTTGAGAAGGTATGGTTGTAAACGACATCCATAATGACACCGATTCCCGCATCATGATATGCCTGAATCATGGTCTTAAGGTCTCGAATAACCTGTCCAGGATCATCTAGATTGCTAGAGAAACTTGGTTCTGGTGCATTGTAGTTTTGAGGGTCATAACCCCAGTTATAGGTTGCATTCCCGTCCTCGTCATATTCCTTATGGCGATCAAAGATTGGTTGGAGCTGAACATAATTACAGCCGAGTTCTTTGATATAATCAAAGGCTGTTGCTTGACCATACTGGTTAATCGTTCCTGTCTGCGCAGCCCCAAGGAAGGTCCCTCGAAGGTTTTCTGGAACTCCAGATGTCGGCGATTTTGTAAAATCACGAATATGCATCTCACAGATAACGGCTTTACATGGATTTTCCAAACGCCAAGGGGCGTCTGTCCCATGTTTGACTTTAAATCCTTCTACCTGTCTATCTTGCTGAGAGAGGATGACAGAACGTTTCCCATCAGGACTTGTAGCGATAGTGTATGGGTCTCGTATCAAGGTCTGGTGGTGCGGAAACTCAATCTGATACTGATAGGCTTTACCTGCAAGATTTTCATCCAGGTCTACACTCCAAACACCAATAGTATTGTACTTATGACTATATGAATAGCTATTCCCACGCTCTAGATTATAGGTTTTCCAAATCGGAGCATCGTTGCTGGTATTTTCATAGACAACCACCTGTACAGCTGTAGCTGTAGGAGCCCAGAGTTTAAAGCTTGTCTGGTAGTCAGAGATACTATACCCCAACTCTCCTTGGTATCCCCAATGGTGATCAAAACTTTCACTGTGAAAGGCTTTATCAAAAGCAAATGGGTTTCGATCTTTATAGCAAGAACTTGCAATGGCTGGATTTTCAGAATAATAAACCGTCTCATCACCATCCAAAATCCAAACCTCAGTCAACAGTGGGTAATAGTTAAACCGTAGGAGATAGTCTTTTGTCTTTCCATCTATTTCGACAGAAAAGGTCAGAGTATCGAGTCTTTCTGCACTTGTAACTGTAAAGGAGAATTTTGCTCCAAAATAATCATTTTCATAATACAAATTTTCTTTAACATCTGCTTGTTTTCTACTGAATGAACAAGCATCATAATCCCCATTCTTTCGGTGAAAATGGATGACTACTGGGTATCTATACATTTCTTTTCCTAATTCCTAATTTCAATTTTTTTATGTGGTGCTGAAGAATTTAGCGGGAATTTCAGCACAATAGAGAATAGCATTAATAGATATAAAAACACATCAGGAGAGATAGTTCCAGACTATCTAACATCTAGTTTTCAACTATTCTTTACAAACTTTCTAGCCAAGCTTCATCTCGAACTTCGATACCAAGTTCTTGTGCTTTTTGGAGCTTGCTTCCTGCATCTGCTCCTGCTACGACAAGATTCGTTTTCTTAGAAACACTGCCTGTGACTTTGGCACCCAGACTTTCGAGTTTGCTTTTGGCTTCTGAGCGCGTGAGACGTTCCAATTTTCCTGTTAATACAACTGTCAAACCTGACAAGGCCGCATCTGCTACTACTGTCTGTCCCTTGTAGTCCAGATTGACTCCAGCTTCTTTCAACTCATCTAAGAGAATCTTCGATCCTTCTGTAGCAAAGTAAGTCTGAAGGCTTTGGGCAATCACTCCACCCAAGCTCTCGATACTTGCTACTTCCTCTGGGTCTGCTTGGGCTAGATTTTCAATAGAGTGGAAATGTTGGAGCAAGAGTTGGCTAGCCTTGCTTCCGACATGGCGAATTCCCAGACCAAACAAGAGCTTTTCAGCAGAGTTTTCCTTGGATGCTTGAATGGCTTGATACAGTTTAGAGGCTGATTTTTCCTTGACACCTTCTAAAAGGAGGAAATCGTCTTCTTTCAAATGGTAAATATCCGCCACATCCTTGACTAAATTGGCATCAAAAAGTTTTTCAACGATAGATGGGCCAAGGCCTGTAATATTCATGGCGTCTCGAGAGGCAAAGTGAATCAAACCTTCCATGATTTGGGCAGGACAGCGAGGATTGATACAACGAAGAGCCACTTCATCTTCAAAATGAAGCAATTGACTGTCACAGCTCGGACAGTTAGTCGGAATATCTAGTTTTTCTTCAGAAACACGCTTGGACTCTACTACACGCAAAACAGCAGGGATGATATCTCCAGCCTTATAAACGATAACCGTATCGTCTTTTCGGATGTCCTTTTCAGCAATATAATCTACGTTGTGAAGAGTGGCACGGCTAACAGTTGTCCCAGCAAGCTGAACGGGTGTTAGATTGGCAGTTGGCGTGACAACTCCAGTACGACCTACTGTCCAGTCAACTGAAAGGAGTTGGGCTTCTTTTTCTTCGGCAGGAAATTTATAGGCGACTGCCCACTTGGGTGCTTTAACGGTAAAACCGAGCTCTTCTTGACCTGCTAGGTCATTGACCTTGATCACCACCCCATCGATATCGTAAGGTAGTTTCTCCCGTTCTTGTCCTACTTCTTGGATAAAATTCCATATCTCATCCATGCTTTCAGCCAAGATTCGTTTAGAATTAACCACAAAGCCAAGCTGTTCAAGGTGCTCCAAGACCTTTTCTTGGCTATCACGAGTAGAAGGGCTGGCTTCTTGATAGAGGAAAGTGGCAAGATTGCGTTTGGCCACTACTGCTGTATCCAACTGACGGAGGGTTCCTGCAGCTGCGTTACGAGGATTAGCAAATTCAGGCTCTCCATTTTCTTGGCGAGCTTGGTTGACCTGGTCAAAGGAAGCGCGTGACATGTAACACTCTCCACGAACAGTGATATCAAGTTCTTCTGGCAAGGTCAAAGGAATGTCCTTGACACGCTTGAGGTTCTCTGTGATATTTTCACCAACAGAACCATCCCCACGTGTCGCACCGACTACCAAAATTCCCTTTTCATACGTAAGTGAGATAGACAAACCATCGATTTTCAGCTCACAAATATAAGTGGGATGTGGTAACTCCTTTCGAACACGCGCATCAAAAGCTTCTAACTCTTCACGTGAAAAAGCATCCTGCAAACTGTATAGAGGATACTGATGACTGTATTTTTCAAAACCATCTAAAACCTTACCACCAACACGATGGGTCGGACTGTCCGCTAAAACTTGATCCGGATAGGCGGCTTCCAATTCGACCAACTCTCGGTAGAGACGATCATACTCGCTATCTGACACCGAGGGATTGTCGCTCGTATAGTACTCGGTCGCATAGCGGTTGAGCAAGGCAACTAACTCATTCATTCTTTCATTCATAAAACTATTCTACCATAAATCAAGCCCTCCTCACAATAGAGAAGGGCTGAAAAATGGATTGTAGAGAAATATTTTCTAAAAAAGAGAAATTATAACTCTTTTTTTAAATGGCTTCGCACATAAACGAGGGATAAACAAGCCAGGACAATAACCCCACTTCCAATGATCAGGAAAGAAGAGAGATGTACACTCGGCAGCACTGTCATAAAGCCTTTTGCAATCGGCATAAATAGGATGGCTAATGTAAAAATTGTGCTTAGCACTCTCCCCAAGTATTCCCCCTCAACCTTGGTTTGCACCTGAGTAAAAAAGTGAATATTAAATATCGTCATAAACAGTTCACAAACTAAATTTCCAGAAAAGGAAAGAAAAGTTGGCAGTGGTAATCCCATCATAAAAACTCCAACTCCAGTCAAAGCCAATAGAATCAAAAGATTATAAACACTTGCCTTTATTTTACTAGCTAGAAGAGCTCCGATAATCGAACTAATAGCGCCCATAGTCAAAATACTCGCATAAGCCCCTTCTACCCCATAAAGACGATTTGAAAAAGGGAGGAGAAATTCAAAAGCTGCAAAAAAGAAATTAACACTGGAAGCTACTAACAAAAGGAAAAAGATCTCTTGCTGGCGCCAAATATAGTGAATCCCTTCTTTCATATCAGCAAAAATATTTTTCCAGTTGAAAGTCTTTTTCTCTTGTTCCTGAGTCTCTTTTTGGGGGAGAAAAGCTACTAAAGTAAATGCGATGAAAAAGCTAATGGCATCTAAAACGAGCGTCATATGGAGACTGGCAAATTGTAAAACGAGAAAAGAAAGCACCGGAGAACTGACTCCTACAACCTGTAAAACTAACTCCAAGCGAGAGTTATAGGTCACTATCTCGTCTTTCTCTACAACCTCAGTTATAATAGCTTTGTTAGCTGTACGAGAAAATGCAAAGGCAACTGCCTGAACAATATTGGCAAAAATCAAGGCAGCAATCATCAAGCTATCATTTCTGATGAAAGAAATAGCTAAGCAAAGAACGCCACAAATCAAGTCCGTCGTCATCAAAATTTTGCGACGCGAAAAGCGGTCTGAAATCACTCCGCCAAAGGGATTGACTAGAATCGATGTAACCAACTCAGAAATTTGATAAATCCCAAGAACAGTCTGTCCTATCGTCCCCATTGATGCCAACCACACACTGTTTCCATAATCATAGAGCATATTTCCTATTTTATTAATAGCCCCTCGACTAATCAACTGGATTGCATGTCGATTCATATAAAAAACTCCTCTCAAATTTTGAAACTATTGTATCAAAACTGAAAGGAGTCTCTTTGTTTTTCCCTTATTTGGGAAATTTAAGGATTTACAAATTTCTCATAATGTTCCTGATAGTAAGCCACTTGCTCTGGAAGTCCAAGCACATTAAAAATATGCATAGCCTCCTGCATCTGGCTACAACCTTCTTCTTTCAAGTTTCTCTGGTAGTGGGCGAAACCTTTGAGATAATGGAAGATATTGCGCTCATAAAGCTTGATACCATTTCCAATCAACTTCTCTACATAGCCCTCAAAATAGTCCGCATTCGCAAAAGAACGGTTCTCCAAACAATGCTGGTAACAGTTAAGAGCTAAAATCAAAACGAGTTTACGATGCCGACCAATTTCCTTGTAGTAGTCTTCTCGCTCCATAACTTCTCTGCCAATCCGAGCCACATAGTCCACATTGTAGAAAGTATAGAGATTTCCGAAAAGAATCAACTCATACATGGTCCATTCTTCTGTTTGAAAAAGATAATCTGCTACCTTTTCCAAATCACTCTGCCTCATCGTGTAATGAGCATCTCTTTGACAAATCAGCCCTTGTAGCAGAATCCAATTCAGCTCAAAATAGAGGGGAGTTGTCGAACTCTTAGACTTTTCAAGTTGTTCTCTTTGAAGCTTTTGAAAACCTGCAATATCATTTGAGTAGTAAAGCGGAATGATCTGCGCCATCAAGGCAACATGTTCATGATTTTGAAAATCTCTAGCCTTATCCATGAAATTTTCAATGGTCACATGAATATTGTCCAAAATCTCAAAGAACCGAGAAACTGCTAGATCAGACTCCCCAAGCTCGAAACGAGATAGTTGAGAGGTTGAACATGATTCACCTGCCGCCTCTTTTAAGGAGTACCTCCCACTTGTTCGAAATTCACGAAATACCTTTCCAAGATGTTCCATTTCTTACACCTGCTCCGATAATTCTTCCCACTCAAGCATAGCCTCTTCCTGACGATGGCTGATTTTGTCAAGTTCAGCCTGCAATTCCATCAGTTTTTCAGCATCGTTGGTTTCCAGCATTTGTTCAGAAATGGCTTGATTTTGACTTTCTAACTCTTCAATTTCAGCTTCCAAACTCTCGATTTGACGCATGAGCTTGCGGGCTTCTTTCTGACTTTCTTTCTGGGCTTGGTAGTCATTAGCTGGACTTGTTTCTTTGGCTTGATTGCTGGTTGAAGCTTCCTCAGCCTGAGTCATTTCTACTTCTGCTTTCTTCTCAACATAGTAGTCATAATCTCCAAGGTAGAGGGTTGAGCCATTTTCAGACAATTCTAGAACATGGGTAGCGACACGATTGATAAAGTAACGGTCGTGGCTGACAAAAAGCAAGGTTCCATCAAAGTCAATCAAGGCATTTTCCAACACTTCCTTGCTATCAATATCCAAGTGGTTGGTTGGCTCGTCAAGGATCAAGAAGTTGTTATTTTCCATGGACAATTTAGCCAAAAGCAAACGAGCTTTTTCGCCACCTGACAACATACCGACTGATTTTTTAACATCATCACCAGAGAAAAGGAAGGCACCAAGGCGGTTACGAATTTCAACTTCTGGTGTCAGTTTAAAATCATTCCAGAGTTCATCCAGCACTGTATTACTTGGTGTCAGCTTGCTTTGGGTTTGGTCATAGTAACCCACCTCCACATTAGCGCCAAAGCGTTTTTCACCCTTGATAAAAGGAATCTGATCAACGATAGACTTGATAAAGGTTGATTTCCCAATACCATTTGGACCAACGATAGCGACAGCATTCATCTTACGAAGGTCTAGGTTGATAGGCTCTGACAATATTTCCCCATCATAGCCAATAGCCGCATTTTCAACAATCAGGACACCATTACCTGACGTTTTTTCAGACTGGAAAGTCATATTGGCAGATTTCTTGCCAGTTTCCGGCTTGTCCAAACGCTCCATTTTTTCTAGTTGTTTACGACGAGATTGGGCACGTTTGGTCGTTGAAGCTCGGACTAGATTGCGATTGACAAAGTCTTCTAGAGCAGCGATTTCCTTCTGTTGCTTTTCATAATTTTTTGCCTCAGTAGCTAGCTTTTGCTCCTTTAACTCAACAAAACGAGAGTAATTGCCTACATAACGATCCAAGGAATGCTTGGTCAAATCCAATGTAACCGTCGCAACCTTGTCCAAAAAGTAACGGTCGTGGCTGACAATAATGAGTGCACCACTATAGTTCACCAAGTAATTCTCTAGCCAAGCAATGGTTTCGATATCCAAGTGGTTGGTTGGTTCGTCCAAGACCAAGAGATTGGGCTTTTCAAGGAGCATTTTGGCAAGTGCCAGACGGGTATTTTGACCACCAGAAAGCTCAGCAATTTTCGTCTGCCACATAGATTCATCAAACTTGAAACCATTCAAGATAGCACGGATATCAGCTTCGTAGGTAAAGCCACCAGCCTGACGGAAATTCTCTGATAAACGATCGTAATCCGCCATCAGTTTATCCAAATCTTCACCGGACTTTTCACCCATCTCTAATTCCATCTGACGCAGTTGTGTCTCTGTCCGACGCAAGTCATCAAAGACATGAAGCATCTCATCATAGATGGTATTTTCAGACTCAAAACGGCTATCTTGGGCTAGGTAAGACAGAGAAATATCTTTTTTCTTATTAATTTCTCCACTAGTTGGCTCCTCTTCTCCAACCAAAATCTTCAAAAGAGTAGACTTACCTGCACCATTTTTTCCAACTAAGGCAATCCGGTCTCGCTCATCAACCTGCAGATTGATATTATCAAAGAGAACCTCGCCTGCAAAAGAGCGTTCAATTTTATTAGCTTGTAAAATAATCATACATCTATTTTACTATCTTTTTCTCTTTTGCACAATTGCAACAAAAAAAGTTCGAGTCAAAAACTCGAACCTTTCATCTTAGTATCCAATGCCTCCACGGAATGTGCGAGCCATATCTTTTAAGTCGTAGTTTTTAGAAGAGGTATCGATGGTCCATTTACCATCTTTCTTAGCCATTTTAATTTCATAACCCTCTTTTTTCATGTTATCGCTTGTATCTAGAGGAGTTGAATCAAATTGACTTGGTGCATTTTCTAAAATGTACTTCTCACCAGCTTTCATAGCTTCTGAGTAGTTGCTATATTTACCTTTGTTTTCTTCGTAGAATTTACGGCTCAATTCATGAACATTCAAATTATCCAAGTCAATTGTTTCTGGTCTAACATATACAACAGCATAATCTGGCAAATATGTCTTCACCTTGTAATCAACTTTTGCTCTCTTAGCATTTGCTTTGATGTAGGCATCTGCAAATGTTCTAAGTTCTGAATCAGACGGTTTGTAGTTATAGAAGCCTTTTCCGAATGACTCTGTAAATTTCTTGATAAACTCTTCTTTATCAGCTTTCGCATCGTTTGTGAACTCAGCGCTGTCATCAGAAGACTTTTTATCATCAGCAAGCGCAACAACTTGCGACTTATTATCAGTAGCACTTAGGTTCGTTCCACCACCAGAACTTTCCCCATTGAGGTAAACAGCATCGACATATTTTTTCATTACATCTTTTGCTTCATCAATATTGTCTTCATATTGACTTGGATCAACCTTAATAGCTACATCGTTATTCTTTTTAGAATTTTCTTTGATGTCATCATAAAAGCTAGGTGCGAAGTGAAGTTCATACTTAGCATTCTTATCGACTTCATACACTACATAACCAGCAACGCTCTTTCCTTTAGAAAGACTGTCTCCATATGACATAAACTTGGTTTTACTGTCGCTTTCGTAGATTTGAATTGGTTGTAATTTTTCATCTTTTTCATTATAAAGCGTAATATCTTGGCTAGTAAAACTAAACTGTTTATCACGATTATTCTTGATTTCGACTTGGAGTGCAAGGTAGCTTGAAGACGAATCTTCGTCTTTAGGTAATACAAACATACCGTCTTTGACAGAAACTTCAAAGTTTGAGTTCGAGGCAGTACCATTGTCGCTTGCTTTTTTAGAAGCTCCACAGGCAACAAGTGCTAAAGCTGATAAAAGCAAAGCAGAATGCTTAAGAATTTTTTTCATAATGGATTCTCCTTTAATGATTTACTATATTTTACCATACGCACTATAAAATTCAAAACAGAAACCAGATATTTTCAAAATATCTTAAATTTATAGAGTTTTACATTAAATTTTTCTATATGTTCATTTGATACATTAAAGGATTCTTTGTAAAATAAATAGAATATAAGAATATTTTTGATTTTTTTCTTCAACAAACCTACAAAATGAATTATAAACTTTCAATTTATAAAGAATCTAATAATTAATTTTCATCGCTAACTTAGTATAAGTAAGCACAGTACTCACCATTTAACTGCTAAAAAGCAAAAGTAAATTTCCTACATTTTAAGTTATGCTAACGTTTTACTAAAATGTCAAATCGTGATATAATGAAAGCGATTAAAGCAAATAAACAAAGGAGACACACTATGACTTACCAAGAAAATTATCAAAAATGGGTCGATTTTGCTGACCTTCCAGACTACCTTCGCCAAGATTTAGAAAACATGGACGAAAAAACGAAGGAAGATGCCTTTTATACCAATCTTGAATTTGGTACTGCGGGTATGCGTGGTCTGATTGGTGCTGGTACAAATCGTATCAATATCTATGTTGTTCGTCAAGCAACTGAAGGTTTGGCTCGTTTGATTGAGTC
Organism: Streptococcus sp. CF8-6; assembly: GCF_024295845.1. Lineage (NCBI taxonomy): Bacteria > Bacillati > Bacillota > Bacilli > Lactobacillales > Streptococcaceae > Streptococcus > Streptococcus sp. CF8-6. Next base: position 219,588 of record NZ_JANCOF010000003.1, on the reverse strand, counting down.
AAAAGGTGGAAATGAAAAAGAACGTGGTGTTGCGATTGCCTACGATAGCCGTCACTTCTCACCTGAGTTTGCCTTTGAATCTGCTGCAGTTCTTGCAAAACATGGTATCAAATCTTATGTATTTGAAAGCCTTCGTCCAACTCCAGAACTTTCATTCGCTGTTCGTCACCTCAACTGTTTTGCAGGTATCATGATTACCGCTAGCCACAACCCAGCTCCATTTAACGGTTATAAAGTTTATGGAGAAGACGGTGGACAAATGCCTCCACATGATGCAGACGCTTTGACTACTTATATTCGTGCTATCGAAAATCCATTCGCTGTGGAAGTTGCTGATGTTGAAGCTGAAAAAGCTTCTGGCTTGATTGAAGTCATTGGCGAAGCTGTTGATGCAGAATACCTTAAAGAGGTTAAGGGCGTAAACATCAACCCAACCTTGATTGAAGAATTCGGTAAAGACATGAAGATTGTCTACACACCACTTCATGGTACTGGTGAAATGTTGGCTCGTCGTGCTCTTGCCCAAGCAGGATTTGACTCAGTTCAAGTTGTTGAAGCGCAAGCAACTGCTGACCCAGATTTCTCAACTGTAAAATCTCCAAACCCAGAAAGCCAAGCAGCCTTTGCCCTTGCTGAAGAACTTGGTCGTCAAGTTGGTGCAGACGTTCTTGTTGCAACTGACCCTGACGCTGACCGTGTTGGTGTTGAAGTTCTTCAAAAAGATGGTAGCTACCTTAACCTTTCAGGTAACCAAATCGGCGCTATCATGGCTAAATACATCTTGGAAGCCCACAAAAATGCTGGAACTCTTCCTGAAAATGCAGCCCTTTGCAAATCAATTGTATCAACTGACTTGGTAACGAAGATTGCTGAAAGCTACGGCGCAACCATGTTCAACGTTTTGACAGGTTTTAAATTTATCGCTGAAAAAATTCAAGAATTTGAAGAAAAACACAATCACACTTACATGATGGGATTTGAAGAAAGCTTCGGTTACTTGATTAAACCATTCGTACGTGATAAAGATGCTATTCAAGCTGTTCTTGTCGTTGCTGAACTTGCTGCCTACTACCGTTCACGTGGTTTGACACTTGCTGACGGTATCGAAGAAATCTACAAAGAATACGGCTACTACGCTGAAAAGACCATCTCTGTTACCCTTTCTGGTGTTGATGGTGCTGAACAAATCAAAGCCATTATGGCTAAGTTCCGTAACAATGCTCCAAAAGAATGGAACACAACAGCTATCACTGTCGTAGAAGACTTCAAGGCTCAAACTGCTACTGCTGCTGACGGTACTGTTACAAACTTGACAACTCCTCCAAGTGATGTTTTGAAATACACACTTGCTGACGGTTCATGGATTGCAGTTCGCCCTTCAGGTACAGAACCAAAAATCAAATTCTACATTGCCGTTGTGGGTGAAAGTAATGAAGATTCACAAGCTAAGATTGCCAACATCGAAGCAGAAATCAATGCGTTTGTAAAATAAAAATCTATAAAAGATGAGACCAACCAATCTCATCTTTTTTCGTATCAAATCTAAGCATTTTTAGAAACTTTATGGCATACTAGACTTATCAATGAAAGCGAGGTAATCTCATGGAACAATTTTTAGAAAACATCAAAGACCTTGAAGTCACTACAGTTGCGCGTGCACAAGAAGCACTCGATAATAAAGAAACAGCAACCTTCTTTATTGGCCGTAAAACTTGCCCTTACTGCCGTAAATTTGCTGGCACATTGGCAGGTGTCGTAGCTGAAACTAAAGCCCACATCTACTTCATCAACAGTGAAGAACCAAGCCAACTCAATGAATTGCAAGAATTCCGCTCACGTTATGGAATCCCAACCGTACCAGGATTTGTTCACATTGCGGATGGACAAATCAAAGTCCGTTGCGACTCTTCCATGTCAGCACAAGAAATCAAGGAATTTGCTGGATTGTAAAAGATATATAAAAAAGAAGGTACCCGCCTTCTTTTTATATATCTGTTAATGGTGTTGCAGTATCTGGTGAGGTATCATAAACCTTAAAGTCTACTCCAACTCCCAGATCCGCTTGGGCTAGCTGGTTGACCATAGTCATATGAGCCAGCTCCTTGATATTGTTCTCTTTGGACAAATGCCCAAGATAGATTTTCTTAGTCCGATTTCCCATTGCACGAATCATGGCCTCAGCTCCGTCTTCGTTAGAAAGGTGACCGAGATCCGATAGAATTCGCTGTTTGAGTCGCCAAGCATAAGATCCAGCTCGTAAGATTTCCACGTCGTGGTTGGACTCGATGAGGTAGCCGTCCGCATTCTCGACAATTCCTGCCATACGGTCACTTACATAACCTGTATCGGTCAGCATGACGAAGCTCTTGTCGTCTTTCATAAATCGGTAAAACTGTGGTGCTGCCGCATCATGGCTAACACCAAAACTCTCAATGTCGATATCACCAAAGGTTTTGGTTTTACCCATTTCAAAGATATGCTTTTGCGAAGAGTCTACCTTGCCAAGATACTTACTATTCTCCATAGCCTGCCAGGTCTTTTCATTGGCGTAAAGATCCATACCATATTTGCGAGCCAAGACACCGACCCCATGGATATGGTCTGAATGCTCATGCGTAATCAAAATCGCATCCAGATCTTCAGGTTTGCGATTGATTTCAGCTAGCAGACTTGTAATTTTCTTACCAGACAAGCCCGCATCTACTAGGATTCTCTTTTTTGGGGTTTCCAGATAAAAGGAATTTCCACTGGAACCTGATGCTAAAATACTGTATTTAAAGCCTATTTCACTCATTCTAGTCTTCTATTTCGTCCTCCCATATTTCTTCTTTTACGGCATCCTTATCATAAGGGAGCACTATTGTAAAGGTTGAGCCCTTACCGTATTCACTTTTGGCCCATATAAAGCCATTGTGTTGTTTGATGATTTCTTTTGCGATAGCCAGACCTAGACCAGTTCCACCTTGAGCCCGACTTCTTGCACGATCCACACGGTAGAAGCGGTCAAAGATCTTCGGCAAATCTTGCTTTGGAATACCTAGACCTTGGTCTTTGATGGATAAAATCATCTGGTCATCAGTGGTCTTCATGCTAACAGTGATTTTCCCACCATCTGGTGAGTACTTGATGGCATTGTTAAGAATATTATCAATCACCTGAGTCATCTTATCGGTATCAATCTCGATCCAAACTGAATTAATAGGGTAATCTCTAACAAGTTCATATTTTTTCTCGTCATCCTGACTTCTCATCTTATCAAATCGGTTGAGAATAAAGGTGATGAATGCTGTAAAATTAATCAATTCCACATCTAGCTGACTTGTCGTATTATCAATACGAGAGAGATGCAAGAGATCTGTCACCATCCGCATCATACGGTTGGTTTCATCGAGTGAAACCTTGATAAAATCAGGAGCAACAGGATCATACAGGGCTCCCTCGTCCAAGGCTTCAAGATAAGATTTAACACTGGTCAAAGGAGTTCTCAACTCATGGCTCACGTTCGAAACAAAGAGTCTTCGCTCACGCTCTTCCTTCTCCTGCTCGGTCGTATCATGTAAAACGGCAACCAAACCAGAGATGAAACCTGACTCACGACGAACCAGAGCAAAACGTACACGAAGGCTTAGGTATTCCCCATTTACATCCTGGGAGTCAATCGTCAACTCAGGAATCTGTGTAATCAGGTCACGCAGCTCATACTCATCTTCTATCTTTAGTAATTCGAGGATGCTTTTATTCAGAACATCTTCTTTCTGTACACCGAGCTGTTTCTTGGCCATATCGTTGATCATAGTAATCTGGCCACGGCGATTGGTCGCAAGAACGCCATCTGTCATGTAAGAAAGAATACTGTTCAATCGTTTACTCTCTTGTTCCAGATTTTCTTGGGTCAAACGAATAACTTCTGACAAATCGTTCAGATTATTGGTGATATTGGTGATTTCTGTACTTCCTTGCAAGTCCAAAATTTGAGAATAATCACCTGCAATCAAGTCCTTAACCTTTTGATTTATCTCCTTCAGACGGATATTATCCCGACGATTTTCCAGTAACAGCAAGGTCACCACCAGGATAAAGCCAAGTAAAATCAGAATAAAGATAAAATCGCTGGTCAGAATAGTTTGTCTAATATCTTCAATCATTATTTCTCATATAGTATCCAACACCACGACGTGTGAGGATATACTCTGGACGGCTTGGTGTGTCTTCAATTTTTTCACGCAAACGTCGGATAGTCACGTCCACTGTACGAACATCGCCAAAATAGTCATACCCCCAAACAGTCTCAAGCAAGTGTTCACGCGTAATCACTTGTCCAATATGAGATGCCAAGTGATACAAGAGTTCAAACTCACGGTGGGTCAAATCTAATTCCTCACCATATTTCTTAGCCACGTAAGCATCTGGAACGATTTCCAAATCACCAATTTGTAAGGGCTGCGTCTTCTTCTCATCAGACTCTTGGCTATCCACAGAAACTAGGTCTGTACGACGAAGCAGAGCCTTGACACGTGCTTGCAACTCACGGTTTGAGAAAGGTTTTGTAACATAATCATCTGCACCTAACTCTAAACCAATAACCTTGTCAAACTCGCTATCCTTAGCTGATAGCATGATAATCGGCACGCTACTAGTCTTACGAATAGCTTTAGCAACTTCTAAACCATCAATTTCAGGGAGCATCAAGTCTAGAATAATAATATCTGGTTGCTCTGCTTCAAATAGCTCAATTGCTTCACGACCATTGAAGGCTGTAACAACTTCATAACCTTCCTTGGTCATATTAAACTTAATAATATCCGAGATTGGTTTCTCATCATCTACAATTAATATTTTTTTCATTTTATCACCTTTTCTTTATCTATTATAACAAAAAAATGTAAAGAAGGCACAAATGGCTACTGTAGGCCTTCATCTTCAAGAGCTGTTTTATAAGCCTGCCAAATTTTTTGTTGAGGTTTCGCAAGTGGATAATCAGAAAACTCCTGAGGAGAAACCCAGCGAATTTCTTTGTCTGAAAACTGTTTTGTTTCTGTCACCTGACCAGCTAGGATTTGAATGTGCCATTTCCGATGACTAAATACATGCTTGACTTGGTCAAATACTTGCTGGGACCAATTCACTTCTAAATCATAATCCTGCTCAAAGTTTTCTTGAGGACTTGGTCCAAATGCTCTGCTTTCCTCTGTGACTTGAGAAAAGAGATCTAGCTGATCGTCATCACTTGAGAAATCATCAACTTCGATCAAGGGGAAATGCCAAAAACCGGCTAGTAGTTTCTCGCTTTCATTTTTCTCAAGTAGATATTGACCACGGTCATTGCGTACAACTAAAGCCTTGAGATAAATTGGGAGAGGCTTTTTCTTGGGTTCTTTAATCGGATAACAACCCATGGTGCCATTCTGATAGGCTGCGCTAAAGTCCTTAACAGGGCTTTCTTCTGGTCGAGGGTTAACTGGAGCCTCTATGTCAGACCCTAAATCCATCAGAGCTTGGTTAAAGTCACCTGGTCGTTTCGGGTCAATCAAGATTTCCATCATTGCCTGAAAAATTTTGCGATTACTTGGAATGCCAATATCGTGGTTGACTTCGAACAGACGTGCCAAAACTCGCATGACATTACCATCGACCGCTGGCTCGGGCAAGTTAAAAGCAATACTGGATATGGCTCCTGCCGTGTAAGGGCCAATCCCTTTTAAACTAGAAATGCCTTCATAGGTGTTTGGAAATTGACCCCCAAAGTCAGCCATAATCTGCTGCGCTGCAGCCTGCATATTGCGTACTCGAGAATAATAGCCTAATCCCTCCCAAGCCTTCAGCAGACGCTCTTCAGGGGCATTCGCCAGACTTTCAACAGTTGGAAACCAGTCCAAGAATCGTTCGTAGTATGGAATAACTGTATCCACTCTAGTCTGCTGGAGCATGATTTCAGATACCCAGATGTGATAAGGATTTTTACTTCTCCGCCAAGGTAAATCTCGCTTGTTTTCATCATACCAATTAAGGAGTTTCTCACGAAAAGAAATGATCTTCTCCTCTGGCCACATGACGATACCGTATTCTTTCAAATCTAACATATATCTAGTATAACATAGAAGCTTCTAACTGTCCTTTTCTCAGTACTAAAAAGCCTCTTCCCAAGGGAAAGAGGATTAAATCTTATTGATGAACTGCTTGGGCTGCAGTGATAAGGGTCAACTTGTACACATCATCTGCATTACATCCACGAGAAAGGTCGTTAACCGGTTTGTTCAAACCTTGCAAAACAGGTCCGACAGCCGCAAAACCACCGAGACGTTCTGCCATCTTATACCCAATATTTCCGGCTTCGATACCTGGGAAGATAAAGACATTTGCTTGACCAGCTACCGTACTTCCTGGAGCTTTAAGAGCTGCAGTTTCAGGAACAAAGGCAGCGTCAAATTGTAACTCACCATCAATCTCAAGGTCAGGACGCAAGTCGTGAGCAATTTTAGTTGCTTCCACTACCTTGTCAACACTTTCACCAAAGCCTGAACCTTTAGTGGAATAGCTTAGCATAGCAATTTTAGGTTCAATACCAAACATCTTAGCAGTGATTGCTGAATTGATCGCAATTTCAGCCAAGGCTTCTGCATCTGGATTGATATTAATGGCACAGTCACCAAATAGGTAACGTTCCGTACCACGAACCATGAGGAAGGCACCTGACGTACGAGTAACGTTTGGACGAGTTTTAATGATTTGTAGGGCTGGGCGAACTGTTGAGGCAGTTGAGTGAATAGCTCCTGACACCATACCGTCAACCAATCCCAAGTATACTAGCATCACACCAAAGTAGTTGACATCTTCAACCAAAACTTTGCGCGCTTCTTCTTCAGTCATTTTGCCCTTACGACGCTCTACCAAGGCAGCAACCATTTCTTCAAATTGAGGATAGTGTTGGGGATCAATTACTTCATAACCATCCATGATCCCTTCGATTTCAAGATAAATTTTGATTTTTTCTGGGTTCCCAAGCAAAACAGGAACAACTTCTGTTTCTTTTACCAAGCGTTTTGTTGCCTGAAGAATACGAGGTTCTTCCCCTTCAGGGAGAACAATACGAGCATTTTTGCCAACTAGGTTGGCTTTGAGATTTTCAAAAACTTCCATGAGTTTTCTCCTTTAAGAAAATAAATTATACTCCAAATAGATTTTAAAGAGTATTAGTTGATAACTGAGTAATAAGATTGCTGAAATCATCCGGTAAGGGGCTTTCTAGTTGCAAATCTTGCTCTAGAAAGGGATGATAAAAAGATAAATAATGACAATGCAAGGCCTGGCGTTGAATCCCATCGTCTAGGCCGCCTCCATAGAGATCGTCTCCCAACAAAGGAAAACCAATATGAGAAAAATGCACTCGGATTTGGTGGGTTCGCCCAGTATGCAGGCGAATATCAACTAGGTGAATATTTCCATAAGACGCTACAACTTTGTAAGACGTATGAGCGTATTTCCCACCTTTGGCAACCCGTCTCGTGATAATGGAATCTTCATCACGCGCAATCGGGGCAATAATCTCCCCTTCAGGCTCCAAAACACCAGCTCCTTTAATCAAAGCAAAGTAGCGTTTCTCTATAGACTTTCGCTGCAGTTGCTTGTCTAAACGTGCATGAGCGTAGCCGTGCTTGGCAAAAAGCATCAAACCAGATGTATCTCTATCAAGCCTAGTCACGATGTGAACTTGCTGGTTTTCATAGTTTTGCTTGACATAGTAGCCCTTGATAAAATTGGCAATGGTATTGGAATGATTGACACTGGGGATGGAAGCTATTCCATAAGGCTTGTTCAAAACTAGAAAATGGTCATCCTCATAGAGAATATCCAGTGGACGATCGATGGCCTCCAAGGTTTCAAATCCTTCCTCTGCTGGAATGTCAATAGTCACCCTGTCTCCAATATCTAAGAGATAAGTCGCATTTTGAGGTTGGTCATTGACCAGTATAGCCCCGCCTCGAAACTTAATCTTAGCCAAAAGTCCCTTAGAAACCTCATGTTTCTTGAGGAAGGTCTTGACTTTGACGTGCTCATCTACGATAAATTCGAACCTCATTCATCCACCTCGCCGATGAAGGCATCTTTAACACGATTCCAGAAACTAGTGTGGCTTGGAGTCGCTACGAAGTGAATCTTGTGATAATCAATTTGATACTCAATCCGTTCGATATTACGGAAAGAATAGACGCTGTTATCGACTGATATTGTGTGGTAATCATTGCGTGTTGGCAGGAGCTCAATCTTATCTTTTTTGGGAATAATGATCGATGATCCCAACGTGCGATAGACTCGGTTGTTAAGACTCGCTATTTCCGTCAACTGCAAGGCTTCAATAGTAGGATGCAAGACAGCTCCACCCAAGGACTTGTTGTAGGCAGTACTTCCCGTCGGCGTTGAAACAGTCACTCCATCTCCACGAAATCTCTCGAACGGAACGTGGTTAATGATGATATCCGCAACCATGGTCCGGTCTGATCGACGGATACTAGCTTCATTTAAGGCTCGGAAGATTTTCACTTCTCCATTTTCAAGCGTTACCTTGACATTCAAAACAGGATAAGAAACTTTGGCACCAGTATCTAGTAAAAGATTGGTCACCAACTGATCCAGCTCAAAATCACGATAATCTGTGTAAAATCCCAAATGCCCTGTATGAACACCTACAAACCGAACTTTGTCTAACTGATTCTCGTACTTGTGAAAGGCAGACAAAAGCATCCCGTCACCACCAATCGAAATCACGATGTCGGGATTGGTATCGTTCAGTATAAAATGTTGTTTCTTTAGTTTTTCCCTCAGTTCATGCAAAACCTTCTGGCTCTGAGGTTTTCTATTTGCTATGAGGTCAACTCGTTTACCTGTATTCTTCATCTGTATCGTCACTATTTCCTACACCATCGTTTAATTTTCTGCTCAATGGATCAAAGAGAGCCTGCGCTTCCTGGATATCGTCACGAATCTTACCCATTTCTTCATCCAGTTGATAAGCTATTTTCGCCGTAATTTCCAGTCTTTTCCTGATTTCTTCTGGAAAATCGCCCTGATACTTATAATTGAGCGAGTGTTCAATCGTAGCCCAGAAATTCATGGCCAAAGTCCGTATTTGAATCTCCGCCAAAATCGTCTTCGCCCCGTTGATCGTATCAACCGTGTACTCAACAACCACGTGATAAGAACGATAACCCGAAGCCTTACGATGAGTGATATAGTCTCGTTCCTGAACGATTCTCATATCTTGGCGTTTACGTAGAATCTCAACTACTTCTTTAACGTCATCAACAAACTGAACCATGACACGTAAACCCGCAATGTCTTGCAGATCATGTTCTAGACTTGCATAAGTAATTCCTCGACGAGCCATTTTTTCTTTGATACTTTCAATTGGTTTGACACGACCCGTTACAAACTCAATCGGAGAATGCTTATTTTGCTTACGATACTGTTTGCGAATTCCTCGAAGTTTAATCTTCAACTCACCAACAGCCTGAATGTAAGGATCTAAAAATTCTTCCCATTCTATGGTCATACTTTCTCCCTTGTAATGTTTGATTGCTCTGTCGAAAATCTTTGATTTTTTCAGTACATTCGTATACAATAAATACATTGTCCATTATACCATAAATCGCTTTCAAAGATATAGAAAAGGTTGAAAAAATGAAACATTTAGAAATAGAATTGAAAACACTTCTGAAAAAAGAGGACTATGAGCATCTAAAAAAACAGTTTTCCCATATCCAACCCGTCCTTCAGAAAAACTACTACATTGATACGCCAGATTTCCAATTGCGCGAAAAGAAGGTTGCCATGCGCATTCGCACCTTTTCAGATTGGGCGGAGTTAACCTTGAAAGTACCTCAAACTGTAGGAAATATGGAATACAACCAGAAACTAACTCTTCCAGAAGCTGAATCATATCTAGAAAAGCAAAAACTACCTCAAGGGCTCGTTCTAGAGAAGCTCGCTAAGATTGGCATCGAAAGTCATGACTGGCTTGTCCTAGGCTGTCTTTCAACCCTTCGTTATGAAATGAAAACTGATATTGGCTTAATGGCCTTAGATGAAAGTCACTACTTTGATCAGACGGACTATGAACTCGAGCTTGAAGTCACCGACCATGAAAAAGGGAAAGCTGATTTTAAGAGATTTTTAGATGAAAATCAGATTACTTATCAGAAAGCTCCATCAAAATTAATTCGTTTTATTAAAAGCATGAAAAAAAGCTGAAATAATCTCCTTTTTTTGGTAAAATAGAAAAGATAAAAATAAAAGAATCTGGCTTTGAAAAACAAAGGTTTCTCAAAGAAGATTCGCAAAGTTTACAGAGGACGGTCTATAATGTCAGATAGAAACAACATGAAACTTTTCACCCTAAACTCTAATCATGAAATCGCTCAAAAGATTGCGGATACAGTTGGTGTACCTCTCGGGAAATTATCCTCTCGACAATTTTCTGACGGCGAAATCCAGGTCAACATTGAAGAAAGTGTCCGTGGTTACGATGTCTACATCATCCAGTCAACCAGCTACCCTGTTAGCAACCACTTGATGGAGTTGTTGATCATGGTTGACGCTTGTGTACGCGCAAGTGCACATAGTATCAACGTTGTCCTTCCTTACTTTGGTTATGCGCGTCAGGATCGTATCGCTTCTTCTCGCGAACCCCTCACTGCGAAACTGGTTGCCAATATGCTTGTCAAAGCTGGTGTAAGCCGTGTTCTAACGCTGGACCTCCACGCTGTTCAGGTCCAAGGTTTCTTTGATATTCCTGTAGATAATCTTTATACTGTTCCTCTATTTGCTAAGCACTACTGTGATAAAGGGCTTCTTGGTTCTGATGTTGTTGTTGTCAGTCCAAAGAACTCTGGTGTTAAACGTGCACGTAGTTTGGCTGAATATCTTGATGCTCCTATCGCTATCATTGACTACGCCCAAGACGATTCTGATCGTAACGAAGGCTATATCATTGGGGATGTTGAAGGCAAAAAGGCTATCTTGATTGACGATATCCTAAATACTGGTCGTACTTTCTCTGAAGCAGCCAAAATCGTTGAACGTGAAGGCGCAACTGAGATTTATGCAGTATCTAGTCACGGTTTATTTGTTGAAGGGGCAGCAGATCTTCTTGATGCTACAAACATCAAGGAAATCCTTGTGACAGACTCCGTAGCGACCAAAGAAAGAACTCCAGAAAATGTATGCTACATTACTGCTAGCGAATTAATCGGAGATGCTATCGTCCGCATCCATGAAAGAAAACCAGTCAGCCCACTCTTTGCTTACAACAAAAAGAAATAAGGTGATTCTTTGATTTATTTGGACAATGCTGCAACGACTCCTATGTCAGCAGTAGCTATTGCAGAAATGACCAAGGTCATGAAAGAAACTCATGGTAATCCTTCTAGTATTCATGGTCATGGTCGGCAGGCTGGTAAACTCTTACGAGAAGCTCGTCAGGACTTAGCTCACTTACTAGGAACCAAACCTCAACATATCTTTTTCACATCTGGCGGTACAGAAAGTAACAATACAGCCATTATCGGCTATTGTCTCCGTCATCAAGAACGTGGAAAACATATCATTACTACAGCTATTGAACACCATTCTGTGCTTGAGACTATCGATTATCTGGTTCAACATTTTGGTTTTGAAGCAACTATCATCCAACCAGTAAATCAAGAAATAACTGCCCAGCAAATTCAAGAAGCTTTACGTGACGATACCATCCTCGTTTCAACCATGTATGCTAATAATGAAACAGGGAGTCTCTTACCTATCGCTGAGATTGGACATATTTTAAAAAACCATCCCGCTGCTTATCATGTTGATGCTGTTCAAGCTATCGGAAAAGTTCCTATCCATCCTGAGGAATTAGGAATTGATTTCCTCAGTGCTTCTGCCCACAAATTCCATGGACCAAAAGGAGTTGGCTTTCTTTATGCTTCTTCCGCGGACTTTGATTCCTACCTTCACGGTGGAGACCAAGAACAAAAGAAACGTGCTGGAACAGAAAACCTCGCTGCCATTGTAGGCATGGTCGCTGCTCTCAAAGAGGATTTAAATGACCAAGCTAAGCATTACCAAAAACTAAGTGCACTCAAATCTGCTTTTCTAGAAGAAATTGCAGGTCTCGACTACTATCTCAATGAAAGTAACCACCAACTACCTTATGTTGTCAACATTGGCTTTCCTAGTCAAAAAAATGATTTGCTCTTGCTTCGGTTAGACCTTGAAGGAATTTCAATTTCTACCGGTTCAGCTTGTACTGCTGGTATTGTGCAAACCAGTCATGTGCTTGAAGCATTTTATGGACCAGATTCACATCGATTGAAAGAATCTGTCCGTATCAGTCTCTCTCCTCTTAACACTGAGGAGGAACTGAAACAACTCGCACAAACCTTAAAAAATATTATTGGAGATTAATCTAATGGCATTCGAAAAAACCATTAAACTACAAAACTGCCGCTACGACTACACACTTAGCCCAACTGTCAAAAAGTTCACACTGAAAGACAATACTTTCTTTGAAACAAAAGTTGGAAACTACGAACTGACTCGTTTACTTGAAAAAGTACCTAACAGTGGTGAAGGTTTCAAGCTAAAAATCATCATCAATAAAGACCTTACAGGTGCTAAACTCAATATCACTGACAAGTCTGGCCTTCGTTTGGTGAATATCTTTAAATCAGAAGACCACCACATTCATCAGGAGAAATTCTACTTCCTCATGGACAGTTTAGTAGAACGCGGTATCTTCACTAAAGAAGAAAGATAATTGACTATGTATCGACTTACCTATCAAGATAACTATTACGTAGAACGTACACTTGAATATAAGGATTACGAAGAGCTTATGTTATCTCTATCAGGCTGTGTGACTCTACCTGATACTCTCCTAATCAGCTCCTTAACGCTGAATGATAAGGTGATTTATCAAGGATTGGTTGGCGATCTCTACCGTTTTCTATCACAAGCTCATTTTTCAGATAAAAACTAAGAAATTTCTTAGTTTTTTCTTGTTTTTGTTGATTTTTTCACAATGTTTCTATAAAATAGAAGAATAGAAAGGTTGTGATTTTGTGAAAGATAAACAGTCTGCTATTCCAAAAGCAACAGCAAAAAGACTCTCTCTTTACTATCGAATTTTCAAGAGGTTTCATGCAGAAAAAATCGAACGTGCCAACTCCAAGCAAATTGCAGAGGCTATTGGTATCGATTCTGCTACAGTTCGACGTGATTTTTCCTATTTTGGCGAGCTAGGTCGTCGTGGTTTTGGTTACGATGTCAAAAAATTGATGAATTTTTTTGCTGATCTCCTAAATGATAACTCCATTACAAATGTTATGTTAGTTGGAATCGGAAATATGGGACACGCCCTTCTCCACTACCGCTTCCACGAGCGTAACAAGATGAAAATTATCATGGCCTTTGACCTAGATGACCATCCAGAAGTTGGGAGCCAGACACCTGATGGAATTCCAATCTATGGTATCTCACAGATTAAAGAAAAAATCAAAGAAGCAGATGTCAAAACTGCTATCCTAACAGTTCCAAGTGTTAAATCACAAGAAGTTGCCAATCTTTTGGTTGATGCAGGTATAAAAGGTATTCTCAGTTTTTCCCCTGTTCACCTTCACCTCCCAAAAGATGTGGTCGTTCAGTATGTCGATTTGACAAGCGAACTCCAAACCCTCCTCTATTTTATGCGTAAAGAGGATTAGAAAGCGAAAGCATGTATGAAAAAACCAGTTATTGGGATTACAGGAAATGAAAAAGCTCATCCAGATGATGACATCATGATGAGCTATGCAGCAAAGGGCTTTATTGAAGGAGTCAAGGACGCTGGCGGAATTCCAATCATCCTACCGATTGGTGATCAAGAAATGGCTGCCTATTACATCAGTATCATTGATAAGCTCATCCTAACGGGTGGGCAAAATGTTGATCCAAAATACTATGGTGAACCAAAGGCTATTGATAGTGATGACTACCACCTTCAAAGAGATATTTTTGAACTAGCACTTATCAAAGAAGCGATTAAGCAAAAGAAACCAATTTTCTCTGTTTGTCGGGGTACTCAACTTTTCAATGTCGCCATGGGAGGCACGCTACACCAAGATATCGAGGATCATTGGCAGGACTGTTCAGCCGAATACACGACCCAACGCCTCGTAACGCAACCTGATACCATTCTCCGAGAAATCTATGGAGAAATCTCTCATATCAACTCCTTCCACCATCAGAGTATCAAGGATTTGGCTCCAAATTTAAAGGTTGTGGCCTATGATCCCAAGGATAAGATCATCGAGGCAGTCACAACGACAGATGACATCCCATTTCTCGGCGTCCAATGGCATCCTGAATTTCTCTTTGAAAACCGCCCCAAAGATAAAACGTTGTTTGACTATGTTGTTAATGAACTCTAAATCAAATCCGTCTTTTCACGGTAACTAAAGTAATCCGAGTGTGAGACAATCAAATGGTCCAAGAAAACAATCCCCATCAGTTCGCAGGCTTCCTTGACTAGTTTAGTGACATGGTCATCATTTCGACTAGGAGATACAGCACCGGATGGATGATTGTGAACGAGAATCACTGAGGTAGCCATATGCTTCAAAGCATAGTGAAGGATTTCCCGTGGTTCAGCGATGCTGCGTGTCGCAGAGCCGATAAAAATAGTTTGCTGATGAATGATTTGATTTTGAGTATTGAGATAGAGCGCCACTAGGTGCTCTTGTTTTTTATCACCAAGTTCCTGTTGCATTTTCTTGGCTAGCTTTTGACTGCTGAGAATACTTTCCATCTCAAGGGTTTCGTGTTTATGAATACGATGCCCCAGTTCAATCACTGCTTGTAGTTCAATAGCCTTAATCCGTCCTATACCAGACAGACTCTGCAATTCCTGCAGGGTCATTTTTTTCAGATCGGTTAGACTGGTCAAACTATTCAAGACTTTCTGAGCGATTTCAAAAACATTAGCCTGACGCGTTCCCGTTCTGAGCAAAATAGCTAGTAATTCTTGATTGCTCAGAGCCTCTACTCCTTCTTTAACTAGTCTTTCTCTAGGCAAGAGTGAATCTTCTTGGAATGAAATACTGTACATAAAAATCCTCCTCACTTTATTATTCGTGAGAAGGATGAAAAATTAGATTTTTTTCTCAATTGGGGCTACACTGGCTAGGAGTTTTTTCAGTCCTACTTCTGGGAAATTGATTTTCAATTCCTGCGTAGCACCGCTACCAGAGACTTCTAGAACAGTTCCCTCTCCCCACTTCTTGTGGAGAGCAATATCTCCAATAGACCAACTTGTATCAGTCGAATCTTTTTCATTTCCGGCTGAAAACTGTCCAAATGGGAGACTACTTGACTGGATAGAGTTTGGTGCGGCATTGCGTTTCCGTTCTTGAAGGGCCTGAGCCAAACTCATTCCTTGACCAAAGGCCACTCCACCACTGCTATACGAAGCTTTGAAACTAGTGTTAGCTGGACGGGCCAAACCTTGATACTCAAGCAAGTCCGAACTGATTTCATTGATAAAACGAGTTGGGCGATTATAGTTTGTACGACCGAAAAGCAAGCGTGAGTTGGCATTGGTCAGATAGAGGATCTTTTCTGCGCGTGTAATTCCTACATAAGCCAAACGACGTTCTTCTTCTAGTTCATCTGGATCTTCAGCTGCACGGCTAAGTGGAAAGACATTTTCCTCCATCCCGATGATAAAGACAACTGGGAACTCCAGTCCCTTAGCAGCGTGTAAGGTCATCAAGGTTACTTCCGATGTCTCCTGACTGCCTGAATCTGTGTCTGCAATCAAAGCCAAATCATTCAAGAATCGACTGAGTTTGTCCAAACCAGTTTCTTCTTCCTGGCTATCAGGGTTGTCATCAAAGTTCTTGGTAACGGACAGGAATTCCTCGATATTTTCAACTCGAGCCTTGCTCTCCAAGGTCGCTTGGGCAGTAAGAATATCGATATAACCAGTTTTTTCCAATACTGCTTCAACTAATTCTGTAATGGTTAATTGGTCCAGTTGCTCCCGCAAATCCAGAATCATATTGGCAAAATCCCAGATAGACTGGGCTGCCTTTCCTTTGATTCCTGATAACATGATATTGGCTGAAGCGTCTAGCATCGACATCTCTTGCATATTGGCAAAATCACGGATTTTCTCAACCGTTCCTGGGCCAATTCCGCGTTTTGGTTCGTTGATAATACGCTCAAAACTGATATTATCACTCAAATTGGCAATGAGGTTAAGATAAGCGATAATGTCACGGATTTCCTTACGGCTGTAGAACTTGGTCCCGCCGACCATAGTATAAGGAATATTGGACTTAAGCAGGGCTTCCTCAATAGTACGGGATTGCGCATTAGTCCGATAAAGAACTGCAAAATCCTTGTGGAGGAAGTTTTGAGTTCGACCAAGTTCATCTATAGTTTTAACTACAAAAACAGCCTCATCCTGTTCGTCATTTGCGCGATAGTAAATAATCTGCTCTCCATCCGCATTCTGGGTCCAGAGATTCTTGGGGCGGCGATTTTGATTGTTTTTGATGACATCGTTGGCTGCTTGGAGAATGGTTTTTGTTGAACGATAATTTTCCTCTAACAAAACGACCTTGGCGTTAGGGTAATCTTTCTCAAAATCCAAGATATTCTGCATATCAGCCCCACGCCAACCGTAAATAGACTGGTCAGCATCACCGACTACGCAGATATTTTTAAAGCGTGAAGCCAAGAGTTTGACCAATTGGTACTGGGCATGGTTGGTATCTTGGTACTCATCAACATGGATGTACTGGAACTTCTGCTGGTAGTAGGTCAAAACATCAGGATTCTGATCAAATAGACGCAAGGTCAGCATAATCAAATCATCAAAGTCAACGGACTCAGACTGACGAAGCTCTTTTTGATAGGCTGTATAACACAGAGCCACGATTTGCGTGTACATATCGCCAGCCTGAGCAGCATAAGCCACATCATCAATCAAATCGTTTTTGGCATTAGAAATGGTTCCCAAAATGGTCCGTTCATTCCATTTTTTCGGATCCAAGTTCAACTGCTTGAGAATGCGTTTCATGAGGGTTCGCTGTTCACCTGGATCCACAATAGTGAAATTTCGGTTATAGCCAATATGATCCGCATCGCGACGTAGGATACGAACACACATGGAGTGAAAGGTCGCAATCAGACAGTCCTGGGTTGCTGGATTGAGCCCATAGGCACGCTCCTTCATCTCACGCGCAGCCTTATTGGTAAAGGTAATGGCCAAAATATTCCAAGGATTGACCATCTTTTCATCAATCAAGTAGGCGATTCTGTGAGTTAAAACACGAGTCTTCCCAGAACCAGCCCCAGCCATGATCAATAATGGCCCTTCTGTCGTTTGCACCGCCTCAGCCTGACGGTCATTCATTCCATTCAATAATGCGTTCATTTTCTCTTCCTTACTCTTGACGTCAATGTTTCTATTATATCAGAAATTAGGGAAAATATCTTTACCTAGACTGATTGCTTGTAGAAGACACCTCTTTCATCAGCTGAAGACAACTCCTCATATCTAGACAAGAAAATGAGTTTGGAAAGCTTTTCCAAACTCATTTAAAATAATCTATATCATTAGAACAAACCTAGAACGGTTCCATCACTTTCCACATCCATATTAAGAGCGGCTGGACGTTTTGGAAGACCTGGCATGGTCATGACATCACCAGTTAGGGCAACGATGAAGCCTGCACCCAATTTTGGTACCAATTCACGAATGGTAATTTCAAAGTTTTCTGGAGCTCCAAGTGCATTTGGATTGTCTGAGAAACTATATTGCGTTTTAGCCATACAGATTGGCAATTTGTCCCAACCATTCTGAACAATCTGAGCGATTTGCGTTTGAGCTTTCTTCTCAAAGTTCACTTTGCTACCACGGTAGATTTCAGTAACAATCTTTTCAATCTTTTCTTGGACAGAAAGGTCATTGTCATAAAGACGAGTGTAGTTGACTGGATTTTCAGAGATTGTCTTGACAAGTGTTTCGGCAAGTGCTACACCACCTTCTGCTCCATAAGCCCATACGCTAGCTAACTCAACCGGAACATCAATGGAAGCACAGAGTTCTTTCAAGGCTGCAATTTCAGCTTCTGTATCAGTGACAAATTCATTAATAGCTACGACTGCTGGAATACCAAATTTACGGATGTTCTCAACGTGGCGTTTTAAGTTAGCAAAACCTGCGCGAACTGCCTCAACATTTTCCTCTGTCAAAGCATCCTTAGCCACACCACCATTCATCTTAAGGGCACGAAGGGTTGCTACGATGACAACAGCATCTGGAGAAGTTGGCAAGTTTGGCGTCTTGATATCAAGGAATTTCTCAGCTCCAAGGTCCGCACCAAAACCAGCTTCAGTGACTGTATAATCAGCCAAGTGAAGGGCTGTACTTGTTGCCAAGACAGAGTTACATCCATGAGCAATATTGGCAAATGGACCACCGTGTACAAAGGCAGGTGTACCGTAAATTGTCTGAACCAGATTCGGTTTAATAGCATCCTTCAAGATTAGAGCCAAGGCACCTTCAACCTTCAAATCACCTACAGAAACAGGGGTACGGTCATAGCGATAGCCAATAACGATATTAGCCAAACGGCGTTTCAAATCTTCAATATCCGTAGCCAAGCAAAGAATGGCCATGATTTCTGAAGCAACGGTAATATCGAAACCGTCCTCGCGAGGAATACCATTTAGAGGACCGCCAAGACCAACGGTCACATGACGAAGGGCGCGGTCATTCAAGTCCACAACACGTTTCCAAAGAATACGACGTTGGTCAATTCCTAGTTCATTCCCTTGGTGCAAGTGATTGTCAATCAAGGCTGAAAGAGCATTGTTGGCTGTTGTAATGGCATGCATATCCCCGGTAAAGTGAAGGTTGATGTCCTCCATTGGCAACACTTGGGCATAACCACCACCAGCAGCACCACCCTTAATCCCCATGACTGGACCAAGAGATGGTTCGCGAATGGCAATCATGGTTTTCTTACCAATCTTGTTCAAAGCATCTGCAAGACCGATGGTAATGGTTGACTTTCCTTCACCCGCTGGTGTTGGGTTAATGGCAGTAACCAAGATCAATTTTCCAACTGGATTGCTCTCAACTGCACGAATTTTGTCAAAGCTGAGTTTAGCCTTGTACTTTCCGTACAACTCCAAATCATCGTAAGAAATCCCAAGTTTCTCCACAACATCCACGATTGGCTTCAACTCAATACTCTGTGCGATTTCAATATCTGTTTTCATTCAAAACTCCTCTAGCCTCTAATTTGATAATTTATTATAACACAAAACAAGATTTTTAACATCCATAAACTCTCTAAACGTTCGTAAATATCCTGAATTTCAAGTTTTTTAGGGCCCTTTGGAAAATTTTATATGGCTTTATAGTTATAAACTATAGTGTAGCTTTGTTTTAGCAAAAATTTATCGCTTTCATTTTACTTACTGTTTATTTTTGTGTACAATAGTGCTATGAAAATTTTAGTCACATCGGGCGGTACCAGTGAAGCTATTGATAGTGTCCGCTCTATTACTAACCATTCTACAGGTCGCTTGGGGAAAATCATCACAGAAACCTTGCTTGCTGCGGGGCATGAAGTTTGTTTGATAACGACAAAACGAGCTCTGAAGCCAGAAGCTCATCCCAACCTAAGCATTCGAGAAATTGACAATACCAACGACCTTCTAGTTGTGATGCAAGAACTTGTTAAGGAATATCAAGTCTTAATCCACTCAATGGCTGTGTCCGACTATACTCCTGTTTATATGACGGGGCTTGAGGAGGTACAAGCTAGCCCTAATTTAGAAGAATTTTTAAGCAAGCAGAATCATCAGACTAAGATTTCTTCAACTGATGAGGTTCAGGTCTTATTCCTGAAAAAAACACCCAAAATCATCTCTCTAATCAAAGAATGGAATCCAGCTATTCATCTGATTGGTTTCAAACTATTGGTTGATGTCTCTGAGGATTATCTCATTGAGATTGCTAGAAAAAGTCTTATCAAGAACCAAGCAGACTTAATCATCGCAAATGACCTGACTCAAATTTCAGCAAATCAGCATCAAGCAATCTTTGTTGAGAAAGAGCAACTCCAAACCGTTCAAACCAAAGAGGAAATTGCAAACCTCCTCCTTGAAAAAATTCAAGCATACGATTCATAGAAAGGAAAGCCATGGCAAATATTCTCATCGCAGTGACAGGTTCCATTGCCTCCTATAAATCAGCTGACCTAGTCAGTTCCTTGAAAAAACAAGGCCATCAGGTCACTGTCTTAATGACTGAGGCAGCGAGAGAGTTTATCCAACCGTTAACACTACAGGTCCTCTCTCAAAATCCTGTCCACCTTGATGTCATGAAGGAACCTGCTCCTGATCAAGTCAATCATATCGAACTAGGCAAAAGGACCGACCTTTTTATTGTAGCCCCAGCTACTGCTAATACCATCGCAAAGTTAGCCCATGGATTTGCTGACAACATGGTGACAAGTACAGCACTTGCCCTGCCAAACCACGTCAAAAAGTTAGTCGCACCAGCCATGAATACAAAAATGTATGACCATCCGGCAACTCAGGCTAATCTAAAAACATTAGAGACCTATGGTTATCAGATTATCTCCCCAAAAGAATCTTTGCTAGCCTGTGGTGATCACGGCAAAGGCGCCCTAGCTGACCTGAATACTATATTAGAAAGAATAAAGGAAACCCTCAATGAACAAACGCTCTAACATTGCCCCAATTGCTATCTTTTTTGCAGTTATGCTCGTTATCCACTTTTTGAGCTCTCTCCTATTTAATCTTTTCCCATTCCCAATTAAACCAACTATCGTTCATATTCCAGTAATCATTGCTAGTATCATCTATGGCCCTCGCGTTGGAGTTACACTTGGTTTTCTTATGGGGTTATTGAGCTTAACGGTAAACACGATTACGATTCTACCAACCAGCTACCTCTTCTCTCCATTCGTACCGAACGGAAACATCTATTCTGCGATTATTGCTATTGTCCCTCGCATTTTGATCGGTCTGACACCTTACTTGGTTTATAAACTGATGAAAAATAAAACTGGGCTAATCCTAGCTGGTGCCCTTGGTTCCCTTACCAACACCGTCTTTGTACTTGGAGGAATCTTCTTCCTTTTTGGAAATGTCTTCGATGGCAATATCCAAAAACTCCTAGCAACTGTCATCTCTACAAACTCAATCGCTGAATTGATTATCTCAGCTATCCTAACTGTAGCGATTGTCCCACGTCTCGAAACCTTGAAGAAATAAAAAAAACAACTCCACTTTCGTCCTGAAGGTGGAGTTTAGCATTTAAAACATGAGAAACATCAATAGAATGTGAAAGCCAAAGCGCAGGAGATGATACGAAAGAGGGGTAGGTTGCTGACTTTTCTGACTATCCAAGTATAGGGTTAGTGATAGAAAAACCAAACCAAATGCAATCACCAATCTGACGAAATAAGCAATTTCGAGTATTGCTGCCATCAAAAGAAAACCTAATAAAGGAAGGCTAAAGAGTGAAACAGCCAGACTGCTTGCTAATAGAGAGAGTAGCGAAAGGACCAATAAACTATAAACTAGGAAACGAGTCCAACCTGAGACTACTTTCCCTTCACTTTTCTGTTTTGACATCATCACGATTACCACGATTAGGTAAACAAAAAGTATCATCACATTTTCTCCTCAGTTCCTATTATTCTTTACCACATTTTAACCAAATTTTCCTGAAAAATCAATAATGCTTCTTGACTTGATTGGTGATTTATTGTACTATACTTGTGTATATACAGATAAATGGAGGTTCTTATGAATATACGGAAAAAAACGCAGTTTATGACTATGACTGCCCTACTCACTGCAATAGCGATTTTGATTCCAATCATTATGCCTTTTAAAATCGTTATCCCACCGGCTTCTTACACCCTGGGAAGTCATATCCCCATCTTTATCGCCATGTTTCTTTCGCCTTTGATGGCTGCTTTTGTGATTATTGCTTCTAGTCTTGGTTTTCTGATGGCAGGCTATCCGCCTGTTATTGTACTCCGTGCCTTCTCTCACATTGTTTTTGGCACTTTGGGGGCTTTGTACTTAAAGAAATTCCCTGAAACCTTGGATAAACCAAAGGCATCTTGGATTTTTAACTTTGTTTTGGGTGTTGTTCATGCTATCGCTGAAGTAATAGCTTGTATCATCTTTTATGCTACTTCAGGGACAAATGTTGAAAATATGTTTTATGTTCTCTTTGTCCTAGTTGGTTTTGGCACAATCGTCCATAGTATGGTAGACTATACATTAGCACTAGCTGTCTATAAAGTGCTTCGAAAACGTCGCTAAAAGGAAAAACTATGACAAAGGATCGCAAACAAGCTCTTCTCAAACTATTAAAAGAGGCACCAAAAGCTCTCAATGGTCAAACATTGGCTGAACACTTTCATGTTACGCGTCAGGTCATTGTACAGGACATCGCTATTCTCCGAGCAGATGGAGCTCCTATCCTATCCACCAATCGTGGTTATATCTACAAAGAAAATGATGCCAGCCCCTATGTCCACAAACTCTTTAAAGTGAAACATGAACTGGAAGAAATCGGTCAGGAACTACTAGCCATTGTAGATAACGGCGGACGCGTTCAAAATATCTTAATCGATCATCCCGTTTATGGCGAAATTGAAACCCTACTCAAACTCACTTGCCGCCGAGATGTCCAGCATTTTCTCGAACAAGTAGAGAATTCAGACTTTAGACCCCTTTCTGAATTGACAGATGGCATTCATTACCACCTTGTTGAAGCCGAGACACAACAAGACCTCCACTATATCGAGGAGGCCTTGGATCAGTTAGGTTATTTAGTAAAAGACTAGAAAATTTCTTTTTCCCAGCCGTCCTCTGTGCGGTGGCGATAGAAGAACTCAGACTTGTCAGGTGCTTCCATCATTTCCATCAGAGGCAACATATCATAGGCCAGATCCAAATTTGGAATCTGGTCTTTTCGCACCCAAGATACTTCTCCTTCCTCTAAGGATTGGAGATTTCCAGTAAACTCTGTCGCTTTATAGCAAACGACGATGTAGCGCCCACCTGTATCTAAGGGCCAGTTTTTAATGCCGACTAGTTGTGGATTCTGAATGGTTAGACCTGTTTCTTCATAAATCTCACGAATGACAGACTCGGCAAAGGCCTCGCCATTCTCAACATGTCCTCCTGGAAAGGCATAGCCAGACCAGCGATTGTTTTCGGGTGAACGATACTGCATCACCACGCGCTGGGTTTCGAGGTCTTCAATCAGACAGATGTTGGTTAAAATGGTTGCTTGGGCACGGGACATAGATTTGCTCGCTTTCTAAGTTATTAAATTTTAAGACTTGGTACCAGAGCCATTAGCTTTTACTTTTTAAAACTATTTAGAATAGAATACCATCCGTTTTTCCTTTATAGGCTTTCCAAGTTCAAGTATCTTTTCTTGTCCATCAAAAGTAAAACCCATTTTTTGATAGAAAGCAATGGCTCGCTTATTATCTTTCAATACCCATAAGAAAATTTCAAAAAAATGATCAAGAGCAGTCAAAGCCGCTCTCACTAACTTTTGTGCGATTCCTTGTCCGTAATAATCTTTTAAAACATATAAAGCAAAAATTTCACCAGCTTGAATAGTCTCATCACGAAAGTTTCCATAACTGATAAAACCAACTACCTTCACACCATCCATCGCAATCAATGTATTTTCTAGATACTTTTGACTAAAGAGTCGACACCTTTCTAATGTTATCGTCTCCTGAAATTCTGCAGGTAAAAGGTCATCATAAGCCTCTCTCCACGTCTGCCAATGAACGAGGGACTTACCTTCTATCTCCTCAGGAGTTTCCATCTGTTTGATAGTTAGGTCCATTTATTTTTCTCCTTCATTACCCCAATGCCTTCACTTCCAGCATCATATCGCGGATCTGAGCTGCCAGTTCAAAATCAAGTACTTCGACGGCTTCTTGCATTTGTTTTTCGAGTTTTTTGACGAGTTCTTTGCGTTCTTGTTTGTTGAGGCTATTGATATCGACTTCCTTGTCCTCTTCTTTGGAAACTGCCTTGGTCACAGCAATCAGGTCACGGATTTCTTTCTTAATGGTTTGTGGGACGATACCGTGCTCTTCATTATAAGCCATCTGGATTTTCCGACGGCGGGCAGTTTCATCGATAGCACGTTGCATAGACTGAGTCATCGTGTCCGCATACATGATGACATGACCTTCACTGTTACGGGCGGCACGTCCAATGGTCTGGATGAGGCCACGCTCGTTACGAAGGAAACCTTCCTTGTCAGCATCGAGAATGGCTACCAAGCTTACCTCAGGAACGTCAATCCCTTCACGGAGCAGGTTGATTCCAACCAAGACATCAAAGACCCCCAAACGCAGGTCACGTATAATCTCTGTCCGTTCCAAGGTCTTGATATCCGAGTGCATGTACTTGACTTTGATACCCATTTCTTTGAAGTAGTCGGTCAAGTCTTCTGCCATTTTCTTGGTCAAGGTGGTAATAAAGGTCCGTTCATTCTTTTCAACACGGGCATTGATTTCACCTAGGAGGTCATCAATCTGTCCCATAGTTGGACGGACTTCCACTTCAGGGTCCAAAAGGCCTGTCGGACGAATGATTTGCTCGATCACTGTCTCGGTCTGTTCATTTTCGTAGTCGCCTGGTGTTGCTGAAACGTAAACAATCTGATGCACATGGCTTTCAAACTCCTCACGACGAAGAGGACGATTATCCAATGCAGACGGCAAACGGAAACCATAATTAACCAGCATTTCCTTACGCGAACGGTCTCCATTGTACATTCCCTTGATTTGCCCCATGGTCATGTGACTTTCATCAATCATAATCAAGAAATCATCTGGGAAGAAGTCGAGAAGCGTATAAGGAGGCTCTCCTTCACTACGACCATCCATGTGACGAGAGTAGTTCTCAACCCCATTTGTATAACCCATCTCACGTAGCATCTCAATATCATACTCTGTGCGCTGTTTCAAACGCTGGGCTTCTAGCAGTTTGCCTTCCTTCTCAAAGACAGCTAACTGCTCTTCTAATTCTGCTTGAATTTTCGCAATCGCAACTTCCATGTGGTCGTCATTGGTCACAAAGTGAGTGGCAGGGAAAATCGCCAAATGATCCACTTCTCCCAGTACCTGACCTGTCAAAGCCTCAACCTCACGGATACGGTCAATCTCATCACCGAAAAACTCTACTCGAAAAGCGTGTTCATCACGGGAAGCTGGGAAAATCTCCACCACATCCCCGCGAACACGAAATCTTCCCCGTTGGAAATCAATATCATTACGTTCAAACTGAATATCAACCAAGTCATTCAAGAGTTTATCACGAGAAATTTCAAGACCTGGACGTAGGCTCACGACACTATCAGCATATTCCTTTGGCGAACCCAAACCATAGATACAAGAGACAGAAGCCACAACGATGACATCGTTACGCTCCAGAAGAGCTGAAGTCGCTGAGTGTCGAAGCTTGTCAATCTCATCATTGACCGAGCTATCCTTCTCAATATAGGTATCGCTCGAAGGGACATAGGCCTCTGGTTGATAATAATCATAGTAGGATACGAAGTACTCAACAGCATTTTCAGGGAAAAATTCCTTGAACTCCCCATAGAGCTGACCAGCTAGGGTTTTATTGTGAGCAATGACCAAAGTTGGTTTATTGACTTTGGAAATGACCTGACTCATGGTATAGGTCTTCCCTGTACCCGTCGCCCCCATCAAAATTTGGGCCTTCTCTCCACCTTCGATATTGTCAACCAACTGCTCAATCGCTTGTGGTTGATCTCCTGAAGGTTCATATTTTGATACTAGTTTAAATTTATTATCTGTAATTCGATTTATCATGATTGCCTCATCTGCATTTTTCTATCCTTCTATTTTACCATAAATTTACTTTTCAGACTCTACTCTAAATTGATAAGAGCGAGTATTTCATGTTACATTTCATTACATAAAATTCATAAAATTTGCCTTTCCATTCATTTTCTGATATAATGGGAAAATATTCGGAAAAGGAGACTAAAAATGAAGAAAAAAATACTAGCATATTTGCTCATTTTATTTCCCATTTTCTCACTAGGTATGGCAAAAGCTGATACTGTTAAGGTTGTGTCTGATACAGCTTACGCGCCTTTTGAGTTTAAAGATTCAGATCAAACCTATAAAGGAATTGATGTTGATATTATCAATAAAGTCGCAGAAATCAAAGGATGGAACATCCAAATGTCTTATCCTGGCTTTGATGCAGCTGTAAATGCAGTGCAGTCAGGTCAAGCAGATGCCATTATGGCAGGTATGACAAAAACAAAAGAACGTGAAAATGTCTTTACCATGTCTGATACCTATTATGATACAAAAGTTATCATTGCTACCACAAAGGCAAATAAAATCACCAAATATGAGGAACTTAGTGGGAAAACAGTTGGAGTTAAGAACGGAACTGCCGCTCAACGTTTCCTCGAAAGTATCAAAGATAAATACGGTTTCTCTATTAAAACCTTTGATACAGGTGATTTGATGAATAACAGTCTAAGTGCTGGTGCTGTGAACGCCATCATGGATGATAAACCTGTTATTGAGTATGCGATTAACCAAGGACAAGATCTCAGCATCAATATGGATGGTGAGGCTGTTGGAAGCTTTGCTTTTGGCGTCAAGAAGGGGAGCAAGTATGAACACTTGGTTACCGAGTTTAACGAAGCCCTAGCACAAATGAAGAAGGATGGTAGCTTAGAGCAAATCATCCAAAAATGGACTGCTTCTACAACTACGGCAAGCCCAACGACAACTACTGCTGCTGGACAAAAAGCTACTCCAGTGAAAAGCAAGTACATTATTGCCAGCGATTCATCTTTTGCCCCATTCGTCTTTCAAAATTCAAGCAATCAATACACCGGTATTGATATGGACCTTATCAAGGCCATTGCCAAAGATCAAGGTTTTGAAATTGAAATTACCAACCCAGGATTTGACGCAGCTATCAGTGCTGTTCAAGCAGGACAAGCAGATGGTATCATTGCTGGTATGTCTGTAACGGATGCCCGTAAGGAAACCTTCGACTTCTCAGAATCATACTACACAGCAAATACGATTCTCGGTGTGAAAGAATCAAGCACCATTGCTTCTTATGAAGACCTCAAGGATAAAACTGTCGGTGTTAAAAACGGGACTGCTTCTCAAACGTTCCTTACTGAAAACCAAAACAAATACGGATATAAGATTAAAACCTTCGCAGATGGCGCATCAATGTATGACAGTCTGAATACTGGATCTATTGATGCCGTGATGGATGATGAGCCAGTTCTCAAATATTCTATCAGCCAAGGTCAAAAATTGAAAACACCAATCGCTGGAACTCCAATCGGTGAAACTGCCTTTGCGGTTAAAAAAGGAACAAACCCAGAATTGATCCAGATGTTCAATAATGGACTTGCGAACCTCAAAGCTAACGGAGAATTCCAAAAGATTCTTGACAAGTATCTAGCTAGTGAAACTTCAACTGATTCTACAAGTACGGTTGACGAAACAACTATCTGGGGCTTGATTCAAAACAACTACAAACAACTTCTTAGTGGACTTGGAATCACTCTTGCTCTAGCTCTTATTTCATTTGCAATTGCCATTGTCATCGGGATTATCTTTGGTATGTTTAGTGTTAGCCCATACAAATCTCTTCGTCTGATCTCTGAGATTTTCGTTGACGTTATTCGCGGTATCCCATTGATGATTCTTGCAGCTTTCATCTTCTGGGGTATTCCAAACTTCATCGAGTCCATTACAGGCCAACAAAGTCCAATCAATGACTTTGTAGCTGGTACTATCGCGCTCTCACTCAATGCAGCTGCTTATATCGCTGAAATTGTTCGTGGTGGGATTCAAGCTGTTCCAGTTGGGCAAATGGAGGCCAGTCGCAGTCTTGGTATTTCTTATGGAAAAACCATGCGTAAGATTATCTTGCCACAAGCGACTAAATTGATGTTGCCAAACTTCGTCAACCAATTTGTTATCGCTCTTAAAGATACAACCATCGTGTCTGCTATCGGTTTGGTGGAACTTTTCCAAACTGGTAAGATCATCATCGCCCGTAACTACCAAAGTTTCAAGATGTATGCAATCCTTGCTATCTTCTATCTTGTAATTATCACGCTTTTGACTAGACTAGCGAAACGCTTAGAAAAGAGGATTCGTTAATGGCAAAACTAAAAATTGATGTAAATGATTTGCATAAGTATTATGGAAAAAATGAAGTCTTAAAAGGCATTACTACTAAGTTCTATGAAGGAGATGTTGTCTGTATCATCGGTCCTTCTGGTTCTGGTAAATCTACTTTCCTCCGCAGCCTTAACCTTCTCGAGGAGGTAACGAGTGGCCACATCACTGTGAATGGTTATGATTTGACTGAAAAATCAACCAATGTCGACCATGTTCGCGAAAACGTCGGAATGGTCTTCCAACATTTCAACCTCTTCCCTCACATGTCTGTCCTAGAAAATATCACTTTTGCACCTATTGAGCACAAACGGATGACCAAAGAAGAAGCTGAAAAATTGGGGATGGAGTTGCTTGAAAAGGTTGGACTAGCAGATAAAGCTAATGCCAACCCAGATAGCCTTTCAGGTGGTCAGAAACAGCGTGTAGCTATCGCTCGTGGACTTGCCATGAATCCTGATATCATGCTCTTTGATGAGCCAACTTCCGCTCTTGACCCTGAAATGGTTGGAGATGTACTGAATGTTATGAAGGAATTGGCAGAACAAGGCATGACCATGATTATCGTAACCCATGAGATGGGATTTGCTCGTCAGGTAGCCAACCGTGTTATCTTTACGGCTGATGGTGAGTTCCTAGAAGACGGAACACCTGACCAAATCTTTGATAACCCTCAACACCCTCGTCTAAAAGAGTTCTTGGATAAGGTCTTAAATGTATAAAACAAAACTGTAAGGTTCTCCTTACAGTTTTTTAATTGCGTATTGGATTTTTTGTTTTTTTTGAAAATTATGATAAAATAAAAACTATGATAATGAGGAAATCTCATCCCTAGTCCAACTAGGAAAAAATATAGAAATTAGGTAGCTAGATGTCATCAAAGGTTATTGTTACAATTTTCGGTGCGAGTGGAGATTTAGCTAAACGCAAACTCTACCCTTCCCTTTTCAGACTCTATAAATCAGGCAATCTCTCTGAGCATTTTGCTGTTATCGGAACAGCTCGTAGACCTTGGAGTAAGGAATATTTTGAATCTGTAGTTGTCGAGTCCATCCTTGACTTGGCAGATAGTACCGAGCAAGCCCAAGAATTTGCTAGCCACTTCTACTATCAAAGCCATGATGTGAATGATACGGAACATTACATTGCTTTGCGCCAATTACAAGCTGAGCTGAATGAAAAATACCAAGCTGAACACAATAAGCTCTTCTTCTTGTCTATGGCACCTCAGTTCTTTGGAACCATTGCCAAGCACCTCAAATCTGAAAACATTGTCGATGGCAAAGGTTTTGAGCGCTTGATCGTTGAGAAACCATTTGGTACAGACTACGAAACAGCGAGCAAGCTCAATGAAGATCTCCTTGCGGCCTTTGATGAGGAGCAAATCTACCGTATCGACCATTACCTAGGCAAAGAGATGATTCAGAGTATCTTTGCTGTTCGTTTTGCCAACATGATCTTTGAGAATGTTTGGAATCGCGAACACATCGATAATGTTCAGATTACCTTTGCGGAACGTTTGGGTGTTGAAGAACGCGGTGGCTACTACGATCAATCTGGTGCCCTTCGTGATATGGTGCAAAACCATACACTTCAACTCCTCTCTCTTCTAGCCATGGACAAACCAGCTAGCTTTACAAAAGATGAGATTCGTGCTGAAAAGATAAAGGTCTTTAAAAACCTCTATCATCCAACTGAGGAAGAATTGAAAGAACAGTTTATCCGTGGTCAATATCGCTCTGGTAAAATTGATGGCATGAAATACATTTCCTATCGTAGCGAGCCAAACGTCGATCCTGAATCTACAACAGAAACCTTTGCATCTGGTGCCTTCTTTGTAGACAGTGATCGCTTTCGTGGAGTTCCCTTCTTCTTCCGTACTGGTAAACGTCTGACTGAAAAAGGGACTCATGTCAATATCGTCTTTAAGCAAATGGACTCTATCTTTGGAGAACCGTTAGCACCAAATATCTTGACCATCTATATCCAACCAACTGAAGGATTCTCTCTCAGCCTAAATGGGAAGCAAGTCGGTGAAGAATTCAACCTGGCACCAAGCTCTCTGGATTACCGTACTGACGCTACTGCTACTGGAGCCTCACCAGATCCATACGAGAAATTAATCTACGATGTCTTGAACAACAACTCAACCAATTTTAGCCACTGGGATGAGGTAAGTGCTTCTTGGAAATTGATTGACCGTATCGAAGAGCTCTGGGCAGAAAACGGAGCTCCACTCTACGATTATAAATCTGGGAGCATGGGACCACAAGCTAGCTTTGACTTACTTGAAAAGTATGGAGCCAAATGGACCTGGCAACCAGATATCGCCTATCGTGAAGATGGACGTTTAGAATAGCAAAAATATCCTGCAAGTCAATCTTGCAGGATATTTATTTTGTATTAAATCAAACCCTCTAAAAGACCCTTCATAAAGTTTTCTGAGTTAAATTCCCCAATATCATCGATTTTTTCACCAAAACCAATCAATTTTACAGGGATATTGAGTTCCTCACGGATGGCTAGAACAACACCACCTCGGGCAGTTCCGTCAATTTTTGTCAAAACAATTCCAGTCAATGGTGTTATCTTAGAAAATTCCTTAGCTTGTACCAAGGCGTTCTGTCCAGTTGAAGCATCGAGTGCCAGGAAAGTTTCATGAGGTGCTTCAGGAACGACACGCTTGATAATACGACCAATCTTTTCCAACTCAGCCATAAGGTTGTCCTTGTTTTGCAGACGACCTGCTGTATCAATCATAAGGATATCAATCCCTTCTGCTACAGCACGTTCCATTCCATCAAAGACTACACTAGCTGGATCAGCCTTTTCTGGCCCTGTCACAACAGGAACATCCACACGACGACCCCATTCAGCTAGCTGGGCAACGGCGCCAGCACGGAAGGTATCTGCCGCAACCAGCATGACTTTCTTGCCAGCTTGTTTGTAGCGATGAGCCAATTTCCCAATAGAAGTTGTTTTCCCAACACCATTAACACCAACAAAGAGCATGACGGTCAAACCATCTTGGAAATGGATTTGTTCATCGTAGTTGCCATCCTTCTCATAGAGTTCAACCAATTTCTCGATAATGACACGACGAAGTGCGTCAGGTTTCTTAGCGTTTTCAAGTTTGGCTTCATAGCGTAGTTCTTCTGTTAGGTTCGAAGCGACCTGCACACCGACATCACTCATGATGAGCAGTTCTTCCAATTCCTCGAAGAATTCTTCATCGACAGAACGGAAGTTGGCAAAGAAGGCATTCAAACGAGCACCGAATCCCGTACGAGTTTTCTTGAGACTGCGGTCATATTTTTCCTGAACGGTTTCTTCAACCTGAGGAAGTTCTTCTTCTACAACTTCAGACGTTAGTTCTTCTTCAGTTTCTAGAGATGATTCTTGGCTCTCTACTCCTAGAACTTCTTCTGTCTCTTGGATTTGCTCCAATTCATCAGCTTCTAGCTCAGGCTCCTCTTGGTATGTTTCCTCAACCAGTTCTGGTTCAATAACTTCTTCTGTCGAGACCTGAGGAAGTTCTTCTTGAGCAGGTGTTTCTTCCACTTTGTCCGTCGCTGTTTCTTCGACTGCCGTTTGGTTTTCTTCAACCTCTTCTGACAAATCAAGATTTTCCAGTGCTTCTTTTACAACATCTTCGATTTTTGGCTCTTCTTTTTTTCCGAATAGACGGTCAAATAATCCCATATTCTAGTTCTCCTTTAACACGTATTCTTCGATAGCCCAAGCAACGGCTTCCTCGTCGTTGGTCATCGGGGTAATCACATTGGCAACTGCCTTAACTGCTGGAACTGCATTTTGCATGGCAACCCCCAGACCAGCCCACTCAATCATGGAAAGGTCATTGGCCTCGTCCCCACAAGCCATAACTTGACTTTGGTCAATGCCTAGATGTCCAATTAATTTCGCTAAACCTGTTGCCTTGTGGACGTTTTTCGGTGACCATTCCAATAAGAGTTCACGCGATTTGAAGATTTCATATTGGTCAAACAATTCTGGAGAAATCTGTTGAATCGCTGCATCCAAAGGTTCTTGGGCAAAGGCAGTCACACATTTATTATACGTCATCTGACTAGATAGATCTTCAAAAGCGACAGGCACAAAAGTCAGGGCTGGGTTGAACTTGGCATAGAGACTTTCTTGATCCGACTGGATTTGATAGACTGTTCCTTCTGAAATGGCATCTAACGGTAATCCGAGTTTTTCAGTTTCCTCGTACAAGCGTGCCACATCGTCAATTGAAAAAACCGTTTTATCGAGAATCTCTCCTGTATTTTTCTGCACCAGACCACCATTAAAGGTGATGGTGTACTCATCCTCCTGACCGTCAGTCCCTAGCTCATGGAGAAAGAAATCCATAGCCTTTAGAGGACGACCTGTTGTCAGAACGACCTTGATACCACGGTCACGCGCGGCTTTTAAAACTGCCTTAGTTCGATCTGTCAGCCTTTTATCCGTTGTCAGTAAGGTACCATCCAAATCCAGTGCAATCAATTTAATATCTGCCATTACAAGCCCTCCATATAAGCCATCACTGACTGGTCTTTGTGATGACCAATCACTACTTCTGCTAATTCTAAAATCTCTGGTCGCGCATTTTCGGGAGCGATTGGATGTCCGATAACCTGCATCATGTGAAGGTCATTGAGGTTATCTCCAAACGCCATGACCTGATCCATGGTTAGACCAAGTTTTTTGGCTAGCTCAACAATAGCCACTCCCTTATCAACGTAGTCCAAAACAATATCAATAGATTCAAAACCAGTTGTCATGGCTTTCACACCAGGAACATTTTCGTTGACCCAGGACTCTCCAGCCTCTATCGTTTCTTCAGTAAAGTTCGTGGTAAATTTAAAAATCTCATCTCTGATAGCTTCCAAACTCGCTACTTTTTGAATGTTTTCATTGTAGTGACGACTAAACATGAGATAGGTCTCATCGACTGTATCCAATACATAACAAGCTTTTTTCCCAGTCAGGAGCATTTTTCTTTCATCAAAATAGGGCGATTTCTTTAAAGTTTTAAAAGTGCTCAAGTAAAAATCCCGAGACATAGTAGCCTCGTACAGATCCTCTCCATGAAACTCAACATAACTCCCATTTTCAGCTATAAAAATCACTTCATCACGCACATCCGCAAACAACTTTTTCAGTGACAGAATACCACGACCTGAAGCCACAGCAAAATAAATTCCCCTTTCCTTGTAGGAAACAAGCAAATTTCTGAGGCGTTCCATATCGAACCGCCCCTCTCCATCTAGAAAGGTTCCATCCATATCGGTTGCTACAAGTTTAATCATAAAATCCTTCATTCTCCAATTGATAAATCTACCTTCTATTATACCATAGATAAGTTTAAAAAGGTCCAGTACAGTAGGATAGCACTACTTTTTCGGAGAAACTTCAAAGGGCCTAAAAATTAGAATCGTAGAACTTTTTTCAGATAGTTTAAAAAGTTTGTATTCCCCTACTCTTTTCTATATAATGGAGAGAAAGGAGATGACTATGACTGAAATAAAACATGAAATTGATACAAACTTTGCAGGCCGACTCAATATCCTACGCGCAGGTGTTTTGGGAGCCAATGATGGAATTATTTCCATTGCAGGTGTGGTTATCGGGGTTGCTAGTGCGACAAGCAACATCTGGATTATCTTTTTATCTGGATTAGCCGCTATTCTCGCTGGTGCTTTTTCTATGGCAGGTGGCGAATATGTCTCTGTATCCACTCAGAAAGACACAGAAGAAGCCGCTGTCGCTAGAGAGCAATTACTCTTGGATAAAGATATCGAATCTGCAAAACAATCCCTCTATGCTGCTTATCTTCAAAATGGTGAGTGTGAAACGTCTGCCCAACTCTTGACCAACAAGGCCTTTTTGAAAAATCCACTCAAAGCCTTGGTCGAAGAAAAATATGGAATTGAGTACGAAGAGTTTACCAACCCTTGGCATGCTGCTATCTCTAGCTTTATTGCCTTTGTACTAGGAAGTCTTCCTCCCATGCTTTCGATCACCGTCTTTCCAAGTGACTTTCGGATCCCTGCTACTGTTCTTATCGTGGCCTTTTCCCTTCTTATTACCGGCTATACCAGTGCTAAACTAGGAAAGGCTCCTACGAAAACTGCTATGATCCGTAACCTCTGTATCGGACTTCTCACCATGGGTGTAACCTTCCTCTTGGGACAACTCTTTAGCATTTAAGATAAAAGAAATACCTCGACAAGCATCGAGGTATCTTTTTTACATTTGCACAATCTTGCGATAGCTTCTTGAGGTAATCATAAAGATTAAGACATAGACGATGAGGAAGATAGCACAGATGGACAGAGTGACTGTCAACATCATGGTCGCATCTAGGACCCCAATGACTTTTAGGATGAGACTAAGCATATGATAGGCAAAGGCAAGGTGTAGGAAGGCAAAGAGCAATGGGAGGAAGAAAACAGTTAGGACCTGTTTATTAATGGTTTGCTTGATTTGCTTTTGATCGAGACCAACTTTTTGCAAAATGATGAAGCGTTCACGGTCTTCATAGCCTTCAGAGATTTGTTTGTAGTAGATGACGAGAACTGTTCCCACCATAAAGATGATGGAGAGGAAGATACCGATAAAGAAGGTCCCACCAAAGAAAGCACTCATCTGCGCACTACTATCAGCCAGATTGCTTCCGTAAATAAAGCTTCCTTCTTTGCTTGATTCTCTATTAAAATCATCAAGGAATTTTGAATAGTCATCTGCAAGTTTGAGTTGCTCTTCCTCACTAGCTGTTACATTCATACCACCATAGTATTGATTAAAAATGGAAGAATTAGGATGCTGGTCAAGAAAGGCTTTCAAGTCAGGAACAACCAGATAGTTATAGTCCGAAGTTAGAATATTGTACTGATTTGGGACATGTTCAAGAATAAAATCTTTTTTGATTTCTTCCTTTATTGTATAGGTCTGGTCATTTAGAGTCAGTTCTTTCTGTCCTTGAAGTTCTTTGTTCTTAGTAAACAATCCAACTTCCTTTCCTGAAAGTGCAAGTTTTTGGCCCGTCATATTCTCATAGTCTTTTTGGTCAAAGACCATAAAAACGGTTTTCGGTTGAACACGATTTTGACCTTTCTCAAAAATGGTTAATTTCGTACCTTCTTGGTTTGCTACACCAAAGCTACTGTATGTAAGGACTTCTTTCTTTGTAACAGTCAATCCCTTATCACTAGCATACTGGTCTAGGAGTTTATTTATGTCTTCTTTTTCAACATTCTGTCCTGTAATTCCAAAATCATGTGGATTCATGACTTTCTTGAAAGTTTCAGAGCCTTTAAAGATACTCGTTGCAGCAGACATAGTCACCAAGACCATGGTTGAGAGAATAGCAATCGTTGCCAGACCAACCGCATTTTTCTTCATACGGAAAATGAGATTGGATACGGAAATCATGTTGTTAGGTTGGTAATAGTAACGCTTGTTTTTCTTCAAGATTTGTAGGAAAACTGTGATTCCTGCATTGAACAAGAGATAGGTTCCAAAAATTACTAATAAAACTGCCACAAAGAAAATCATGAGTGCAGTTAAAGGATTTTTAACTGTCACTGCTAGATAGTAACCAGCTCCCAAACTGATTAATCCAAGAATCGTTTGCAAGCCCAGGAAACGTCCTTTTTTCTCACCACTGGCTTTTTCACGAGAGAGCTGAAGGGCATTCATTCGTGCGATACGAAAGGCATTGATAAAAATCAAACCTAGGAAGATAGCTCCAAAAACAAGGATGACCATTATGAAGACTATTGGTTGAAAAGTCGAAACGAGCTCCACCTTCATTTTCATTAACTTCAGAAGAAGGGCGAAGATTAGCTTATCAAAGAGGGCTCCTAAGCCAAGTCCAACTGTCAGCGTTAAGGCTCCAAAAATAAGAAGCTCTTTAAAAACCATGCTGATCAAATGGCGCTTTTCGAGACCCAGCATACCATATATACCCAGTTCTTTGGAACGGTTCTTCATGACAAAACTATTGGCATAAAGGACAATAATAGCAGATGCAAGCGTGACAATCACCATACCAAATCCAAGAGTGGCTTGAATGGTTGTCCCTCCTCGAATATTGCCAATATTAGGATTAAGTGTCAATGAGTAAAAGAGATAAGTGATGGTCACTGCTAAGAGAACAGCAAGGGCAAAGGGATAGTAGAGTTTGCGGTTTTTAATTAAGTTGGATACCGCTAACTTATTGGTTAATCGGAACATACTAATTCACCTCGCTTGCCATAACAGTCAAAGTATCAGAGATTTCTTGGAACATCTGACGCTCTGTTTTGTCTCCGCGGTAGATTTGGTTGTAAAGAATGCCGTCTTTGATAAAGAGTACACGCTTGGCCCTACTTGCTGCTGCCGTTGAGTGGGTTACCATGAGAATGGTTTGACCGCGCTCATTGATTTCATCAAATACATCGAGTAAGGCTGCAGATGACTTGGAGTCAAGGGCTCCTGTTGGCTCATCCGCAAGGAGAATTTCAGGTTCAGTGATGATGGCGCGTGCTACTGCTACCCGCTGCTTTTGACCACCTGAAATCTCGTAAGGGTACTTCTCTTGCAATTGGTTGATGCCCAAATTTTCAGCTGTCACTACCAATTTCTTCATCATCTCCGTAATAGGTTTTCGTGATAGAACTAACGGAAGCAAGATATTGTCCTTAACAGACAGGGTATCTAGCAAGTTAAAGTCTTGGAAGACAAATCCCAACTTCTCACGACGGAAACTCGAAGCCTGTGAATTTTTAATAGTGGCTGTGTCTGTTCCGTTTAAGTAAACCTGACCTCGAGTTGGTTTATCCAGCATAGCTAGGATGTTAAGTAGGGTTGATTTCCCAGAACCAGACTCACCCATGATGGCAACGTAGTCACCCTTTTCTACGGTAAAGTGAATATCTTTGAGTGCCTCTACTTGGTTGCCTTGGAAACGTGTTTTATAGATTTTTTGAACGTGTTTTACATCTAAAAGTGTCATTGTTATCTCCTTCTTAATATCCCATCATTTGAAACTGTGCTTGCATCATAGCGCATCCCAGTTGAACACGCTCGATATCTTTTTGACTTGGTTTTCTTGTTTTCTTTTGTAAGATTCTTTTCATGGTTTTGCTCCTTTATTCTTTATGAGTCTAGTTTATCGCAAAAAAAGGTGGCTTGCCATAACCTAACCTTACAAAAGAGACTTTAATCTTACATTTTTGTAAGATTGAAGAATATCAAGCAATTTCGCTATCAATATTTTACCATAAAAGAAAGGCAAGAAGAAAACCCTTGCGGATGCAAGGGTTAGGATTCACTACTTTTTCTAATTTCTTCAAGAAACAAGGAAATTATCTATAAACTATTTCCAAATCCGACTCACCAAAACCGTCCATCATTGTCATTAATGGCCTCAGCATCCTTACGTTTGCGTGGTCCTGTTCCGTACATTTCTGCTTCAATCTCTTCCTTAGTTGGCAGAAT
The DNA here is from genome assembly GCF_024295845.1 of Streptococcus sp. CF8-6. Lineage (NCBI taxonomy): Bacteria > Bacillati > Bacillota > Bacilli > Lactobacillales > Streptococcaceae > Streptococcus > Streptococcus sp. CF8-6. The sequence goes on along the minus strand of NZ_JANCOF010000003.1, from coordinate 181,777 downwards.
AGAGGCGAGGATGATGTAGATAATCACACCAATCCCAAAATTTGATATGGTAAAAATGGCAAAGAGAAAGCGGACTAGAGTTACATCAAAATTCCACTTGTCTGATAAACCAGCTAAAACTCCCGATACCATACTATTTCGTTTCATTTTATAAAATTTTGTATTCATGATTTGTTCCTCTTTCGGTATTCTTACAAGTAGTATATCATGAAACGGGGGCACAAACATCAGTCCTTAGGCCGATTTAGGATGACGAGTTTACCACGGCAGACGCCACAGCGATAGCACTTGGTATCAATCTTCCTCTTTCGTTGATAGCGTTGCTGGCAGGATTGACACTGATAAACTAGGAAATTACTTTGGTTCTTCAAAGGGGGAACAAAGCGTAGTCCGTCCACTTCTTTCAAAAGCTTCTTGAAATCTCGGTCCTTATGGCGATAACCCTTTTTTTGAAAATAAAGGTGATAGTGACAGAGTTCATGGCGCACGATTTTGCGAAAGACTGCCAAACCAAGTTCATTATAAACCTTGGGGTTAAAATCCAAATGCCCATCTTTAGGGAAAAATCGTCCACCTGTCGTTCGCAAACGAGAATTCCACTGGGCTTGGTGTGTGAAAGGTCTACCAAAGTCTTCGAGGGAAACGGACTGAACGTACTCAGTTAGATTCATCTGGAGCGAGGAGCGACAGATTGACTTTTTCACGTTCAGTATCAATTTTTTTAACCCAAACTGTTACCAAATCTCCAACAGACACCACTTGACTAGGATGTTTGATAAATTTGCGACTCATGTGAGAAATATGAATGAGGCCGTCTTCGTGAATCCCGATATCAACGAATGCACCGAAGTCAACGACATTACGCACCACACCTTCTAGCTTCTGGCCGACTTTTAAGTCTTTGATATCCAGTACATCTTGACGGAGTACAGGTGCATCAAAAGAATCACGGAAATCTCGACCTGGTTTGAGAAGGTCGGAAATGATATCTTTAAGCGTTTCTGGTCCAAGATCCAGTTCTTGCGCCATCTCCTTGACTGATAGGGACTTAAGCTTATTTTTTGCTTCTTCATTCAAGTCCTTGATATCCAAGCGTTTGAAGAGCTCCTTAACCGCAGCATAGTTTTCTGGGTGAACTCCCGTATTATCAAGGATATTGCTACTTTCCGGGATACGGAGGAAACCTGCAGCTTGCTCAAAGGCTTTGGCACCTAGACGAGGAACCTTTTTGATTTGTGCGCGCGAAGTGATTTTTCCTTCTTCCTCACGATATTTGACAATATTTTCAGAGATAGTTTTATTGAGTCCAGCTACGTGGGAGAGAAGTGCTGGGCTGGCTGTATTGACATTGACACCGACTTGGTTAACCACCGTATCGACAACAAAGTCCAGACTTTCAGACAGTTTCTTCTGACTAACATCGTGCTGGTATTGACCAACACCGATTGACTTGGGATCAATTTTAACCAATTCGGCAAGCGGATCTTGCAAACGTCGAGCGATAGAGATAGCAGAGCGTTTTTCAACAGTTAATTCTGGAAACTCCTGACGAGCAAGTTCGCTGGCAGAGTAGACAGAAGCGCCACTTTCATTGACGATAACATAGCTGACTTCTGGAAAATCTTTCAGAACTTCCGCCACAAAGGCTTCACTCTCACGGCTTGCAGTACCATTTCCGATAGCAATAATTTCTACTCCATATTGACCAATCAAGTCTGCCAAGTCTCGCTTGGCTTCTTCAATCTGACGAGCTGATGCTGGTTTTACTGGATAAATGACTTGGGTTGTCAACATTTTACCTGTTACATCAACGACAGCAAGTTTGGCACCTGTACGAAAGGCAGGGTCAAATCCTAGAACCACGCGCCCTTTCAGCGGAGCAACCAATAGGAGATTGCGCAGGTTGTCTGAAAAGAGTTGGATAGCTCCTTCTTCTGCCTTCTCGGTCAATTCTGTCCGAATGCGTCGTTCGATAGCAGGCAAGACCTTTTTCTTAACTGACTGTTGAACAACTTCGTCAATATAGGCATTTCTCACCTTGAAACGAGCAGCAAAGAAAGATAAGATACGGTCCGTCGCATGTTCAAAGCCGACCTTCAAAATCCCTAGTTTCTCCCCACGATTGAGTGCCAAGGTACGATAACCTTGCATGTTGCCAACTGTCTCTGAAAAATCATAATAAATCTGAAAAACTTGTTTTTCATCGAGACTTTCATCTTTAACTTGCGAAGTGATTTTAGAGTGTCTCAGCACTTCCTGATAGGTCAGTGAACGCAAGGTCACATCTTCAGATAAGGCTTCGACCAAGATATCAACCGCACCAGACAGGGCTTCTTGACCAGTCGCAAATCCTTCACAGACAAACTTCTCAGCTTCTTTCTCTAAACCATCTACATTCTGCAAAATCAATCGTGCGAGAGGGAAGAGTCCAGCTTCACGGGCAATAGTTGCCTTTGTCCGACGCTTTTCCTTGTAGGGTAGGTAAAGTTCTTCTATGTCTGCTAACTTTTCAGCATTTCGAATAGCTTCTTCCAATTCCTTGGTTAGTTTGCCTTGTTCTTGAATCTTAGCTAAGACAGCTTCCTTACGGTCATTGAGATTTGTCAGACTTTTATCCAGGTCAATAATAGCCTTAATCGCCACCTCATCCAGACTACCAGTCATGTCCTTCCGGTAACGCGCGATGAAGGGAATTGTCGCCCCTTCTGCTGTCAAACTTAGAACAGTATCGATTTGCTTTAAGGTTACACCCAAATCTTGGGAGATTTTTTCATATTTTTTATCCATATACCTATTATACCATAAGGAACAGCCCTTGTTTCGCCCTACCCTTTTTTACCTCTTTAATTATCAAAATAATCCCTTTTCCACAAAATAATAGTATAATAGAGGTAGAATGTAGAAAAGAGGTAGGCCTATGGCTGTTAAATTTACAAAAACCGATGACTTGGACAAGATGTTTGAAGAATTTGCCAAACTTCCTGACTTAACACAAGTCACTTTCCCAGATGACAAAGACAAAAAAGAAAAAGTTGAGAAGAAAAAATAGATGACGAGTTTCCAATCTCTTCCTCCTAGTGTATTACAAGCAGGAGCTATTTTTCTCTCCATCATGATTGAAGCCCTTCCCTTTGTCCTGATTGGGAGTCTTATTTCGGGGTTGATTGAAGTCTATATCACACCTGATAAAGTTTATGAGTTTCTTCCTCGCAATCGTTGGGGGAGGATCTTTTTTGGTACCTTCATTGGCTTTCTCTTTCCATCCTGCGAGTGTGGAATCATTCCCATCATCAATCGTTTTCTGGAAAAGAAAGTGCCCAGCTACACGGCCGTTCCTTTTCTGGTGACTGCTCCCATTATCAATCCTATCGTTCTTTTAGCCACATATTCTGCCTTTGGCAATTCAATAAAACTTGCCTTCTTGCGAGCTCTGGGAGCTATTGTGATTGCTTTGATTCTGGGGATTTTCCTAGGATTTTTCTGGAAGGAACCCATTCAAAAAGAGAATTCTATTACTTGTCATGAACATGACTTTTCACACTTGACTCCTCCTAGAAAAGTCTTTCAGGTCTTTATTCAAGCTATTGATGAGTTTTTCGATATGGGGCGTTACTTGGTCTTTGGCTGTCTCTTTGCGGCCATCGTACAGGTCTATGTCCCGACTCGGATCCTGACCTCTATCAGTGCTAGTCCAGTCCTTGCGATTCTCTTGCTCATGTTTCTTGCCTTTCTTCTCTCTCTTTGTAGCGAGGCGGACGCCTTTATCGGCGCTTCTCTCCTCTCGAGCTTCGGCCTAGCACCAGTCCTTGCTTTTTTGGTCATTGGCCCCATGCTTGATATCAAAAATCTCCTCATGATGAAGCACTATCTCAAAGCGCGTTTCATCTGGCAATTCATGGGCATTGTGACAGTACTTGTCTTGCTTTATTCTTACATGATGGGGGTGATGATATGACCCGATTTTTCATTCTACTAGGCTATTTTGCTCTGACTCTGTATCTGAAGCTATCTGGCAAGCTCAGTCACTACATCAACCTCCACTATTCCTATCTAGTCTATATCTCTATGGTTCTTTCTCTTCTGTTGGCTCTGGTCCAATTCTACATCTGGATCAAGAAAATCAACTCTCACAGCCATTTAGAAAGTCGTCGAGCTAGACGAATCAGCATCCTTTTACTGTCACTACCTCTATTGATTGGAGTTGCCTTTCCGACAGTAAGTTTGGACTCGAGAACCGTATCTGCTAAGGGATATCATTTCCCACTTGCTGAAGGAATCAACACAGCCATTCAGGCAAGTGAAGGCACATCCAGTCAATACCTCAAACCCGATACCAGTACCTATTTTTCCAAATCTGCTTATGAAAAGGAAATGAGGGCTACAGCTGATAAATACCTCGCCCAATCAACCATCCAGGTTACAGACGAAAACTATATGGAGGCCATGGAAGTTCTCTATGACTATCCTCAGGAGTTTGAAGGAAAGAAAATCGAGTTTACAGGCTTTGTCTATAACGATCCTAGCCATCCAGATAGCCAGTTCCTCTTTCGCTTTGGAATCATCCACTGCATTGCCGATTCTGGTGTATACGGACTCTTGACCAAGGGAAACTCTCGTCAGTATCCTGACAATACCTGGATCACCGCTAGAGGAACCCTGACCCTCCACTACCATAAAGAACTCAAACAAAAACTCCCAACACTAGAAGTTGAGAGTTTCACAAAAGTAGACAAACCAGAAAATCCTTATGTCTATCGCGTGTTTTAAAAAAGTAGCCTGCAAAGGCTACTTTTTTTGTCCATTATATGAATTTCATTCTACCTTCTCTCTCGAATTAATAGCAAACTCTTACTCTCCATCCTTCCAGTTCCGAGCAATCTCTTCGTCTTTCTGGAGTTGGTCTACCAGTTCCTCTACGGAGTCAAATTTGACCATATCGCGAACACGGTCCAGCCAGTAGACCATGACGGTCTCACCGTAAATATCGTCTGAAAAATCGAAAATATTGACTTCAAAACGTGGTTCTTCTCCATCAAAGGTAACATTTTTGCCAACACTTGCCATGCCACGATATCTTTGACGTTGCACCTCGACATCGACTACATAAACACCATCTGCTGGCATATAGGTTCGATCTCTTAGGACTAGATTGGCTGTTGGATAACCAATAGTCCGCCCACGGGCATTTCCATGAACGACCATCCCACGAGATGGGAGCGGAGTGCCGAGCAGATGATTGACTTCCTTTACATCTCCATCAAGAATTGCCTGACGAATCCGTGTAGAACTAATCTTGCCCTTTTCGTCTTCGACCGGAGGAACAATGATGATCTCTCCATCAAAATAATCCTTCAGGTCATCCGCAGTTTTCTTATCAGAGCCAAAAGTATAGTCAAATCCTGCTACAATAATAGCTGGTTTTAAAGCTCGAACATAGGTATCAAAGAATTCTTGACCCGTTAAACTAGCAAATTTGCTACTAAAGTCAAGTAAGAAAAGAGCCTCTACCCCATGCCATTTCATCTTGTGCTCCCGTTCCTCGTGATTGACGATATGGAGCATAAGCTCAGGTTGGTAAGGTTGCAAGGCAAGTTTTGGCGACTCTGTAAAGGTCATCACGACAACTGGCAGATAATCCTTCATCGAAGCCTTGCTAGCCACTTCAAAAAGTTTCTGGTGCCCCTTGTGGATGCCATCAAAATAACCTAGTACAAGGACTGTTTTACCCGGTACTGCAATATCTTTTTCGTTCTTAATAGGTACTGTTGTAATCATGAAACTATTATATCATAGAGAAAGTCTTTTCGCTAAGAGGAAATCCCAAATGTCGTTTTTTGCGCCTGAACGGACCTTAAGAGAAAATTTAGGGCTTTAGTTTTAAAAAATAGCACCTCCTAAGAGATGCTATCGTTTGGTAACTAATCTACTGTTTCTTCCAAATCTTTTAATTTAACCGAAACAATTTTAGATACACCTGATTCTTGCATGGTAACTCCATAGATAGAGTCCGCTGCCGCCATCGTCCCTTTACGGTGGGTTACGACGATGAACTGACTATCCTTGTCAAAGCGGTTAAGGTAATCCCCAAAACGTTTGACATTGGCTTCGTCCAGCGCCGCCTCTACCTCATCCAAGATGACGAAAGGAATGGTCTTAACTCGGATGATTGAGAAGAGCAGAGCCAGAGCTGATAGGGCTTTCTCGCCACCACTCATGAGGTTGAGAGATTGGATTTTCTTACCTGGTGGTTGAACAGAAATCTCCACACCAGCTGTTAAAAGATCGCCCTCAGTCAATATCAAGTCTGCCTGACCACCGCCAAACATCTGTCTAAAGGTCACTTTAAAGGACTCACGAATAGCCTCAAAGGTTGATTTGAAGCGTTCCTTAACCTCATCATTCATCTCTGCGATGGTCTCAAGGAGTAGATTTTTCGCAGACAAAATATCATCTCGTTGGCTATTGAGGAAGTCCAGACGGTTGTGAACTTCTTCGTACTGGTCAATAGCATCCAAGTTGACAGGACCCAGCGAGCGAATAGCCTTCTCTAAATCCTTAACCTCTTGCTCCGCCAGAGTGAGATTTTCCAGTTCATGAGCCTTTTCTAGCGCCTCATTATAGCTAATCTGGTACTGGTCAGTTAATTGAACTTGTAGATAACGCAAGCGTTCGCTGATCTTTTCCTTCTTAGCTTCAGCACGTGTTTGTTTACGAATCCACTCCTCGTTCTGCTGGCGCGCCTGGTCCAAATGACTGGCAATATCATCTAGCTGACCTTCAATATCATCCAACTCAAACTGCTTGCGAATCAGACCTTGTTGGAGGTTTATTTTCTGAGTTTTGGCCTCTTCCTCCTGCTGACTTAGCAAATCCGTATCCACTTTCTCAAGATTATCAACCTTTTCTTGGAGGAGGCGCTGGATTTCCTCTTGCTCGATATCCAGATTATCCAGTTCCTTACCTAAGCGTTCTATATCAGTCACTTCGTACCGCTTTTGTCCTTGCAGTTCTGACTTAAGCAAGCGTGCTTGCGCTACTTGTTCCTGCAAGTTTTGATAACGTTCTTGAATAGCGTTTTTATTAGACTTAATCTCTTCAATCTCAGCTTCCAAATTTTGCTTTTCTCTAGCAATAGTAGCAAGGCGCTCTTGGCATTTTTTCTTGTCCGCTTGCCAATCTCCTTCAGTAAGGCGATTTAATTCCTCTTCTTGAAGTTTCCAAAGCGTTTCTAACTCTTCGACCTGCTGATTGGTTTGTTGATAGGCGAGGTACAAACCTTGCTCCTGAATACGAGCTTGCTCACCCTGAGACTTGATAGCTTCTAATCTTTCTGCCAATTCCGCCATCTCATCTTGCAAGGTCTTCAAACTCGCTTCTTCTGAACGCAGACTAGCTTCTTCTTCAGCAATTTCTCTTTGTAATTGCTCCAGCTCTGGCTTGATGAAAATACTGTTGTTTTGACGATTGGCACCACCCGCATAGGAACCACCTGTACGCAATTCGGTACCATCAAGCGTCACTATGCGAACCTGATAGCGAACTTGACGAGCTGCGGCACGTGCATGTTCTACAGTATCAAAAATTGCTGTCGTTGCTAGCAAGTTCTTGAAAATAGCTTCTAGTCTCTTGTCAAACGACACCAACTCATCAGCCATTCCCAGAAATCCTGGACTTGCAGCGATAGCATCTTGATTCTGACTAGATATTGTACGCGCCTTAATCGTTGTCAAAGGAAGGAAGGTCGCACGACCAGCTCTGTTACGTTTGAGGAAATCAATTGCCTTGGTTGCCGCGTTTTCATCTTCTACGATGATATACTGACTGCTAGCTCCAAGCGCAATTTCTAGGGCATTTTGATAATGTACATCAAAAGTTAGATGCTCACTGACTGCACCAATAATCCCACCTAAGCGGTCTTTTTCTTGAAGAACACTCTTAACACCCGCATAAAAATTGCTATGATTTCTTAGGATATTTTCCAAACTCTGGGCTCGAGCCTGCTTGTTTTTGAGACTGTCCAGACGGTCAAAGAGTTGGCTCTGCTGGGCTTGGAAGGAAACTTTCTGCTCCTCTTGTTCCTTGGCACTAGCTTGGTAGTTTGCCAATAATTTCTGAACTTGTTCCTTGGCAGTTTCAAGCTCAGTCTGCTGCTGACTGGCCTTCTCTTTAGCTGTAGCCAGTTGTTCTTTCAATTTCTCAAGTTGATCTGCTTGTTTTTGAGATAGTTGACGGCTGTTCTCCAGTTCATTCTCTATTCGTGTCAACTGGTTTGAGACATCCGCTTCTTCTTGTAAAAGGGCCACAAAACGTTCACGTAAGAGCTCAATCATTTGGTCAGGATCATCTGAAAATGCCAACAACTCTGCTTCTAGGCGATTGAGTTCCTTGTTGTTTTCAGCTAGACTTTTCTCTAACTGTTCCAAGTTCGCTTCTTTTTCAGCCTTTTCCTTACTTAGAGCCTTTCTCTTATCTTCCAGAGTCGCCAAACGGGCTTGCGCTTCTTGTTGATTAAGGGCTACTTGCTCAGATTCCAGTTTGGACAGGGCTAGTTTTCGCTCTAAGTCACTGATCAAACTAGTCAAATCCATTAAGCTTCCTTGATCTTTAGCCATTTCAGCTTGAAGATCTTGGCGTTTCTTTTTAAGAGTTTGATTTTCCTCTTCTAACTCTTCACGCTTTTGGTAATAGCTAGTCAAAAGTTCCTGAACCTGCGTTAGCTCTTCTTCTGTCAGCTCTAGTTCAGCCTTGTTTTCCTTGATTTGAGCAACCAGTACATCCAAGTAAATTGCCTTGCGTTGACTATCCAAGTCGAGAAACTTGCGAGCATTCTCGGCTTGTTTTGCAAGGGGCTTGATTTGATTGTCCAACTCGTAGATAATGTCTTCAAGGCGGTCTAAATTATCCTGAGTTTGTTGCAGTTTGCTTTCTGTTTCTTTTCGACGAGTCTTGTATTTTAAAACTCCAGCAGCTTCTTCAAAAATAGCTCGGCGTTCCTCTGGCTTAGAATTAAAAATCTCCTCAACCTTCCCTTGGGAAATGATGGAGAAGGAATCCCGTCCCAAACCTGTATCCAAGAAGAGGTCGTGGATATCACGCAAGCGCACTTTCTTTCCGTCAATTCGATACTCGCTATCTCCACTACGGTAAATATGACGCTCTACCTTGATGACTTGCCCCGCATCCTTGATAAAACCATCTTCATTGTCCAAGGTCACGACAACAGAGGCATAATTGAGTGGTTTGCGACTTTCAGTTCCAGCAAAGATAACGTCCGGCATCTTGCCACCACGAAGACTCTTGACACTAGACTCACCCAAGGCCCATCGCAAACTTTCTGTGATATTTGACTTCCCAGAACCATTGGGTCCAACGACAGCTGTCACGCCTTGGTCAAATACGACCTTGGTCTTGTCAGCAAAGGACTTGAATCCCTGAATCTCAATCTCCTTTAAATACATGAATCCAGCCCTTTCTCAACTGCATTTTTAGCGGCCTCTTGCTCAGCCAATTTTTTAGAACGGCCTTGACCTTTTCCGATACTCTTGCCCTCAACCAGAACTTCTACATCAAAAACCTTGTCATGGGCAGGCCCCGTCTCAGAGGTCACCTGGTAGCGAATATCCACATCTCCATTGACCTGAAGCAGCTCTTGCAGATGTGTCTTGTAATCCTTAATCATTTCAAAGTCACCTGCTTCAACCTTGGGAATCATGACCTGATAGATGAACTCTTTTACTCTAGCAACATCCTTGTCCAAAAGCAATGCTCCCAAAAAGGCTTCAAAGGCATCTCCAAGAATGGTGTCACGATTGCGCCCACCAGACTTTTCTTCTCCTTTTCCTAGCTTGATAAACTGATCAAACTGACAATCACGCGCAAAACCAGCCAAACTCTCCTCACGGACAATCATAGCACGGAGTTTAGACAAATCTCCCTCTGGTTTCCTAGGATATTTTTTATAAAGATATTCTGAAATCAATAATTGCAGAACAGCGTCTCCTAAAAATTCCAAGCGCTCATTGTGTGAAATTTTTAAGAGGCGGTGCTCATTGGCATAACTCGTATGAGTAAAGGCCGTTTCCAGTAAGTTTTTGTCTGCAAATTCGATTGCAAAACGCTTCTTTAGTACAGTTTGTAATTCTTTCATACCAACCTCTTTCTAACTGATAACAGTCTCTTTTATTATATCAAAAAAAGCCCCCTGAGTCACTTTAAAACGGGACTAGAGGGGAATTGAGCATTTTTTAGAAGAAAATTTTCAATTTTAGGGGCAGTATAAAGAAAAAAGCCTTATTTAAGGCTTTCTTGTGCTATTTACATCCACCCTGAGGGAATCGAACCCCCATCTCAAGAACCGGAATCTTACGTGATATCCATTACACTAAGGGTGGAAACTTGTCTTATTATAACAAAAATTTGCTCTAATAACAAGTTTTTTTATGGGTGGACTAAGCGTCCATTAGTGGGATGCATCCCCGTTCCAGATAGAGTTTTTCACGATAACATAATCAACGTGTTTAAGGTCAGCAACCTTGCGTCCACCTGCGTAGGAAATAGCACTTTGCAAGTCCTGCTCCATCTCAGTAAGAGTATCTTGCAGATGCCCTTTGGCAGGAAGTAAGATGCGTTTACCTTCCACATTTTTGTAAGCGCCTTTTTGATACTGTGAAGCTGAACCATAGTATTCTTTGAACTGTTCCCCATCAACTTCAATCGTTTTTCCTGGACTTTCGATGTGTCCTGCAAAAAGGGAACCAATCATGACCATGCTAGCACCGAAACGGATAGACTTGGCAATGTCACCATGGGTACGAATCCCACCATCAGCGATGATTGGTTTGCGAGCAGCCTTGGCACACCAGCGAAGGGCAGCCAACTGCCAGCCACCTGTACCAAAACCTGTTTTCACCTTGGTGATACAAACCTTACCAGGACCGATTCCAACCTTAGTCGCATCCGCACCTGCATTTTCCAATTCACGCACAGCTTCTGGTGTTCCAACGTTGCCAGCGATGACAAAAGTATCCGGTAATTCCTTCTTGATGTGTTGAATCATAGAGATCACGCTATCCGCATGACCATGAGCAATGTCAATCGTGATATACTCAGGAGCATCAGACTTGAGTTGGCTAACAAAATCATACTCGTAATCCTTGACACCGACTGAAATAGAAGCAATGAGCCCTTGATCGTGCATGCGTTTGATAAAAGGAATGCGCCCAGCCTCATCAAAACGATGCATAATGTAGAAGTAGCCACCTTTAGCAAGCTGCTCTGCTACGTTCTCATCCAAAATCGTCTGCATATTTGCTGGTACAACAGGTAGTTTGAAAGTGTGATTTCCAAGTGTAACACTCGTGTCTGCTTCTGCACGGCTTTTAATGACACATTTATTTGGGATCAACTGAATATCTTCGTAATCAAAAATTGGAAATTCATTTAACATATCGATGTCTCGTTTCTTTTGTAATGACCTACCTATGCTTGCGCATCACTACGTCTTTTCCGACGTTTCCTTAATTAATTATAAATCAAAGTACAGTTTTTGTCAAATATTTTTAATAATTGAATAATATTGTTCGGAAATTGCTTGTATAAATAGCAAAAAAGCGAAGAGATTACTTTCTCCCCACTTCTTCATCAATAATCGTTTTAAAATTTTCTTCTGAATTTTCCATCATTTTACAAAATGCACTATAGGATGAGGCATTCTGAGGGATTTGGATAGACCACTTCTTCAATTGAGCTCCATAGCCAGCTAGTTTTCCTATTTCACTATTTACTGACTGCTCCATACTAGGAAAAATCAGTCCAGCTTTCTCAGCTTCTAAAATATAAGAATAGGAAATCAGCTGGAACAAGTCCTCACGGTTAATCCCTTTTTCAGTGAACTCTAGTTTCTTATATTTTGCATCTAGAACAATCTTTCGTTCTCTGTCATAAAAATCTGGATATACTTTTCGTTTCCCAACAGAAAATACTGAAATTCCGTTCGTCTTATCTTTATTTCGTGGATGGATGAAACCTTTTGGCAACAAGGTATGAACATACTCTTCCCAAAGCCAGGCAACATCAAAGAGAATACCATGTACCATCTGGGCTTGAGGTCCAAGACCATGCTTTTCTCTACTCAGAATCATCAAGCAGAGTTCCTGTAATTTTCTATACTCTCTGAAATAGGCGTGTCGGATGGGTTTGATTTTATTCATTCTGATAATCTTGGCACGATTAGCTAGTTTATAAGCTGGAGTTACACGAGTAATTTCTGTCATATTTTCACGATTACTATTGAGCAGAACTCCGAAACTTTTCTGATTCTTTATGTACTCAATCGTATGTCGAATCAACTGCATGAGTGGATTATCATAGGTAAATTCCCTAGTGGTATAGGCAATATTTCCCATAAAAGGGAGATTTTTTTCAGATGATTTCCAACATCTAGTACACCCTTTACATGACTATCGTTATGGAAAAATCGCTGGTATTCCTTATAAAGACCTTTTCGGAGAGCAGCTTGCAGATATTTGGGAAAGAGGTAAATCAAAAGCTGATAGAGTTTATCCTCTGGAGATAGACCAACATCCAAACTAGTCAGATTGATATTGAGAACCTTTTGTAAAAGATAATGCAAAAAATGGTCGTTACTTCCATCAGAAAAACGAGAGGAAATCGTTAATCTTTCCTGACCATATCCAAGAAAACCAATTACATTTCCTGTCTTGATTTCCTGATTAACTGTTTCAAAAATCTTTTGGTCCTTGTCTAAATCAGGAGAATATTGCAGGTCATTTGGAAATATAAAGATACAGTCCTCTCGAGAAAGGTTATCTAGTGTTCTATCAAGAAGTGCTTGACTAAGGTTGGGATATTCTGTGGCAAAGTCTTCTTTAGCAATTCTATGCTGATTATCAGTTATCCGCATCATTATCACCAGTATCTTGCTGACCATTTTGATCATTATTTGTCAGTGCAAATGCTTTTTTCAAAGTTTCCAAAGTTTCAACCTCATCATAAGAACCTCGCAAGTAGTCTTCTAGGAGAGGCTTAATATAATCAGACCAGAGTAATTCATAGTCAAAGTCCACTTCTTCCAACTTAAGGAAATAACTTGGTCCGATATGATAATGACTGTTTAGCTCCTGAACGTTTTCGATAGCAGCGTTCAAATTTCTAAGACGAAGTTTTGCTTCTTCTGCATGGATACCCAGTTCTTTATCTAACATAGCAACTTGACTTTCAACAGTAACTTCAACAAAGCGGAAACGACGACGCATAGCAAAATCAAAGGTATCTACTGAACGGTCAATATCATTCATTGTTCCGATGATGTAGACATTCTCAGGAATATAAAACTTGTCATCCGTCTCATGTAAATTAGCATACTGGGTAGAAACGCTTCCCTTTTCACCACGATAACCAGGGTCGATAGAGAAAAAGAGCTCGCCAAAAATCTTAGAAATCTCCCCACGGTTGATTTCATCGATGATGAAAACGAATTTCTTGTCTGTGTCAATTTCTGTTGGAGAAATATAATCTTTCAGACCAAATCTTTTCTTTAAAGTTTCTAGGACTTTTTTTCCTTGATTACGATAATAGGGCTGTTTCAGATATTTTCCATCTTTATAGAGTTCATAAACATAAGATTTTGTTAAGCAAGTTCCTTGGGCTTTAGTTTCATAATTGATATTAAAATTATTTCTACTATTTACTGTGAGATAGGAAAATTCTGTCAAATATTCTTTTTCATCTCTGCTATTTACATATTCAAGATAAAGATCCCACGCTTCCTCAAAATTATCTTGGCCTCCAGTTTTCTGAGCTTCTTTAGCCTTCTGACAAAACTTCTTAAAAATACCATCTTCTAGCTTAAACTCGATAGATCCATCACCATTTGATACAGGTCTCAACTCCTCTACAAAATCAGTATAATCATAGGATGGATGAAATTGTACAAATTCGATTTGGTCTTCGTTGCCACCCGTTAACTCCATAGCAATTTCTTTAGCAAGATAAGTTTTTCCTGTGCCAGGAGCACCGCGGAGGATGAGGTTTTTGGATTTTCTTAATTTATCTAAATAATCGTCAATATTTTTATTCATAACAACTTTCTCTATATTTTTTCTGTATGTACCATTTAGAATGGATTTATATAAATTGATACGTTCTGAATTTCTATCCCAGTTGATGGTTTGTCTTGTACCTTTTTTACCTTGGTATTCCCATCCACCATCTACTTTCAACCAATTAACACCAATACAATGTTTAAACTCTGTTTTTGTTTCATCAAAGTAATATGTTTTCACACATTGTCCAATACCTAAAATTTTGTTAAATCCTGAGGTAGCTATTATATAATCATTTATTTTTATGTCATGTGCAAACTTCCAAATAAATAAATTGCTCCGCTTTCCTTGCTTCAATTCTTCAGGATTATTGTAATCTAAAATATTAGATAAATTAGAATCGAAATCTATACAAGCTATATTCTCTTCTTTGAATAAAGACCAAACTTTTCCACCTCCTCCTGCAACTATCATCCAATAATTTAATTTTTCTTCCATTTTGTAGCTCCATTTTCATATTATAGGCTAGTTAGTATTTAATATTTCAAAATCCTATTTCACATATAGAATATCATATCCCATAGAAAAAGAAAAGAAATTCTAAAGAAAAAGCCCAGTGTTAGGAGCTTCAATGTCTCTGAACACTAGACTTCTTTTCAATCTTAATAATACTCACCTTGACGGTAGTCCCATGAGTTAAAGGTATCTGACAGGTGCATCATGATTTTATCAATGTCAAGCCCTTTGCGGATAACGACTGGTGCTGGTGAGATTGAACGGTCTCCTCCTTGTTCTGGGATGAGCTTACCATCTTTATCAACCATAGATACCATCACACCTTGCTCGTAGCGAGTTTCAATCGTTTTGTCAGGTTGGATAGATGCCACATAGTCGTCTGCTTCGATGACAAGGTCCACTGCTCCTTCGATACGTTGACCGATACCTTCCACCTTACCACGGTTTCCTTTACCAGATGGGTTAGCTGATGAGGCATAGACCATTTTACCTTCTTCCCAAAGTTTAGCAGCCAACTGTTCACCAGCTTTACCAAACTTGATAACAAAACAGCTTGTACCACGAACGTCTGTCATAAGTTCTTCACGGCCATCACCGTATGCTTTAAGTTTTTCAAAAGCTTCTGGTTTCCAAGGAAGGATACAACCAAGGAGAATATCTTCATCCCAATGTTTTTGGTAGAAGGCTTCAATTTCTGGATTGAGTTGTGCTAAAGCGCGAAGCTCATCCATGCTACCACAAAGTACAACACCTGGTTTGTTACGGTTACGCTCTTTGGCTTCAAATTTGCGTTCAAGTCCTGCTTTATCGCTAGTCATGATAATGTAACCAACTTTTGTAGGGCAAACGATACATCCGCCCTCACCTTTTAAAATGTCATAGCCTTCTTGAGAAAGTGTTCCGTTCCATTGAATGTGTTTTGTCATAGTTCTATTTCCTTTTCTATTTTTCTAATCCTGCCAGTAGGCTGGACGTTGTTTTTCATAGGCAGCAATCAAGTCTTCATACTGCAAAGTAATTCCGATATCATCCAAACCATTTAAGAGCTTGTGTTTCCATTCGCTATCAATTTCGAAAGTGAATTCTCCAACTGGTGAGATGATTTTTTGTTGTTCCAAGTCCACAGTTACCTGATCGGTCGGTTTGAGTTGGGCTAGCTTTTCTCTAACCTCCCTAGGCTGAACAATAGGCAACATGCCATTATTGAGTTCATTATTGTAATGAATGTCCCCGAAAGATCCTGCAATCACGACCTTAAAACCATAGTCAGCTAGAGCCCAAGCTGCGTGTTCCCTCGAAGACCCCGCACCAAAGTTATCCCCTGAAATGAGAATACTAGCTTTACGATATTCAGGTCGGTTAAAGACAAAGTCTGGGTCCTCAGTGTAGTTATCGTCCAGATAACGCCAAGCATACATGAGGTACTTGCCAAAGCCTTTCTTATCAATCAACTTGAGAAACTGCTTGGGTAGGATTTGGTCGGTGTCGATGTTATCATTCATGAGAGGAACGGTCGTTCCCGTATAAACTGTAAATTTCTCCATATCCTCTCCTTACTGGGCCTCTGGCATTTGCCGAACATCTACGAAGCGCCCTGCGATAGCCGCTGCAGCTGCCATGGCTGGACTGCAGAGATGGGTTTTAGCACCAAATCCCTGTCTGTCTTCAAAGTTGCGGTTACTGGTTGAGGCACAGTGAACCCCATCAGGGACCTTGTCAGGATTCATCCCTAGGCACATAGAGCAACCTGGGTCTCGCCACTCAAAGCCAGCATCTAAGAAAACCTTATCCAAGCCCAACTTCTCAGCAGCTCGTTTGACAGGACGAGAGCCTGGAACCACGATAGCAGTTAAGTTAGGAGCTATTTTCTTCCCTTTGACAAATCGCGCGGCCAGTTGTAAATCACTGAGACGAGCATTAGTACAAGACCCGATAAAGATATAACCTAGTTCAATATCCGCTGGCTTTTGACCAGGCTCCAAGTCCATGTAATGATAAGCACGTTCATCGTTCATATCCTTAATTTCTGGGAAGCTACTGTCAAAGTCAACGCCCATAGCAGGATTGGTTCCCCAAGTCACCATAGGAGCCAAGTCTGAGACATCCATCCGGATAACCTTATCATAGACAGCATCATCATCGCTGACAAGCGTCTTCCAGTCAGCAACCGCCTCCTCGAAAGCTTCGGGAACACATTCCCGTCCCTTGAGATAGTCATAGGTAGTCTGGTCTGGATTCATAATTCCCATCTTGGAGCCAAACTCGATGGACATATTGCAGATGGTCATTCTCTCTTCCATGGTCAGTGCATCAACCGCTTGCCCACGATATTCCACCACATATCCTACACCACAAGCAACGCCATATTTGGCAATTAAGGCGAGAATGTAATCCTTAGAATAAACTCCTTTTTGAGGAACACCAGTGAATTCTACCAACATTTTCTTGGGTTTAACTTGCCAGAGTGTCTGGGTAGCAAAGACATGCTCGACCTCACTGGTCCCAATCCCAAAGGCGATAGCTCCGAAAGCTCCGTGAGTAGCTGTATGACTGTCTCCACAGACGATGAATTTTCCTGGTTGCGTCCGTCCTGTTTCTGGACCTACCATGTGAACGATTCCCTGCTTTTCAGAACCATGGGCAGCATGTTCAATTCCAAACTCCTCAACATTTTCAGCAAGCTTATCAATTTGTGCTTTAGAAATGACATCTCGAATATCGTAGATATTGACAGTTGGTACATTGTGGTCAAAGGTTCCAAATGTCAAGTCTGGCCGTCTCAATCTGCGACCTGAATCTCGTAAGCCTTGAAAAGCTTGGGGACTAGTCACTTCATGAATATAGTGCTGATCTACATACATAAGTTGGGGCTGCCCTTCTTCTCCTGTGATGACATGACGGTCCCATAATTTATCAAAAATTGATTTTCCTGCCATCCATTACCTCCAAATAAAATATAAGGCTACTAATGTGGTCACCATCCCGAGAAACCAAACCGTTTTAAAATACCATTTTCTAGTCTTGTGATGAAAGGTGATTCCTGATAACCAAGCACCAAAACCACCACAGACAAGTGCTATAGTCAAGAGAATTTTCTCTGGGATGCGCCAAGCACCTCTCCTTGCCTTGAATTTGTCGATTCCATAAATGATGAAAATTATGACATTCCAAATCAAGAGGGTAAGAGTGACTCCTTCGTTTATCTTCATAGTCTTTCAATGATGGCTTCCGTCATTTCCTTGGTAGAAGCCTTTCCTCCAATATCTCTTGTTAAAATGCCAGCCGCTAAACTAGCTTCAACAGCACGCTCGATACGCTCCGCATCCTCATAACGTCCAAAGCTGTCTCTCAGCATCATGGCAACTGACAAAATCATGGAAATAGGATTGGCAATTCCTTGACCTGCAATATCAGGCGCTGAACCATGAATAGGTTCATAAAGACTTGGACCTTTTTCAGAATGACTAGCTGATGGCATGACGCCAAGTGTGCCTGATAGAACGCTTGATTCATCTGATAGAATATCTCCGAAGAGATTCTCCGTTACAATAACATCAAACTTAGCAGGATTGGTAATCATGAGCATGGCAGCTGAGTCCACCAACTGGTGTTCCAAGGTTACATCTGGGAAATCCTGAGCAACTTCCTCAGCTACTCTCCGCCAGAGTTTTGAAGTCGCTAGAACATTTTGCTTATCGATACTAGTAACGATTTTTCTCCGATTTCTTGCAATTTCAAATGCCTTGCGAATGATTCGCTCTACTTCCTCATAGCTGTAGTCGTTGATATCACGCGCTTTTCGCTCTTCAAGGATATGATCCCCAAAGTAAATTCCACCTGTCAACTCACGCACCACGACAAAGTCTACACCAGCAATTCGTTCCGGTTTGAGAGGTGACAAATGCTTGAGACTGTCAAAAATCTTAACAGGGCGAATATTGGCATAGAGATTGAGTTCCTTCCGAAGAGCTAACAAGCCTTGTTCAGGCCGAATCGCTGCCCCATCATACTGGGGACTACCGATAGCTGCAAGGAGAATAGCATCTGCTTCTCTACATGCCTTGAGAGTTTCATCAGGTAAGGGATGCCCTGCAGCATCAATACCTGCACCTCCAAAGGGGCATCTGTCTATCTCATAGTCAAAACCTGTTTTTGAAGCTAGAGCTTCCAGAACCGCTAAACCAGCTTCCATGATTTCTGGACCGATTCCATCTCCTGCTAGAGCTACTATTTTCTTTGTCATAGTCTTCTCCTTTACACACTAGGCATGTCTCGGTAGGAAACGCTATGTCCCATCTCACCTGCATTCTCTTTTTGAACAAAAGTATTGGCATTGATATAAGCAATAGCCGAAGCCTTCAATACATCGAAATCGAGACCTGCTGCGTTAAAGATGGTTTCTGTATCTCTGTTTTCAACAGTAACCAAGACACGAGCTTGAGCATCAATTCCATCTGTCACAGCATCAATAGTATAGGACACCAAGCGAACAGATTGGTTAAAGAACTTATCGATAGCGTTAAAAATTGCTTCAACGGAACCTTGCCCTGTCGCATTAAATTCGACCTTCTCACCATCCATATTGGCTAGGCTAACGAGCGCTTCAATCTCATTATCTGCATGGGTTTGAAGTTGCAAATCATCAAAGTGGAAGCCTTCCGGATTTTCAACCATGGTTCCAGCTACCAGAGCTCGAATATCTGCATCTGTGATTTCTTGTTTCTTGTCTGCCAGAGACTTAAACTTAGTAAAGAGTGGTTTGATATCCTCTTCTGTAAAATCTAGGGCTAATTCTCTTAGTTTTTCAACAAAGGCATGGCGACCAGACAATTTTCCAAGTGGAAGACTATTACTCTTAACACCGACCAATTCAGGTGTGATGATCTCATAAGTGAGAGGATTTTTAAGGACTCCATCTTGGTGAATACCAGATTCGTGAGAGAAGGCATTGCCACCAACGACAGCCTTATTTTTAGGAACTGGAATACCAGAGAAGCGAGAAACCATTTCAGACGTATTCATTGTTTCATCCAAAACAATATCACTAGTTGCTTGGAAGAAATCCTCACGAATCTTCAAAGCAACAGCTACTTCTTCAAGAGCAACATTACCTGCGCGTTCACCGATACCATTAATAGTTCCCTGAACACGTCCAGCACCGTGTTTAATTGCTGTCAAAGTATTTGCAGTTGCCATACCGAGATCATCGTGACAGTGGACACCAAAGACAACTTTATGATCTGATTTAATATTTTCAGTCAAGTAATCAAAGATACGTGCAAACTCTTCTGGAGTCGTAAAGCCAACTGTGTCAGGGATATTGATATAAGATGCACCTGCATCGACCGCTGTTTGAACGACTTGCAAGAGGAAATCCAACTCTGTTCTAGTCGCATCTTCAGGAGAGAATTCGACGATTTCAAACTTAGAACGTGCGTAAGAAACATGTTCCTTGATAGCTTCTAAAATCTCTTCCTTGCTCTTATTGAGCTTATACTTGCGGTGAATCGGACTGGTAGCGATAAAGACATGAATTTGTGGATACTTGGCATCCTTAAGCGCCTCATAACAAGCATCAATATCAGATTTTACAGAACGAGCTAATCCTGTCACTGCTGTTTTTTTCATGGCTCTAGCGATTTTTTGAACAGCTATAAATGAATCTGGACTAGCAGCCGGAAAACCAGCTTCAATTACAGAAATTCCCCATTTCTCCAGCTGTCTTGCAATGGAAACTTTTTCCTTTATTGAGAAGTTAACACCAGGTGTTTGTTCCCCATCACGAAGGCTTGTATCAAAAAATTCAACTTTACGCATAAGATTTCCCCTTTTCCAAATGTGGTTTTAAAAAAACATCTCGCTCAGAAGCCCAAGCGAGATGTTGATTTACTCCCGCTTGGTAAGCCAAACAGGACTAATGCTTTTGCACTAGCCCGAGTACCTCAACAACAAAGCAAATTGATTAAACTTAGCTGTTTTCATGTTTGACTTTCTCCTTCGTTTGATATCTTGTTTAGTATTTTAGCATAGCTAAAAGCACTTGTCAAGAAAAAATCCATTATTTTCTGAAAATTTCTTCAGTAAAGAATATTTTGCTAATTGAAAGTATTTGAAAACTCAAGTAACTTTCCTTATTTTTTCACAGTCAAGTTCCAACTTCTTTCGATGAGTTCTATCACTTCTTCATCTTGCAAACTATCATCAAGCGCCAGACTAAGCCAGTAGCGTTTGTTCATATGAAAGGCTGGATAAATGCCTTTTTTTGAAAGCAAATCAGCTACTTGGTCGTGTTTGAGGTTGACTGCTTCGACTATCCCTTCTCTGCCCTTTTCCAGCTTATCCCATGGGATTCTCATCACAACAGCATACCACTTTTGATTACCTTCATGACGCAATACAGCTGTATCAGGCGATTTCTCCCACAGATACTCCAACTGATTACCATACTTTTCCTGAACTTGAGCCATGATACGCTTAGTCTGAGGACAGATAAAATCCTGCACATCAAAACAAGCCTTCCGAATCTGGTAGAGAATCTCCAAGCAAGCCTCACGGACACTTCCGACAAAACTTCCCCGCATACTTTCCATGTGTACTTGAGGATAGAGGTCACCCGTCTCCTGGTCAAAGACCTGAAAACTCACATTATCAGTAGTAATGGAGACTGTCATGACAAAGTCACCCTGCAAAATCTGGCAACTATAGGTCCATACTTCCCCATTTTCCACAAAACCATAGGCATGAGCATTTTCTTTATTAAACTGATAGGATTTAAAAATTTCAAACATAAGTGAAAACTGCTACCAAAAGCTAGCAGTTCCTTTCTATTTTTTAAAAGACAACCTTGGTTCCATGCAATTGTGTCACACCCAGCTGGTCGATAAAGGTTTGACGGTTGTCCAAGTCAATCCCCCCACCTGGTAGAATTTCAATTTTACCTTTAGCATGTTCTAAAATTCTGTGATAATGAGCGAAACGTTTCTCTAGCGAGTCTCCAGACACACCAGCACGAGTTAAGATACGAGCGACTCCGGCTTGGCTGAGCCAGTCAATGGCTTCCAACTGGTCTTCATCACTCAATTCATCAAAGGCCATGTGAAAGACAATTTCCATTCCTTTAGATGTGGCAATCAACTTTTCAAGATTAGCCTTATCCAACTTCTTATCAGCAGTTAAAGCCCCAAATACAACACCTTGGCTTCTAGCCTGAGCAGTCAAACGAATGTCTTCTAGCATGATTGCTATTTCAAGATCAGTATAGACAAAATCTCCACCACGGGGACGAATCATGGTCATAATGGTGGTGTCGTAGTTAGCCGCCAGTTCAACCGCTGCCTTGGTCACTCCATAGCTGGGTGTTGTTCCTCCTACTGCTAGATTGTCACAAAGTTCGATTCGACGAGCTCCAGCCTGCATCGCTTTTTCAAGCAAGGTCACATTTTCAGCACAAAATTCGTAAATCATTTGATTCTCCTTGATGTTTTCTTTAAATTTATTATATCATATTATTTTAAATATGCTTTTATTTTTATCAAGGCAAATAACTACTATTTTTATCTATTATTTGTCAGGAATGACTTTAAAGAGATAGTAGGTGATAAAGATAGTCAAGGCTCCCAGACCGATTTTGACTGGCAAAAGAGGGGCAAAATAAATAGAAATCCCCATCAAGATATAGATAGATACGATGATTTTTTTCTTTCGTTCACGCGCGATTGACTTGGTTTCTCGAAAATCAGCTACATAGGTCTGATAAAGCTTGGTATGATAAAGCCAGTCTTCAAAACGCTTAGAAGATTTTGAAAAGCAAGCGATCGCTAACAAAAGAAAGGGAGTTGTTGGCAAAAGGGGTAGGACAACTCCAATAACAGCTAAAGCCAGTGAAATAAAGCCGATACTGAGATAAATGAGACGCATGATTTCTCCTAGATAAATTATTCTTCCTCTAGTTTCGCATACAAGGAGGAAATTTGTCAAGCCTCAACAAAAAAGAGCCTGAAATTTATTTTCAGGACTCTACATTTTATTTAATTTTCTCTTCTTCGTAGTCGCCATTACTACATACAACCTGCTTGCCACCACCACGGACCTTTTTCTCCACAAGGAAGTGTCCGCATTTTGGACAATCACGGCCAATTGGTTTATCCCAGGAAGTAAATTCACATTCTGGATAGCGATTGCAACCATAAAAGATACGATTGCGCTTGGTTTTGCGTTCAATGATTTGTCCTTGATGACAGCTTGGACACTCGACACCAATCTCTTTGACAATTGCTTGTGTATGACGACAGTCTGGGAAATTGCTACAAGCATAGAATTTACCAAAACGACCGAGCTTAATCACCATTGGACTGCCACAAACTTCACAGTCAAATCCAGCTGGCTCATCCTTGATCTGGATTTTTTCCATTTCGGATTCAGCCTTGGCCACTTCTTTAGAGAATGGTTTATAAAATTCATCAATGACCCGTTGCCACTGCTCTTTTCCAACTTCGACATCATCTAGTTTTCCTTCCATCTCAGCTGTGAAGGTAACGTTTACGATATCTGGGAAATATTCAACAATGAGTTTATTAACAATTTCTCCCAGTTCTGTCGGTTCAAAGCGTTTAGCTGCCAGACGAACGTAGTAGCGTTTTTGGATGGTTTCAATTGTCGGAGCATAGGTTGACGGACGTCCAACTCCATTTTCTTCCAAGGTCTTGATAAGGGTCGCTTCCGAATAGCGAGCTGGCGGTTGAGTAAAATGTTGTTCTGGCTTGCTATTGACCTGCTTGACCACATCTCCTACTACCATATCTGGCAACATCTTGTTCTTGTCAGAGTCATTGTAGATAGCAAGATACCCATCAAACTTAACTTGGCTTCCATTTGCCGCAAACTGAACGCCATTTTGAGAGAGTTTGACAGCCATGGTATCAAAGATAGCGCCCGTCATCTGGCTGGCCACAAAACGGTTCCAGATAAGGGTATAGAGCTTGAGCTGGTCTTTGTCCAAGTACTTAGCGATGCTTTCAGGTGTGTTAAAGACACTAGATGGACGAATGGCTTCGTGGGCATCCTGAGCACCTGAGGCATTCTTGACCTTGCTACCATGCTTGGAATACTTGCTACCAAAACGGTCGTTAATGTAGCTTGCAGCTTCGTTCTGAGCCACAGGACTGATACGAGTCGAGTCAGTACGCATATAGGTAATCAAACCTTGCACACCTGATCCGATATTGATTCCTTCATAGAGCTGTTGAGCCACCATCATGGTCTTTCGAGTACGGAAATTAATTTTGTTAGCCGCATCCATTTGCATGGTTGAAGTCGTATACGGTAGGGGCGCATTGCGTTTGCGTTCTTTCTTATCTACCTGGTCTACTGTGAAATCTTTACTAGTCAAATGGGACAGGACTTCTTTGACTTCTTCATTAGTGGTCAATTTCATCTTTTTGCCATTCATACCATAGAAAGAAGCCTGAAATTGTTTGGTTCCCTTCTTAAAAACACCATCAATTGTCCAGTATTCTTCCGGTTGGAAGGCATTGATTTCATTTTCACGGTCAATGATGAGCTTAAGGGCAACTGACTGCACGCGTCCTGCTGATAAGCCCTTCTTGACCTTTTTCCACAAAATTGGCGAAATCGAATACCCTACCAAGCGGTCTAAGACTCGACGAGCTTGTTGGGCGTCGACCAAGTCCATATCAATCTTGCGAGGTTCTTTAAAGGCATTTTTTACTGCGTCTTTGGTGATTTCATTAAAGACTACACGGTTGGCATCATTCTCATCCAAGTTGAGAATGTGAGCCAAATGCCAGGAAATCGCTTCTCCTTCACGGTCCGGGTCACTTGCTAGAAAGACTTTATTGGCCTTTTTAGCTTCTTTTTTTAAGTCATTGATGAGAGGACCTTTTCCTCGGATATTGATATACTGAGGTTCATAATTATTTTCAATATCGACTGACATACTGGATTTTTTCAAATCACGGATATGCCCGACACTGGCTAAAACTTTGTAATTTCTGCCTAGATATTTCTCAATCGTTTTCGCCTTGGCAGGCGACTCTACGATGACTAGATTTTTTTTAACTGTTGATTTTTTCTTCTTTGTTGCCGTAGCCACACTATCACACCTTTTCAAAGTAATAAACTTTATAAAGTGTAAACCATTTTTCTATAGCTGTCAAGACCTAAGTCCTATATATAGAAGAAAAGTTTATCTGAGTGAACAAATTTCTCCTTAAAATTCAAACTCAGCCAACACATCTTGACCACTGGAAATCAGCTTTGCTCCCTCTTGGATCAGGTGGTGACAGCCATCTGAATGGCCATCAAGAATGTTCCCTGGAATAGCAAAGACATCACGACCTTCCTCCATAGCTCGCTCACAGGTGATGAGACTCCCTGAACGCATTCTTGCCTCTGCTACAATAACTCCTCGACATAGTCCAGCAATGATGCGATTACGAGCTGGAAAGTGAAATTTCAAGGGCTCTTCACCAGGTCCGTACTCGCTAAGTACCAAATGGTGATTGCCAATGTGTTCCTGCAAACGTTTATTGGCTCGGGGATAGAAAACATCCAATCCTGTGCCAATCACTGCAATTGTTCTTCCTCCATTCTGGAGTGCAGCCATGTGGGTAGCGGTATCAATTCCTTTAGCTAAACCACTGACTACGATTAACTCGTTTTCCAAACCTTGAATGACTTTCTGAACCGACTTTGCTCCCTGACTAGAACATGAACGACTCCCTACAACAGCAACCTTTGGAAATTTCAACAAGTCTAGATTTCCTTTATAAAACAAGAGCGCTGGGGCATCATAAATCTCACTCAAATCCCAAGGATAACAGTCATCAAGAATCGAGAAGGATGGAAATTTTTGGAACTCCTTCTCCAACTGTGTATCATCTATCTGGAAATAGCGTTCCATAAAGACAGCAGGATTACGACATCCTGAAATTTCTGCAATATCACCTAGCAAGAGCTCCTGATCTACAGTCTCGTCGTATTCAAGAACAGTTAAAATTTGTTGATTGGTCAGCCCGGCTTTTCTCAATTTGTAAATCTCATAGTTTGTGATCTTCATATACAACTCCATTTCTTTTTCTACTCATCTATCTATTCGTAAAAAAAATAAAAAGAAGACCAAGGATCTTCTTTTTTTCATTTATTCAGATTTAGTAGTTGACCAGCTACTTTCAACCATCGGTAAGATTGTTTTTAAAGTTTCCCCATCCCCTTCAAGTGAAACATAGCGGATTTTACCATCATTTGATCGGAAAACCCAGGTAACGAGGTATTTTCCTGACTTAGCAATTGCATTGACAACATAGGCTTCATAACCTCCAATGGTCGATTTGGAACCCCAGACCTTACTGAAATCAGAGCTTTGTTCTTTGGAAGTTAAAATACTAGATGAGACAGTCACAACATCCAGTTTAGCATATTCTTCTTCGCTGATATTGAACTGCTCAGCCTTAAAGGTATTCAGCGTAACAATGTTGATATCTGTTCCATCACTATACTGTATATCATTTCCACCTTCTACTTCATGGAATCGAACCCATGATTTGGGTACCTTGACAAATCCATATTCATTCGAACCGATGATTTGCGTCTCTTCCTTTTTCGCTTCAGAAACGGCAGAACTAGAGCTACTCGTTTCCTGACTGCTAGAAGACCTAACAACCTCAGTCGAACTTTCTTCGGTTGCTGTTTGCGATTTATTGGAGCATGAAGCTAAAAAAGCACTAATAGTAACAACAGTAGCTAAAATTAATAATCTTTTCATCCTACCACCTTTCCATCTGCATTATAAGAAAAAAAGGGACTTCTGTCAAATTCTAACCTAATCGATTCTGTTAGTTTACGATTTTATAGCTCACATTTAAAGCAAAAACTCTTGAAAAATCTTCAAGAGTTTTGATTTTATTTCTATTCTTCATCCATGCTTAAGACGCTAAGGAAGGCTTCTTGTGGGACTTCTACTGATCCGATAGCTTTCATCCGTTTCTTACCAGCTTTTTGTTTTTCAAGGAGTTTGCGTTTACGAGAAACGTCACCACCGTAACACTTGGCAAGTACGTTCTTACGAAGGGCCTTGATATCAGTACGAGCCACGATTTTGTGCCCAATAGCTGCTTGAATTGGCACCTCAAATTGTTGACGAGGGATGATTTTCTTGAGCTTATCCACGATGAGTTTCCCACGTTCGTAGGCAAAATCCTTGTGAACGATAAAGCTGAGGGCGTCCACCTTGTCTCCATTGAGAAGGATATCCATTTTGACCAGCTTAGATGGGCGGTACTCTGATAATTCGTAGTCAAAGCTTGCATAACCACGCGTCGAAGATTTGAGCTTATCAAAGAAGTCAAAGACAATTTCAGCAAGTGGTATTTGATAGATAACATTGACACGATTATCATCAATATAATCCATGGTCACAAAGTCCCCACGCTTACGCTGAGCCAGTTCCATCACCGCTCCGACAAACTCCTGCGGTACCATGATTTGCGCCTTGACATAAGGTTCTTCAATGGTCGCGATCTTAGTCGGATCTGGAAATTCAGAGGGGTTAGACACATCCATAGACTCACCGTCAGTTTGGTTAACCTTATAGATAACAGACGGAGCTGTCATGATGAGGTCAATATTGAACTCGCGCTCTAAACGCTCTTGGATAACATCCATATGGAGAAGTCCAAGGAATCCACAACGGAAACCAAATCCAAGGGCCTGTGATGTTTCTGGTTCGAACTGCAAGCTGGCATCGTTGAGTTGCAATTTTTCTAGGGCTTCACGAAGGTCATTGTACTTGTTGGATTCGATTGGATAAAGACCTGCAAAGACCATAGGATTCATCTGCTTGTATCCATCTAGTGGTTCTGCTGCAGGATTGCTTGCTAGGGTCACTGTATCTCCGACACGCGTGTCTTGAACTGTCTTGATAGAAGCCGCAATATAACCAACGTCACCAGTCGCAAGAAAATCACGACCAACTGCTTTCGGCGTGAAAATACCGACCTCCGTCACATCAAAGGTCTTGCCATTGCTCATGAGCTGAATCTTATCGCCAGGTTTGACAACTCCATCCATGACACGCACTTGGAGGATAACCCCACGATAGGCATCATAAACTGAGTCGAAAATCAATGCCTTAAGTGGTGCTGCAACATCACCCGTTGGAGCTGGCACTTTTTCAACGATCTGCTCAAGAATTTCTTCAATACCAATACCAGCTTTGGCTGAAGCTAAGACTGCTTCGCTGGCATCCAGTCCAATGACATCTTCAATCTCTGTACGAACGCGCTCTGGATCCGCAGCTGGCAGGTCAATTTTGTTAATGACGGGCAAGATTTCCAAATCATTGTCCAAGGCTAGATAAACGTTGGCAAGTGTTTGAGCTTCAATCCCTTGCGCAGCATCAACCACTAAAATCGCTCCTTCACAGGCAGCTAATGAACGTGACACTTCATAGGTAAAGTCCACGTGTCCTGGCGTGTCAATCAAGTGGAAAATATAGGTTTCTCCATCTTTTGCAGTGTAATTGAGCTCGATGGCATTGAGTTTAATGGTAATCCCACGTTCACGCTCAAGATCCATACTATCCAGAAGCTGGGCTTGCATTTCACGACTAGAAACGGTCTCTGTCTTTTCCAAAATGCGGTCTGCTAGGGTTGATTTCCCATGGTCAATATGGGCGATAATAGAGAAGTTTCGAATCTTCTCCTGTCGTTTTTTCAAATCTTCTAAGTTCATGATGCTCTTCCTTTCAGGGTATCTATTAATTATAAATTGTTTTTAACATTTTGACAAGACCATACCCTGCTAGGAGTACTAATCTTCGGCAATAAAACCATCATTTTCGATAAAGTGATGTTCGGTCATTCCTTGGTCTGTAAAGACGATTCCATGAAGGACACCACCATAGACAGCTCCTCCATCCATGCCAATCTTGCCATCCTCTGTTATCCAAAGCTCAGCTGTACCTCGGTCTTGCTTGAGCAAACCATAAACCGGTGTATGCCCAAAGACAATGGTTTTCCCGGTATGATTTTCAGCTTCGTGGAATGGCTTTCTGAGCCAGACTTTCTTATAATCTGTGGTTTCATGCCAATCATCCAAGGTCAAGTCAATACCCGCATGAACAAAGATATACTTGTCTGTCTCCACCACAAATGGCATTTGACGAATAAATTCGACCAAGTCTGCCGCTTCAGTCGCAACACGCTTGGCATCTTCTACGCCATCAACTGGTGCATCCAAGGGACGACCTAAAATAGAGTTAATAGTTGTATCTCCACCATTGCGACGATAATGGTCATAGCTTTCTTCTGGGTCATCGAGCCAAGTCAGAAACATATACTCGTGGTTTCCTGATAGACAGATAGCTCCTTGATTGTCGACCAAGTCTTTGACCATTTCTAGAACACGGCGACTGTCTTCACCACGGTCAATCAAATCCCCTAGAAAGAGCAACTGGGTGTGACCATCCCATGTTTTGAGAAGGTCTTCCAGCATACCTGCTTTTCCGTGAACATCTCCAATTACATAATAGTCTGTCATTTATTTCTCCCTCGTTTGCAATAATTCTCTAGCTTGGGTAAGGGCCGCCTCTGTTACATTTTGCCCAGCCAACATTTTAGCTACTTCCTCTACTCGCTCTTCTAAAGTCAAAAGGCGAACCGTCGACACCGTTGAGTGCTCATCGCTAATCTTCTCAATAAAGAATTGATAATCCGCGATGGCAATCACTTGTGGAAGGTGAGAGATAGCAAGAACCTGACCATGCTGGCCTATCTTATGAATCTTCTGTGCGATGGCTTGGGCCACGCGACCTGAAACTCCCGTATCCACCTCATCAAAGACAATACTGGTCTTGCCTTCTTTACGAGAAAAGGCAGACTTGATAGCCAACATGAGACGGGATAATTCCCCACCGGACGCAACTTTGACCAAAGGCTTAAAGTCCTCACCTGGGTTGGTGGAAATATAAAACTCGACTGTTTCATTCCCCTCACGACTAAATTTGCCCTTGCTAAAGCGAACCTGGAACTGTGCCTTCTCCATATAGAGATCCTGAAGTTCTTGTTTAATCTCAGCCTCAAGCTGCTGGGCCAAATCATGACGAGCTGATGCAAGTTGCCCTGCCAAATCGACAAGATTAACTTCCAATTTCTTGAGCTCTGCTTCCATGTCTTCAGAAGAAAGGTTATTACCCGTCAAGAGATTGTACTCATCCGTAATCTTGGCAAAATAAAGCAAAACGTCGTCCACAGTTCCACCATACTTGCGGGTAATAGTATTTATAAGGTCTAAGCGATTTTCAACCTGCATGAGGCGATTGCCATAAAAATCCAAATCCTCAATAATATCTTCTAAACGCTTGGTAATATCTTCTAAAACATAGTATGTTTCTGATAGAGAACTTGAAATTTCACGGTATTCAGGGTCATATTCTTCGACACTTTCCATGTCATTCATGGCCGAACGGACATTAGCAAGACTGGAGAATTCCTCATTGTCCAGCATACTGTAGGCATTGGTTAGGGTATCTGCAATATTTTTATGATTGAGGAGTTTATCTCGTTCTTGGTTGAGAGCCAAGTCTTCACCAGCCTGCAAGTTTGCAGCCTCAATCTCTGCCATTTGAAATTCCAACATTTCGATACGTGCCTTATGTTCCTGTTGGTTTTTCTTGACTTCCAAAACCTGCTTGCGCATTTTGCGATAGGCATCAAAGCTCGTCTGATAGGTCTCCTTCAAGTCCAAGAAAGCAGCATCACCAAACTCATCCAACATCTGGATGTGCAGTTGAGGACGCATTAACTCTTCTTGGTCATGCTGACCATGGATATCCACAAGGTGTTGCCCAATAGCACGCAAGACAGAAAGATTGACCATCTGGCCATTCACGCGACTAACACTACGACCATTTTGCAGAATTTCCCGGCGGATGATAATCTCATCACCCATTTCCAAACCTTGCTCTTCAAAAATTTCCTGTAAAAGGCGACTATTTTCAACCGAAAAAAGCCCCTCAATCTCTGCCTTTGGCGCACCGTGACGAATAACGTCTGTTGTTGCACGAGCCCCCAACATAAGATTCATAGCGTCAATAATGATAGACTTTCCGGCACCCGTTTCCCCAGTCAAAACAGTCATACCCTTTTCAAAATTGAGGGAAATCGCCTCAATAATGGCAAAGTTTTTTATCGAAATTTCAAGTAACATACCGACCTACCATTTTTTGACTTGTTCAACAATTTCTTCAGCCGCCTCTGCTGTTCTAGCTACAATTAAGATAGAATCATCATCAGCTAGACAGCTAAAAATCTGTTCAGAGAATGCCTCAACCAACTGACTCTTCACAAAAATAGTATTTCCAGGAATGACAGCAAGGTTGATCATATTTCCCATTAACTCAGAACTCACAATGTTGTCCTCAGCCAACTGCAAACTTTTGACGACAGATTTTGGCAACTCATAGATATAGGTGTTGTTCTTCAAAGGAATTTTAACAATCCCAAGCTCCTTGATGTCCCTTGAGACAGTGGCTTGCGTAGCAGAAATACCTGCTTCCTTCAAATGCTCAACGATTTCTTCCTGAGTCCCGATTTGATAATCCGTAACAAATCTTCTAATTTTTTCAAGTCTCTCTTTTTTATTCATCTTTAAATTCTCTATGTGCTCTCTCTACAACTTTTTCTATTTCAGAAGCAACTTGGTTACTTGCTCCCTCTTCCTTTTTCAAATATGCCAGAAATTCGATGTTTCCATGTCCACCTTGGATTGGTGAATAGTCTAATCCAAGCACTGAAAAACCTTGTTCAACTGCCATAGCAGTGAAAGATTCAAGGACAGTTTGATGAACCTTGGCATCTCGAATGATTCCATTCTTTCCAATCTGCTCACGACCTGCTTCAAACTGGGGCTTAACCAGAGCCACCACCTGCCCTTGATCTGCCAAGACACGGTGCAAGGCAGGTAAAATCAGACTGAGGGAAATGAAACTCACATCAATACTGGCAAAGCTCGGTTCCTGCTCAAAGTCAGTCTTTTCAGCATAACGAAAATTAAACTGCTCCATGCTGACAACCCGTGGGTCTTGGCGCAATTTCCAAGCCAACTGATTGGTACCGACATCGACTGCAAAGACTAACTCAGCACCATTTTGCAACATGACATCAGTAAATCCTCCAGTGGAAGCCCCAATATCAATCGTGGTTGCTCCCTCGACTGACAAATCAAAGACCTCCAAGGCCTTCTCTAGTTTTAGACCACCTCGACTGACATACTTGAGTTTTTCACCCTTGAGTTTTAGCTCAGTGTCATCTGGGATTTTCTCTCCTGGTTTGTCAAAGCGTTCTCCATTCAGGACTGCTACGACTAGACCAGCCATGACACCGCGCTTGGCCTGTTCTCGCGTTTCAAACAAGCCCTGTTTATAAGCTAGTACATCCACTCTTTCCTTAGCCATTGATTCTCAAACTTTCTACTACTTTCACAATCGATTCTGTTTCAAAGGGAACCTGCTGGGTAATTTCTTCTAATTTAGCCTTGGCTTGATCCAGAGTTTGGTTACAAAAGGCAATGGCCTCTTCCAAGCCCAACAAGGCAGGATAGGTTGACTTTTCTGCCTGCAAATCCTTTTGTGGAGTCTTGCCGATTTCCTCAAAACTAGCTGTCACATCCAGCACATCATCTCGAACTTGAAAGGCCAGCCCAATCAATTCACCAACCGTTTTCAGTTTTGCTTGGATTTCTGGTGCTAATTCAGCTATGATAGCAGCTGCTTGGAAAGGATAGGCAAGTAACTTACCTGTTTTATTAGCATGAATGGTCTGAAGTTCTTCCAAAGACAAATGTTGGTGTTCACCTTCCATATCTAAAACCTGCCCTGCAACCATTCCCAGACTTCCTGAAGCAAGGGATAAGTTGACAATCAAGTCCACCTTGATCTGACTTGGCAAATCTGCCTGCGCTATCAAGGCATAGGGATCTAAGAACAAAGCATCTCCTGCCAATATTGCCATCGCTTCGCCAAATTTCTTATGATTGGTCAACCGACCACGACGGTAATCATCATCATCCATGGCAGGAAGATCATCGTGAATCAAGCTCCCTGTATGAATCATTTCCAAGGCCGCGGCTACTTGAGCATGTGCTGGTTGGATAACTACTTGCAAGGCTTCCAGAACCTCTAGCAAGAGAAAAGGCCGAATTCTCTTACCACCAGCATGAATGGAATAGAGAACAGCTTCTCGTAAACTAGATGCAAACTGCTGGTCTCCATAAAAATTTTCCAAAGCCGACTCGACAAGAGCTAATTTTTCTTGCTTCTTCATTCGAAATCACTTTCTGTTCCGTCTTCTTGCATGACCTTAACCAAGGTCTTTTCAGCCTTGTCCAGCGTAGCTTGGAGCTCTTTTGACAAGACCATGCCCTTTTGAAAGGCAGCAATTGCATCTTCCAAAGCAATTTCACCATTTTCCAAACTTTGGACAATGGTCTCCAGTTCGGCTAGATTTTCCTCAAATTTCTTTTGTTTTGACATCTTTAACCTCTAATTCTACTTGACCATCTCGCATCAAAAGCGTCACTTGGTCTTTTTTCTTCAACTTCTCAACAGAATCGACTACGGACTCTTCTTTTTTGACAATTGCATAGCCACGCGCCACTATTCGACTAGTATCCAACATCAACAAGGCTTCTGAAAGTCGCTTCACTTCAGCAACCTTGGCATCATAAACTAGCGCCATTTGGCTGCGTAGGAGCTTGTCCAACTGACCTAGACGGTCTTGATAACGCTGGATTTTGGTAACAGGTGATAATTGGACTAGTTGATGCGTTCTTGCTTGGACTAGCTGTTTATTATCAGAAATCCGTGTTCGCAAACTTTGTTTTAATCGCAGTTGCAGTTGATCTAACCGTTGTAAATAACCATCATACAAACGCTCTGGCTGTCTAAAGATGACTGACTGACTGCATTTTTTCAGAGCTTCTTTTTTTCTTGACAGGACATTCTGAACTGCTGTTGCCATCCGCTTTTCCTGATTTTGCAAATGGGTTAACACATCCAACTTAGTCACAGGCGTAGCCAGTTCAGCTGCAGCTGTTGGCGTCGCAGCCCGTCTATCTGCCACAAAATCCGCCAAGGTCACATCCGTCTCATGACCAACACTAGAAATAACTGGCAAACGGGATTCAAAAATAGCCCGTACCACAATTTCTTCGTTAAAGGCCCAGAGATCCTCGATGGAACCACCACCACGACCAATGATGAGAACATCTATGTCCTCACGTTGATTGGCACGCGCAATATTTCGAGCAATTTCCTCCGCAGCTCCATCACCTTGTACTTTTGTCGGATAGAGAAGAATGTCGACACCAGGAAAACGTCTGCTGACGGTCGTGATGATATCTCGAATAACAGCTCCACTGCGACTGGTTACCACACCGATTCTCTTAGAAAATTGGGGAAGAGATTGCTTGAAGCGTTCTTGAAACAGGCCTTCTTCTGTCAATTTTTTCTTGAGTTGTTCAAACTGAATCGCGAGCGCCCCAACCCCATCAGGCTCAGCCTTTTCAATGATAATAGAGTAGCTCCCACTGGGTTCATAAACCTGCACACGCCCAATTACATTGATCTTCATACCTTCTTTCAGGTCGAAACCTAATTTTTGATAAATCCCAGACCAGATGGTCGCTTGAATGACTGCATGATCATCTTTTAAGGAGAAATATTGGTGAGTAGGTCGTTTACGAAAGTTGGAAACTTGACCAGTTAAATAGACCCGTTCCAAGTAAGGGTCTTTATCGAATTTCATTTTCAGATACTTGGTCAAAGTTGTTACCGATAAATACTTTTCCATCTCCACCTACTATTCATTTTCTTGCTTTTCCATGGGTATTATTATACCAAAAACATGCTTAAAAATCACCTTTTTCCTACTGAAACTAAAGGAAAAATAGAAAAAGGAGGCTAGGCCTCCTCATCTGATTATTTGCTATTTCGTGCTTCTTCCAAAATCTTTGCAATCTTGGTGGTCAAAAGATCGATAGCAACTGTATTGCTGACCCCTTCAGGAATGACGATATCGGCATAACGCTTAGTCGGCTCGATAAACTGGTGGTACATGGGTTTGACCACACCCAAATACTGATCAATAACGCTATCTAGACTACGGCCACGCTCCTCCATATCACGCTTGATCCGACGAATAATGCGCACATCATCATCTGTATCCACAAAAATCTTGATATCCATCAAATCGCGCAGACGCTTGTCCTCCAAGACCAGAATCCCCTCAACGATAAAGACATCCTGAGGCTCCTGACGATAGGTCTTGCTACTCCGTGTATGCGCTGTATAGTCATAAGTTGGAATGTCCACTGGGCACCCTGCCAACAATTCCTTAATCTGCTCGATCATCAAATCTGTATCAAAGGCAAAGGGATGGTCGTAGTTGGTTTTGACACGCTCTTCAAAGGTCAAGTGAGACTGATCCTTGTAGTAAGAATCATGCTCAATCATGGAAATCTTTTCATCAGGAAAATGAGATAAAATGGCTCTTGAAACACTGGTTTTACCACCACCAGAACCACCTGTCACTCCGATAATGATTGGTCTATTTTGCATGCTATCCTCCGTTTTTTTATCCGTCGTCTATTCTATCATATTTTTTGCAAAATTTATAGTCTGATTTGGATAGTCTAGGGGGAAACGATTCCATCCCCACACTCTAGTTAAACTAGCTAAAAACTTTCCTTGGTTTGTAGAAATTGTCCCTTTTTTCTAAAATGGCAAGCAATTTATCACCTTCAAAGGCAGCCAATTCTTTGTCTGTTTGTTCTAACTCGATAAAACGACCAAAGCGCACTTCTGTAGCTTGTTCTGGAGTTAGGAAAACTTTGACAAGGTCCCCCGTACCAATCTCTAGAGGATGGAGAAAGTCCAGTTGCCCAGCCTCCACTTTTGCAGTAATTTCGTCCAAGGCAAGAGCATCTTCTAGCTGCAAACCTGCAGCACTCGTTCGAATCAGATGGGACATATGGGCCGCGTAACCAAGCTTCTCTCCCAAATCAACTGACAAGGTACGGATATAAGTTCCCTTACTGCATTTTACACGAAAAGTGAAACTTGCAAGTTCGCCCTCATAAGAAATCGGACTCGTCCTCTCAAATTGATAAATGGTCACCTGACGTTCTGGACGCTCCACTTCCTGACCTGCACGTGCATACTCATAGAGCTTACGACCATTGACCTTGACAGCCGAGTACATAGGCGGAATCTGAGTAATAGGCCCAGTCAAACTAGCAATCGCTTCATCGACAATGGTTTCATCCAAGGGCGACAAAACAGGTGTCTCTGCGACCACTTCTCCACTGGCATCCTCAGTCGTCGTTGAATAACCAAGAGTGATCTCCCCCTCATAGACCTTACCCTCATCCTGCATAAATTCGACCATGCGTGTCGCCTTACCAACCGCAATAGGTAAAACACCTACTACATCAGGATCTAAGGTCCCACCATGACCGATTTTCTTTGTCCCTAATATCTTACGCAGTTTAAAAACCGCGTCATGCGAGGTCATCCCCGCTTCTTTTTTTAAGTTGATAATACCGTTCATTCATTAACTTTCTAAAAATACTAAAACTCTCTTTTGGAAATCCTTATTCTGCTCATAAAGTGCATGGCCGCACTCTGGCAAAATAGTGAGCTGGCTATCTTTGATATGCTGATGCAATTCAAGTGAAGCTTCTACGCCTAGAACATCATCCTTTTCTGCTCCAATGATTAGCGTAGAACAGTTTATTTTTTCCAAAATGGTTAGGCTATCGTGTTTCAAACAAGATACAGCCTGAATAGCAATGCGTTGTTTATCTTTAATACGGCCAAAAATTCCCATTATTCGATAAAGGTATTTGAATTTTCCGAAGGATTTAGTTGTGTAAGAGTGACTAGCAATATCAACCATCAGTTCTTTATAAGTCCCTATTTGACTCAGGCTTAGCCAGCGTCTAATCCGCTCCCTACCAAGCTCACTTAGTTTTGCAGTAGTAACAGCCAAAATCAAACTTTCAACCTTTTCTGGAAAATCTACAGCTACCCATTGAGCAATCATACCACCTTGGGAAATCCCCATGACGACAGAACTTTTTAAATTCAATACATCCATAGCTTCCGCTACATCAGCAGCCATATTTCGTGTTGTATAATTTTCTGGCAACTTATTGATGCGACTAAAAACATAAACTTTATAAACCTTGGCAAATTCTCGGTAAGTTGAAGCTAGCATTTGAGCCATGCCCTTAACTGTCTGTAATCCATCCCCCAACCCTGGTATGATAACAAGAGACTTCTTTCCTTTACCAAAGGTCACATAATCCATGTGTTTTTGATATAGTTGAAGGACCTTATTTTTCGAAGAGTAAAACATTATTTTCTTCCTCACTCGCCCTTCAGCGCTTCAAACTTCGCTTTCATAGTTGGGTTTTTTCGGGTCAATTTTTTTACTGAAACATCTTCCAACTTGTTATTAGCGAGGCGGAGTTGGTTTTCGGATGTGGTTAGGAATTTCTTGACCTCTTCCATTCGTTTGATGGCCTTGTCGATTTCATCGATTGCTTTACCAAAGTTGGTCGAAGCAGAGTTGTAGTTTTTGGCAAAAGCTACTTTGAAGGCATCCAAATCTTCCTCAAAATGCGTAATATCGATATTCTGCTCCCGAACAAGCGCTAACTCCTGCTTGTATTTTAGGGAATTAAGTGCAGCATTTCGTAAGAGACCAATTAACTGGATAAAGAACTGGGGACGAACCACATACATCTTTTCATGCTCGTGACTGACATCGACAATCCCTGTGTTAAAGTAGTCATTATCCGCCTCAAGCATAGTCACCAAAACGGCATATTCACAGTTCTTTTCCCGACGGTCCTTGTCCAATTCCTTGTAAAAATCTGCATTCTTATGCTTCTTCTCCGTCCCATCCGCTTCGTTTTTCATTTCAAACATGATGGAAATGAATTCTAGACCATTTTCATCAAAATCACGGAAGATAAAGTCCCCCTTAGACCCACGCGCAGAAACCTTATTATCCTTCTCAAAGTAGGCATTTGGAAAGGCAAAACTGCGAACCTTATTGAACTCACTCTCCGCATACTGTTCCAGACTTTCCCCGATAGCTTTTGTAGATTGTTGGGCTTTGAAATTCTTGTAAAATTCGACTTGTTCACTAGCAGCCTTGAGCTGGGCTTCGTAATTCTGCTTAACAGAAGCCAAAGACAACTCATTTTCCTTTTCTTGCAAGAGAAGCTGATTTTTAACTTGATCCCGTTCTTTTTCTAGGTCAGAAAGGGTCTTTTGCAGTTGATTTTCATGCTCCAAACGCAAGGTGGCCAGTTGGTTTTCCAAGACCTGCACTTCCTTGTCCTTTGCTAATAAGGCCTGGTGGCTTGTCTGTTCAACTTCTTTCTTGGCCAACTCTTTCTCTGTATCAAAGTTTTGGATTTGACTCTGCAATTGCGCAATTTCTTGATCCTTCTGAGCCAGTTTAGACTGTTGCTCATTCATAGCCTTTTGTTCAGCCAAGGCCAGCTCCTGCTTCATTCGATCGTGCAATTCCTTATCAAACTCAGCCGTTCTCACTTGGGATAAAAGTTCGGCATACTGACTTTCATTTACTGTAAAGACTTCCCCACAGTTGGGACATTTGATTTCGTTCATAACTTTCCTCTTTCTAGACTTCTGTATCCATTATATCATGCCTGAGGGAAAATCAAAAACAGCGAGTCGAAACCCACTGTTTATATCTTTTACTTTAAATTTTTTCCAAGGCCAAACGCAAATCTTCAATCAAATCCTCTACATTTTCAAGACCGATAGACAAGCGGATTTGGTTTGGTGTGACACCTGCTGCTTCTAGATCTTTTTCTGACAACTGACCGTGAGTGGTTGTCGCTGGATGGACAACAAGCGATTTGGCATCTGCTACGTTTGCAAGGTCAGAGAAGATTTCCAAATTATCAATCACCTTGCGAGCCTCTGTCTCTCCACCTTTAACATGGAAGGTAAAGATTGAACCAA
Source organism: Streptococcus sp. CF8-6 (assembly GCF_024295845.1). NCBI lineage: Bacteria > Bacillati > Bacillota > Bacilli > Lactobacillales > Streptococcaceae > Streptococcus > Streptococcus sp. CF8-6. The sequence continues at coordinate 143,119 of NZ_JANCOF010000003.1, read as the reverse complement.
CACCTTTTGGCAAATATTTCTCAGCCAAGGAATGGTATGGACTGTCAGCTAGTTTTGGATAGTTAACTTTTTCTACCTTAGGATGGTTGACAAGGAAATCAACAATTTTCTCTGCATTTTGCACATGACGTTCAACACGAAGAGAGAGAGTTTCGAGACCTTGGAGCAAGAGGAAGGCATTAAATGGCGACAAGGCCGCACCTGTATCACGAAGCAATTGAACACGAACAGCGATAATAAAGGCTGCAGCACCCACGTCACGAGTATAGCTCAAGTTATGGTAGCTTGGGTCTTCCTCAACAAATTGAGGGAACTTCCCTGAAGCTGCCCAGTCAAAACGACCGCTATCGACAATCACTCCTCCAATAGTCGTACCATGTCCACCGATAAACTTAGTTGCTGAGTGAATGGAAATATCTACACCGTGAGAGAAGACGTTAATCAAATATGGTGTGGCAAAGGTGTTGTCCGAAACAAGTGGAATCTGGTGTTTATGCGCAATCTCAGCTAATTTTTCCAAGTCGGGAATGTTAATCAAGGGATTCCCTAAGGTTTCAATCAAGACAAGTTTGGTATTGTCACCGATAGCTGCTTCAACTTCCTCCAAATTATCCACATCTACAAAGGTAGTTGTGATTCCATAACGAGGAAGGGTTTCCTTCAAGAGGTTGAAGGTCCCACCGTAAATAGTTGACGCAGCCACCACATGGTCACCTGCGTGAGCAAGCGCCAAAATAGTGTAGGTTACAGCAGCCATCCCTGATGCTGTCGCTAGTGCTCCAACACCACCCTCAAGAGCAGCGATTCTTTCTTCAAATGCCGCTGTTGTAGGGTTGGTAATACGAGTATAGATATTCCCTGGTTTTCTCAAGGCAAACAGGTCGGCACCTTCTTGCGTGTCATCAAAAACGAAGGATGTTGTTTGATAAATCGGTACTGCACGAGACTTAGTTGCCGGATCAACTACTTGCCCAGCATGTAATTGTAGGGTTTCAAATTTAAAATCACGAGTCATATGACGACCTCCAAATAGCTTCATTAGGGATATTGTATCATCTTGGGCTAGTCTTTTCCAATACCGTTTTTCTATATTTTGATATAAGGAACAACTATGACTAGTCTTACATATCAAACAAAAAAGCACGATTAACTCGTGCCCGTTTTTTAATCGACATAAGTATCTTCGTTTTTATTGAGGAAGGCGTATGGCAAGCCCATCAAGAGACCTCCTCCGATAAAGTTTCCGACAAAGGTTACACCCCAGTGACGAAGAATATTAGGTATGTCAAAATTAGCAATTGAATCTGCTGCAACACTAAACTTAACAATCGCAAAAGAAGCAAAGTTCGCAGCAATGTGTTCGTTTGTTAAGAATACAAACATGTAAATTGCTGACAAAACAAGCCAAAGTTTGGCCCCACCATCTTTCACCAAAACAAATGAAAGAATGGCAATGTTTACAAAGATATTGGCTAAAATACCTTCAAGCAAGACTAACTCATTGGAACGGCCTAACTTCATCTCTACAACTCCTGAAATGAAGCTATCATGTGTTAGATTTGCATAGGCTGCTGAGTGGGCAAAGCCCCAACCTGCTATCAAAGCTCCGATAAGGTTGAACAAGGTACAGTAAAGTAAAATCTCAGCTGTTTTTCTCCAAGAGATTTTCTTCAAGAAACTACCTGCTGTCAAAAACATCATATTTGAAGTTACCAGCTCAGCATTTAAGAAAACAATGTAGGCCAATCCCCAAGCAAAAACAAATGGGAAGAGAAAACGTCCACTACCTGGAGCGATCTTATTAATCAAGTCAGCCCCAACTGCACCTGCAGCCGTACTAAATGTTAGAAAGGCACCTGCAAACATGGAACGAATCGCATACTTAAACTTACTTTGGCTATAAAGGCTTTCTTTCTTCTTGCAAGCAAATTCAATCTTTGAAATAAATTCTGAAGAGACCATAAAAAACTCCTAAACTTTTATTTGTGATAATTATAACATAATTCTTGTTTTCTAGAAAGCGTTTTCTGTAAAATTCTAAAATATTTATCTTAAAAATCTTTATCCTAAGCCTTCCTATCCTTTTTCATAAGAACTATTTTGATCCTATTTTGTTGACATAAAAACCAGTGAAATAGCACTTCACTGGTTCATTCATTCTTAATAACGTTGTCTATACGGTTGATTAAAGGCCTTCAAAATATCCTCAGAAGTCTCAGAATAAGCTTTTGATTCTTTAAAGATTCCTTTGACGATTATACGCTCGGTCGCATTATAATCAACACAGGTAACCAAAGTAATCTCCTTTACGCCATCACGATCTTCGATTTCATCTACGCGGTCAGGTGTGACATGTTTAACTTCTGTAATCTCATAAGTATAAACTTTATCCTTATCCGTCAGGTAAATTTTCATACCTGCTTTGGCATTGACCAAAGGTGAGAAGAGCATTTGACTGGCATTTTCAGCAGTAAAGATATGGTGACTGGCTAGAGAATAGTTCCCTTCTCCCATTTTTTGATCAGGTTTCATGGTCCCTGCTCCGTAGAACAAGTTTACATTGTCCAACCCTTTGAAAATAGGAAGGTTAATCTCTACTTCAGGAATAGCAATACCTCCAATAACAGGAAGTTTCTGAGCATCCCATTGTGAAGCCAATACAGCTTCGGATGAAATAGACTTAACAGAGTCAAAATCAAAATTTCCCTCGGATTTTAAATTTTCATCTATATTTTCCTTAGTGACTTGATTGACTTGGTATTTATTGGTATTCCAGACCAAAAAGATATCGCGAATCTTTGAATTAAAAATCAAGGCTAAGGAAAGAAGAATTAAGAAACCCGCTAAAATATTGATAAATAGATTTCTGCGCTTATTTTTCTTACTCTTTTTATTTTTCGTTTTTTTATGAGACATTATTCTGCACCTTCTGTTTCAATTTCAGTCCCAACTTCTTCTTTTTCTGCCGCAGCAACCGTTGTAAAGGTCACAATCTTAGCATCCTGATCTAGACGCATCACCTTAACTCCCATAGTTGAGCGTCCAGTTTGTGAAATATTGGCAACATTTGTACGGATCATGACACCTGTATCTGTGATAATCATCAGGTCTTCATCCCCCTTAACAGTGAGGAGACCTGCCAGAGGGCCATTCTTCTCAGCAACATTGGCTGTCTTCATCCCTTTACCACCACGGCCTTTAGTAGGATATTCAGTAGCAAGTGTACGTTTACCGTATCCTTTTTCAGTGATAATAAGAACCTCATCTTGGTTTGTAATCACGCTAGCGCCAACTACTGTGTCCCCTTCACGAAGATTGACTCCTCGAACACCAGTCGCGATACGGCTCATACCACGAACAGCTGATTGATTAAAGCGAACAGCATAACCAAACTTGGTACCAATGATAATATCCGTATCTTCTTCTGTCAGCAAGACATTAATCAATTCGTCTTCGTCCTTGAGATTCAAGGCTTTAAGTCCATTTTGACGAATATTAGCGAACTCTTTGACACTGGTTCTCTTCACAATACCGTGACGAGTTGTAAAGAAGAGATAGGCATCATCACTACGTTCAGACTCAACGTTGATGATGGTCTGAATACTCTCACCTTCGTCCAACTTCAATAGATTGACAACTGGCAAGCCCTTAGCAGTACGACCGTATTCAGGGATTTCATAACCTTTTAGTCGGTATACGCGTCCTTTATTGGTAAAGAAGAGCAGATGATCATGGGTGCTGGTTGAAACCAACTCACGCACAAAGTCATCATCCTTTACACCCGTACCTTGAACTCCACGGCCACCACGTTTTTGTGCGGTGAACTCACCTTGGTCCAAACGTTTGATATAACCCTTGTTAGATAGGGTAATCAAGACATCCGTTTCTTCAATCAAATCTTCATCTTCAAGAGTTAAGACTTCTCCAATCATCAACTCCGTACGACGCTTGTCACCAAACTTGCGTTTGACTTCGTCTAGCTCCTCTTTGATGATTTGCGCCACGCGCTCAGGTTTGGCAAGAATATCAGCCAAATCTGCAATCAAGGCAATCAATTCATCATATTCAGACTGAATCTTATCACGTTCCAATCCTGTCAAACGACGAAGACGCATATCAAGGATAGCTTGACTTTGACGTTCAGAAAGCTTGAACTTGCTCATCAACTCAGCTTGCGCTTCCGCATCTGTTTCACTGGCACGAATGATACGAATCACTTCATCAATATGGTCTAGCGCGATTAAAAGACCTTCTAAGATGTGCGCACGCGCTTCGGCTTTTTCCTTGTCAAAACGAGTACGGCGAACAACCACTTCTTTTTGGTGCTCGATATAAGCATCCAAAATTTGACGAAGGGACAAGATTTTTGGCACACCATTTTGAATCGCCAACATGTTGAAACCAAAGTTGGTTTGCATCTGGGTCATCTTGAAGAGGTTGTTAAGGATAACGTTGGCAGACGCGTCGCGTTTAACCTCGATTACAAAGCGAACGCCTTCACGGTTGGACTCATCACGTACAGCTGTAATGCCCTCAATTCGTTTTTCCTGAACCAAGCGAACAATATGCTCATGCACCTTGGTTTTATTAACCATATAAGGGAATTCCGTTACAACGATACGCTCACGACCCGTCTTAGTGGTTTCAATCTCTGTACGAGAACGAAGGACAATGGAACCTTTACCAGTCTCATAAGCCTTATGGATACCTGATTTTCCCATGACAAGAGCACCAGTCGGAAAATCTGGACCAGGCAAGACTTCCATCAAGTCCTTAGTCGTCACTTCAGGATTATCCATAACCAACTTCACTGCATCAATGGTTTCACCCAAGTTGTGAGGTGGAATATTGGTTGCCATCCCAACAGCGATACCAGTTGCCCCATTGACCAAAAGGTTTGGAAAACGAGCTGGCAAAACCAAGGGTTCACGTTCGTTAGCATCGTAGTTATCTACGAAATCAACGGTGTTTTTATTGATATCACGAAGCATTTCAAGAGCAATCTTGCTCATACGTGCCTCAGTGTACCGTTGCGCGGCTGCACCATCCCCGTCCATAGAACCAAAGTTTCCATGCCCATCAACAAGCATGTAACGGTAGCTCCACCACTGGGCCATACGAACCATGGCTTCGTAAATAGAGGAATCTCCGTGTGGGTGGTATTTACCCATAACATCCCCTGTAATACGGGCTGATTTTTTATGAGGTTTGTCTGGTGTAACACCTAGTTCATTCATTCCGTAAAGAATACGACGGTGAACAGGTTTTAAGCCATCTCGAACATCAGGAAGGGCCCGCGCGACGATAACGCTCATGGCGTAGTCGATAAAGCTGGTCTTCATCTCCTTTGTCAGATTGACATTCACTAAATTTCTATCCTGCATTCATAAATGCCTCATTTCACTATTAGTAATTAGATATATTATACCATAATTCGTCCTTCATTTCAGTCTTTGAAAACCACTAAAACGTTTACATCGATAACCGAATAGAATATTCGTGACAAAGCTTTTCAAAAGTGATAGAATGAAAGTGTCTGGGGATTCCCCTAAAAAAAATGAAGGAGATGTTTAGATAATGACTTCAACTAAACAACACAAAAAAGTGATCCTTGTTGGTGACGGTGCCGTAGGTTCATCTTACGCTTTCGCACTTGTTAACCAAGGAATTGCACAAGAGCTTGGAATTATCGAAATTCCACAATTGCACGAAAAAGCTGTTGGTGATGCGCTTGACCTTAGCCACGCCCTTGCCTTCACTTCACCTAAAAAAATCTACGCTGCTCAATACTCTGACTGTGCAGACGCTGATCTTGTTGTTATCACTGCAGGTGCTCCTCAAAAACCAGGTGAAACTCGTCTTGACCTTGTAGGTAAAAACTTGGCTATCAACAAATCAATCGTAACACAAGTTGTTGAATCAGGTTTCGATGGTATCTTCCTTGTTGCAGCTAACCCAGTTGACGTTTTGACTTACTCAACTTGGAAATTCTCTGGATTCCCTAAAGAACGTGTTATCGGTTCAGGTACTTCACTTGACTCAGCACGTTTCCGTCAAGCGCTTGCTGAAAAATTAGATGTTGATGCTCGTTCAGTTCACGCCTACATCATGGGTGAACACGGAGATTCTGAATTTGCGGTTTGGTCACACGCTAACATCGCTGGTGTAAACCTAGAAGAATTCCTTAAAGATACTCAAAACGTTCAAGAAGCTGAATTGATTGAATTGTTCGAAGGTGTTCGTGACGCTGCTTACACAATCATTAACAAAAAAGGAGCTACATACTACGGTATCGCAGTAGCACTTGCTCGTATCACAAAAGCAATCCTTGATGACGAAAATGCAGTACTTCCACTTTCAGTCTTCCAAGAAGGTCAATACGGTGTTAAAAACGTCTTTATCGGTCAACCAGCTGTTGTTGGTGCACACGGTATCGTTCGTCCAGTAAACATCCCATTGAACGATGCTGAAACTCAAAAAATGCAAGCATCTGCTAAAGAATTGCAAGCTATCATTGATGAAGCATGGAAAAACCCTGAATTCCAAGCAGCTTCTAAAAACTAATGAAAAGAAGGTTCTCAAACATGGGAACCTTTTTTTTTGCCCCAAAAATGCCCCAAAGCAATAAAAAAAGCCTACTGACCAAGCTAGAAAGCTTGATTCAATAGGCTTTTTGAAAATTCATTATTTAACAGCGTCTTTAAGAGCTTTACCAGCTTTGAATGCTGGAACTTTAGAAGCTGCGATTTTGATTTCTTTACCAGTTTGTGGGTTGCGACCTTTACGTGCAGCACGCTCACGAACTTCAAAGTTACCGAAACCGATCAATTGAACTTTTTCACCAGCTGCAAGGTATTCAGTTACTGCTGCAAATACAGCGTCAACTGCTGCTGCTGAATCTTTCTTAGTCAATTCTGTAGCTTCTGCTACTTTAGCGATCAAATCTTGTTTGTTTGCCATGTTAACAAATCCTCCAAATAATTTCTAATTAACAAATATAATCATATCCTAAAATCGGCTATAGGTCAAGTCAAAAACACTATTTTGACCATTTTTTCTCTATTTTTTTAGGAATTGTAGCGAATTAGAATTGCCCAAGCATTCTCTCCAGTATGAGTTTGAATAATAGAGCCAGTTTCCAATACAGAGATTGGCTTCTCAACATAAGGTTGCAATAATGCCTTCATCTCATTCGCCCATTCGTTCGTTCCAGCATAGGAAATTCCAATTTCTGCAACTGATTTTTGGGAAAGAGTATTGGTTAATTCTTCAAGCCACTTTTTGAAAGTTTTCGCTCCACGTCCTTTGGCGATTGGTTGGAGTTCGTGGTTCTTCATCTGCATTACTACACGAATGTTCAAGAGTGAGCTTAGTAATCCTGTCACACGTCCAATACGACCACCCTTAACTAAGTTTTCTAGCGTCGAAACACCGATATAGAGTTCTGTATGATTTTTGACGTCCTCTACATGAGCCAAGATCGTTTCTAAATCTTTACCTTCTTTAGCAAGTTTTGCGGCTTCAACAACTTGGAACTTCATCGCTTGATCTGTAAAAGAACTATCAATAACCGTTACATCAGCAGTTGAGAGGCTTGCCCCTTGGCGAGCAGCTTCCACAGTTCCAGACAAGGCATGGGACATGTGAATGGCGATAATTTGACTGCCATCTTTACCTAGTTCTTCAAAGACCTCAGCAAACACTCCTACAGGTGGCTGACTTGTTTTAGGCAGATTCTTACTTTGTTGCATAAGATGAAGGAATTCTCCCTCTTTCAAATCTGCATCCGAATAAAGAACACTATCAATCATAACTGATAGAGGGACAACGGTGATATTTAATTCTTTAACTACTTCTGGTTCGATAGTAACAGAAGAGTCCGTTACAATTTTTACTTGTGTCATAATTCAATCTTTCTATTCTTCTTGATAGGATTGGGATTTTCTCCTTTATTATATCAAAAAAATGATAAAAAATCATAAGTGATTCGATGAAAAGAACTGAATTTTTGGTATAATCTATCTATAGAAAAGTGAGGAACAGCCATGATTCGAAAACTTCAACCGATTATTACTATTATTCTTGGAGCTGCTATCTATGCCTTTGGTCTTACCTACTTTGTTGTTCCTTATCATTTATTTGAGGGTGGGGCGACAGGTATTACCTTGATTACCTACTATCTCTTTAAGATTCCTGTCTCATTGATGAACCTCTTGATTAATATCCCTTTATTTATCCTGGCTTGGAAGATATTTGGACCTAAGACCCTCTACTCCAGCCTTCTAGGATCTATTTCACTTTCCGTTTGGCTAGCAATCTTTGAGCGCATTCCTTTGCACATCGACTTGCAAGGGGATCTCATCATTGTCGCTTTAGTCTCAGGAGTCTTACTAGGGGTTGGTTTAGGAATTATCTTTAATGCTGGTGGAACCACTGGTGGCTCTGATATCGTTGCCCGTATCCTCAACAAATACACTAATATTTCGATTGGTAAATTGCTCTTTGGGATTGACTTTTTTATCCTGATGTTGATTTTGATTATCTTCCAGGACCTTCGTCTAGTTACCTATACCCTCTTGTTTGACTTTATCATCGCTCGTGTTATCGACTTGATAGGCGAAGGAGGTTATGGTGGTAAAGGATTTATGATTATTACCCAATATCCTGATCAATTGGCCAAAGAGATTAACGATGAACTCGGACGTGGCGTTACCTTTATATCTGGTCAAGGATACTACAGCAAAAAGGATTTAAAAATTATCTACTGTATCGTCGGTCGAAACGAAATCGTTAAAATGAAAGATATGATTCACAAAATTGATCCTCAAGCCTTTATCACCATCACTGAGGCTCATGAAATTCTGGGTGAAGGATTTACTTATGTGAAAGATTAAAAAAGCTGGGAATTCCCAGCTTTTATTCTTCTTCTGCGAGGGTTGAATGGCGGAACCCGTAAGTAAAGTAAATGACTAGACCAACTACAAGAGCAATACCAAAGGCAATCCAGGTATCTAGACTATATTGAAGCATAAAGGAAAGACAGATAAGAATGGAAAGGATTGGCAAAAGTGGCACCAAGGGAGTTTTAAACTCTCCCTCTTTTGGCATCCCCTTATCCTTTCTGAGTTTTATAATTCCGTAGGCTAGCAAAATCAGATAAGCTAGCGTACAAATATTTAAGAAGGCTGCAATACTAGCTAGAGGAAACACTCCTGCAGCAATGGCTGAAACAACTCCTGTTAAGAGAGTCGCATTTTTAGGAACACGACTAGTCTTGCTTAATTGTTTGAAACTTTGGGGTAAAAGTCCATCACGTGCTAAGCTATAAATCATCCGAGACAAAGCGTAAGTCATGGAGATACATACGGTTATAAGGGTTAGAATGGCTACAAGCGAAACATAATTGGCTGCCCAGCCGATACCAATACTCCGTAATGAAAATGCTACTGCGTCGTCCACATTGAGCTTACTGTAGTGAACAATTCCTGTCAATACTAAGGTTACCAAAGCATAGAGAATGGTGACGATTGTCAAAGAAAGGACGATTCCGCGGGGAATATTTTTTTGCGGACTTTGAATTTCATCAACTGCCATGGAAATAGACTCAAATCCGAGAAACCCAAAAAACATCAAAGATGCACCTGCCATAATCCCAGTGCTTCCTCCATAAATCTGGCCAAAGCCAAAAGGAGCAAAATTCGACCAATTTTCAGGTTTGATGTACCAAATACCAACTAGGATAAATAAGGCTAGAGCAGAGAATTTCAAGACCACTAAAAGCGAATTAAATCTCAAAGCTGCCTTAGAATTTAATAAAACCAATCCCGTTACCAACGTCAGTACTAAAATAGGCAGAAGATCGATATAGGTTCCCTGTTCAGGATTAAAGGTTCCATTCAAGGCTTGCGGCATGGAGATACCATAATTACTGAGCAATCCCTTAAAGTAAGCTGCCCAGCCAGACGCCACACCTGAAACAGCCGTCATGAATTCCATAATGGTCAACCAGCCAGCAATCCAGGCTGGCAATTCTCCTAGAATCGCATAGAGGTAACTATAAGCACCACCAGTAGCAGGCACACGAGAGGCAAATTCTGCGAAAAAGAGGGCTGATAGAGAAACACACAGGGCAGAAATCACAATGGAAATCACTAGTGATGGACCAGCTAGGGTAGCCGCTGCTGTTCCGGTAATGGTGAAAATCCCTGTCCCCACCATGGCACCAATCCCTAGAAGAATCAAATCCCACAATTTCAAATGGCGATGCATCTCTGTCTGTCTCAGACTAACATCCTTGGTTCTAAAAATATTCATACTTCATCTCCACTAAATGTAATTGTTTTATTTTACCATATAAAAGTATTTTTGTGAATATTTATTAGGTACTTATTTGAAAAAAATTCTGAACAGAAAGGATTCCTGTTCAGAATTTGCATTTTTACCCACTGATTGTTTCAATTAGTTACTCATCAAGCGATTAAGCTCAACAGTACACTCCATTGAAAGGTTTTGGGGATTCGGGATTTTAAACTTCAAAGTAAGGGAACGGACGGTCACTATCTAAAGGACGGTTTGGAACTTCTTGTTCCAAAATAGCGCGCCAACCTGATACCAATTCTTCAAAAGTCAATTCTGCTTCTGGAGAAGCTGTTGTCAGCTTCCGACCAAACCAAGCCATGGTTGCAGTTTCAAACTGAAGCATAGCGTACTCGATTACTGGAACCTTCGCTTCTTCATAATTCTCATTAACTGCACGTGCCACACCTGGTGCTTGTGGAAGGAGTTGATTGCTGATTTTATCAACTACAGTCGCATCCATCTCTCTCCATGAAAGAAGTTGACCATTTACCTGATAAAAGAGCTCAAAGGTTTCTTGATTATCCTTAAAATTAGCAAGAACAAAAGCACGTTCTACCGCCTCAGGACCACCAGCAGCTTTTACAGCGTTTATCAAGAGGTTTTGTTCCATTTGTCGCCAATAATCATCTGCTTCTTCTACTAAATCAACTGTAAAAGGTGGAATAATTTCCTCGGCAGAAATTTCGCCTTTATTCGCTTTTTCAACATTACCAAATAATTTTTTTAAGAATCCCATTTGCTTCTCCTTTTGGGTTTTATCCGACAGATCCTTCCATTTCATAGCTAATCAAGCGGTTCAGCTCAACTGCATATTCCATTGGAAGCTCTTTAGTGAAGGGTTCGACAAATCCCATGACAATCATCTCGGTTGCCTCAGATTCTGACAATCCACGACTCATGAGATAGTAGAGTTGTTCCTCTGAAATCTTGGATACCTTGGCTTCGTGCTCCAAAGCAACTTGCGAATTGTGAATTTCATTAAATGGAATAGTATCTGACGCTGATAAGTCATCCATGATAATGGTATCACACTCGATGTGAGAAACAGATTTCTTAGAGTTCTTGTTAAAGGTCACTTGTCCACGGTAGTCCACCTTTCCTCCGCCTTTAGCGATGGATTTTGACACGATAGACGAGCTTGTATGTGGAGCGTTGTGGATCATCTTGGCACCCGTATCTTGGTGTTGCCCTGCATTAGCAAAGGCGATAGAGAGCATAGTACCACGCGCCCCTTCTCCATCTAGATAAACAGATGGATATTTCATAGTCGTTTTTGCACCCAAGTTTCCATCAATCCACTCAACAGTCGCATCTTTCAAAGCTTTCGCACGTTTTGTTACCAAGTTATAGACATTATCAGACCAGTTTTGGATGGTTGTATAACGCATATAAGCTCCGTCTAAAGCGAAAATTTCTACAATGGCAGCGTGCAAGCTGTTGCTTGAATAAGTTGGTGCTGTACATCCTTCTACGTAGTGGACACTTGCTCCCTCATCAACGATAATCAAGGTACGTTCGAACTGACCTGTATTTTCGTTGTTGATACGGAAGTAAGTTTGAAGTGGAATATCTACCTTGACACCTTTTGGTACGTAGATAAAGGTTCCACCCGACCATACTGCTGAGTTGAGGGCTGCCAACTTGTTATCTGTCGGTGGTACCAACTTCGCAAAGTATTGTTTAAACAAGTCTGGGTATTCCTTGAGGGCAGAATCTGTATCTGTAAAGATAATTCCTAACTTCTCAAACTCTTCCTTCATGTTGTGGTAAACCACTTCTGACTCGTACTGGGCAGAGGCACCTGCTAGATAAGCACGTTCAGCTTCTGGAATCCCGATACGTTCAAAGGTCTCTTTAATTTTTTCAGGAACTTCATCCCAAGAACGGGCTGGTTTGTCAGATGGTTTTTGGTAGTAGATCAAATCATCAAAGTCAATCTCTGACAAGTCTGCTCCCCAGGTTTGCATAGGCATTTTTTTGAAGGTTTCATAAGACTTCAAACGGAATTCTAACATCCACTCAGGTTCTCCCTTAGCAGCTGATAATTCGCGAATGACTTCTTCGTTCAATCCTTTTCCTGTCGATAGGACAGGCTCTACATCGTCATGGAAACCAAATTTATATTCACCAAGATCAATTGGTTTTGGTTCTACTCTTTCTTCAGCCATAATATCCTTTCTTTCATTCTTCATTTCTACTGATTCATAAGACAAAAGAAACTTGTCTTACTGATTTTCTTGATTTTCAATTGTTTTCTTCAAGGCGTTCCAAGCTAGAGTTGCACACTTGATTCGTTGCGGGAATTTGGCAACACCTGATAAGAATGCCGCGTCTCCAAGTTGGTCTTGACGCTCATCCTTTTGACCTTGAACCATTTCAGAAAAAATAGTCGCAAGTTCTAGGATTTCTTGCTTAGTCTTGCCCAAAACAGCATCTGTCATCATACTAGCAGAGGCAGTTGAGATGGTACAACCCGAGTTTAGAAAAGCAATATCCTCTAAACGATCCTCTGCATCAAACTTGACAGAGAGGTTGATAACATCCCCGCAGGTTGGATTATTGAGACTGATTTGCTCAGCATCTTCTAACTTCCCTTGGTGATGTGGATTTTTCGAATGGTCTGCTACCACTGCCATATAAAGGCTATCTAGTTTAGAAAGTGCCATTGAAAAACTCCTTTGTCTTTTGTAGGGCATCGACTAGTTTGTCGCAATCTGCCTTGGTATTGTAGATATAAAAACTTGCACGAGCTGTTGCTGGGACTTCCAAATACTGAAGCAAGGGTTGCGCACAATGGTGACCAGCACGAACAGCCACTCCCTCATAATCCAGGGCCGTCGCAAGATCGTGAGGATGAAGATCGCCTAGGTTAAAGGCAATAACACCTGAACGTTGAGCCAAGTCCTGCGAACCGTAAATGGTCAATCCCTCAATTGCCTGCAGTTTTGGATAGACGTACGCAATCAATTCCTGTTCATGCGCTTCAATGGCATCCATACCAATCTTTTCCAGATAATCAACTGCAGTCGCAAGTCCAATAGCTCCTGCCATATTTGGCGTTCCAGCCTCAAATTTCCATGGCAATTCCTTCCAACTAGCAGATTGCTCGTAGACAAAATCAATCATCTCGCCGCCAAATTCTACTGGAGACATTTGATTGAGATATTTTTCCTTGCCATAAAGAACACCGATACCAGTCGGACCAGCCATCTTGTGACCTGAAAAGGCAAAGAAGTCCACATCCAAGTCCTGGACATCAATCTTCATATGAGGTGTAGACTGAGCTCCATCCACCACCATAATAGCACCAACTTTATGTGCCATTTGAGTGATTTCCTTGATCGGATTGACCACACCAAGAACATTGGAGGCGTGAGCTAGAGAAACGAACTTGACCTTGCCCGTCAATTTAGCTCGCAAATCCTCCATATCCAGAGCCCCGTCCTTGAGATAAACATAGACAAGCTCTGCTCCAGTCTTGCGACAGGCCTCCTGCCAAGGAATGATATTGGAATGGTGTTCCATGACAGAAATCAAGACCTGGTCTCCCTCAGTAAGAATTTCCTCAGCAAAGCGTGCCACCCAGTTAAGGCTGGTTGTCGTTCCTCTGGTAAAGAGAACTTCCTTTGTAGAGCCTGCATTGATAAACTTACGAATGGTTTCACGAGCCGCCTCATAGGAAGCTGTCGCCCGCTCCGCCAAGGTATGAACCCCACGATGAACATTTGCATTGTCCTGCTCATAATAGCGGTTAATCGTTTCCAGAACTGCTAGTGGTTTTTGTGTCGTCGCAGCATTGTCCAAATAGACCAACGGTTCATCGTTAACGATCTGGTCTAAAATCGGAAAATCCTTGCGAATCGCTTCTACATCTAACATAGGCTTCCCCTTAGCGTTTTGACAATTTTTCTTCGATGGTTGCAATCATTTCATCACGAACTTCCTTGACTGGAATCTCCACGATAACAGAACCAAGGAAACCACGAACAACCAAACGCTCTGCTGTTGCTTTGTCCAAGCCACGGCTCATAAGGTAGTACATGTCTTCTGGATCAACTTGTCCGATAGAAGCCGCGTGACCTGCAGTAACGTCATTTTCGTCAATCAAAAGAATTGGATTGGCATCTGAACGCGCCTGGTCTGAAAGCATAAGAACACGACTTTCTTGTTGGGCATCTGCTCCCTTAGCACCCTTGATGATGTGGCCGATACCGTTGAAGGTCAAAGTTGCTTTTTCAAGGATAACCCCATGTTGGAGGATATTTCCGATTGAGTTGCAGCCATAGTTGGTTACACGAGTGTCAATCCCTTGCACCTGACGACCACTTGAAAGAGCTACGACTTTCAGGTCAGCATGGCTACCGTTACCAATCAAGTCGCTATCAAAATCCGCAACAACGTTTCCTTCGTTCATGACACCAATCGCCCAGTCAATACTTGCATCGTTACCTAATTTACCACGACGACTAATATAGGCAGTAACATTTTCACCTAAACGGTCAATAGCCGCAAACTTCACTTGCGCACCTGAACGTGCAATCACTTCAACTGTGATATTGGCAGTTGCTTTTGCACTACCTCCACCACGTGACTCTAGACGTTCAAGATAGCTTATCTTACTGTTTTTACCAGCAATGATAAGGATATGCTTGTTAAATGGCACATCACTATCGCTGTCTTGGTAGAAAATACCTTCGATTGGCTCTGAGATTTCTACGTTATCAGGAATGTAGAGAACAGCACCACTGTTGAAATAAGCTGTATGGTAGGCTGCCAACTTGTCGTCATCATACTTAACTGATGACATGAAGAATTCCTCGATAAGTTCTGGAATTTCTTCTAAAGCTGAGTGAAAGTCTGTAAAGACTACTCCTTGTTCAGCTAACTCAACTGGAGTTTGCTCAAAAACAGTCTGCGTTCCTACTTGCACCAACTTCAAGTGATTATCTAGAGCCGTGAAGTCAGGAACATTTGCTGAAGGCTCACTTTCTGTGATGGTTCCATCCCCCAGATTCCAACGGTGAAATTTGACACGCTCGATAACTGGTAATTCCAAACTCTCAATCTTATCAAAAGCTTTTTGACGGAGGTCTGACAACCAGCTTGGTTCAGCGTGCGTTTCTGAAAAAAGTTTAATATTTTCTTTAGTCATTTACTTCTCCTAAAAGATACGAGGGAATTACAATTCTTCCTTGTAGTCGTAGCCAAGTTCTTCAGCTAGTTTTGCGTATCCTTCACGTTCCAAACGGGCTGCTAATTCTGGACCTCCAGAAAGGACCACACGACCTTCCATCATCACATGTACCACATCAGGTGTGATGTAGTTCAAAAGACGTTGGTAGTGAGTGATAATCATAGCACCAAAACCTTCACCACGCATAGCATTCACACCTTTCGATACGACTTTAAGGGCATCAATATCAAGACCTGAGTCAATCTCATCCAAAAGGGCAAATGTAGGTTCCAACATCAAGAGTTGAAGAATTTCATTACGTTTTTTCTCACCACCAGAGAAACCTTCGTTAAGGTAACGCTCAGCCATTTCTTCTTTCATATTGAGCAATTCCATTTTCTCGTCTAGTTTAGTGATAAACTCACGAACTGAAATCTTTTCATCATCTTCTTTACCAGCATTCATGGCTGCACGAAGAAACTCTGCGTTAGTAATTCCTGGGATTTCTGATGGGTACTGCATAGCAAGGAAAAGACCCATACGCGCACGCTCGTCCACTTCCAATTCAAGGATATTTACGCCATCAAACAAGACCTCCCCTTTTGTAACCTCATAGTTAGGGTTTCCCATGATAGCTGCAGAAAGAGTCGATTTACCAGTACCATTTGGTCCCATGATAGCTGCGATTTCTCCTGTTTTCAGAGTCAGATTGACCCCTTTCAAAATTTCTTTTCCTTCAATCTCAACGTGAAGATCTTTGATCTCTAATACTGACATGATAGTTCCTTTCTTTTTCTGGCCTACTTCCTTTATCCTTAGAGAAATCACTTACATTTCTCAAAAAATACAAGAAAAGGTCCATAAATATACTCTACTAGTATAACAAAAAAAAGCCTAAAAGGCTTTGATTTTGTTTAGAAGCTAGTGACTAATCCTTACGGTTTAGGTGCTGATCAATGGCATCTACTAATTTCCCCATTACATAACTTAACCTAAAATTTCGAAAAAGTAGAATGGCCCAAAAGGCTGCCATGAAATAGCGACCCGTCATCCAAGCTTCATTGAAAAAATAAGTCTCAGCAGCAGTAAATAGTGCTATCACGATAAATTGTTGTCTAGTCATAGGATTATTGTACCATGAAATCCACTTTTAGTCTTCTTCGACCATGACTTTATCAGCCAGAAATTCAAATCCCTCTGGAATCAGACTTCCTTCTTCTATCTCTTGATCTGCTTGAGAAGACTTGTTTCTAGCTGAAAATACTGCACGAACCTCTTTCCATTCCTCAAGGGAAATTGCCAGGATTTCAGGTGAAAATCCAGCCGCTTGGCTAAGAATATTGCCAAACATGGTATTGAGGTTATCCCGTTTCATGGTTTGCCCAGCATTGAAATTAGACTCAAAAGCTAAAATTGCATGGTGTTCGTTGGCTGCAACTGGTTGAGAACCTACGAGAAGAGCCTTATCAGGTCCAGCTAAACTTTCAATCACTTCTCCCCACGCATTCTGTAGGCGAATCAAGTTTTGCCGTGCCAAATCAGGATTTTCAACAGCTTCTTGTAGGATAGCCTGAACTTTATTACGGTCTACTCGATAGACTGTCTTGGAAGTGGCTGGACGGCTAGGGACTGGCGCCACTTGTTTAGGAGCTGTTCCTACATTATCAAGCTCTTGTTTGAGACGAGCGACTTCCTGTTTCAGTGCAGAAATTTCACTTTCAACAGCTTTTGAAAGTACTGGTTCAGGCTTAATCTCAGCTAAACGAATGGTCATCATCTCAGCATAAATCTTAGGTTGCAGGCTAGCTTTCATATCCGTCAAGCTCACAGTCGCTATTCGAATCATTTCAAAGAGACTTTCCTGAGAAAGAGCTAGATTGTCTATAAAAACTGGACTATGATGAGTATTTTTGCCACCTGTCTGAACAACCAGTAGATCCCGCAAATACTGCAAGAGATCTGTCACAAAACGAGTCATGCTCTTGCCATTTTCAAACAAAAGATTCAAAGAATCGAGCGCTTTTGGGACATCCTGTTGGGCCAAGGCGGCCACATAGTCATCTAGAGCTGATAGACTAATAGTGCCTGTAATCTCCTCAGAAATAGCTGTCGTTAAAGCATTCCCTTGCGTCAAACTCAAGGCTTGATCCAGAATAGACAAGGCATCCCGCATTCCACCTTCAGCCCGTCTAGCAATTATTTCCACAGCCTCTGGTTCAGAACTGATATTTTCTTTTTCTAAAATATGATGAATATGCTCCTTGATATCTTGAGTTTTAATTGATTTGAACTCAAAACGTTGAACACGCGATAAAATGGTTGCAGGAATCTTATGCAATTCAGTTGTCGCCAAGATAAAGACAACATTCTGAGTTGGCTCCTCAAGAGTCTTCAAAAGCGCATTGAAGGCTCCCGTAGACAGCATATGGACCTCGTCAATAATATAGACCTTGTAACGTGCTAAGCTAGGTGCATAGGTAGATTTGTCACGAATTTCACGGATCTCATCAACTCCATTATTTGAAGCCGCATCCATTTCAATAACATCTTCTAGGCTACCTTCTGTCACTGCCTGGCAGATATAGCAGTTATTACATGGTTCTCCGTCCACTTGATTTGGGCAGTTCATGGCCTTGGCAAAAATCTTGGCTACACTGGTCTTCCCAGTTCCACGAGGACCCGAGAAAAGATAAGCATGACTAATCTTTTCCTGCTCGACCGCTTGTTTTAGGGTTTTAGCCACAACTTCTTGACCTACTAGTTGTGAAAAAGTTTGACTTCTATATTTTCGATAAAGTGCTTGATACATTAGGCTTTCTCCTCAAACATTGTAAAGTCCCATTCTGTCTTCTCAAGCAAAATAGCGACAAATTGTTCCAAGTAATCACGGTCAACAGCATTGTAATCATCAATAAGTGAAGAATCCAGGTCTAAGACACCCAGCAATCGACCATTCTTGAGCATGGGAACTACGATTTCACTCTTTGCCATACTATCACAAGAAATGTAGTTTGGATAGGTGCTCACATCGCCTACTAAAACAGTCTCTTGAAACTCAGCAGCTTCTCCACATACTCCTTTTCCAAGCGGAATACGAATGCACGAAACACCACCCTGAAAAGGACCTAAAACCAACTCGCTACCATCAAACAGATAAAATCCTGCAAATACAGTATTCGGAAAGCGAGATTTTAAGAGGGCACTAGCATTCGAAAGATTGGCAAGAACATTGGTCTCACCTTCTAGTAAATAAGAGAGTTCCTCATTTAACATTTGATATTGTGATTGTTTTTCTGAATCTAACATAGAACTATTATATCAAAAATGAGAAAGAGACAAAAGAAAAATCCCTTGTTTTAAACAAAGGATTTTGCGATTATCAATTTGATTAAAGTTCGATATCACCGAACAAGTCAGCCATTGAGAATCCTGTTTGTGTTTCTGGAAGTTCGAAATCACGTTTTTCTTGACGTTTTGGACGACGTGGACGAGCAGCGCGTTTTTCTTCTTTTTGTCCTTCTTCTTGAGCTGGACGTTCTTCAAGAGCTTTGATAGAAAGTGATACACGTTCTGCATCAG
This sequence comes from Streptococcus sp. CF8-6, assembly GCF_024295845.1. Taxonomy (NCBI): domain Bacteria; kingdom Bacillati; phylum Bacillota; class Bacilli; order Lactobacillales; family Streptococcaceae; genus Streptococcus; species Streptococcus sp. CF8-6. Next base: position 124,008 of record NZ_JANCOF010000003.1, on the reverse strand, counting down.
CGTTAACATCAAGTACTTTAACAGTAACTTCTTGACCAACAGTAAGAGCTTCTTTTGGATTTTCGATACGTTTGTGAGAAATTTGTGATACGTGAACAAGTCCATCGATACCTGGCAATACTTCAACAAATGCACCAAAGTCAGTCAAACGTTTAACTGTTCCTTCTACTACATCACCTTTAGCCAATTTTTGCTCAACACCATCCCATGGTCCAGGTGTTGTTGCTTTAAGTGAAAGTGATACGCGTCCTTCTTCTTCGTTAAGATCAAGGATCTTCACTTCGATTTCTTCACCAACAGTTACAACTGATTTAGGTGATACGTTACGTTCGTGTGACAATTCAGTCAAGTGAACCAATCCATCAACACCACCAAGGTCGATGAAAGCACCAAAGCTAGTGATACGAGCAACTTTACCAGTTACGACATCACCAACAGCTAATTTACCGAATACTTCAGCACGAGCTGCTGCAGTAGCTGCTTCAACAACTTCACGACGTGAAAGGATGAAGCGGTTTTCTTTAGGATCAACTTCCTTGATTTTAGCATCAAATTCTTGACCTACGAAACGCTCAGTGTTACGTACGAAACGAGTATCCAACATTGAAGCTGGGATAAATCCACGAACACCTTCAAATTCTACTGAAAGTCCACCTTTAACGGCACGAGTTCCTTTAACAGTAACAACTTCTTCTTCGCGTCCAACAAGTTTGTCCCATGCTTTGCGAGCTTCAAGGCGTTTTTTAGATACAAGGTATGTAACTGTATCAGTATCTTTACCAACTACTTGACGAAGTACAAGAACATCCAATACTTCTCCTACTTTCACAAAGTCATTGATATCTGCATCGCGATCGTTTGTCAATTCGCGAAGAGTCAAGACACCTTCAACACCAGTCCCAGAGATTGCAACGTTAGCTTGAGTCGCATCAACTGTCAATACTTCAGCACTAACAACATCACCAGGCTCAACTTGGCTAACGCTATTTAGCAAATCTTCAAATTCGTTCATCTAAAAAATCCTCCAACAATCAAGTTTTTTCAAAAACTTGACATACTTATAATTTTTTTCCTAAGCACCCGCTAAGACATGTTCATATCGTTCACGTCTTTCAATTATAAAAATAAAATACCCTAAGATATTTTTCTTTTTATCTTGAATTTATTACCTAAGAACTGGGGTAGCTGGATTCGAACCAACGCATGAGGGAGTCAAAGTCCCTTGCCTTACCGCTTGGCTATACCCCATTGATAAATGGAGAGAGAGGGATTCGAACCCCCGAACCCGAAGGAGCGGATTTACAGTCCGCCGCGTTTAGCCTCTTCGCTATCTCTCCAATGTTTAACGAGAACTATTATATCATGAAATTTTCAATAAAACAAGTATTATTTTGTCAAATTATAGTTTTCAATCAAAATTTCCACAGCTTTTTCAAGTTTTTTATAAAAACTATCGACATTTCCATTCTTTATGATGGCAAATTGGTTATCTAATTCGGCAATTTCTCCAATGACCTTTTTTCCGATCGTCAAAACGTATCCTTCATAGCTGTCTTTTCCAACAGTCACTTTTGCATCTGTTAATTGGATTTCAATTTTCTTATCTTTTTTACTCATACTTTACCTCTTTTCACTTTTTCTATTGTACAAGAAAATGCTCAAACTAGCAAGAAAAAAACTCCATTTCAGCTATTACAACTGCTATGGAGCTCTTCTTTATTTCATGTCTTTTAGTCCACTTTGACAATCCATCCTTCTGGTGCTTCTACGTCACCAAATTGGATACCGGTCAATTCATCATAAAGTTTACGTGTAACAGGACCTACTTCTGTTTCGCTATAGAAAACATGGAAATCATCGCCATGTTGGATGCCTCCAATTGGCGAAATAACCGCTGCTGTACCACAAGCTCCTGCCTCTACAAAACGATCCAAATTATCGATTGGGACATCGCCTTCGATCGGAGTCAAGCCCAAGCGGTGTTCTGCCAAGTAAAGCAAAGAATACTTGGTAATAGATGGCAAGATGGATGGACTCAGTGGCGTAACAAATTCATTGTCTGCCGTGATTCCAAAAAAGTTGGCTGATCCGACTTCTTCAATCTTTGTATGTGTAGATGGGTCTAGGTAGATAACATCTGAGAAATGGCGTGACTTGGCCATTTTACCTGGGAGGAGACTAGCAGCATAGTTTCCACCTACCTTGGCCGCACCTGTACCATTCGGAGCTGCACGGTCGTATTCATCCTGAATCAAGAAGTTGGTTGGAACTAAACCACCTTTAAAATAGTTACCAACCGGCATAGCAAAGATGGTGAAAATATACTCTTCTGCAGGTTTTACCCCGATAATATCTCCAACACCAATCAACAGTGGACGAAGATAAAGGGTTCCACCTGTTCCATATGGTGGGACGTATTCTTCATTTGCACGCACAACTGCTTTACAAGCTTCTACAAACATTTCTGTCGGAACTTGTGGCATCAAGAGACGATCACAAGTACGTTGCAAACGCTTGGCATTTTCGTCAGGACGGAACAATTGAACACTGCCGTCCTTGGTACGATAGGCTTTCAATCCCTCAAATGCTTGCTGTCCATAGTGAAGACTTGGAGAAGACTCTGAAATATGCAAGGTTGCATCCTCTGTAAGCTCTCCTTGATCCCATTGACCATTTTTATAATGAGCGATGTAACGATAAGGTAATTTCATATAAGAAAATCCAAGGTTTTCCCAATCAATTGCAACTGTCATGTGGTTCTCCTTTATACTATTCAAACTATGTGTTCTATTCTACACTTTTCTAGTAAAATTTCAAGTATTATTTGTAATTTTCTGAAAATTTTTTCAACACAAAGAAATCAGCCCTCTTGGCTGATTCTTTTTAAGGATTGGATTTATCCTCTTTAAAGACTTCTTTGAGGTAAGCATCGAAAACTTCTTCATCTGAAATGGTATCTGAGATAAAGCTTCCATTGCTACTACGTTCTGACAAGTTGAGGTCTTGCAATCGACTCTCATAGATTGTTCCCTTGTTCGATTGGACAAGCAGCGTTTGGTCGTTTTCTTCAACTTCTGTACTAAAGAGATCACCAACGAAACCTTGCTCTGCAACTGCTCCAGCCAAGAAGACTCGGTGCGGTTTGTTTTTCAACTCACGCAAGACTTGTAGGCCTCGTTTGGCACGGCTGGTCGCTGGAATTTCCTCAATAGAGACACGTTTCAAGCTTCCACGTTGGGTCAAGAGGTAGAAAGATGAGGTGTTACAGATAAAGGCAGCCTGAAGCGTATCATCTGCTTTCAGGTTCATAGCCTTGACACCTGCCGCCTTGGCACCAACAACCGGAACCTCTTCAATATTGAAACGAAGGGCATAACCGTTTTGGCTAATCAAGAGTACATCATCTAGTTTGATTGGAGCTACTGCTACTATCTGGTCTGTCTCGTCTTTGAGTTTGGCATACTTGACAGACTTAGACTTGTATGTCCGCCATGGAGTGAATTCTTTGCGTTCTACACGTTTAATTTGACCAAGACGAGTTGCAGCAAAGTAGGTTGTCGCATCATCAAACTGATCTACCACTTCAACATAAAGGATTTCTTCATTAGTTTCGAAGTTTGTGACAGTTTGGCTTAGGTGCTCTCCGATATCCTTCCAACGAATATCTGCCAATTCGTGGATTGGTCGATAGATGACATTCCCAAGAGTCGTGAACATCAAGAGGTGCTGGGTTGTCTTAGTAGCTTGAACAAAGATCAAACGATCATCATCACGTTTACCAATTTCTTCCAGCGTAGAAGCTGCAAAGGAACGTGGGCTAGTACGCTTGATATAGCCTGCCTTGGTTACGCTGACATAAGTATCTTCCTCGGCAATCAAACTAGCTGTATCAATCTCGATTGCTTTCGCAGTATCTTCCAAAGTACTCAAACGTGGTGTCGCAAATTTCTTTTTAACCTCACGAAGTTCTTTCTTCATGAGATTGTACATAGTCCGTTCATCACCGATGATAGCCGCAAGCATGGCAATCTTTTCACGCAATTCTGCTTCTTCTTCCTGCAAGATAACCACGTCTGTATTGGTCAAACGGTAAAGTTGCAAGGTAACGATGGCCTCAGCCTGCTCTTCTGTAAACTCATAGCTGACCTTGAGGTTTTCCTTGGCGTCAGCCTTATTCTCAGAGGCACGGATAAGAGCAATAACTTCGTCCAAAATCGAAATCACGCGAATCAAACCTTCAACGATATGAAGACGTTTCTCAGCCTTTTCCTTGTCAAAGCGTGAACGAGCCAAAATCACTTCACGACGGTGGGCGATATAGCTAGACAGGATTGGGACAATCCCAACCTGACGAGGTGTGAAATTGTCAATCGCCACCATGTTAAAGTTGTAGTTGATTTGCAAGTCGGTGTATTTGAAGAGATAGTTGAGTACAAGCTCGGTATTAGCATCTTTCTTAAGCTCAATAGCAATACGAAGACCGTCACGGTCAGACTCATCACGAACCTCAGCAATACCTGCCACCTTGTTATTGACGCGAACATCATCAATTTTCTTGACCAGATTGGCTTTATTGATTTCATAAGGAATCTCAGTGATAACGATTTGTTCCTTACCGCCTTTTAGCTTTTCAACCTCCGTCTTAGAACGAACAACGACGCGCCCTTTCCCAGTTTCATAGGCTTTCTTGATTTCATCACGACCCTGGATGATAGCCCCTGTAGGGAAGTCAGGTCCAGGCAAGAATTCCATGAGTTTGTCCACCTTGGCTGTTGGGTGGTCAATCATGTAAACCGTCGCATCAATGACTTCAGCCAAATTATGCGGTGGAATGTCTGTAGCATAACCAGCCGAAATCCCAGTCGAACCATTGACCAAGAGGTTTGGAAATGCTGCTGGCAAAACCGTCGGTTCTTTCTCGGTATCGTCAAAGTTCCAAGCAAAGGGAACTGTCTTCTTTTCGATATCTTGAAGAAGATAACCAGCAATCTCAGACAAACGAGCCTCGGTATAACGCATAGCCGCAGGCGGATCTCCGTCCATAGAACCGTTATTACCGTGCATTTCAACCAGAATCTCACGGTTTTTCCAGTCCTGTGACATACGAACCATGGCATCATAGATAGAAGAATCACCGTGTGGGTGGAAATTCCCCATGATATTCCCGACTGACTTGGCCGACTTGCGGTAGCTCTTGTCAAAGGTATTGCCATCCTTATTCATAGAATAAAGAATACGACGCTGAACCGGCTTCAATCCATCACGAATATCTGGCAAAGCCCGGTCTTGAATGATATACTTGGAGTAGCGACCAAAGCGCTCTCCCATGATGTCCTCTAGGGACATGTTTTGGATATTACTCATATAGGATACAAAGCCCGTAAAATGCAAAGTGAAAATAGTAAATTATTGCAGTGAGCGATGCTAAAAAGAGAATTTATCTTTTTCACACAACATTTAGGGCGTGTTCAACTCCTTTCAAAGAATGTAGAGTAGTTTTTATGCAGTAAAAGATATTTTACGGGAATTAGTCCCATGTTCAGTTACCGTAAGTAACCAAACAATCCTTTCTGTAGTTTAATCTTTTAAAATTAAGGTATTTATGTAGTTAGCGATTAAGAAGTCTCTCCTTAGCATACTGAATCATCTTCTCAGCTACTCTCATATCATAGTCAAATCCCATCTTGTGAGCAAGGAATTGAGCCTCTTGGTGGAAAAGTTCCATGGTAGCAAATAAAGACTGGGTGATTTTATCTAAACTTGTGAAATCAAGTAGATTTGAGAATTCCTTCTCTTTCTCAGCAGATAAATAGTTAAAGAGATACTTGTAGTTCTTTCCAATATCAACTCTTCCCCTATCACTTGCTACCTGCCAGGCCATAACTTTTAAGAGTTCTTGTTGACAAATCCCGTAGAGATGGTCAGTCACATAAATGACTTTCTTGCGACAGATTCCCTTGATCACGTAAGCTGACACCCACCAAAATTCATTACAAGCTTTTTCAAAATCAATCGCACTAGCTGGGCTTGTCCAAAAACGTTGGGGACTTGGAAAGTAGGGTTCAAATAATCCCTTCTCATCCTCTAAAACTGTGAACCCAGCCTCACTATCCACCCATTCTTGGATATAGTCTTTGGGGCAGAGGGTCAAATCAATTCGATTGCCATCTTCAAAGAGCATGAGATAGAGGCGACGGTGACCAAGAAAGACATGCTGCTCGATAATACGTTTGCCAAACTGGTCCAACCAAGAAAAATTCCTCGTCAGATTATCTAAATCGTCCACGACATAAACAACATCGTAGTCCTGAAACTCATCTTTTGGTGCTTTTGTATCCGTTCTCGAACCAGATAGAGCCACAGCCTCAACTTGTAAAGATTTAGCAGTCTGTGAAATTAGTTCAAATATTTCCTGGTCAGTTCTCATCTTTCACTCCTTCATCACTTAGAGCTATTTGAAATTGTTTTTTTATTATAAATTGTAAACAATCGGTCATCTCTGACATTAGCTAAGCAATTAATCTCTATCCCCTACCAAAAACTATTCTGTGTTTTACTGATTTCGTTTGGTGTAATGGAGATAGAAAGGAGGAAGATAAGAAACCAGAATCATCAAAATCATTACCAAGAATGTCAACAGATGTATCTGAACTAAATTTACCACATACGATCCCAGAACACCTACAGATAGGGGACCTAAAATATAGCATAGGAAAATCAAAAAAGCCTTCCACCGTTTCTCCGGATAGACATAACACAATCGAATAAGTGTGTAGATTAAGGCTCCTGCTATCAAAGGAAAACCAAATAAAATCATGACAAAGGATGCCACTAAAGAACCGGATTCTGACGAATCCATATTGAATAAAAGCATCAAGATCATAAACAAGGTAAATACAATCGGTGCATATAAACCTTGGAAACTTTTTTTTCGACTGTTAATGTAGAATGCAAGAATAGCCGAGGGTAAAGAAACTAAGAAAATCAAACCCAAATAACTTCCAAAAATCGAATGTCCTGAACTATCCATTAATCATACTCCTTAAAACACTGTCGCTTCTTCCAGCGTAAACTTGACATTGTCTTCAATCCACTTGCGGCGTGGTTCAACCTTGTCTCCCATGAGGACATTGACACGGCGTTCAGCGCGGGCTAGGTCTTCGATTGTGACACGGATAAGAGTGCGGGTTTCTGGATTCATGGTTGTTTCCCAGAGCTGGTCCGCATTCATCTCACCAAGACCTTTATATCGTTGGAGTGTTGCGCCTTTGCCGAACTGCTTGCGGAGTTCTTCTAGCTCTCCGTCCGTCCAAGCGTAGGCCACTTCTTCTTTCTTGCCTTTGCCTTTGGACATCTTGTAAAGAGGCGGAAGGGCGATATAGACATGGCCTGCCTCAACTAGCGGACGCATGTAACGATAGAAAAATGTCAAGAGAAGAGTCTGGATATGGGCTCCATCGGTATCCGCATCGGTCATGATAATAATCTTATCATAGTTAGCATCTTCAATAGAGAAGTCTGCTCCGACACCCGCACCGATGGTATAAATCATGGTGTTGATTTCCTCATTTTTGAGAATATCCGCCATCTTAGCCTTGGCTGTATTAATCACCTTACCACGAAGGGGCAAGATAGCCTGGAACTTACGGTCACGACCTTGCTTGGCAGAACCGCCGGCAGAATCCCCCTCGACCAGGTAGAGTTCATTCTTTGCAGGGTTTTTAGACTGAGCTGGCGTTAATTTACCCGACAACAAGCCCTTATCTTTCTTATTTTTCTTACCATTTCGGCTCTCGTCACGCGCCTTTCGTGCTGCTTCACGAGCATCACGCGCCTTGATAGCCTTGCGAATGAGATTGGAAGCCAGTTCACCATTTTCCATTAGGAAGAAGGTCAACTTATCAGCCACAATTCCATCCACAACCGGACGAGCCAGAGGGCTTCCAAGTTTGTCCTTGGTCTGACCCTCAAACTGGAGGTGTTCTTCCGGAACTAGGATAGAAAGAACAGCTGCTAGTCCTTCACGGTAATCTGACCCTTCTAGATTTTTATCTTTTTCCTTGAGGAGTCCCGTCTTACGTGCGTAGTCATTCATAACCTTAGTAATGGCTGACTTGAGTCCTGTCTCATGCGTTCCACCATCTTTCGTACGAACGTTATTGACAAAGGATAGAATATTATCTGAAAATCCATCATTGTACTGGAGGGCAACTTCCACTTGGAAACCATTGTCTTCGCCTTCAAAGTATAGGACTGGCGTCAAGGTTTCCTTGTCTTCATTGAGGTAAGAAACAAAGTCTTGTACCCCGTTCTCATAATGAAATTCGATTGCTTCATCTGTTCGTTTGTCTGTCAGAGACAAGGTCACATTTTTTAAGAGAAAGGCTGACTCATTGAGTCGTTCTGAAATGGTATTGTATTTGAAGTCAGTCGTAGAGAAAATCGTCGCGTCAGGCATGAAAGTGACTTTAGTACCTGTCTTAGACTTGGGTGCTGTACCAATTTTCTTCAAGGTTGTGACGGGTTTCCCGCCATTTTCAAAACGTTGCTTGTAGACTGTACCGTCACGAGTAATTTCAACTTCCAACCAACTTGAGAGTGCATTAACGACCGAAGAACCCACCCCGTGGAGACCTCCAGATGTCTTATAGCCACCTTGACCGAATTTCCCTCCGGCATGGAGAATGGTAAAGATAACCTCAACGGTTGGAATTCCCATGGCGTGCATCCCGGTCGGCATCCCTCGACCATGGTCTTGAACCGTTAGACTGCCGTCTTTATTGATGGTCACATCAATGCGGTCACCAAATCCAGACAAGGCTTCATCGACAGCATTGTCCACAATTTCCCAGACTAGGTGATGGAGACCAGCACCGTCGGTCGATCCGATATACATCCCTGGACGTTTACGGACCGCATCCAACCCTTCTAGCACCTGAATGGCGTCATCATTGTAGTTATTAATATTGATTTCCTTTTTTGACACAAGGAACCTCCTATTTGTTTATCTTTACTATTTTACAGGTTTTCTAGGGATTTTGCAAAACTTTTCCCATTCAGCTGTCACAATTTCACAGGATATTCTCTGACTTTCCACAGCATTTCATGGTATAATAGGTCTATGATGACATTTGTATTATTAATTCTAGCTTATTTGCTAGGTTCGATTCCGTCTGGTCTCTGGATTGGACAAGTTTTCTTTCAAACAAATCTGCGTGAACACGGTTCTGGAAACACCGGAACGACCAATACTTTCCGTATTTTAGGTAAGAAGGCAGGTATGGCAACCTTTGTGATTGACTTCTTTAAAGGGACCTTGGCCACTCTACTTCCTATTCTTTTCCACCAACAAGGTGTATCACCTCTTGTCTTTGGACTTTTGGCCGTAATAGGACATACCTTTCCTATCTTTGCAGGGTTTAAAGGAGGCAAGGCTGTCGCAACAAGCGCTGGAGTTGTTTTCGGATTTGCGCCTGTTTTTTGTCTCTATCTAGCAATTGTATTCTTTGGAAGCCTCTATCTAGGTAGTATGATTTCACTATCAAGCGTTACTGCTTCTATCGCAGCCGTTATCGGAGTTCTCCTATTTCCACTATTTGGATTTATCCTGAGCAGCTATGACCCTCTCTTCATTGTGATTATCCTAGCACTTGCTAGCTTGATTATCATTCGTCACAAGGATAATATCACACGTATCAAAAATAAAACTGAAAATCTCGTCCCTTGGGGATTGAACCTAACCCATCAAAATCCAAAAAAATAAAACGCCAGTTTGAAACTGACGTTTTTTTGTATGCTTATTTTGATTTGATGTAGTTGATACCGTCTGCCTTAGGTGCAACTGCTTTTCCAAAGAAGGCTGCTAAGACAAGAATGGTCAAGACATAAGGCGCGATTTGAAGGTAAACCGCAGGCACTCCTTGTAGGAAAGGTAATTGAGAACCGATAACTGCCAAACTTTGTGAAAGTCCAAAGAAAAGACTAGAAAGCATAGCACCGATTGGGTTCCATTTACCAAAGATCATTGCAGCAAGAGCGATAAATCCAGGACCGACAATAGTTGTCACTGAGAAGTTAACTGAAATGGATTGAGCATAAATCGCTCCCCCAATTCCACCAAGGAAACCTGAAATAACAACCCCTAAATATTTCATCTTGTAGACATTGATCCCCAAGGTATCCGCTGCCTGAGGGTGTTCACCAACAGAGCGAAGGCGAAGACCAAAACGTGTCTTAAAGAGGATAAACCAAGCAAGGAAAGAGAAGGCAATCGCGATATAACCTAGCAAACTTGTTGATTTGAAGAAGATATCACCAATCACTGGGATATTTGCCAAAACTGGGAAGTCAAAACGTCCAAAAGTCTGGCTTAAGTTATCCGTTTGTCCTTTGTTATAAAGAACTTTAACCAAGAAAACCGCTAGGGCAGGAGCCATCAAGTTCAATACTGTACCACTGACAACATGGTCCGCACGGAAATGAACTGTAGCGACTGCATGGATGAGGGAGAAAATAGCTCCCACGATACCAGCAACTAACAAGGAAATCCAAGGAGTCGCTGCTCCAAGTTGTTCTGCAAATTCAAGGTTAAAGACAACCCCAGAAAAGGCTCCCATAACCATAATTCCTTCAAGACCGACGTTAACGACACCACCACGTTCAGAGAAAACTCCCCCGATACTCGTAAAAATAAGTGGTGCTGAGTAAATCAGCATCGAAGAGACTAAGAGGGTGAGCAATGTTGTAATAGACATCCTTACTTACCTCCTTTAACTTGTTTTTTTGGTTTGACAAAGCGTTCGATAATGTAGTGAACGCTGACAAAGAAGATAATAGACGCTGTTACAATGCTGACAAGCTCAGACGGAACTTGTGCTGCATTCATACCCGGTGCTCCTACTTGCAAAACTCCAAATAAGAAGGCTGCAAAGAGAATTCCAATTGGTGAATTTCCAGCAAGCAAACTAACTGCCATCCCGTTAAATCCGATAGCCAATGATGATCCCTGAACGTAAACGTTTTGGAAAGTTCCAAGACCTTCGACCGCTCCACCAAGACCAGCCAAAGCACCAGAGATAATCATTGATAGAATGATTGTACGTTTTGCTGAAATACCAGCGTACTCTGAAGCATGGGGATTAAGACCAACTGCACGAATTTCAAAACCGAGAGTCGTTTTCTTGAGCAAGAACCAAATTACGCCAACAGCAATGATTGCAAAGAAGATTCCGATATTCATACGGGAATTTCCAGTCAACTCTGATAACCATGGTGTCTGGTATGTAGCATTGGCACTAACACGAATCGTTGAATCTGTACTTTGCATAATATCTTTAGGAAAGGCATGAATAAAGGCATTTCCCACATACAATACAATGTAGTTCATCATGATGGTCACGATAACCTCTGACGTACCGAGATAGGCTCTTAGGATACCTGGAATCGCACCAACAATTCCACCTGCGATCAAAGCAATAATCACTGTCAATGGAATCAAAACGAGACGAGGCATATCTGGATTTGATAAGGCAAACCAACCACTGAGAATCCAGCCTGCAAGTGCTTGACCAGGAAGTCCGACGTTAAAGAAGCCTGCTCGACTGGCAACTGCGAAACCAAGACCTATCAAGACAAGAGGACCCATGGCACGGAAAATTTCTCCAATTCCACGGAGGCTACCAAAAGCTGTATAGAACAACTCCTCATAGCCCCAGATAGCATCATATCCGAAGATCCACATGACAATGGCTCCGAGCAAGATTCCTAAGAATACGGAAATCAAGGGAACCGAAATTTGTTGTAATTTTTTAGACATCACTCTTCTCCTTTCCCAAGTTTCCACCTGCCATCAAGACACCAAGTTCTTGTTTGTTAGTTGTTTCTGGCGATACAATACCTTGAATCTTACCATCGTGAATAACAGCAATTCGGTCTGAGACATTTAAAATCTCATCTAATTCAAAGCTGACAACAAGGACAGCCTTACCGTTATCACGCTCTTCAATCAAACGTTTGTGGATATATTCAATGGCACCGACATCCAAACCACGAGTTGGCTGGCTGACGATAAGGAGATCAGGATCACGATCAATCTCACGAGCGATAATCGCTTTTTGTTGATTCCCTCCTGAAAGAGCTGCTGCCGGAACAAATTCGCTTGCCGCACGGACGTCAAATTCTTCCATCAATTTCTTAGCATGTGAAGTAATATTGGCATAGTTCAAGATACCATTCTTGCTGAGTGGTTCTTTGTAGTAGGTTTGAAGAGCGATATTTTCTGAAATCATCATCTCCAAAATCAAACCATCACGGTGACGGTCCTCAGGAACGTGCCCCACGCTTCGTTCTGTAATTTGTCGAGGATGCATCCCCACAATTGATTTGCCTTTTAATTCAACGCTACCTGACTCAACCTTACGAAGGCCTGTAATGGCTTGAATGAGTTCAGATTGGCCATTGCCATCAATACCTGCAATACCGACAATTTCACCAGCACGAACATCCAAAGAAAGATTCTTCACAGCTGGTACACCGCGGTTTTCATTGACAACCAAGTCTTTGATAGACAATACCACTTCTTTTGGTTGTGGTGCCTGTTTCTCCGTTTTGAAGGAGACAGAACGTCCTACCATCATCTCTGCCAAGTCTGCATTGGTTGCTCCTGCAATCTCAACCGTCTGGATTGATTTTCCACGACGGATAACCGTCACTCGATTGGATACCGCACGAATTTCATCCAGTTTATGGGTAATCAAAATAATGGATTTTCCTTCTTTGACAAGGTTTTTCATGATAGCCATCAACTCATCAATCTCTGAAGGAGTCAATACGGCTGTTGGTTCGTCAAAGATGAGGATATCAGCACCACGATAGAGTGTTTTCAAGATTTCTACACGTTGTTGGGCACCAACGGAAATATCTGCCACCTTGGCAGCAGGATTCACTGCCAAACCATAACGTTCAGAAAGAGCCTTGATTTCTTTAGTAGCTTCAGCTATATCTAGAACACCATTTTTAGTGATTTCACTCCCCAAAATGATATTCTCAGCTACTGTAAAAGCCTCAACCAACATAAAATGTTGGTGAACCATCCCAATTCCTAGACCAGCGGCTTTAGATGGTGAATCTAGTTTGACAACTTGACCATTCACCGCAATCTCACCACTAGTTGGCTCGAGAAGTCCTGCCAGCATATTCATCAGAGTGGATTTACCCGCTCCATTTTCTCCTAAAAGTGCATGGATTTCACCTTTTCGCAGTTGCAAGTTGATCTTGTCGTTTGCTACAAATTCACCAAACACCTTGGTAATATCCCGCATCTCAATGACATTTTCGTGTGCCATATGCTCTTCCTTTCAGAGGTTTATTTTATTTCAATAAAACCTGCTAATCACATTAACAAGCTCTATTGAGACAAAAATTGCCTCAATTCTTAAAGAAGCGACCGATGGCCGCTTCCTAAGAAATGACTTTTATCCATTATTTTTCAGGAACTTTTACGCTTCCGTCAAGGATCTTAGCTTTTGCATCTTCAACAGCTTTTTTACCTTCTTCTGAAAGGTTTGTTACTGCTAGGTCAACCCCTTTATCTTTCAATGAGTAGACGATTACTTGTCCACCAGGGAATTCACCTTTTTCTGTTTTGTTGGCAATATCTTTTACAGTTGTACCAACTTGTTTCAATGTAGATACAAGAACGAAGTTAGATTCTTTACCATCTTTAGAAGTGTATTTACCTTCTGCTGCTTGGTCACGGTCTACACCGATAACCCAAACTTTTTCGTCTTCATTTTTGTTTTCGTTCAATGATTTTGCTTCAGCAAAGACACCAGCACCTGTACCACCAGCCGCTTGGTAGACAACGTCTGCACCGGCAGCATATTGAGCTGCTGCAATTGTTTTACCTTTGGCAGCATCACCAAATGAACCAGCGTAGTCAACTTGGACTTTGATAGATGGGTCTACTGATTCAACACCAGCTTTGAATCCAGCTGCAAAACGTGAAATAACTTCAGATTCGATACCACCTACAAAACCAACTTGTTTTGTTTTCGTAGTTTTCGCTGCTGCAACACCAGCAAGGTAAGCTGCTTCGTTATCCGCAAATCTTACGCTCGCAACATTATTTTGACCTTCAATCACATCATCAATCAAGACATAGTTCAGGTCAGAGTGGTCTTTTGCTGCTTCCTCAACTGCATTGTGAAGGGCAAAACCAACACCAAAGATCAGGTTGTAACTTCCAGCCGCTTGTTGCAAGTTGTTAGCATAGTCTGCTTCACTTGTTGATTGGAAGTAAGTGTAACCTTTATCTTTAGAAAGATTGTGTTCTTTACCCCAGTCTTGCAAACCTTCCCAAGCTGATTGGTTAAATGATTTATCATCAACACCACCAGTATCTGTTACGATCGCTGCTTTGGTCTTCATTTCTGATGAAGATGAAGCTGCGTTACGAGAAGAGCGGTTACCACATGCAGCAAGTCCAACTGCTGCTACTGCAACTAGACCAAGGCCTAGCCATTGTTTCTTGTTCATTACTGAACCTCCTAAATAAGATGTGCAACGATGTTGCAAGTATGGATTGTTTGGTCACACAGACCACAGCCACTGCAAGAGTGGCCCAGACTAATTTAAGTCTGTAAATGAGTATGGAAGTAACTCCCCGACCGTCATCTCGACCGTCGATTTATCTTTAGCGACTAAAGTCACTTTTAGATCTTGTTCAAAAAATTCAACCATGACCTGGCGGCAAGCACCACATGGCGAGATGGGTTTTTCAGTTTGTCCGTAGACAATTAACTCAGAAAACTCCCGTTGCCCCTCCGAAACTGCTTTAAAAATAGCAGTACGTTCTCCACAATTAGTCAAGGGATAGCTAGCATTCTCGATGTTTACACCCGTATAAATACTACCATCCTTGGCTACTAAAACAGCTCCGATGGGAAAGTGAGAATAGGGGACATAGGCTTGTTTGCTGGTTTCAATTGCTAGTTCAATCAACTCAGTAGTCGCCATCTGCCAATTCTCCTTTTAAGATTGCTACACCAGCAGATGTTCCGATACGGGTAGCGCCTGCTTCCACAAAAGCGACAGCATCCGCATATGAACGAGCTCCACCAGCTGCCTTAACTCCCATATCTGGCCCGACTGTTTTACGCATCAACTGAACATCCTCTATAGTGGCACCACCAGTTGAAAATCCAGTTGATGTTTTGACAAAGTCAGCTCCCGCTTTCTGGGATAATTGGCAGGCCACAACCTTTTCATCGTCTGTCAACAAGCAAGCTTCAATAATGACCTTAACCAACTTGTCACCACTTGCTTCTACGACAGCACGGATGTCCGATTCAACCAAATCCAGATTGCCTGATTTGAGGGCACCAACATTGATAACCATATCAATCTCATCCGCACCGTTTTGAACAGCTTCTTTTGTTTCAAAAGCTTTCACGGCTGAAGTTGTTGCTCCCAAAGGAAAACCTACTACTGTACAAACCTTTACATCTGAGCCTTCAAGCCCTGTTTTCGCATGTTTAACCCATGTGGGATTGACACAAACGCTGGCAAAGTCATACTCACGCGCTTCAGATAGCAAACGATCAATTTGTTCTTGGCTTGCATCTTGCTTTAAAAGCGTATGATCAATATATTCATTTAACTTCATATTCGGATTCTCCCTGGTTTTATGAGATAATTTCTATAATTTCTCGTAAACTTTGCACTCCATCATTTATTTTAACATATTTTTGAAATTCTGTAACTAGTTCAGAAGAAATTTTTCCATTTGTATAAACTTTTGCAACAATTTCACCCTTTTGAACGGAGTCTCCAACTTTCTTTTCAAAAACAATCCCTGTTTCATAGTCCAAGTCATCAGACTTGATTGCACGACCAGCTCCTAGTCTCATAGCATAGAGCCCAAATTCCATTGCAGGAAGGGCTGAAATAACACCCGTTTCTTGAGCAAGGATTTCCACCACATGGGCAACTTTGACGGGGCGATAGAGATCTTCTAGATCACCGCCTTGAGCCGCCACCATTTCTTCAAATTTGGCAAGGGCTTGCCCATTTTCAAGGTGTTGACGTACTTCTTCTACCGTCTTCTCAACATCTGCTAAACTAAGCATAATCTGAGCTAATTCACAGATAAAGTGACTGATATCTTCTCGACCTTTTCCTTGAAGAATTTCGATTGCTTCTAGAATTTCGAGACGATTGCCAATAGCTCGACCCAAGGGTTGGCTCATATCGGTAATGACTGCTACTGTCTTTCGACCAACAGCCTTACCAAGTTCCACCATTGTTTGAGCCAATTCACGCGCCTCATCAACTGTCTTCATGAAGGCACCCTCACCGACCGTTACGTCTAGCAAAATGGCATCCGCTCCTGCAGCAATTTTCTTGCTCATCACCGAACTAGCAATCAAAGGAATCGTGTCGACAGTTGCGGTCACATCTCGGAGGGCATAAAGAAGTTTGTCTGCTTTAACCAGCTGATCGGACTGCCCAATGACAGATACACCAATATCCTGTACCTGACGAATGAAATCCTCTTGACTTCGCTCGACTTGGTAGCCCTTAATGGACTCCAATTTATCAATTGTCCCACCAGTATGGCCAAGACCACGACCACTCATTTTAGCAACGGGTACACCGAAACTCGCAACAAGGGGAGCCAAGATTAAGGTCACCTTATCACCTACACCACCAGTCGAATGCTTATCAACTTTAACCCCCTCAATAGCTGACAAATCAAACTCCTGACCTGTCTTGACCATATTCATCGTTAGATCAGAAATCTCACGTGTGGTCATTCCTTTAAAATAAACAGCCATAGCAAAAGCAGACATCTGATAGTCTGGAACAGTTCCAGCCACATAGCCTTCTACCAACCATTTTATTTCAGCCGTAGTCAGTTCTTGACCATCTCGTTTCTTTTGGATTAAATCAACTGCTCTCATTCTTTCACACTTCTAAGGATATAGTATCCCTTATCTTTCTTTACGATTTCACAATTTCCAAAAACGTCTTCCATCTTACTTTTAGCACTTGGAGCTCCTTGTTTTTTCTGAATGACAATGGTTAAATCTCCTCCGTCTTTCAAGAAATCTCTGCTCTTTTCGATAATCTCATGAACAACTTGCTTGCCCGCTCGAATCGGCGGATTGGAAATAACATGGTCAAACTTTCCTTCAACTTGTTCATAGATATTGGATTGGAAAATTGCTACTTCTACTTTATTTCGTTCAGCATTTTGTCGCGCTAGGTCCAAGGCACGATTATTGATATCGACCATGGTTACCTGAGCTCCATAAGCCTTGGCTAACGACAAACCCAATGGCCCATAACCACAACCTACATCAAGGACCGTCTCTCCTTCATTTACCTCTAGACACTTGAGCAAGAGCTGACTCCCAAAGTCAACCATTTTCTTGCTAAAAACACCCGCATCCGTCAAAAAGGTCATGTTTTTTCCCAACAACTCCACTCTCAACTCATGAATGTCGTGTGCAGCATCAGGATTTTCTGCATAATACATTTTACTCATAAAACTATTTTACCATAATTTGGCTTAAATTGTAAATCGTTTACAAAGTGATGACAAAATGAAAAAGACTGAAGAAACCAAGTCAAAAAACCTTTTCTTCAATCTCTTTCAATTATTAGAAATACATTACAATCTATCGGGAACTACAAATTATCATAGTTAGGAAAAAACAGTTCGTCTGCAATCGGGCGCATTTTTATTACTATTTCTTAACCTTAAAATACTTTATTATCAACAAGATTCCCAATATGATGTTTAGATAAAAACCCAACTGATAAGTTTGTGTCAAGATTTCCAAACTTGTCCAAAGTCGTATCAAATCTTCTAGTGACATACGGAATAGATATCCTTCTGTAGCAATCCACAAAATCAAAAATAGATAACTACCAGCAGCAAGCCATTTCGTCCACTGCTTTTTTACTAGCCAAGCAATCAAGAGCGAACAGATAAAGACAACTGTTACAATGGCATGTTCCATCAAAAAAGTAAAACCGTAATAGATTTCCACAAAGCGTCTACCATTATCCGCATTCGCTCCCCTTATAAAAGGTAAGGCAAAACTTAAAATAAAACAGAATTCCAATATATAACGTTTTAAGATTTTCATGGCACACCTCCAATAAGTTGTGAACCAAAAAGCCCACTTTTAATAACTGATAAGTCTTCAGAAACCATTCCCTATCTCATCATTAAATTATTCAACCTCCATCTACCTCTATTATACGATATTGACTTACTACCATCAAGAAACCGCTTTATCTTTTTAGCTTTTTATGGTATGATAAACAAAATATCTAGGGGAAAACAAATGACCAACGAATTTTTACATTTTGAAAAAATCAGCCGCCAGACTTGGCAATCATTGCATCGCAAAACAACCCCTCCCTTGACAGAGGAAGAGTTAGAATCCATCAAGAGTTTCAATGACCAGATTAGTTTGCAGGACGTAACGGACGTCTATCTTCCCCTTGTCCATCTTATCCATATTTACAAGCGCACTATGGATGATTTGGCATTTTCAAAAGGAATTTTTCTCCAACGTGAAAGTAAATCGCAGCCTTTTATCATTGGGGTTTCTGGTAGTGTTGCTGTGGGGAAATCAACCACTAGTCGCTTACTTCAGATTCTTCTATCACGTACTCTCCCGGATGCTACTGTAGAATTGGTAACAACTGATGGCTTTCTCTATCCCAATCAAACTTTGATGGACCAGGATATCTTAAATCGCAAAGGTTTTCCTGAAAGCTATGATATGGAAGCCTTGCTGAATTTTCTTGATCGCCTAAAGAATGGGCAAGATGTCGATATTCCTGTCTATTCTCATGAAGTGTATGACATCGTTCCTGGAGAGAAACAACGTGTCAAAGCTGCTGATTTTGTCATTGTCGAGGGGATTAATGTCTTTCAAAATCCTCAAAATGAGCGCCTTTACATCACTGATTTCTTTGATTTCTCCATCTATGTGGATGCTGCTGTCGAAGACATTGAAAGTTGGTATCTGGATCGTTTCTTAAAACTGCTCAGCTTTGCCCAAAATGATCCCAACAGCTACTACCACCGTTTTACGCAAATGCCAATTGGAGAAGTTGAAGCCTTTGCACACCAGGTTTGGACCAGTATTAATCTTACAAATCTACAAAACTATATCGAACCAACAAGGAATCGTGCCGAGGTCATTCTCCACAAGACTAAAAACCATGAAATCGATGAAATTTACCTAAAAAAATAATTTCCCCTTGTCAAAACCTAAGTTTTCATATATAATGGTATAGTTAGTAAATATGGAGGTAAGAACATTGGCAAACATTAAATCAGCTATCAAACGCGCTGAATTGAACGTTAAACAAAACGAAAAAAACTCAGCTCAAAAATCAGCTATGCGTACTGCTATCAAAGCTTTCGAAGCAAACCCTTCTGAAGAACTTTTCCGTGCTGCTAGCTCAGCTATCGACAAAGCAGAAACTAAAGGTTTGATTCATAAAAACAAAGCAAGCCGCGATAAAGCTCGTCTTTCAGCTAAACTTGCTAAATAAGAAACAGTCCATAGAGGCTGTTTTTTTGTCCTCTAATCAGAAAAGGTAGAAAATGAAAATCGCAATCATAGGATATTCTGGAGCTGGCAAGTCAACTCTAGCTGAAAAGTTGTCAAACTACTACTCCATCCCCAAACTGCATATGGACACACTCCAATTTCAACCTGGTTGGCAAGACAGTGACCGTGAATGGATGTTGACCGAAATGAAAAACTTTCTCACAAAGCACGAAGCTTGGGTCATCGACGGCAACTACTCTTGGTGTTGCTATGAAGAAAGAATGCAGGAAGCTAACCAAATCATCTTTCTCAACTTTTCCCCATGGACTTGTCTCTTTCGAGCCTTTAAACGGTATCTCACATACCGAGGCAAGGTCAGAGAAAGTATGGCAGCAGGCTGTCCTGAACGCTTTGACTGGGATTTTATCCGATGGATTCTCTGGGATGGGCGGACAAAGAATGCTAAAGAACGCTATCAACGGGTTCAAGAAACCTACCCTGAGAAAGTAATTGTCCTTAGGTCGCAAAAGGAGATGGACCACTTCTTAGAAAATCTCGTACATAACAAGAAAAACCAACGTGCCTAACGTTGGTTTTTTGCTATTAGCCAATCACACTTCCGTTTGGTACAGCTGGATCAACTGTGAGAAGGGTTAATTTGCCATCATGTTCAGCTGAGAGGATCATTCCTTGGCTGACGTATTTTTTCATCATCTTGCGAGGTTTGAGGTTGGCAACGATTTGGACCTTCTTGCCGACCAATTCTTGCTCATTTGGATAGTATTTTGCAATTCCTGAGAGGATTTGACGATCTTCGCCATCACCAGCATCGAGGCGGAATTGGAGCAACTTGTCAGAACCTTCCACTTTAGACACTTCTTTGACTTCTGCGACACGGATTTCAACCTTATCGAAGTCTTCAAATTTGATTTCTTCCTTGTTTAGTTTGAGTTCGACTTCATCTGGATTCCATTCTTTTTCGACTGCTGGCTTGTTGCCTTCCATTTGTTCTTTGATATAGGAGATTTCTTCTTCCATATCCAAACGTGGGAAGATTGGTGTTCCTTTGGCAACAACAGTCACACCAGCAGGGAAATCAGCCAAGCTCAACTTTTCAAGGCTCGCCACTTCTTCCAAGCCAAGTTGAGTCATGACCGCACGACTAGTTTCCATCATAAATGGCTCAATCATGTGAGCTACAACACGAAGGCTGGCTGCCAAGTGGCTCATGACACTTGCCAATTGGTCGCGAAGAGCTTCATCCTTAGCCAAGACCCATGGAGCTGTCTCATCAATGTATTTGTTAGTGCGAGAGATAAGCGTCCAGACTGCTTCTAAAGCACGTGGGTAGTCAACTGCATCCATGTGTGTATGGTAATCAGCAATTGATTGCTCTGCTACTTGAGCAAGAGCATTGTCAAATTCAGTCACACCTTCTACATAGGCTGGAATTTGCCCATCAAAGTACTTGTTAATCATGGAAACCGTACGGTTGAGGAGGTTTCCAAGGTCATTGGCCAATTCATAGTTGATACGACCTACATAGTCTTCTGGAGTAAAGGTTCCATCTGAACCGACTGGAAGGCTACGCATGAGGTAGTAACGGAGTGGATCCAGTCCATAACGTTCTACTAACATTTCAGGGTAAACGACATTCCCTTTAGACTTAGACATCTTACCGTCTTTCATGACAAACCAACCATGAGCAATCAAGCGGTCAGGCAATTTCATATCCAACATCATGAGAAGAATTGGCCAGTAGATAGAGTGGAAACGAAGGATGTCTTTCCCTACCATGTGGAAGACCGTTCCATTCCAGAACTTGTCGTAGTTAGCATGATCGTCTTGCCCGTAACCAAGAGCAGTCGCATAGTTAAGAAGGGCATCAATCCAAACATAGACAACGTGTTTTGGATTTGATGGGACTGGCACGCCCCAGGTAAAAGTTGTACGAGAAACCGCCAAATCTTCTAAACCTGGCTCAATGAAGTTTTTCAACATTTCATTGAGACGGCCATCTGGAGTGATAAAGTCAGGGTGCGATTTGAAAAATTCAACCAAACGGTCTTGGTATTTGCTGAGGCGAAGGAAGTAAGACTCTTCAGAAACCCATTCCACTTCGTGACCTGATGGAGCAATACCGCCCGTTACATTTCCAGCTTCGTCACGGAAAACTTCTGCAAGCTGGTTTTCTGTAAAGAATTCCTCATCTGATACTGAATACCAACCAGAATATTCGCCCAAGTAGATATCATCTTGAGCAAGCAAGCGTTCAAAGACCTGAGCCACTACTTTTTCATGGTAATCATCCGTTGTACGGATAAATTTATCGTATGAGATATCGAGTAATTTCCAGAGTTCTTTGACGCCAACCGCCATCCCATCAACATAAGCTTGAGGTGTGATACCAGCTTCTTCCGCTTTTTGCTGGATTTTCTGACCATGCTCGTCAAGACCTGTCAGATAAAAGACATCGTAGCCCATGAGGCGTTTGTAGCGAGCTAGGACATCACAAGCGATGGTTGTGTAGGCAGAACCGATATGAAGTTTACCAGATGGATAGTAAATCGGCGTTGTAATATAAAAATTCTTTTCAGACATAATTTTTCCTTTCCAGGCAAATGAAACCTGTTTTTCTAACACTTCATTATATCATATTTTTAGTGATTTTCGATAGGAAATTCCATACAAAAACAAGACAGACAAATATCCATCTTGTTTTTTCTGTTCTATATCTTATTCATAACGAAGGGCTTCAATCGGATCAAGCTTAGACGCTTTATTGGCTGGCAAGACTCCGAAAACCATCCCAACACTGGCTGACACAGCCAAGCTAAAGAGAGCGATTGGGAGGGAAACACCAACTTCAATACCTGCAATCATGTTTTGAAGCAGTACTCCAGCTAACATAGTCATTCCAGCAGCAATCCCAAGACCGATGACACCACCTAGCAAGGTCAAAATCATGGATTCAATCAAAAACTGAACCAAGATATTAGCCCGTGTAGCTCCGAGCGCTTTTCGCAGACCAATCTCACGCGTGCGTTCTGTCACCGAAACCAGCATGATATTCATAACACCAGTTCCCCCGACAAAGAGAGAGATTCCTGCGATGGCACTGATAATGGTGGTCATAAAACCAAATAGTTGTTGTACCTCTTGGAAGGCGGCAGTTGCATCCGCAACTTGGTACTCCCCTTGCTGAAGACCAGCAATCTCAGTCAATTTTCGAGCCAACTCTGGTCCCAAGGTCTGCGTTAGACTAGTATCATTGACACGAAAGACGATGTTCGAGATTTCATCAGTATTAAAATTGGCTGCGAGAGAGATATTAGTCGTAATTGGAAGACCACCAATCCCAAAGGCTTTCGCAGTTTTAGCTTCATTGCTAGTATAAACACCAATCACACGGTAACTAAATTCATTAACAGAAATGATTTGATTAACCGCAGCTTCTGGACTATCAAACAAACTCTTGGCTAGTTCTTCATCCAGCAAAATCACACTGGCAAATTCCTTATAGTCTTGCGGTCTTAGACTTCTACCCGCAACGATTTCATTTTCAACTGCGTTCATGTAGGTGCTATTTCCGCCTGTCAGAGTCGCTCGTTCAACCTTCTTATCCTTATAAGATAAGGTAACGTTGGTCGAGTTGGTGACATAGTAACTGTCTACTCCTTTGAGTTTGGCAGCTTCCTTGACCCAGGATTCTAGTGGTTTTGGTGGTTCAACATGAACATCCTCTTCTTTCCCGCTGACTGTCAAAGCGGATTGTTTCTGCGTAAAGGAGCCATCCTTGCTCTTGATAGGTGAGAAAAAGACATGGATATCCTTCTGTGATTTGGTCATGTTTTTATTGACCTGACGAGACATGGAGTCTCCCAGAGCCATGATGACAACGACAGACGAAACTCCGATGATAATCCCAATCATAGTCAGGAAGGAACGCATCTTGTGGGCCATGATGGATGAAAAGGCAAATTTCAGATTCTGCATCTAGTTTTCCTCCTTTTCTACCTGAGCACTGTCAGACGAGATGACACCATCACGAATGACAATTTGGCGTTTGGCATAGGCAGCAATCTCTGGCTCATGCGTGACCATGATAATGGTTTTCCCTTCCTTGTTTAACTCCACCAACAGCTGCATAATTTGATTTCCTGTCTTGGTATCCAAGGCTCCTGTAGGTTCGTCCGCTAAGATGATAGAGGGATTATTTACCAAGGCACGCGCAATCGCTACACGTTGCTTTTGACCACCTGATAACTCAGACGGCAAATGATGACTGCGCTCCGTCAGCTCAACCTTTTCCAAAAATTCCTCCGCCAATTTCCGACGTTTTGAAGCCGAAACACCAGCGTAAATCAAGGGCAATTCGACATTTTGAAGTGCATTGAGTTTGGACAAGAGAAAGAACTGCTGAAAGACAAAGCCGATTTGCTGATTGCGGACCTTGGCCAGTTGTTTCTCTCCAAGACCTGCCACTTCTTGACCTTCAAGGTAGTACTCTCCACTGGTTGGTGTATCCAACATTCCGATGGTATTCATCAACGTAGACTTACCAGAACCAGATGGTCCCATAATGGCAACAAACTCACCTTCATGAACTTCTAGATTGATATTTTTAAGGACCTGCAGTTCTTGGTCACCATTTCGATAACTCCTGCAGATATTTTTGAGACTAATTAGTTTCTTCATCAGCCTTCACCTCTTTTCCTTCTTCCAAGGAAGATGTTGGATTACTGATGACCTTGGCACCGTCTGTCAAACCTGAAGTAATTTCTTGGTTGTCTGCGTCCGCATTCCCCAAAGTAACTTCTACCTTCTTCGCTTTTTTCTGGTCGTCAACGGTCCAAACATAGTTTTTGTCATTTTCGGTAACGACACTTGTCAAAGGAACAAGGATGGCTTTACTTTTGTTTTTGACTTCCACACTAACAGAGAAGCCTTGTTTCAACTCACCGATATCGCTAGTCACATCAACAGTATAAGGGTACTTAGATCCAGTATTTCCTCCAAGGGCTGCATTTGCTGCTTCTCCATTGTTTTTAGGATAATCAGAAATATAGCTGATTTTTCCAGTCCAGCTCTTATCTTGGTAAACCTTCGAAGTAAAGGTAACTTCTTGCCCAACAGAAAGGTTAGCAAGGTTGTATTCAGACAACTCCCCTTTGACCTGCAAGTTTTCATTACTTACGACATGTACTACAACTTGACTATTACCTGTTGGCGATTTAGAAACATTACGATTGACTTCAACTACAGTCCCTTCTAGTGTACTGAGGACAGTTGCGGCATCTAGCTGTGCTTGAGCCTTGTTGAGCTGAGCCACAGCATCTGCACGGTTATCCTTGGCATCACTGATTTGAGAGTCGATAGAGGATACGGAAGAAGTTGCGGCTGGTGCTTGCTCTGGAAGTCCAGCTTCTGTTGGAACTTGTGGGGAAGCTGGTGCAGCTGATGCATTTTCACGAGCCTTATTTAACTCCTCGATATGACGGTCTGCCTTTGCAACTGCACGATCGGCTGCATCATAGGCAGCTTGAGCATCTGCACTGCTGTATTTGACCAAAGCTTGCCCTTCTTCGACCTTGTCTCCAACCGAAACGAGAATTTCATCTAAATCTCCCTTACTAGCATCAAAATAAACGTATTGTTCATTTTTTGCTGTAACCGTGCCTGACAAGAGAACCGATGAAGCAACAGAACCTTCCTTAGCAGTAACGATATGAGAGGTTTCCTCCCTGACTGCTGACTGGGAAGGTTGTCTAAAAATCAAAATCCCCGCAGCACCGATAACAATAGCACTGGCAACACCAATCGCTGTGTATAATTGCCATTTTTTCGCCTTCTTATTTCTTTTCATATTTAAACTCCTTTATTCTTTTGCCTTACAAAAACCATTATATCAGAAACACCAAGTCCAAACAATGACAGTTCAGATGGAAACATTGACAATTCAGGATCATTATTTCGTTCGGTATTCGTTTATTGGGTTATTGTGCTAGATATATAATACAATATCTTTTTGAATTTGGCAAGCGTTTTTATAATTTTTTTACCGTAGCAGATTTTTGCATTCAAATAGTAAAAACGATAGAATATGACTATCAAAGCTATAAGGAGTTTTCAATGAGAGAATATGATATCATCGCCATCGGTGGAGGAAGCGGCGGTATCGCCACTATGAACCGCGCTGGTGAACACGGTGCTAAAGCAGCTGTTATTGAAGAGAAAAAATTAGGTGGAACTTGTGTCAACGTTGGCTGTGTTCCTAAAAAAATCATGTGGTATGGAGCGCAAATCGCTGAAAGCTTCCACCACTACGGCCCTGACTATGGTTTTACAAGTTCAGATGTTCAATTTGATTTCGCAAAACTTCGTCAAAACCGTGAAGCCTACATCAATCGTGCCCGCTCGTCTTATGATGGTAGTTTCAAGCGCAACGGGGTTGATTTGATTGAAGGTCGTGCTCATTTCGTTGATTCCCACACAGTCAGCGTCAATGGTGAATTGATTCGTGCCAAGCATATCGTGATTGCGACTGGCGCTCGTCCTAGCATCCCAATTATTCCTGGAGCTGAACTCGGTGGTAGCTCAGGCGACGTCTTCGCTTGGGAGCAACTTCCTGAATCCGTTGCGATTCTTGGAGCTGGCTATATCGCCGTTGAATTAGCAGGTGTTCTCCACGCGCTAGGAGTAAAAACGGATTTGTTTGTCCGTCGCGATCGTCCCTTGCGCACTTTTGACAGCTACATCGTTGAAGGACTTATCAATGAAATGGAAAAAACAGGTCTACCTTTACACACACATAAGGTACCCGTCAAGCTCGAAGAAACGGAGCAAGGTATTACCATTTATTTCGAAGACGGTTCTAGTCACACTGCCAGCCAAGTTATCTGGGCTACCGGTCGCCGTCCAAATGTAGACGGTCTGGAGTTAGAAAAGGCTGGCGTCACACTCAACCAACGTGGATTTATCCAAGTAGATGAATACCAAAATACAGTTGTAGATGGCATCTATGCTCTTGGAGACGTTACTGGTGAGAAGGAACTAACCCCAGTAGCCATCAAGGCAGGACGTACCCTATCTGAACGCCTCTTCAACGGGAAAACAAATGCCAAGATGGACTACACGACTATCCCTACTGTTGTCTTCTCCCACCCAGCAATCGGAACAGTTGGTTTAACTGAGGATCAAGCTATCAAAGAATACGGCCAAGATAACATCAAAGTCTACAAGTCAAGCTTTGCATCCATGTACTCTGCCGTTACAAGCCATCGTCAAGAATCTCGCTTCAAACTCATCACCGCCGGTGCTGACGAAAAAGTTGTTGGACTTCACGGACTTGGTTACGGAGTGGATGAGATGATTCAAGGATTCGCTGTTGCCATCAAGATGGGAGCTACCAAGGCAGACTTTGATGCTACAGTAGCTATCCACCCAACTGCCTCAGAAGAATTTGTAACCATGCGCTAATTGCCGAAAGAGACCACATGTGGTCTCTTTTTACTTGCAAAATCGGCCGTTACAAAAAATGTTACCCTTAATTAAAAAATAGGTTGACTTTTCTTTCTAAATTAGTATAATAGTTACTATATTTTTGAAAAGAGGTTAACAGTTTTGAAAAAAGCTCATATCTATGCTATCCCTGCTATCGGTGCTGCTCTCATCGCCGTATTGGCACAAATCAGTCTCCCTATCGGTCCTGTACCTTTCACTTTGCAAAACTTTGCGATCGGTCTGATTGCTACTGTTTTTAGACCTAGGGAAGCCGTCCTATCTGTAGCTCTCTATCTCCTGCTGGGTGCCATTGGTTTACCTGTTTTTGCAGGGGGAGGAGCTGGATTTCACGTTTTAGTCGGCCCAAGTGCAGGTTATCTTTGGTTCGACCTTGTCTATGCTGGACTTACATCTTATCTCATCCATCAAAATAGTGGCTACATTCGCATTTTCCTAGCCAACCTCTTGGGTGACTCCCTCGTCTTTGTCGGAGGCATTCTCAGCCTCCACTTCCTAGCTGGTATGCCATTTGATCAGGCACTAGCTGTCGGTGTCCTTCCCTTTATCCTCCCTGATCTTGGTAAGATTATTGCCATTAGTTTCATTAGTCGTCCCCTACTCGAACGATTGAAAGGCCTTCCATATTTTTCAAGATAAAAGAATAGTCCAGAACAATTGTTCTGGACTATTTCCTTTCCAATTACTTTCTAAGAACTAACTGAAAATTAACTCTCTTTTAGAGATTATTTATTTTTACGGCTTACAAAGTACAATCCACCAGTCACTGCCATCAAAGCAAGTCCTGCAACTACTGCTGCGTTAGATGCTTTTTCACCAGTGTTAGGAAGTTGAGGTTTTGGACCTGGTTTTCCTGGTTCATTTGGTTTACCTGGTGTTGGTTTTTCAGGAGTGTGTGTATTTG
Source organism: Streptococcus sp. CF8-6 (assembly GCF_024295845.1). Taxonomy (NCBI): domain Bacteria; kingdom Bacillati; phylum Bacillota; class Bacilli; order Lactobacillales; family Streptococcaceae; genus Streptococcus; species Streptococcus sp. CF8-6. The sequence continues at coordinate 96,003 of NZ_JANCOF010000003.1, read as the reverse complement.
TGATATTGAAGCCTTCTACTTTAGATGAATAACCTTCAACTGGAACTTCTACTACAGAGTATTCGATTGCTTGGCCGTCTTTATAACGATCAAGGTCTGTGAACTCATAAGTCCAACCAGTTGCTTCTGAGGCTACCGCAGTCTTACCAGTGTCTTGACCATCGGCAAGAAGTTTCACTGTGATAGATGCTGGACGGATACCGTCTTTGTTCTCTTCATCTTTCCATATCTTATGACCTTTTACAGATGTTTTCTCTGGAGCATGTGTATTGGTAACTGTGTACTTACCTTTGTCCGTAGTAACTGTTGAGGTATAGTCTTTCACAGCTACTTCTTTGACAGTGTACTTGATTTCTTGACCATTTTCATACTTAGGAAGTGCTTTTGATTCGAACTTCCAACCAGTTGCTTCTGAAACTTCAATTTCTTGAACAACTTTGTCGCCGTTAAGAATTTGAACTTTCACTTTATCTGCACGTTTGCCGTCTTGGTTGTTGTTATCTTTCCAAACCTTAGTTCCTGAAAGAACGACTGTTTCTGGTGTGTGAGTGTTTGTCACGACCTGACCAGTCACAGAGGCTTCATAACCAGCTGGTACGTCTACTTCCTTGATAGAGTAAGTGATTTCTTTACCAGCTTCGTATTGTGGAAGATTTGTGAAGGATGCTACCCAAGTGTTAGCGTCTGTCTTATCCTTAGCTGTCAAGGTCAATTTCTTACCTTCAACAGCTACTGGATCTGCATCTCCTACTTTTTTATAAAGTTGAACCGTTACGGACTCAGGACGTTTGCCGTCTTGGTTGTTCGCGTCGTTCCATACTTTTGTTACCTTGTAGTCAATTTCTTTAGGAGCATATTTGTTTGTGATGGTAAAGTCTGTAATAGTTGATTCGTATTCTGCTACGGCTTCTTCTGTTACAGTGTATGTGATTTCTTTACCAGCTTTATATTTTGCTAATTTTTCGAATGTAGCAGTCCAAGTTCCGTCTGCGGCAGCTTGAACTTCTTTCGATGCGACTTTCTGACCATCTGCTAAAAGATTGATTGTAATCTTAGTTGGACGTTTGCCGTCTTGGTTATTCGCGTCATCCCAGTTCTTAGTTGCTTTTACAACAACTGTTTCTGGAGAATAACTATTTGTGATAGTGAACCCTGATGCAGCGTCACCTGTAACCTTAGGAGTGTAACCATCAACAGTTACTTCTACTACAGTGTACTTAATAGGTGTGCCACCTTTATCAGCATCAAGGTTTGTGAAGCTTCCAGTCCAACCGTTTGCGGCATTGAGTTCAAGTGTCTTACCAGTATCTTGACCATCCGCAAGCAATTTAACTGTGACAGAAGATGGACGTTTACCATCTTGGTTGTCCTTATCATCCCATGCTTTCTTCACAGAAACTGAAGTTTTCGCTGGAGTGTATTTGTTTGTGAAGACTAGGTCTTTTGCTTCTTTTGAAGCCGTTGCTTTCAATTCAGTCGCACTTACTTTTTCAACCGTTACTTCAACTTCTTGAACTGTCTTATCATAAGTGATTCCTGCTTCAGTTCCAGCAACTTCTGAGATAGTGTACTGGTGAGTTCCCACTTGGCTCTCATCATATGAGATTGGTGAGAAGGTCACAGTTCCGTCGGCAGCGTTTGTCACTGTTTCGACAACACTACCGTCTTCTTTCTTCAATTCAAAGCTGTATTTGCCTGCTTCAAGATTCTTACCTTCAAGAACTTTCTTAGCTCCAAGAGTGACACTTGTAGCTCCCGCTGGTGTGTAAGTATTCTCGAATGCTTTTTCGCCGTCATAAGCAACGGTTGCTTCAAGGACACCTTTACCATTGTCCGCTACAGTTACTGTAGCTGTGATGGTTTTAGTATCGTACTGGATACCTGTAGCAGTACCCGCTTTTTCAGCAATCTTATAAGTATAAGTGCCTGCTTCATTGAAGGTCAACTCTTTAAACTTAACTTTGCCGTTGGCATCATTCTTCGCTGTTTCAACATTACCAGCCTGGTCTGTCAAAGTGAACTCAAATTCATCAGCTTTCAACTCACGTCCAGTCAACTTCTTAGTCACTTCAAGAGAAGCTGAAGTTGGTTTTACTGCATACTTATTGGTAACAGTTAATTCTGCTGTTTGTTCAGAGGTATAGCCATCAACTGTAGTAACTGGATTTCCACCTTTATCAACCTCTTTAACACTGTAGGTATATGTCACACCATTTTGATCGGTCGCAGGAAGATCTGACCATTCTACAGCACCGTCTGTCTTAGGTACTTCTTTTTGGTCAGCATCTGTAACTGCTTCTTCAGTACCACCTTCTAGAGTACGATACAATTTAAAGAAGAGACTTGGACGAACACTATCTGTTCCACCAGTCCAGACTTTATTCGCAGTTACTTTTGTTTTTGGAACCTCATAAGTATTGGTTACTTGTGTCTTGTCTGCATTGTAAGAGACGATGTAGTTATGATCGTTAGATGCGACTTTCTCTCCTTCTTTCAAAGGAAGTTCAGTAGTATCTTGAAGCTCACGAACAGAGTAGATTAATTTTGTTCCATCAACATCATACTTAGGAAGTTGTTTCGCCCATTTGTAAGTATAAACACCATTGGATTCTGTCACTTCTGGAGTATAGCTACCAGAAACAGGTTTAGAGTCCTCAATAGTCTGTCCTTCTTTATGGACATACAAACCGAGCTTAACTTTCTTATAATCTGAGGCTTTTCCACCTACCCAAGTCTTAGTAGCTTCAAAGTCAACTGTCTCACGTTTGTTGGAGATGTTTAGAGGAACACCCTCTTTTTTCATCTCTACTTCAAACTCTTGACTATTTGCAATATAACCTGACTTAGGTGCTTTTTCTTTTACAATGTATTGACCTTCTGAGAGAACTGGAGAAAGGGCAACGCCATGTTCATCTGTCGTAATTTCAGCAACTTTCGTTCTATCACTCTTCTTAAGAATTTCAAAGACAACGCCACTTAACTTCACAGTAGCATCCGCTTCGTCATACTTGGTGATTTTAATTTTACCAGCAAGATCCGCTGTAACAGTTGCACCAGCTCCTTTAACGGATTTGACACCTGATTTCATAGTTGTGCTACCAGTGTCTTTTCCATCCCAAGATTTCCAACTTTTCTGAGGGACACCATCATAAGTTATCCCTGCACTGTTAACAACTTCCGTTCCATCTGCAGGAGTAGTCGTACTATACTCTAAACGTAAAGTTTTGGTCCCTGTATTGGTTGGCAATAAAAGTTCAAATGAAGTACCACCATTTTTGAGGGTTAATAGTGCTGTATCATCTGGATTTGCTTGATAAACCGCTGGATCTGTCGTAACCTTATATTGATGACCAGAGGAAACAACATCTGCGTTGCTAGTGTCTTTTGTTTTATATTCTGCTTCAAAAAACTTAAAACTATCCACAAGATAAGTTGCTAATGACCCCTTACTGGTGTCAATGCTATCATTTATCTTGACAACTTTTCCAGTTAAATCTTCGCCAGCACGATTGATTCGCATCCACCAGGCTAGATGGTCCGTATCAGAATTTGTCCATCCACCCTTATAACCAATTTCGCCTTCAACTGGGACATCTTGGCTATCACTACCAGATGGTTTAAAGGTTATTGTTTGTTCTTTACCCCCAGGTAAACGATACGTGACTTTATTCACTTCTCCAGTTGTTTTTAGTATTGAAGTAGCATTAAATGTCCCTCTAATATCTTGCTTATCTTCAGCTTTTTCATTAAATGTAAAGGTTATTGTCTTCGTAGCACTACTTGCTGTAACTTGTCCTAGTACCTCTCCACTTACACTATCCTTTAATTCAAATGTAGCGTCAACTAAATCTAGACCATCTGGAGCTTTTACGGTGAAATAATCACCATTCTTTATCTCTCCTGCTCCTAAATTGGGAAAACTGTACTCCCCATAATAGAGAGCTCGTACCTCTTTTTGTCCCTTAGAATGCCAAAAAGTTTCGTCAGCTGTACCAGACCCCGAATTTCGTATTTCAACATTTGACAATGTGACCTTATCTGTCAAATCTTGCGCCTGTACTGGATTCATTAAAGAAACCGAGCCAAGCAAAACTAAGAGTGGTGTCAAAATATACAACCACAATTTTTTAAATTTCATGATTTTTCCTTTCTAAATGATTGAAATTGATTGAATAGTGCATCTTCTTCTCCCAGTAGGCAACACCCCTTTCAATCGCATGATTTGTTACACGATAATATACTTGTAACACTTGCTTTGAAAAACGAGTACACTATTATAGTATTTCGAAATATTTATTCAATTCAATCTTTAGCAGGAGTATCATTACTCTTGGTCAGATGGAAATATAGCAAAATATCATCCACGACTATTATACTACATATCTTTGAATATTTTTATTAAAATCTTTTCACCTATAAAATTATTTATTTACACATTGTCAAGTATTTTGATATATTATTCCATAACACCATATAAAAAATGACTTTCCTAAGAATTATCTGAAAATACTGACATAATAGGAGTTTGCAAAAAGTAATGCCTCCTTGTAACAATCTGTTATTTCTAATAAATCTATGATATAATAGTCTTATAGAGGCTTTCAAATAATCATCTATTCAGTTTATTTATGCTAAAGGGAAAGCTTGGGTAATACTAAATCTAGTATTTTTAATATTAATAGATAGGAAGGTAAAGTTATGGCAAACAAAACTAGAGAGTTAATCTTAGATGCTTTTATCACTCTTGCAAGGAGAAACCCTCAGCGAACTTCTTTTACCATGACTGAGATTGCTGCAGAAGCTGGTATTTCCCGCCAAGCGATTTATCAAAAGCACTTTAATAACTTTGAAGATATTATCGATTATATCCACAAGGAGACCGATCAACAAATCTTCAATATTTTTAACAACTACTGTTCTGAAAGAGATGGCGATCCCATCACTCTCTTAGCGGACCGCGTTCTTCCTCTCATCTATGAAAAGCGAGAAGTCATCGGTACCTTGTACAATTCTCAAGCCGACACTTGTTGGAAGGAGTTTCTGCGTGGGACATACTCTGAGTGGGTACTCAAGAATGTCAATTACCAACTGAAATATAATTTTAGCAAAGAAGACATCGCTTATATCATTACGACTATGGCAATCTCTTTCATTGAAGTCTGGATTCGTAAAGATAATCCAATCCCCCCTGAAGAGTATAGAGAGACTTTCATTCAATTATCTAAGACTTCTCTCTGTGACTATATTGTGTCCTAAAAAAGAATCTTGAGTTGCACTCAAGATTCTTTTTATTGTTGCCCTTTAAAGGCATCGACCATTACCTGAAATTCTTCATTGGAAAGCGTGATTCCTTTCCCCATTTTGGTATGGTCTGGGCTCCAAGCGCGAATGTCAAACTTTGCAGGTGCTCCATTAAAGCTGACTCTATTTAGTTCTTTTGTCCATCCTTTGTCATTTTCAGACAAGGTGAGCAAGTGTTCTTCGATTTCAAATGTAAATTCTGCCATTTTAACTCCTTTATGTGATATGCTTTCTATAGTCTATTCGTAAAAATCTTGTGGTTTTTAGGAAAATTTTATATAATGTGGATATATAAGAAGGGAGGATTCTATGAGACAGACATTCAAACTAGTTCTAGGTAAACTACATGGTTTTCTCAATGGGAATGATGATCATCCTCAAATCGAGGACAACTCCCTCACTGCTATGATTGAACAAGCCATCCATAAAAAGACGGCTGTTCATGTGATACTTGCTGAGACAAGTTTTACGGGTGATATTGTCAAACACGATGCTAATCGCCAACAAATTATCGTCAAAAATTTTTCAAAAAACGTGACCCGAATCATTCGTATCAGTGACATTAAGCGACTTCGTTTCGTTCCCTCAACTGTACAAAAAGCTCAGAAAAGTCTATTTAAGAAAGAGTGAGATGTTTATTGCATCCCACTCTTTTTCTTAACGGATTTGTTCAAAATGAAGATGAACTGCGATATGGTCACCATAGCCACTTCTCTCCAAATCGCGTTGCAAGCGATAAGAGATATAGTGTTCTGCAATGGTAATGTAGCCAGCTCCAAGTAAGCGGTGCTCAACCATTGACTGGATCATACTGATAGTCGCACGTTCTACTTTTGCTTCTTCCAAGTCCAAAACGACTTTTTTAGTAACTTGAGCTAAGTTTTGACGTAAGTCATCGGTCAAAACATAAACTGTTTGAGCTGCTTTTAGGACAGCTTGGTAAATTTTATCTGGATCAAATTCAGCAATTTCTCCATTACGTTTGATTACTTGCATAAGGTTCTCCTTTATTCTTTGTTTTCTTTGATTTCAGCCAGCATCTTTTCTTCCTCTGCTGTTAGTTGATAGTTTTCTAGCAGGTCAGGTCTGCGCTCGTAGGTTTTCTTTAGACTCTCATACAGTCGCCACTGGCGAATCTTTTCATGGTGCCCACTCATGAGCACATCTGGCACGACCATGCCTCGATAGTCATAAGGGCGAGTATACTGAGGATATTCGAGAAGTCCCGAAGAGAAGCTATCATCCTGGTGACTAGACTCCTTACCAATCACTTCTGGAATCAAGCGCACGGTCGCATCAATCATAGTCATGGCTGCCAATTCACCACCAGTCAAAACATAATCTCCTAGAGAAATTTCATCGGTTACCAAGGTTTTGATACGCTCGTCATACCCTTCATAGTGACCACAGATAAAGATCAGTTCCTCTTCCTGAGCCAAATCCTCAGCGTAAGATTGATCGAACTGTTTTCCAGCAGGATCAAGAAGAATGACACGGGGATTTTTCTTTTCAATAGCATCAAAGGCATCGAAAATGGGTTGAGCCCTTAGCAACATCCCCTGACCGCCTCCGTAAGGTTCATCGTCGACGTGACGGGCTTTTTCAGCGTATTCTCTGAAATTATGGTACTGGATATCCAAGAGCCCTTTTTCTCGAGCCTTTCCAACAATCGAGTGCTCCAGCGGAGAAAACATCTCCGGAAAGAGGGTTAAAATATCAATCTTCATCATCTAACCCTTCTAAGATTTCCACTCCGACCCGCTTGTTTGGAATATCAACATTGAGAACTACTGGCGGAATGTAAGGTAAAAGCAAATCTCGCTTGCCTTTTCGCTTGACCACCCAGACATCATTGGCGCCTGGTTGCAGAATTTCCTTGATGGTTCCAACCAAGTTATCTCCCTCGTAAACATCCAAACCGATAATCTCGTGATAGTAGAATTCACCATCATCTAAATCGTTCAAATCTTCCTCAGCGACCTTGAGACTATAGCCCTTGTACTTTTCAATCGCATTGATATGGTACATGTCTTTGAATTTGATAATGTCAAAGTTCTTATGCTTACGATGACTTGCGATGGTCACTGTTTGGACAAACTGATCTTTTTCATCAAATAAAGCCAGCTCTGCCCCTTTTTTAAACCGTTCCTCAGCAAAATCCGTCACAGACAAGACTCGCATCTCACCCTGTAAACCCTGCGTATTAACGATTTTTCCAACATTAAAGTAGTTCATCTTGTCTCCTGTATCTATTTCTATCCTTATTTTATCACGTTCCAAGGATTTTCACAAGTTGGAGAAAATCAGCTATAATCCCAAAATTGCTAGTAGTTTCCTCTTTAATGTTAATTTATATTTAAAAGAAGAAATATTTATATTCCCGTTATACATATTACTATAAAATGTATACTCCCCAATTTGACCTTGACTTGTCTTCCATTTCATTCTTAAACTAGGTATAGTCTCAGGTAAATTTGTATAAATCAATAAGCATGTATAATTTTTTAAATTTTTGACTGTATGTATTTTATCTTGAATGACTAAACGATTACTTTTTGAATCATAGATTAAAGAATAAAATTCTACAATTTCAATGTCAACTTCTTTTGGATAAAAAATCAAATGGTTATAATGTTTATCATTTTTATTATGTTTAAACTCATAAACATGATGAAATCTCGTATGTAAGGAATCAAATTCGATTGGTTTAATTGCCTGAATTTCGATATTATTAATATAGGCCTTATTCTGGAAACTTATTTTTAAAATTACACCTATAAAAGTCGAAATCTGTATAATTCGTAATAACCAATCAATATACACCGCCCAGTCTATTTTTTAAAAATAATCAGTGTTCAATATTTCTCAAATCTCCCTTCAAAAAACTCTCCAAATCTCTTTCATGTTGGTACTTAATGGCTGCTTTTTTATCTTTGTCAAAAATGGTTTTGGTTAGGTCAATGTCGTTGATAGCCGCAATAGCGACGGTGTAATGAATGATATCAACCAGTTCTTTGGCAAGTTCCTCGTTTGAGTCCTGAACGCCCTCTTTTCGACCAGAGCGCCCATTCAAGACCTCGGCTACTTCTCCGACTTCCTCCACTAGCTTGATAAAGAGACCTTCCTCAGTTCGAGATTGCTGGTAAAGTTCGAGTAAGTAATCTTGTAATTGTCTAAACGTTAAATCCTTCATCTTCTCCTCCTCACAAAAAAGCGAGACATCCGTCCCGCTTTTTTTATTTTTCATCGATAACGATTCTTACTTTTTTGTCTTCAGTTGGGACAGAGTAGACAATCGTTCTTATCGCTGAGATAGTGCGACCCTTACGACCGATAACACGACCGACATCGCTTTGGTCAAGATCCAAGTGATACTCCAAAAACTCTGGTGTGTCTTCAATCTTGATAGTTAAGGCATCAGGTTGTGAAATCAAAGGTTTCACAATCGCAATAATGAGATTTTCAATCGTATCCATCTGTCAACCTACTTTAAACTTATTTTGAGAATTTAGAATCGTGGAATTTTTTCAATACGCCTTCTTTTGAAAGGATGTTGCGAACTGTATCTGAAGGTTGAGCTCCATCAGCCAACCATGCAAGAACGCGGTCTTCTTTCAAAGTTACTTGGTTTTCAGCAACAAGTGGGTTGTAAGTTCCAACTGTTTCGATGAAACGTCCGTCACGTGGTGAACGTGAGTCTGCTACGTTGATACGGTAGAAAGGTTTTTTCTTAGAACCCATACGAGTCAAACGGATTTTAACTGCCATTTTTTAATGTCTCTTTTCTTATTTTTTATTTCGGTGAAATAGCTAAGCTATTTAGCACATGTTCTATTATAGCAGATTTCTGACAGGTGTCAAGAAAAAAACTTGACAGAGTTTTAATTTTTTTAACTACTAGAAATTTTTAGTAAAATCTTTTACATTTGAAATCAAACTCCTTTTAAGGTACAATGGTAGAAATGAATTTTTGAGAGGTTAACAATGAAAAAACTAGCAGCCCTTCTTTTACTATCCACTGTAGCCCTTGCTGGATGTACTAGTATCCAACGTGGTCTCCGTGGTGATGAATATGTCGACTCCAGCATCTCTGCTGAAGAAAGCTCAAAAGCAGCTGCTCAGGCTGCCAAAGATTTGAATGACGCTTTAACCAATGAAAATGCCAACTTCCCTCAACTTTCTAAAGAAGTTGCTGAAGATGAAGCCGAGGTCATTTTACACACAAATCAAGGCGATATCCGCATCAAACTCTTTCCAAAACTAGCACCTCTAGCAGTTGAAAACTTTCTCACTCATGCCAAAGAAGGCTACTATAACGGCATCACCTTCCACCGTGTCATCGATGGCTTTATGGTCCAAACTGGAGATCCTAAAGGAGACGGTACAGGTGGCCAATCCATCTGGCATGATAAGGATAAAACAAAGGACAAAGGAACTGGTTTCAAAAATGAAATCTCTCCTTACCTATACAATATCCGCGGAGCCCTTGCTATGGCTAACACTGGTCAACCAAACACCAACGGTAGCCAGTTCTTCATCAACCAAAACTCAACAGATATTTCAGCTAAACTCCCTACTAGCAAGTATCCAAAGAAAATCATCGAAGCCTATAAAGAAGGTGGAAATCCAAGTCTAGACGGCAAACACCCTGTCTTTGGTCAAGTCATCGATGGCATGGACGTTGTTGACAAGATTGCCAAAGCTGAAAAAGATGAGAAAGACAAACCAACGTCTGCTATCACCATTGATAGTATCGAAGTGGTGAAAGACTACGACTTCAGTAAAAAATAAGCCATCAACAGATAAGGAGACGATGACATGATTTTATTTTAGGGTTCTAAAGGTTATCAGAAAGATTTGGGACATACGCAAACAGCGATCGAATGTGGTCACTGTAACAATGTCGACACTTGGGAGATCGTAGAAACTGGGCGCAAGTTCACCCTTTACTGGATTCCACTTTTTCCTTATGGTAAAAGTTACTTCGTTTCTTGTCCGATTTGCCACTACGGTAAAGAAATTGAGAAATCTGAAGTTGAAAACTATTTAAATTACTAGTCAAAAAAGCCAAGTCATTTCGACTTGGCTTTTTTAGCGCTTTTAAGTTAGCTTGTTAAAATCCCAGATTTGGTCCATCCAGCCTTCATAAAAGTCTGGTTCGTGGCAAACCATAAGAATCGATCCCTTGTATTCTTTGAGAGCGCGTTTGAGTTCATCCTTGGCATCTACATCCAAGTGGTTGGTCGGCTCGTCCAGCACTAAAACGTTGTTTTCACGGTTCATCAAGAGACAGAAGCGTACCTTGGCTTGTTCTCCACCTGATAAGACCTGAATTTGGCTTTCGATGTGCTTAGTTGTCAAGCCACAACGAGCAAGGGCTGCACGGACTTCTGCTTGGTTAAGGGCAGGAAAGGCATTCCAGACGGCCTCTAGTGGTGTTTGACGATTGCCACCTTCTACTTCCTGTTCAAAGTAACCAAGTTCTAGATAGTCACCGCGTTCAACTTCCCCAGCGATTGGTGGAATAATGCCCAAGAGAGACTTCAAGAGAGTTGTTTTCCCGATACCATTTGCCCCGATAATGGCAACCTTTTGATTGCGTTCAAAAGTAAGGTTTAAAGGCTTGGTAAGAGGACGGTCATAACCAATCTGCAAGTCCTTGGCTTGGAATATAAAGCGCCCTGGCGTACGAGCTGGTTTGAAATCAAAGGATGGTTTTGGCTTCTCACTTTGCAGTTCGATAATATCCATCTTATCCAATTTCTTTTGACGGGACATGGCCATATTTCGTGTTGCAACACGCGCTTTGTTTCGAGCCACGAAATCCTTGAGGTCCGCTATCTCTTTCTGCTGACGTTCATAGGCCGCTTCCAACTGAGATTTCTTCATAGCATAGACTTCTTGGAACTGGTAGTAGTCACCAGAGTAACGCGTCAACTGTTGATTTTCCACATGATAGACGATATTGATTACGTCGTTGAGGAAAGGAATATCATGTGAAATAAGGACAAAGGCATTCTCATAGTTTTGGAGATAGCGTTTGAGCCAGTCAATGTGTTCAGCATCCAAGTAGTTAGTTGGCTCGTCAAGCAACAAAATATCCGGTTTTTCAAGGAGGAGTTTAGCCAAAAGCACCTTGGTTCTTTGTCCACCTGATAAGGCAGTTACATCCGTATCCATGCCAAAGTCCATGACACCAAGAGCACGCGCTACTTCATCAATCTTAGCATCCAAAGTATAGAAATCACGACTCTCCAAACGGTCTTGGAGTTCTCCTACTTCTTCCATCAGCGCATCAATATCTGCTCCGTCCTCTGCCATTTCCATATAGAGGTCATTGATACGAGCTTCTGCTTTAAATAGCTCATCAAAGGCTGTCCGCAACACATCACGCACGGTTTGACCTTCCTTTAGCACAGCGTGCTGATCCAGATAGCCAGCAGTCACATATTTTGACCACTCCACCTTCCCTTCATCTGGTAACATCTTACCAGTCACAATGCTCATAAAGGTTGATTTCCCTTCACCATTGGCACCGACAAGACCGATGTGCTCTCCCTTTAGGAGACGGAAGGACACATCTTCAAAAATTGCACGGTCACCAAAACCGTGACTTAAATTTTTAACTTCTAAAATACTCATTCTAATTCCTTATCTTATTTTTATGCAGTCCTTTATAGAGAACCCAAGCCAGATAGCCTCCCAGGGTATTGGTCCACAAATCATCAATCTCAAAGACTCGATTAAAGTCGAATAAAAAATCTAAAACTAGTTGCGTACACTCAATTCCTAGACTCAGTAGAAAACTGAGAAGGATGATTTTTTTCGTTTGCCGTAAATTTGGACAGAGATAGATCAGTTGAAAGACCAGAGGGAAGAGTAAGAAGACATTTAAAATATTCTGCAAAAAGATCCAAAGGACTTGCCCCAAACTGGTCACCTCACCTAGATTCCAAAGGGAGTTTAAGGGAGTTAAAAGAAAAACCAGGCGTCCAAAAGTTTGAATACCTGGAGTTTCCACTCCTGTAGGAAGTTGAGGTTGGGGAGTAAAGCAAAAACAAACAATGCAAAGGCTATAAACAACCACTCCCAATCTCAAGATTAATTCTCTTTTTTTAGTCATTTTATGGATTTACCGCTGCGACTGCCTTCTGGCGGTCACGTTTCATTGTATTGGAGCGCAATTGTCCACAAGCTGCATCAATATCTGTACCATGCTCTTGACGGACAACACAGTTGACCCCTTTTTTCTTGAGAGTATCGTAGAAGGCCATCACGCGCTCTTTAGGACTACGGCTATATTGGTCATGCTCACTAACAGGGTTATAAGGAATCAAGTTTACATAAGACAATTTCTTGATGTTCTTGAGCAATTCAGCCAATTCCAAGGCTTGTTCTACACCATCATTGACTTCATTGAGCATGATATATTCAAAGGTTACACGACGATTAGTTGTTTCGATATAGTACTCAATAGCTGCGAAAAGCTTTTCAATCGGAAAGGCACGATTAATTTTCATGATGCTTGAGCGCAATTCATTATTGGGTGCGTGAAGGGAAACAGCCAGATTGACCTGTACGCCTTCATTAGCAAAGTCACGAATTTTATGGGCCAAACCTGAGGTTGAAACAGTGATGTGACGAGCACCGATTGCCATCCCCTTGTCATCATTGATGGTACGGACAAAATTCAAAACATTGTTGTAATTATCAAATGGTTCACCAATTCCCATAACAACGATATGGCTGACACGTTCATCCTGACCACGTTCGTCAAAGTATTTCTGAACTAGCATGATCTGTGCTACGATTTCCCCGTTATTGAGGTCACGTTGCTTCTTGATCAAGCCTGATGCACAGAAGGTACAACCAATATTACAGCCAACCTGAGTGGTCACACAGACTGACAAACCGTAGTGTTGACGCATGAGTACTGTCTCAATCAACATGCCATCTGGCAACTCGAAAAGATACTTAACAGTACCATCAGCAGACTCTTGTACAATCCGCTGTTTCAATGGATTGACCACAAACTGGTCATTAAGCTTGGCAATCAAATCCTTGGAAAGGTTGGTCATTTCTTCAAATGACTGGACACGTTTACGATAGAGCCATTCCCAGATTTGATCTGCACGGAATTTCTTTTCTCCCTGTTCTAATACCCATTCTTGCATGGTTTGACGTGTTAAACTATAAATAGACGGTTTCATCTCTTCTCCTTATTCTCTATCTATTTCTGACGAATGACAAAATGGCGCTGTCCCTTGTCCTCTTTCTGAGACTTTTGGTCCTTAAGACGACGTCTATTTCGCTTATCCGTATTTGGTTTTCTCTTGTTTTGCGAAGGTTTCTTGCCTCTTCTAGGAAGGTTTTCCTCTTCCTTTTTACGCATTTTCTTGTCAAATGAAGCCCGTTTCGGTGCTTGATTTTCTAGGACAAAATAAGCACAACCATAACTACAGTACTCCAAAAGATAGTCCTGTAAGCGACTGATCTTTTCAATTTTTTCCTCTGTTCGGTCGTCTTTGTAAAAGCCACGTAGACGGAGCTGTTCATTGCTCCAGTCCCCCACGACATAATCAAACTTGGTCAACACTTCTGAGAAGCGTTGATTAAAGACCGTCACATCGAAAGCATCCTTGATATTTTCAACCAAGGTAAAAGCAATCCCTTCAGTCTCAACCTTATCCCCATTCACATGAAATTCTGGGCCAGGAAACTTGTTATAGTTGTATAATTCAGGTGCAATTTCTTTACGCATAATCTTCCTTTTCCACGATTACTTAACACTCTATTTTACCATAATTTCTAGCAGTTAGCACGTTTCTCATAAAAAAGAAAAAAGTCTGACGATTTTGTCAGACTTCTGCCATATAAAGCAAAAAGAGAAGAATGACTCTTCCCTTCCTATTCATTATTTCGCTGCTGCGTAAAGCTCATCTACTTTGTTCCAGTTAATGACTGAGAAGAAAGCTTTGATGTAGTCAAGACGCACGTTGCGGTATTTCACGTAGTAAGCATGTTCCCAAACATCCAAGCCCAAGATTGGTTTTTTACCTTCTGAGATTGGAGTATCTTGGTTTGCGGTTGAAGTTACTTCAAGCTTCCCTTCTTTGTTGACAACCAACCATGCCCATCCAGAGCCGAAACGAGTTGTTGCTGCTGCAGTGAAGGCTGCTTGGAACTCTTCAAATGAACCAAATGTTGCATCGATTGCTGCTGCAAGTTCTGCTGATGGAGCTGTTTTCTCAGGAGTCATCAATTCCCAGAAAAGAGCGTGGTTCAAGTGTCCACCACCGTTATTGATAAGCGCTTGACGGATATCAGCTGGGATAGAGTCTACATCAGCAAGCAAAGCTTCAAGGTCTTCACCGATTTCTGGGTGTTTTTCAAGAGCTGCATTAGCATTGTTGACATAAGTTTGGTGGTGTTTGTCATGGTGCAAGTGCATTGTTTCTGCATCGATGTATGGTTCCAAAGCGTCATATGCGTATGGAAGGTCTGGTAAGATAATAGCCATCTGTAATACCTCTTTTTCTTTCTATATGAAAATGATAACGCAATCATCCTCTTTTTTCAAGTTTTTTGCTCAATTTGCTTCTGCCGCAATCTGCAAAAGTGCCTTTTCAAACAGATACCCTTTTTCATAGACACCTGTCTTAATCTGGTAGTCTGTTTCGATCAGATAAGAAATCGCTCGCTTGAGAAAGGTCAAGGAAATCCCTCTCGAATCTCTCAATGCGAACTTGATTTGATAAGGATTTGGATTGCGTCCCAAATAAGTCCCCAAACTGCTTGCGATCTGCGATTCTGTCTGACCAGCTTCTGATAAAATCTTCACTTGGGTAAAGGTACGAAACTGTCCTAACATGACAGCTATGAGCTTGATTTCATCCTCCCCTTGCAAGGTCAAATCTCTAACCAGGTCACGGGCCTGGTCAATCTTCTTAGCTAAAATAAACTGAGTCAAATCAAAAATATTGTCCTGCAAGGTCTTTGGAATAGCCTCGACAATGTCCTTCTCCTCAATCACACCGTCTGACTTATAAGACTGTAAAAAGAGGAGATTTTTCTGGATTTCACTAAATTGGAAACCAGATTTGATAAGTAGATTTTCAAAGGATTGCCCCACAAACTGCAAACCTTGTGTCTGACTCCATTTTTGGAAATACTGGCGCAGTTCTTGTTCCTTGGGTTCAATAGCGTCAAAAACAGTCGCATCACGTTTGAGCAGTTTGGCCAGCCTTCTTTTGCTATCCAGTTTTCCTTCAGCAAATATCAATAACTTGGTTGTTGGCGAAGGATTATCAAGGTATTCCTCAAATGACTTTAGCTCATCATCTGCTAAAAATCGTTTCTTGACTGTTGTGATATCGACAAAATGGTCTAATATCACGATTTTCTCATCCGCAAAGAAAGGGAGACTGACCAGCTCCAACTCTAAGTCTTTATAAGCTACTTCTTTCATATCAAAGTAAGCAAAGTTGAGATCAGCTGGATCATAACCAATCTGTTTCAACACTTGACTCTTCATAACTTCAAACTGACCCTGGTCTGTCCCTGTAAATAGATTCAAGCTAGGTAGATTTGATAAAGTCAACTTCTGACTGTCTTCAATAGCTAGCATCTTCTCTCCTTTCTTCTGATTTTTTAGTAACTTTAATCAATGTAGCGCAATTTCCCACGGAAATCTTCTAGACTCTCATACCCTTTTTCCGCCATGATTGCTTTTAGTTCATTGGTAATGCGTTCAAAAGCACCGACACCTTCCTTGTGGAGCGTCGTTCCTACTTGCACCATACTAGCACCGCAGAGGATGTGTTCAAAGGCATCACGACCCGTTAGAACGCCACCCGTTCCAATGATTTGGATTTGAGGATTGAGACGTTGATAGAAGGCATGAACATTCGCTAGAGCTGTTGGCTTGATGTATTCTCCACCAATCCCACCAAATCCATTTTTGGGACGAATCACGACAGACTCATCTTCAATATAGAGACCATTTCCGATAGAATTAACACAGTTAACAAACTTGAGTGGATATTTGTTGAAAATAGCTGCAGCTTGGTCAAAGTGAACAATATCAAAATAAGGTGGCAATTTGATCCCAAGAGGTTTGGTAAAGTAGGCAAATACCTCTGACAAGATACGGTCTGTTGTCTCAAAATCATAGGCAATCTGAGGTTTTCCTGGAACGTTTGGACAAGAGAGATTGAGCTCTATAAGTCCTTTGAATTCACTCTCTTGCACTTTTTTCAAGATGGTATGTGTTTCTTCTGGAGACATGCCGACTAAAGATAGGAAGAAAGTACGGTTTGGCTCTTTTTCCTGCAAGTCCAAAAGATAGTCTAGATAGTAGTCTAAGCCATTATTTGGCAAGCCCATAGAGTTGATAGAACCAAGCGGAACATCCTGGTATCGTGGTTCAGGATTTCCCTGACGAAAGTCCAAGGTCGCTGTCTTTGTGACAAAAGTACCCGCTGCTGAGTTTTTGACTCCTTCAAGTTCCTCTATCGTCATACAAGCCACACCCGCTGCATTCATCAAGCAATTGGCAAACTCAAAGCCAGCTATTTGTGTTTTCGTTGATACCATGATTCTGATCCTCCAGATTCCTTTTATTTCTAATATTATACCATACTTTAAGATTTTCTCTTTGAGAAACTAATTTCTATATAAAACGTTCGGTTTTGTAAATTGAAAGAATTTTTAGAAAATTTCTGTTTTTTTCTTTACACTCAAAAAAAATTCTGCTATAATGGCTCATGTAATAAAATATAACAACAAAAAGGAGAACGATATGACATCTGCTAAAGACTATATCCAAAGCGTGTTTGCAACTGTGAAAGCTCGTAACGGGCATGAGGCTGAATTTCTCCAGGCGGTTGAAGAATTCTTCAGCACTTTGGAGCCTGTATTTGAAAAACATCCTGAGTATATCGAAGAAAACATCTTGGCACGCATCACTGAGCCTGAGCGCGTGATTTCTTTCCGTGTTCCTTGGGTTGACCGTGATGGAAAAGTCCAAGTGAACCGTGGTTACCGTGTTCAATTTAACTCAGCTGTTGGACCATATAAAGGCGGACTTCGTTTCCACCCAACTGTAAACCAAGGGATCTTGAAATTCCTCGGCTTCGAACAAATCTTTAAAAACGTTTTGACTGGACTTCCAATCGGTGGAGGTAAAGGTGGATCAGACTTCGATCCTAAAGGAAAGACTGACGCTGAAGTGATGCGCTTCTGCCAAAGCTTTATGACAGAATTGCAAAAATACATCGGACCATCTCTTGACGTACCTGCTGGTGATATCGGTGTTGGTGGACGTGAAATTGGTTACCTTTACGGACAATACAAACGCCTTAACCAATTTGATGCGGGTGTCTTGACTGGTAAACCTCTTGGATTTGGTGGTAGCTTGATTCGTCCTGAAGCAACTGGTTATGGTTTGGTTTACTATACCGAAGAAATGCTCAAAGCTAACGGTAACAGTTTTGCTGGTAAGAAAGTGGTTATTTCAGGTTCTGGTAACGTAGCTCAATACGCTCTTCAAAAAGCGACTGAACTCGGCGCTACTGTTATCTCTGTATCTGACTCAAACGGTTATGTCATCGACGAAAATGGTATTGACTTCGATCTTTTGGTTGATGTTAAAGAAAAACGCCGTGCTCGTTTGACTGAGTACGCAGCTGAGAAAGCAACTGCTACTTACCATGAAGGTTCTGTATGGACTTACGTTGGAAACTACGACATCGCTCTTCCATGTGCGACTCAAAACGAAATCAACGGTGAAGCAGCTAAACGTTTGGTTGCTCAAGGCGTTATCTGTGTATCTGAAGGTGCTAACATGCCTAGTGACCTTGATGCGATTAAAGTCTACAAAGAAAACGGAATCCTTTACGGACCTGCCAAAGCTGCCAACGCTGGTGGTGTAGCTGTATCAGCGCTTGAAATGAGCCAAAACAGCCTTCGCCTTTCATGGACTCGTGAAGAAGTTGATGGACGCCTCAAAGACATCATGACCAACATCTTCAACACAGCTAAAACAACTGCTGAAACATACGGACTTGGTACCGACTACCTTGCAGGAGCAAATATCGCTGCCTTCGAAAACGTAGCAAACGCTATGATTGCACAAGGTATTGTTTAATTAGTCAATACATCTTATCGGAGGACAAATGATGAACTTACGGCCAATGGAAGTGAGAGACAATTCAGCTGTAGCGCAGCTCATTCGAACTAGCCTAGAAGAATTCGGGCTTGACAAACCAGGAACTGTCTACTTTGATTCTCATCTAGATCATTTGGCCGACTATTATCAACATCAAGAGAGAGCAGCTTACTTTGTTCTGGAAGATGAAGGTCAGCTGGTTGGCTGTGGTGGCTTTTCACCTGTGTCTGATAGGATTGCTGAATTACAAAAACTGTATGTCACTAAAAACAGTCGTGGCAAAGGTTATTCTAGCCGTTTGATAAAGCGGATATTCCAGGAAACCCGCCTAGCTGGTTATGAACAGCTTTATCTAGAAACCTCTACTGAACTGGCTACGGCTGTGGCCATCTATCAACACTATGGTTTCACATCACTGCAACAACCACTTTCTAACGCCGCTGGCCATCCTGCTATGAATATCTGGATGATAAAGTCTCTCTTATCAGATGAATAGATGTCAGTATACTCTGGTCGTCTCGAGGACATCAGTATCAAGATCCTCAGCACAGCTAAAACAACTTTTAAAAATGTAGCCAAGGCTATGATAGTTAAGGTATTGTTTCAATCCTCAATCATTATGATTGGGGATTTTTTATGTTGGTTTCAAAAAAGCTCACTATTTAAAATAGTAAGCTTAAAAATCAAGATTTATTTTACTTCTACTAAGGCAGAAGACAGGCATTCAACTATTTCATTTACTGCTTCATCTATGTCTAGGTTCTCATTATCATTCAACATCATTGGAAGAGCATAAGAAAGACTCAAGGCTAAAATATAACGAACGATTCTTTCATTTGACCAATCTCGGATAACACCATTTTCTTTAAACTGATTCAGAACTGGACTAATTGGCTTAATGATAGAGTGAACAATAACATTCCCTAACTGATTAGAAATAGTTTTATCAATAAAAGAACGACTCAAGAGAATTTTAACTTGCATGTGATTCTCCTGAATGAAAACTAGTCTATCTCGAACAATGCTTCTCAAAAACACTGGAAAACTCTCTTGGTTTGCTGTAAATTTCTTCTCAGAAAAATCAGCAATCATATCTGGAATAACTTGTTCGAGAAAAGTTGACAGAATAGCTTCTAAGATGCCTTCCTTGGTTTTAAAGTAACTAAAAACAGTCCCTTCTGAAACTCTAGCCACCTTGGCAATAAGGCTTGCTGTTGTATTCTCAAAGCCAATTTCTGAAAATAGCTTTAGACTTGATAATAATACTTGACGTTGTTTTAAACTCAAGTTACTATTTTCTAATGTCTGAGCATACTTTTGTTCTAAACTTTCCATTGCTGGTACCTCTCTGCTACTCTCTTACTTTTACAACTTTCTTACCTCGAGTGTGTCCCGACTTCAGACTACGATATGCCTCTCTAACTGACTTTAGAGAAAAATCATAAACCTGATCAATATTCAGCCGAACCTTCCCATCTGAGACCATTTCCGCTAGAGTGTTCAAATCATCATATGTCGAATGTCTCGGACCCGTGAACTGAGCTCCTCTTATCATAACATATGGTGAAGGAACTAGCGTTCCAATAGCCGTACCCTTCAATCCCAAACTGAAAGCCAACTTAACATAATCACTTCCATAGCAATCCAAGAATTTTGTAATTGGCTTTGGACTTGCTGATAGAAGAGCATTCTGGATGTTCTCTTCGTAAGCAACTGGTATGGCACCTAAAGACTTCAGATATTCTGAATTTTTCTTACTAGCAATTCCAATAACTGTCGCACCTTTAGCAACTGCATACTGTACTGCAATACTTCCAATACCACCTGTCGCCGCTGAAATAACTACAACATCTTTAGGATTTAAGTTGATTCTTCTAAAAGCACCACCCACTGTTAGGGAAGCCACTCCCATAGTAGCAGCATGGTTCATATCAATCATCTCTGGTTTTAGTCCGATTTCCGATTCATTGACACAAATTTCTGTTGCCAAAGCTCCCCTCTTGGTCCCCAATCCAGGGTCACTGATCATTGTTCCAAAAACCTTGTCCCCTACTGCAAACCGACTTACTCCTTCACCAATTTCTGTGATAACTCCAGCAAAATCCCGACCAACACCTCTTGGAAAGAGAGATGATTTTGACTCAAACCAACGACTTGGCTTCCTTAGTTTCGTCATAAAAGATAGAAAACGAAGTGGCTTTGCCCCCTCAAAAGTCTTATAATCAATAGGATTTAAACCAACTGCATAAACTTCTACCCTAACTTGATTCACTTCCAAAACATCAGATTTAATGTTCACCAAATCTAGCACTTCTTCATCACCGAAACGACTATACTGTATTGCTTGAACAACCATTTCATGAACTCCTTTGTTTATCTATATATTGAGTGAGCACTCAATCATTTTTCTCTGATTATACGCTTATTCTTCATAGATGTCAACTATACCGTTCCACAACTTCTAACTAAGTTAGCTGTTCATGATAAAAATAGATCTAGTTTTCCTTATGAAAGACTATCAAACTATATCTCAAAGAAATCCGACTGCTTATCAAAGCAGTCGGATTTTTATATATCTAACTTTTCAAAAAATTTGCCTGTCGCTTGCTTTTCTTTTAGCTTCTCAAGCAGCTCATCCTCTAGAAAAGGACTCAGGTCGTCAAAATCTTGACAAACCTTAAAGACAGTTTCTCTGTCCAACTGGCCATAAGTTAGTTCATAATAGTCCTTCTTATGTTGCCAGTTCTGGTCATAATTGATATCTTTCCGTTGATAGTAAACGATGTTTTGCTTCGGTGTCAGGAAAAGCTTCTGCGTCAGAATACTTTTCTGATCTTTGGACAGCTTGCTGCGACTGAAAATCTTAACCCCTTGAAAAATCTTGTGCTCATGGATACCTTGATTTGTGACTTTCAATTCGACCTTTTTATAGTGCATATAATCACCTCCAGAAATTACCTACATTATATCAGGTTCTGGCAGATTTTCAAGCAAAAATATGTCATTGCCAAAAGTCTTTTGTCGCCTCTAAAATCTCTTCTGTCGGTGTTACTGTCGCTTCAATAATGCTCTTGCCAGTCTTTTTCAGATAGGCTTGTATCAGATGATAACCATAAGCATAGCCCGCAGCATAAGGCATTCCAACCGGTATTTGACCTTGAATCTCAGCCATTTCATCACCATAAAGATAAGGAGCCATTTCCGCCATCCCCGTTAGCTGAAGTTGACTTGAGATAATGGGCTTAATCTCTTCTAACTGCTCTGGACTGGTTGAAGTGACCCAGGGTCCGATGAGATCTTTGCCATAGAGCTCAGCAGCAAAAGACTCTGCCAATCCTTCACTGACTACCCAGTCTGCTAGTGTCGTCTGCTGGTTCCATTTGATAAATTGGAATCGGACATTATGATTGCACTCGTGGGCCAGCGCCGCTTGCACACGTGGCAAAGTATAGTCATTCGGTAGCAGACTAAGCATGAGGTAACCTGGAATTCCACCATCTCCGCTGTAACCCTTATTGAGCCGTAGCATAGGTTTTTCTGGATTACCCAATAAAATAGTAAAATTGTAATCCTCAACCTCTAAGTCATAGCCAGCCTGCTCAAAAAGACCAATACTCCTCTTGATAGTATCCTGACAGTCTTGCCAGAGTTGATCAGAGCTCAGAGCGTCGATAGCTGGTCTATCCTTTTCTGATAGAGTGCCGGGTAGCTGATTCATAAAACCAAGCAGGAACAGAGCATCAAATCCTCCGGGATACTTCGCTTTCAGAGGAATGTGTTGAGTTTGATATTTTGTTGCAAAAGGTGCTAAAATCTTAGCTCGAAAGCAACCTTCTCTCTTTTCTAAAGGAAGCTCGAGCATCTCTTGGTAAACTTTATCTGAACGAATCATATTGATTTGCATAATAATCTCCTTTCTTATCTATCATTAGTATACTCCCTCCCCTAAGGTCAGAGTCAAGAAGAAAATTGAAATTATATCAAGATTCTAGTAACTGTTAGTAAAAAAACTAGAACTTTCGTATCAGACCATAATTTCAAGTAGGTTTACCCATTTTAAATCGTAACAGAAAAAACCGCTACTCATAAGAATAGCGGTTTAATCATGTTTTTAAGCTACTAATGTAGTTGCTCTATTATTTAAGAGTAACTGAAGCTCCAGCTTCTTCCAATTTAGCTTTGATTTCTTCAGCTTCAGCAGTTGGAACGCCTTCTTTGATGACACCTGGTGCACCATCAACAAGTTCTTTAGCTTCTTTAAGTCCAAGACCAGTGATTTCACGTACAACTTTGATAACGCCAACTTTTTTGTCACCAGCAGCTGTCAACTCAACGTCAAATGAGTCTTTAGCGGCACCAGCGTCAGCAGCACCAGCTGCAGCAACAGCTACAGGAGCAGCTGCAGTTACACCAAATTCTTCTTCGATAGCTTTTACAAGGTCGTTCAATTCAAGGATTGAAGCTTCTTTAATTTCAGCAATAATGTTTTCAATGTTCAATGCCATTGTTATTTCCTCCAAATAAGTTTTTAATTTTATAATAGTTTTTTCGTAGCTAAGCTACGCTGCGTAGCTTACGATTAAGCTGCGTCTTCTTTGTTGTCTGCAACCGCTTTGACTGCAAGAGCAACGTTGCGCACTGGCGCTTGAAGTACAGAAAGGAGCATAGAAAGAAGTCCTTCGCGGTTTGGAAGAGTTGCAAGAGCAACGATTTCTTCTTTAGATGCGACAGCGCCTTCGATTGCACCACCTTTGATTTCAAGTGCTTCAGCGTTTTTAGCAAAGTCGTTCAAGATTTTCGCTGGTGCGATAACATCTTCGTTAGAAAATGCTACTGCAGATGGTCCAACAAATACTGATGCAAGATCTTCAAGACCAGCTTTTTCAGCTGCACGACGCAAGATTGAGTTTTTAATGACTTTATACTCAACTTCGCTTCCACGAAGCTCACGACGAAGAACTGTATCTTGCTCAACTGTCAAACCACGAGCGTCTACAACGACGATAGATGCAGCAACTTTCATTTTTTCAGCTACTACGTCAACTAGTTCCGCTTTTTTAGCAATAATTGCTTCACTCATTAGTGTGTTCACCTCCGTAATTATTTTGCTTGGGGAATTTTTCCAAAAGAAAAACGCGCCCAAACCTAGACACGAAAGTACAATACGCTTCTTTTTACATGATACGTTTTGTCCTCGGTAGGATCTTTATGAGTCAAGCTCCCCTACTGTCTTAGGCAGTTTTTTCAAACCGTATATAAGTATAGCATAGACAAAAAAAGAATGCAAGATTTTTGCAAACTTTTTTTAAATTTTTTTAAATCTCTACTGTCAAAACTTTGCCTTGCTTAACCACCTGTTCACCTGCAATATAGACATCATCAACATCACTGGATTTGACAGCATAAACCAGGTGAGAGAGCATATTTTCCTGAGGTTGAAGATGGATTTTTCCTTGTGGTTGAATGGCCAGAAAATCCGCTTGCTTGCCAACTTCTAGGCTTCCTATCTGCTTTTCCATTCCTAGAACCTTAGCTCCTTCGATTGTCAGTGCCTTAAGGGCTGTTGCGATAGGAAATTGGCTGGCATCTCCACTTTTCATCTTCTGAAGGAGGGCTGCGGTCCGTCCTTCCTCAAACATATCTAGATTGTTATTGGAAGCAACCGAGTCTGTCGCAATTCCCACTGCCACTCCTGCTTTTTGCAGTTGGATGATTGGAGCGATTCCTGAGGCCAGTTTTAGATTACTGATAGGATTGTGGGCGATGGACACTTGAGAGGTTGCCAAGCGTTCAATTTCTCGCTCGTTTAATTCGACCCCATGAGCAAAAACAGACGGATGATCTAAGTAACCTAGTTCTTCTAGAAAGGCAAGGGGACGTTTGCCATAACGTTTCAGGATAATTCCTGATTCCTCCTTGGTCTCCGCCACATGGATATGGATAGGAATGTCCAGCTCTTTTGCTATTTCTAAG
Source organism: Streptococcus sp. CF8-6 (assembly GCF_024295845.1). NCBI lineage: Bacteria > Bacillati > Bacillota > Bacilli > Lactobacillales > Streptococcaceae > Streptococcus > Streptococcus sp. CF8-6. The sequence continues at coordinate 71,561 of NZ_JANCOF010000003.1, read as the reverse complement.
CTTTCTTCTAGTAAATCTTTACTACAACTGTAGGGAGAATGGGGAGCTACCATAACCTTGAAATTTGGATTTTCATATCCTAAGATTTCCTCTATGATGGCACGTGTCCTGCTTATGGTCTCAGCAGTTGTTTCTGCCTCTGAAGAAAAGAGGGTCGGTGAGAAGTAACAACGCATCTTAGATGCCTTGACTGCCTGATAAATTCTCTCAATATCTACACCATTGGGATTATACATATCGTTGAAGGTTGTTGTTCCTGACTGGAGCATCTCTGTCAGAGCTTCTTTGACTGCCTTGGTAGTCATGTCGGGAGTAAATCCTGCTTCTGCTGGCCAGATATAGTCATTGAGCCATTCATGGAGATTACTATCATCCCGAATCCCTCGCAAACCTGTCATAGCAGAATGGGTATGGCAATTGACCAAACCAGGCATGATCCAGGCTCCCTGATAGTCTATAATCTGCTCAGCTTGCTCTAAAATCTCTGGCTCCTCTTGACCGACATAGACGATTTGAGAGTTCTTAACGGCTAAGATACCATCCAAATAAACATGGAAATCTTGGTCACAAGTCACGATATTTACATGCTGATAGACTTTCATTATAGGCTCCTTTTCTATAAGACAATTTACAGTGAATAATTTTTCTAGCTATTGTAACAAAAAAGTCACCCGAAGGCAACTTTTTTTGTCCATAATACTGCAAAATAGAAAGGATTATTCAGAGCTAAAAGCTGCTGCTTTTTGCATTTGGTAATACTTACCCTTTCTAGCCATGAGGTCCTTATGGTTCCCATGCTCAACAATGTCACCATCTACCAAAACTAGAATCAAATCCGCATCCTGAATGGTTGATAAACGGTGAGCAATGATAAAGCTTGTACGTCCCTTCATCAGTTTAGCAAAGGCATCCTGTACTAGCACTTCTGTCCGTGTATCGATGGAAGAAGTCGCTTCGTCTAAGATAAGAATCTTAGGGATAGCTAGAAAGACTCGGGCGATGGTCAAGAGCTGGGCTTGCCCAATAGAGAGGGATTCTCCTGCATTTTCCAACTTGGTATCGTATCCCTGTGGCAACTGTTGGATGAAAAAGTCTGCATTGGCTGCCTTTGCAGCAGCAATCACCTGCTCCCGGCTAGCATCAGGATTTCCAAAGGCAATATTGTCATGAATGGTTCCTTGCTTGAGCCAGGTTTCTTGGAGCACCATGCCAAACTGCTGTCTCAATGATGCTCGGGTATAGTCGTAAATGGAACGACCGTCCAGCAAGATTTCTCCAGAGTTAATGGGATAAAAACGCATGAGGAGATTGATAAGAGTTGACTTACCCGCACCTGTCGGACCAACGATGGTCACCTTGCTACCAGCTGGGATATCAATAGACAAGTCCTTAATCAAGATCCTTTCAGGATTGTATCCAAAAGAGACCTGTTTAAAGGAAATGGCTCCCTTAACCTGGTCACTGGTCAAGACTTCCTTACCTGTTTCAGCTACTTCAGGACTTTCTAAGACAGCATAGACGCGCTCTGCACAAGCTAGAGCACTTTGCAACTCAGCTAGCACTGAAGAAATATCGTTAAAGGGCTTGGTGTATTGTTGGACATAGTTCAAAAAAGTCACTAAACGACCGATAGTCAAAGTTGAACACATCATGATACGATAGGCTCCCACTCCAGCAAGAAGAGCGTAAATGAGCGCATTGACAAAGCGAGTCGAAGGATTAACCGTTGAAGAATAAAAGATGGCTGACTGAGAATAGCCTGCGTAGTTGGCATTAGCCTCATGCAGTCTTTGGATAAACTCTGTCTGAGCATTAAAGGACTGGATAATGGTCTGCTGGCTAAGTGATTCTTCAATCAACTGAGTCTGAATCCCCCTCGTCTCTGTTTGCTTCTGGAAGAGATGATAAGATCTCTTGGCAATAAAGCGTGAAATCACCATGGATAGTGGTGTCAACAGCAAGACCAAGAGGGTCATGAGGAGATGAATTTGGATCATGGCTAAAATACTAACCAAAATCATCAAAACACCAATGAAAAATTGGTTAAAAATCATGGTCAAGCCGGCTGCCAGCTGCTCTATGTCTGTGGTCACTCGACTGACCATCTCTCCACTGCCTTGCCGATCCACAAAAGCAATCGGTAACCGATGGAGCTTATGAATAATTCGCTCTCGTAAATCTCTGGTATAAGAGAAGATTAGGCGATTATAGAGAAGAGGATTGACCCATTGTACCAGAGTATTTCCTATGACCACCAAGATCATCTGGATGAAAATCTGCCAAAAAATTACTGAAGAACCAGCCACTAGGACTTGGTCGATGACCTGCCCAATCAAAATAGGTAGGTAAATCGATAAACCAACTTGGGCAATAGTTCCTAGAAAGGCTAGGAAAAGGAGGAAGGGATGGCTTGCTAAATCTACGGCCAAACGTTTGAGCGTCTGGTTTGCAGTTTGTCGTTTCATGCTAGTCCTCCTTTCCATGTTGGGATGCATTGATTTCACGATAGACTTGGCTAGTTTTCATCAAGTCATCGTGCTTGCCAATAGCTAGTAGCTCACCTTTTTCCAAGAGGAGAATCTGGTCAGTCATCTGAAGTGTCGAAGTCCGTTGAGAAATCAAGATTAAGCTCGTGTTAGGTAAATTCTCTCGGATAGCTTTCAAGAGCTTAGACTCGGTGATGGTGTCGAGGGCCGAGGTCGCATCATCCAGGATGAGAAATGGAGCTTGGCGCAAGACTGCACGGGCGATAGACAGCCTTTGTTTTTGTCCGCCTGAGAAATTTCGACCTCCTGCCTCAACAGTAGCATCCAAAAGCCCTTCCTTTTCACTGACAAAATCCTTAGCTTGCGCAATCTCCAAGGCTTGCCAGAGTTGCTGGTCCGATACTTCTCGATTGAAACCTAGAGTCAAGTTGGAACGAATAGTTCCTTTAAAGAGTTCGACCTTTTGGGGTACATAGGCAATCCAAGACCGCCACTGCTCAAGATTAAGAGGACTACGTCCATCTCGATAAAGGTCAATGATCCCCTTGTCTACTGGATAAAGTCCAAGTAAGACTTGCACCAAGCTTGACTTACCAGAACCCGTTCCTCCGATGATACCAAGGATCTGTCCTTGCTTCATATCAAAGGAAATGTCTCTCAGAGAAGGCTGAGCCGCATCAGGATAGGTAAAGGTTAATTCTTGTACTTGTAAAACCTGATTACCGGCAGCTTGCTTTTGTTCTAATTCTGAATGAATATCCTCTGGAGCTTCGGCAAAGACTTCCTCGATTCGCTTAGCTGAGATATAGGACTGATTGAGAGAATTGATCAGCATGGCTAATTTGACCAATTCCACCAAAATCTGCAAGAGGTAGTTGATAAGGGCAATGAGAGCACCTTGACTAAGTAAACCTCCTTGAATTGAAATATAGCCCTGCCAGATAATAACAAGGAGAGTTCCATTAACAATCAGATAGGTCAGAGGTGTTAACAAACTAGACCAGAAGCCTGTTTTTTCTTGCAATCTGGCATAAACTTGGTTAAGAGTTTGAAAAATCTTTAACTCTCGTTTTTCCTGACCAAAAGCACGAATAACTCGCATCCCTTGCAATTGCTGGCGCGTTTCCTGAACCAGCTGGTCCGTTTTCTTTCTAAGACTACTGTAGAGAGGATTGACCAATCGAGAGAGCCCGACAATGACAATCGTCAAAATGACAACCATGACTAAGAACCAGAAAGTCAGCTCAGCAGAAATGCGATAGGCCATAAAGATAGCCCCAAAAACAATAATGGGCGCTCGCAAAAAGAGGCGCAGAAATTGATTGATCCCAGTCTGAATCTGGTAGGTATCCGAAGTCAAGCGAGTCACCAAGCTCGAAGTTGTCAAACGATCTCTGCTATCCTTGGGTAAGGAAAGAATATGACGATAAAGGTCGTCTGTCAGTTCTTTGGCAAATCCAACCGCAGCCTTGGCTGAGTAAAACTGGGCTACCAAGGCCACTAAAACGCCAATCACTGCAAAGATAAGAAGCAGGCCAATCTGCATCCAAAGGTGCCCTTGATCTCTCTGAGGCAAGGACTGGTCAACAATCCCGGCAATCACCATGGGAACCAAGAGTTCAAAAACAGCTTCTAGTAGCTTGAACAAGGGTGCCAAAATGGATTCTTTGATGTAGGGTTTGAAGTAAGATAGTAAGTGTTTCATAAGTCCCTTCTATTCTTATTCTGGAAATGAAGAAAGTGGGAAGCCCCACCATCTCCGTTTTATTTGTTTAAGTAAGGTAATAGATAGCCATATCCTGCTTTTTCCATCTCATCCTTGGCTACAAAGCGTAAGGAAGCAGAATTAATACAGTAACGGAGGCCACCTAACTCCTGAGGTCCATCTGTGAAAACATGACCCAAGTGAGCATTGCCTGAGCGAGAACGAACCTCGATTCGCTCCATCCCATGGCTCAAGTCCTTGTAATAATGAATCAATTCCTTGGAAATTGGACGGCTAAAACTTGGCCAACCACAACCTGAAGCAAACTTATCCTTGGCAAAAAAGAGTGGCTCGCCAGTCGTGATATCTACATAAATCCCTTCTTCGAAGGTCTGGTCATAAGCATTACTAAATGGAGCCTCTGTAGCAGCTTCTTGGGTGACACGATAGGACTCTTCAGTTAAGTTTTCCTTTAACACCTCTTGACTAGGCTTTTCATAGTTAGAGGCATCAATCAATGGCTTCTCAGCATCGGTCACATCGATATGACAGTAACCAGAAGGATTTTTCTTGAGATAGTCTTGATGGTAGTCTTCAGCCAGAATGTAGTGACGAAGTTTCTCCACCTCTACTGCAATCTTTCGACCCAGCATGCGTTCTTGCTCCTGCACCACTGTGTAGATAGCCGGCAAGTCTGCTTCATCTTGGTAATAGATCCCAGTTCGATATTGGCGACCACGGTCATTCCCTTGTTGGTTAATAGACAAGGGATCAATGACACGGAAATAATAAAGCAAAATCTCTCTAAGTGACACCGCTTTCTCATCATAAATCACTTGAACAGTCTCTGCATGGTCTGTTTCCTTGAGCAACTGGTAATTGGTCGTTTCGACTTGGCCATTAGCGTATCCGACACTGGTTGCTAGCACTCCAGCAATTCGGGAAAAATACTCCTCTAGGCCCCAAAAACAACCACCTGCTAGATAAATTTCTGCCATCTTTATTTCTCCTTTATCAAGTTTTTAACTAATACTCTTCGAAAATCTCTTCAAACCACGTCAGCTTACATCTGCAACCTCAAAACACTGTTTTGAGCTAACTTCGTCAGTTCTATCCACAACCTCAAAACACTGTTTTGAGCAGCCTGCGGCTAGCTTCCTAGTTTGCTCTTTGATTTTCATTGAGTATAAACTTCTTTTCAAAAAAAGGATAGGAAGCCCTCTAGTCAAGAGTTTCCCCATCCTATCTTCTATTCTTTAGTTTGCTTCGACACGGACACCTTGGGTATCAACCTTCAAATCATGCAGTTTGCCTTTGAAGGGTTGCTTTTCCAATTCTGCCTTAATCGCTGGCATCTTGTCATGAGAAGCCAAGACCATAACTGTTGGCCCGGCACCTGAAAGATAGGTTGCATAGGCACCATTCTCTTTGGCTACTTGCTTAATCGTCGCAAATTCACGGACCAGACTTTGACGATAACGCTCGTGGAAGAGGTCCCCCTCGATTGCTTGCCCAGCAGTCACCATATCTCCTGCTAACAAGGCTGCAACGGCCACATTGGCGATAGAACTAGCTGCAACAGCTTCCTTGTAGGACAATTTCTTAGGAAGGACACCACGGCTATCGCGAGTGCGCAATTCATAGTTAGGAATGTAAGCTAGAAAATCACATTCTGGGAAGTCAGCCACGATTGCTGAAACGTGACCTTCAACGGAACTCGCAACAACAAGATTTCCATAGATAGCTGGAGCCACATTGTCAGGATGCCCTTCAATCTTGGTAGCCAACTGCAATTTGTCGTGGTTAGATAAGTTGAGCTTGCCCAGTTGGTTAGCCAGTTCAATCCCAGCAACGATAACCGAGCTAGAAGAACCCAAACCACGCGCCAAGGGAACATCACTGGTCATTTTCAAACGTCTCGGTTGCAAGTCAGGCGCAATTTGTAAGGCAATCTTAAGCAAGAGATTACGCTCGTCATGTGGAATCCATTTGCCAATCTGGTGTTCAATCAACCACTCATCTCGTTCTTCACAGACCTCAATTTGAAGATACTTGGTTACAGCTACACCAACCGAATCAAAACCTGGCCCAATATTGGCACTGGTTGCAGGTACAATAATCTTCATCCTATTCTCCTAACACCTTGAAGGTATTCAAGAGGTCAAATTCTGAAGCTTTGGCCAACTCAGCTGAAACATTCTCAAGCTGCGCTTTATTGATCTTATGTGTAATGATGACTACACGCGCCTTGTCACCCTCTTTGCCATCTTGGAGGATTTGCTTGAAGGAAATATCTTGAGCATTAAAGATTTCAGCTAGTTTCAAGACCTGACCTTTTGAGTCTGGAGCCAAGATTGAGAAGTAGTAATTAGCTTTAACATCTTCTGGATTAGCCAAGACTAGGTCACGGCTGTATTCGTTGAAGTCTTTACCAATAGTGCCATCATTCAAGCGACGAACGATACGGACAATATCTGCTACAACACTTGTCGCAGTTGGTTTTTGACCCGCACCTGGTCCGTAGTACATAGATTCACCGATGCCGATAGACTCCACAAAGACTGCGTTCATTACCCCATTCACACTGGCAAGTGGATGTGCTTTAGGAAGGAAGGTTGGAGTCACTTCTGCAGCAATACCTGAAGGAGTTTCCTCGATAGAACCAACCAATTTCACTACATAGCCAAGGTCTTGGGCCACAGCTACGTCTTCTGGTGTGATGTTGCGGATTCCCTTGTGGGCTACATCGTCAAAGGCAACCTTCATACCAAAAGCAAACTGGCTCAAAATCACCATCTTGTAGGCTGCATCAATCCCATCCACGTCATTTGTAGGGTCACTTTCTGCAAATCCAAGTCTTTGAGCTTCGGCCAGAGCATCATCATAAGACCAGCCTTCTTCCACCATCTTGGTCATCATGAAGTTGGAAGTTCCATTAACGACACCAAGAACGCGCGTAATTTTGTCAGAAGCCAACGAATTTGCCAAAGTACGAAGAATTGGAATCCCACCAGCTACTGCTGCTTCATAGTAAAGTGCTACATTATGCTCTTTAGCGATTTCTAACAATTCTGCACCATGAACAGCCAAAAGGTCCTTGTTAGCAGTAACAACGTGTTTCCCAGCTTCTAAGGCACGAGTGATAAAGGTCTTAGCTGGTTCGATACGCCCCATCAATTCCACTACGATGGTAACATCTTTGTCTGCTAAAATATCATCTACATTGGTCACAAAGTTAAAGTCATTTCCTGCTGCAAGCAAGCGGTTCTTCTCATCTTCATCCTTGACCAATACCTTGGCTACTTCAATCTCAGAATGAGCTGACTGAACGATTTTTTCTCCATTTTCCTTTAGTAGGAATGGCACACCACTTGCAACGGTACCAAATCCAAGTAAAGCAATTTTAACTGTCATGTTTGTCTCCTAGAAATTTTCTGATATAGCCATTATAACAGAATTTTGTGAAAATTCCTATTATAGTAAATCACTATTTCAGTCTAGTAAAGAAAAAACGAATCCCATGATTCGTCTTTCTTGATAAATGAAAATTGATTTTAAAAATTATGAACGAATCTTTTGCAAATTAAGAACCGCATCGTGATTGATCAAGATTTGTCCATACTCTTGCAAAACGGAACGACTGATGTCACTGTCGTCTGCAAATTCACGCATACGAGCCAAGAGCCAGGCTGGATATGGACTTGGATGATTTTCCACATCAACTAAGATTGTCAAATAATAGTGTCCATTCATCTTATAGAGTTCAGAGGTTTCCATCTGGTAGTTAACCGTCTTTGCAAAAGCAACTAAGTCAGCAAGGCTTGCAAAGCGCAGGATATAGTAGATATAAGGTTCTTTCTTACTCTCAGTCTCCTTTTCTGCCTGCTCTTGCTCTTCTTCCTTTGCTTCGACCTGCTCTAGAGATTGGATGGCATCAATATCGTCCTTGGTCTTATCTGCAATGCTCTTTTCCAAGGTTTTGAGAAATTCATCCGGCGACATTTGGGCTAATTCTTCCATGTCTGGTAGATCCGCCAAATCTTCAAAATCCAGATTTTGGTCAATCTTGGATTTGGTCACAAAGACGTCCACCTTATCAGGTTTTGGCGTCACGCGGAAACTCAGCATGCCACTATCCAAGAAATTGTCTGGCATCTCTAACTCATCTAAAATAGCATAGAAAAACTCTTCGGTTTTTTCCTGAGGAACGAGAAAGTCTGCAATCTCCATTCCTCTATCCATCAAATCATCTAAAGTCATCGTGATTTTCAGTGTTGTATCACTAATTTGTTTCATCTTCATATCTAGTAACCTCATACTTTCAGTCTATCTATTATACTAGATTTTTACGATTTTATCAAAAGAATGAAGCGAGAATGTGATATAATACTAGATATGATTTTAGATTTAAGAAAGAAAGTTCAATGAAAAATATAAAAGTAAATGCCTTGGCCAGCTTGCTGGTCAATATTCTCAATATCGTTTTTCCACTGATAACCAATCCTTATCTGACGCGGATTCTCAGCAAATCCAATTACGGTTATTTCAATACAGCCAATACCTGGGCAAGTTTCGTTATTCCACTAGCTGCCTTTGGAATATACAACTACGGGATTCGAGCTATTAGTAAAGTCAAGGATGACAAGAATAAAATCAACTACGTCTTTTCTAAGTTGTTTTATATCTCGGTTTTCACCTCTCTCCTGACGACAGGTATCTACTTCCTCATTATCTTCTTTGACACCAGCATTGAGAATCTGAAAGTCCTGTACTACATCCTAGGGGCCCAAGCACTCTTCCAATTTCTCAATATCGAATGGATGAACGAGGCTTATGAAAATTATGCCTTCATCCTCTATAAGACATTGATCATCCGGATTGCCATGCTGGTCGCTATCTTCACCTTTGTTAAAACGGCAGATGATATCGTTCCTTATGCTATCGTTATGACAGCAACCACTATCTTCAACTACCTGCTCAGTTTTCTTTGGATTAAGAGAGAAGTTTCCTTTGTTAAGATCGGTCTTATTGAATTAATCAAAGCATCTAAACCGCTCTTGACTATGCTTCTCTTAGCGAACGCTAACATGCTCTATACCTTGCTTGATAGAATGTTTATCACCAAGGGACCAGATGAAAACTACATTTCTTATTACACTATTGCTTCTAGCATCGTTATGTTGATTGCCAGTGTCTTAAGTGGAGCTATCAACGTCAGCATTCCACGACTCGGCTACTATCTCGGTAAGAAAGACTACGATTCTTATAAAAATCTTCTGAATCAAGGAGCTGCTCTCTTTTACTTCCTCATCATTCCAACTAGTATTGGGATTATAGTATTAGGAAACTACGCAGCAGTTATCTACTCTTCTGAAAAATACCTCGAAGCTGGTATTGTGACTAGTGTCTTCGCCTTCCGTACCATCATCTGGGCCATTGAGTTGATCCTTGGTAAACAAATTATCTTTATCAATGACCACGAAAATCGTTTGACTGCCTTTTACTTCCTTGGTGGTGGCGCCAATATACTATTAAATAGCATCTTGTATTTCAATAATATTTTTGCACCTGAGTACTATATCGCTACAACTATTCTTGCAGAGACTATCGTCGTTCTCCTGGAAATACGCTTTATTCAGAAACACCAACTGATTGATTTGAAAGAAATCTTTGCTACTCTGACACGTTACACTATTGTATCCCTTGGATTCATACCGATCTATTTTGCGTTTAAATTTCTTTTCCAAATCAACTCTTACACAGTCAACTTCAACATGATTCTCATGGTTCTCTCGACTGTTGCGGCTTGTGGTATCTATTACCTCTTGACCCTCTTTATCACCAAAGACAAAACACTCCACTACGCACTGAACCTTGTACTTGCTAAATTAAAACGAAATTAAAAAATCCCCTACTGATAAATTAGTTGCCAGTAGGGGATTTCTTCTTTATTCTTTTTCTTTCTTTTCAGAAGCGTTGGCTTCTAGATTTGAATCTTGTTTAGGTTGTTCAACAATAGAGGAATCAGCTTCTTGTTTCTGTTCTGGCTTGACTGCCTCGCTATCTACAGCAGCAACAGCCTGTTTCCAGATACCTTCTTCGTTTACTTTGTAACCATCAGGTGTTGTTGCGTTCTTCAACAAAGAACCATCAGCTTGGAAATAGTACCAATTACCATCAAGCTGTTTCCAACCCGTTTGCATAGCTCCTGATTCATCAAAGTAATAATGATCACCATTTACTTTATGAAGGCCAACCAACATGATGCCATCTTCAGGATTTAGATAATACCAGACACCTTTGTCTTTTATCCAACCAGTTTTCATAGCTCCATTTGATTCAAAGTAACGGTAATGATTATCAAACCATTTCCAGCCAGTTTGCATGGCTCCAGATTTGCTAAAGTAATATTGCTTACCATCTACTTGATGGGAGCCAACTAACATAACGCCTTCCTTACCTTCAAGATAATACCAGGCATCACCATCTTTCAACCAACCAGTTTGGAGTGCGCCCGACGTAGCGTAATAATGCCAAGAATCATTTGACCACTGCCATCCAACTTGCATAGTACCTGCTGAGCTGAAGAAATAGTTCTTACCGTCAATCTCTTTAGATCCTACAGCCATAATACCAGTTTCTGGATCCAAATAATACCATGATTCTTTATCTTTCAACCAACCAGTTTTCATAGCACCTGAGTTTGTATAGAAGTACCAGCTATTTTCTTGCCACTTCCAGCCAGTCTGCATGGCACCACTAGCATTCAAATAGTAACGAACACCATTTATATCTTGTCTGCCAGTTAACATGATGCCATCTTTATCCAGATAATACCATGTTTCCCGATCCTTAACCCAGCCGGTTTTCATAGCTCCAGAACTTGCAAAATAGTTCCAGTGACCATCAACAAAGACCCAGCCAGTTTGCATGATACCTTCTTTGTCAAAGTAATAAGTTGTGCCCTTGATGTCTTTTTTACCAACAGTTAGAATACCATCCTCATCATAATAGTACCAATTTGAAGCAATTTTTTGCCAAGACGATGCTTTTCCTTCCGACTGCAGGGCACCACTACTAGCAAAGACCATCTTCTTACCATTATAAACCTGAAGACCTGTCAGCATCTTACCTTCTTTGTCAAATAGATATTTCTGACCATCAATTTCAACTAACTGACTGTAACTTCTTGCTCCACTTGATGTGATATAATACCAAGTACCATCTTGCTTAAACCAACCAGTATCTTGCATTTGTCCATTGTTGTTCAAATAATACCAGTTACCATCTGTTTTTTCACGAGAGTCGTTCAAATGAAGCCATCTACCTGCCTGCATTTGTCCTTGACCATTAAAGAAATAGTAAATACCATTTATTTTGCGCCAACCGATTGCCATCTGATCATCAGACAAGCGATACTTCCAGTTACCATCTTCTTTATACCATGTTTCACTAACAGTGGGGATATTAGGTAGAGAATCGGACACGTTTGTAAAACCATTTTTACTAATTGTAAAGACTGTTGCATCCTTGGTCTGGCTAGAAGCATGAACTACTTCAATACCATGCTTCTTAAGATATTCTCTGGTTGTGGCAAGATTGGCTTCTGCTGCGGATGTATGAACCACCATACTAGGGGATAGGGAGTCTAAGAAAGGAATCGTGTTTGAAATTTTGGCATCATAATGATGGTTCCATTTCATCATATCAACTTTTCCAATCTCAGGACCTAATTTATCCTCTGCCCCCTCAGCATTATCCAAGTCACCACCCAGATAAATCTTTTTCCCCGCCACAGTTACTACCGCCACAAGGGAATTGGAATTATCATCATAGACTCTCTTGAGTTTACCGTCACTGTCATATTCGTTTTTATAGTTATAAAGCTGAATATCCATATCACCTAGAGTGAAATGACTTTCCTTCTCTGTGATGTCTTGCACAAGAGTTACACCGCGCTCTAGAGCCGTCTTGACAGCATTGTCATAATTAAAAAGATTGTCCCACAATCGCCATTTTGATGTGATGCGCTCATCGGAGTATCTCTTCAGATAAAATCTGTCTACAGGATAACGTTTTAGAACTTCATCCGCCGATCCAATATGGTCACTATGGACGTGGGTTCCTAGAATAAAATCTAACTTTTGTATCCCAAGGTGTTTCATGTGACGGAAGAGACGATCTTCTAATACATACTCATTGTTTATACTAATTCCTACACGACTTGGATAACGCGGATTACTGCCATCTGGAAAATCATAGTCTTCGCCCATGTCAATCAAGGCATAATGACCATTACTTTCTAGAATAATAGCATCACTTCCTGATACTCCTTTGGTATTGATAAAATGGATTCGGTTGCTTGAAGCATCTGCCTGAACTGCTGGTGTAAATAGTCCAAAGACAAGCAACAAGACTAGGGAAGTAAATACAAGGGTTTCTTTTATCTGTTTCTTTTTCATATAAACCACTTCTTTCTTTGATAGCGGAAGCTAGGATGAGAATTCATCCTGGTAGTAACTTTTCTAGCTCCTTTCCGTCAATATAAGACAAAAAGAGGGAAAGAGAAGCCTGATTGTCACACTAGAGTAGGGACTAGAGTTAACAAGGAAGAACTTCAACATCCCCTCTTTTCTATATTACTAAAGAGATTTCCCTAAAAGGACCTTAGCCAAGTTAGCATCTCTTTGTTTGTAAATTGGATTTTCTTTCCAGTTGTAATGAGTATTAGGGATTTCAAAATCCTCCCCATACAAGTGACTGATGTATTCTCTTGTATTTTCTGGAACTTTTACTAGAATCTCTTTAAAACTACATTCAGTAAGTGCTGCGAACGGCAATTCATAGTGGTAGACTTCATATCTTGTAGGATTTCCCAAGGCGTTTGTCATGTAGAAAATAGTGTCTGAGGAAATGCTCCCCTCTTTTTTATCATAGACAATAAAATCAACATTGAGGCCCTTGTAACTATAGGATAATTCTACAAGTTTATCATTGTAATAGAACTCTTTTGTTCTGACAAAGCCTTTCTCAAAAAGAACTTTCTCATCCTTTAAAAAGGCTTCGTAGTCTGGGATAATAATCCCAAAGTCCATATCTAAATCATGCGGAATCAGATCATTTTCTCTGTAGAAGCCAAGTAAAGTTCCAAAATCTAACCAGATATCATAGGATTTCAGATTAGATTGGTAGATGGCCTTTAGAATATCTTCAAAGTTTTCTTTGAGCAAATTGCTTCTCTTTGAATCTAAGTCGATATTGGCTTTTTGATTTAAATTTTTGATAATTGGTAGGTTTTTAACCAGGTCTTTCTTATCTCCTAAGAGACTGGCTAAACTTCTTTTTAACCATTGTAACACGTTCTATCCCTCCTTTATATAAGCGAGGAAGTCATCATGTTTCACTCGTTTTTCTAGAGGAGGAATTTCCATAAAGTCATCTCCGTAGATGGCAGAAAGGATCGGCTGATAGGCCTCAGGAATTTTGTAAACTCTATCTTCAAATGGACTATCAATCGTCGTATCCAAGAAGGACTTGTCAAATTTCGTAGAAACTCTTTTGTTCTCCATGAGGTAATCAATAAAGTCTCCATCTTTTTCTCGCATAGATAGGATGTTCATCTTACGGTTCCAAGTTTTGACACGAGTCAAACGGAATACAAGTACAAGTAGATATCTGATGATATTCTTGAGTTTCGCATTCTTATTATGGATGCCATAAAGGGTATAGACTGATAAACGACGGTAAGTATCCAGTTTTACCATGTCCTTGTTAACATCAGCATAATAGTCAAATGGGAAAATATCTACACAAATTCCTAAATCAATATCATTGTCGATATAGTTGTTATCATAGACTGTTCGTGCATCATAAACTCGATAAAATGGGTAAGGGTATCGAGCGTCATTTTCCCAAGAAACCACTTTGTAGACAGGATCATTGTCTTGCAAAATTGCTTGATACAATTTATCGTATTCATCGCGTTTCAAGGAGATATCAATATCGTCATCCCAAGGAATGTAGCCCTTGTGTCTTACTGCTCCCAGCAAGGTTCCATAAGCCAGTGAATAGTTGATGTTCTCTTTTTGACAGAGATTGTGGATATAATCCATGACACCTAGTTCAACTTCTTTGATCTCTGCTTCGTCTAGTTTTCTATAGCCATCTCTTTTTTTATAGAGAACAGAGAAATAGTAACCTGAAATCACAAACAAGATACAACCCTGTAGTGAAATTCCATAGAAGGTTGAACTCAAGAACAAATTAGAGATGAGAATAACTACAGTCATCAAGAGAATGGTAATCAATTCATGATTGTGGCGACCTTCTTGAAGGTCTTTTTTATATTTCTTGAGACTTGAAACAATGAAGGAAAGCATAAAGATGGCCATAGGGATAAAACCTGTGATACCATCATAGAATAACAACTCAAGGTAGCCGTTGTGAGTAAGGTAATGTTGTTTGATGATGTAGGCTGAAGCATCATATTCTTTACCTAACTCATACCAGTTTCCTCCTGAATATCCAAACAGAGGACGTCTAGGGATAAAGGAAGCTGTTGACTGCCAAATGGCAAAACGGTTATTAGAGATATTCTCTTCACTTGTGTCAGTTCTCTCAAGAGAAAGATTGTTGTCTCCATTTTGTCCATTTTCTTGGTTCTTTTGGATTTGAGCTGAGTGAGCTTTCAAATATATATCGCTACTATATTTGATACCATTATAACAGACAAATACTAAACCTACAGTTACTAGAACAGTAAGAAGTGACTTGATTTTTTTAGTCCAGTTAGCCGTCATCAAAGCGTATAAAAGGGCAACGACAACCAAACAGATATAGGTTGTTCTGGAACCAGACAGTACAATATAAGCAAAGTTAAGTAGAATTGATGTGATAGCCAGAGTTTTAAGAACTGGTTTGTAGATTGACAAGCGCATCCACAAGTAAATAACCACCATCAGAGAAATAATAGAGAGATAGTTGGGACTGGCTAGAATCCCAAATAGACGAGACTCTACAAATCCTTGGCGGATTAATAACCCCTTGTAATCAAATACGCGGTAACCCTGTAGCATGAAGAATTGCCAAATTGATACAAGCACACCTATAGTATTTGCAACAGTGATAACAGAGAAGAAGACATCAAAGAGGGCACGTGCTTTTTTTACAGTAAAAGATTGAAAGACTGGATAGATTGCAAAGAAATAGATGAAAAAGACAACTAAATTCTTTATGTTAGTTGAAAATCCATACTTGACAACTAAGGCAGCTGTCAGGATATTCATTAGAAAAAAGAGAATCAAATATTCAATTTTTCGGACATTCAGATAGACTTTTTTGATAAAGAAATTATAAAGTCCCAACAAAACACCCATGAGGGTCATTCCAAGAGTGACAAATTTATTGGCCGAGATTGGTTGAAGTGGGACAATCAAGCCTGCCATACAGTAAAAAGATATAACTGATAAAAATAGCAAATTGATTTTAAAATAGTTTTTTTCAATAAATGAAATCATTTTTTCTCCTAACGCTTAGTTTGTGTAAGCAAGATTTTCGTATACAATTTTCGACTCAAGCACAAAGCTAAGAAACTCACTTTTCTTGCTCTTGTAAAACGACTATCCGAAAGAATATTCTTTGTATTTTTCTTTAGATAGGCAATCAAACGGTCTTCTAAAACCTTATCCTTGAAATCTGCATCAACCAAGAGCCTATCCAATACATAGAAGTAAGCCCAATTTAAACGCATGGTTGCAACATCTGTTAGATCTGGATAATTCTCTCTGATAATATTTGCGTTTTGTTCATAAGCTTCAATAACGTTTAAGAATTTCAAGGAGAATTTTTGAGTCGTGATACTATTTTCTCGGTGAACATAGTAGTATTTCTTCTCATTTGTTGCGACAACCTTGCGACATTGATGAATCAAAGCAATCATAATAAAGGCATCCTCTGCTATTTTTCCAATTTCAAATCGTAGCTGTTCAAAGAGTTCTTTTTTGTACAGTTTATTAACAGCTGTGACGGAGAGGATTTTAGCTTCCATGACCATCTTAATGGCTTCTTGGGGTGTTAATTCCCAGGTCTGAATCGTTGCAACTTGCTTTTCTGGAATTTGGTGGTAGACATCATAATGTCCACACATAGAAAGATCAGCATTGGATTCAAGCATTTGACGGTAAAGGGTCTCATACATATCTTCGTCAATGTAGTCATCACTATCGATAAAACCGATCAAATCAGAACTTGCCTCTTCAATCCCTCTATTTCGAGCATCAGACAAGCCACCGTTTTCCTTGTGAATGACACGAATCCGTTGATCTCTTTGAGCTAATTGATCACACAGTTCTCCACTATTATCCGTCGAACCATCATTGACAAGGAGGATTTCCAAGTTGGTATAGGTTTGTTTTAAAATGGATTCTACACACTTTTCCAGATAGGCCTCTACATTGTAGACTGGAACGATAACGCTTATTTTTTCTCCCATCATGCTCCATATTCTCCCTTGTACTCTGTATAACTCTTGTCCATGTCCGCTATAATAGCATCATGATGCGGTACTTGCTTGTCCGCTGGTGGCGGTGTCATATAGTCCCCAAAAGCAGTGCTGAGATAGGCATCATAACCGACTGGAATGGGCATCTCAGTTCCTTCAAATGGCAAGAAGAGATTGTCCTCAAAGGATGCGATCGGGTATTTGTTTCGCATGTAGCCAGGACCTGAGCATAATTCCGTAATTCC
Source organism: Streptococcus sp. CF8-6 (assembly GCF_024295845.1). Classification (NCBI taxonomy): domain Bacteria; kingdom Bacillati; phylum Bacillota; class Bacilli; order Lactobacillales; family Streptococcaceae; genus Streptococcus; species Streptococcus sp. CF8-6. The sequence continues at coordinate 54,626 of NZ_JANCOF010000003.1, read as the reverse complement.
ATCGCTCTCAGCCAGACCATACTTGGTCATTTCTTTTTCAGCTTTTTTCCAAATGCGATAACGTAGAGATTTTGGAGTCAGGCCGAGTAAGATACGACTTCCCCATTTCATGACTGCACCATGCTTTTCTGGGATGGTTTGGGCGCAAAAGAGTGAATAAATCAAGGCCCAACGAACCTGTTTCTTACGCTCAGCTGGATTTTTAGGATAATAATCCAAAGGCAACACATCCAAGGCCAAACCGTGTGGCAAATCCAAATCCTTCTGATAAGGCTTGATACAAGTGGTTTCCTTGTCTCGAATGGTAATAAAAAGGTTACGGTCTACAAAATCTTTGTTACTCTTTGACAAGAAATAACGCTCGTCTGCATAACGTGGCCACAGTTCTGCTAATTTTTCATAGTCCTTACGTGGCATGAAAAAGTCTAGATCATCATCCCAAGGAATGAAACCTTTGTTACGTAGGGCACCAATGGCTCCTCCACCACAGAGATAGCACAACAAATCATGTTCTTTACAAAATGCGACGAAATATTCAGCCATTTCCAGACTACGAGCCTGAATCGCTTTCAAATCACTCATGTCTCTCCTCTTCTGTCCAATAACGAGTTATATCGTTTTATTATACCATAAAAAAGCCCTAAAAATCCATCAGATACTAAGAAAAATCAAAGCCTAAACCACTTTTTCACTAGTGATTCAAACTTTGATTTTTTTATAGTATTCTATCTCATTCCCATTTGGGCGAGTTTGGTCTGGTATTTATTTTGATCAACTAGAAGTCCTTGTCCACCATAGATATCATAAGCATCTACCCAGTCACCAAGTTCGGGAACAGTTAATCTTTCGATACCATTCTGAGCGCCTTCAATGACAGATAAACCATTGGTCAACAAGAAGCTATACGGTAAATTGGTCGAAGTCATCGCAAAGACTTTTCCAAGTGCCTCTGATCCCGTAAAGAGCTTGGTTGGATCTTTGATTTGCTCAAGAACTGCTGACATGACTTGTTGCTGACGTTTGGTACGGCCATAGTCTCCCTCATCATCATCACGGAAGCGAGCGTAGTTCAGCAAGGTGGAGCCATTCATCTGCTGTTTTCCAACTTTGATAGTTTGAGTTGGGGACTCTGTCTCTGTTGCATGAAGGTCATCTCCAACTGTCGCTTCTGTTAAAGGTTGACCATTCAATGTTGAGAATTGGGCATCAATCGTTACTCCATCAGGGAAGAGGGTATCAATAGCTGTTGCAAAGGCCTGGAAGTCAACTAGGGCATAGTACTTAATATCCAAATCAAAGTTGTCTTTTAGAACCTTGCGGACCATTTCTGCCCCCTTTTTCCCTTCTTGTTCCCCAAGTTCATAAGCAACATTTAGTTTGTTATCCGTCTGTTTCTGGCCATTTACAATCTTACTATACCCGTCGATATAAACTAAATTGTCACGCATAAAGCTGACTAGTTTAATCTTCTTATCCGATCCACTGACATTCAGTACCATGATCGTGTCAGTACGAGTTTCCGCACTATTTTGACCGATACGGCCATCTGTCCCCATGACTAGGATATTCACACCATCTTTGGTATCCTGACCGTTAAAGACCTCTACTTGAGCTGCCTTGGCGTCAGCTGGTTTATTTGTTGGATTGGCTGCTGACTGGAACCCTCGAAGAAACATAAAAATCATACCTGCAACTACACATGTAATCAACAGCAAGAACCAAGTCAGTATTCGTTTGAAGCGAATTCTTCTCTTTTTCTTTTTGACTTTAGGTTGAGGAGCTACCTTTTCACGTTTCTTAGACCGGCTTCTACTGCCATAAGTCGGAAGATCAATATCTCTACCCCAAGATTCTTCTTTTTCTTCTTGTTGGAAATGGTGAACCTCAGACTTGGGACCTGCCATTTTCTGTTGCAGATAATCAAATTCCCTCCGTTCACGGTCGTTGAGGTAATGGATATTTTTGAAGAGATAGTCATAACGTAACTGCTCGTGATGACTTAAAGGATTTTCTTTGCTCATTGACTCTCCTTTTCTATATCAGTTATGGTAAAAATCGGGTAGGTTCCCAGGATCTTATGCTGGATTCCAATAGCTTCTAGTTCTTGTCTTGCAAAATGAACCAGTTCTTTGTCACTATAGTCTACATCGATAATGAAAAAGTATTCTCCCAAGGCTGTTTTAAGGGGGCGACTTTCAATCTTTGTTAAGTCAATCCCTCTCCAAGCAAAAGTCGAAAGTGCCTTGTAAAGAGCACCAGGTAGGTTGTCTGGTAAGGTCAAGGCCAAACTCATTTTTTCAGCTTGTGAGTTCAAAGGAATCTTCGGTATCTCTGCCCCTAACACCCAAAAACGTGTGAAATTGGCTTCCATTTCCTGAATATCCTCTGCAATTAATTCCAAGCCATATTCTTCAGCTGAACTTCTAGGAGCAATGGCTGCATAAGGCTGATCTGGATGTTCCGAAATAAAGCGAGCTGCATAGGCGGTACTGGCTGTTATCTCAATTTTAGCCTCTGGATAGTGTTTGTCGATGAATTTCTTTCCTTGAGCCAGAGCCTGAGGATGAGAAAAAATTTTCTCAATTTTTGACTGACCTGGAACCACCATTAACTGCTGGTGAATGGGTTGAACGATTTCTGCAACTGCTTGGATGCGAGTCTGATGAAAAAGGTAATCCAAGCTTTCATGAACGCTACCCTCGATAGAATTTTCAACTGGCACCACCGAATAGTCCACCAAGCCTTGTTCATAGGCCTTGATGACATCTGTGATATTGGCAAAAGCCTGCAATTCCTCTTTGGGAAAAGCTGTCTGCACAACATGATGCGAAAAAGATCCCTTGGGACCTAGATAGGCAATTTTCATCTCAGTTCCTCTATAATTTCCTCTGGGCTTAACTTGGTCACATCTAGAACCCGACTGGCTACTTCCTCATACCAGGCCTGTCTTTCTTGGAAAATAGCTGCTAGTTCTTCCTTGCTTTTATTAAGAAAAAGCGGGCGCTGATTGTCCTTATCAGCTGCGATACGTTGGTAAAGGGTTTCAAAGTCTGCTTTCAGATAGATGTTATCAGGATTTTGTTTGAGCAAGTCACGATTTCTCTGAGAAACGACTACTCCTCCACCAGTTGACACAACTCGGTCCGTTTTTAGTAAGTCCGCTAAAACTTCAGACTCTATCTGACGAAAGGCCGCCTCTCCCTTTTCAGCGAAAAAATCCGCAATGGACATGCCCAAACGTTCCTCGATTAAGGCATCCATATCGATGTAGACTGGGTCCAATCCTCTAGCGATTGTCGACTTGCCTGCCCCCATAAATCCGAGTAATACCTTAGCCATGAATCAAGCTCTCCAAATCATCAAAAAAGCTAGGATAGCTGGTATTGATGGCTTCAGCACGGTCAAGTTCCACTTCTCCATCAGCAACCAAGAGGGCTGCAATAGCTGTCATCATTCCAATTCGGTGGTCACCAAACGTATTGACTCTAGCGCCATGAAGGGCGGATTTCCCTTTGATAATCATCCCGTCTGCTGTGGGGGTGATGTCCGCTCCCATGCTATTTAAGGCATCTGCCACCACCTGAATGCGGTCAGTTTCCTTGACCTTGAGTTCCTCAGCATCCTTAATAACTGTTACACCTTGGGCTTGCGTCGCTAGAAGGGCAATAATAGGCAATTCATCAATCAAGCGGGGAATCAAGGCTCCACCAATCTCTGTTCCTTTGAGGTCTGAAGACTCGACAATTAAGGTAGCAGATTTAGCGACTGGGTCATTATCAGTTATTTCCAATTTCCCACCCATGGCACGAATGACATCAATAATACCAGTACGCGTTTCGTTGATGCCCACATTCTGCAGCACCACACGAGAGTTTGGAACAATCAAACCTGCGACCAACCAAAAGGCTGCACTGGAAATATCTCCTGGAACAACTACCTTTTGTCCGATCAGTTTTTGCGGCCCTTGGACTGTGATTTTCTTTCCGTCCACACTTAATTGACCACCAAATTGCTGCAGCATATCTTCGGTGTGGTTACGAGTACATTCTTTCTCGATAATAACGGACTCCCCCTGAGCCTGCAAAGCCGCAAACATCAAGGCAGACTTGACTTGAGCAGAGGCGATTGGCAATTCATAGTCAATAGGTGTAAGGTTTTTCGTCCCTTTTAGGTGAAGAGGGGGCAGGTCTCGCTCGGTTTGCCCTGAAATGCTAACGCCCATTTTTTTCAGTGGAATCGTCACGCGATCCATAGGACGTTTAGAAAGACTATCATCTCCAAACATCTCTACTTCGAAGTCTGCACCAGCAAGTACACCTGAGATCAGGCGAATCGAGGTGCCAGAATTTCCCATATCCAAGGCATTTTGTGGCGCTTTTAAGCCATCCATGCCAACACCTTGAATAGTAATAACCCCATCTTTATCCTCAATTTCAACACCAAGGTCACGAAAAACCTGCATGGTTGAGAGCACATCCTCTCCACGCAGAATATCATATACCTTGGTTTCTCCCTCAGCCAAACTTCCAAAAATAATCGAACGGTGACTGATAGACTTGTCACCTGGAACCCGGATACTGCCATGTAAGTGGCGAATGTTTGTTTTTAGTTTCATAGTTGACCTCATACTTGCAATACTTTTTCTTATTTTATCACAAAAAAGCCAGAAATTCCTGAAATTTCTGGCTTTTATACAGATAAAATACTATTTCAATAATTCTGAAACAGGTTCAAAGACAATTTTTTCAATGTCTGAAAGGTAAATGGACAATTGTTGCTGTTTGGCAAAGAAATCTGACAACAGAGCGTTCTCTTGGATTTGCTTACTGAAAGACTGCATCTTTTCTTGGAAAGAACCGTCTGGCATTTGTCCCGTTTGCGCCATGACTTGGATTTCTTGCTGGAAGGCAAGATAGTCTGCAAAAATCTTGCTAGCTTGTTCATCTGCTTGGATGGCATCTTTGGCTGCCTTGACAGCCTTGTATTCTGGTAATTCGCGTAAGCCGCGACTGAGTTCATTTGCACTATCATAAATATTTGACATGATTTTCTCCTTATTTGATGACGACTGTGTAGTCCGTATTTTCTGAAATTAAGCGCTCAGCACGTTCCAGATCCTGAGCATTTTTAAAGGAAATTTGTAGAATCCCGTGAACATCCTCACGGTTTTCTTCGTTGATGTGGATATTAACCAAAGAAGTCCCACGAAGTAATTCCAAAATCCGCAAGATGACATCTTCTTCATCGGGAACATCGACATAGAGGTCGTAAGAACTGTCCACACCACCACGCTTATGGATTTCCATGGCCTGCCTTTGCTCACGTGCTTGATTGAAAAAGTTCCAAATTTGCTCTTCATCTCCCTTGCTAATGGCTTGTCCAACCTCATCTAGGCGCTCCTTGAAATCCGCAATTCGATCTAGGATAGTCTCACGATTGGACAAGAGAATGGAAGTCCACATACCTGGCTCGCTTTCCACAATGCGAGTCATATCTCGAAAACCACCCGCCGCAAAGCGCCTTGCCATCTCATGTTCTTGAGCATAAACTGCCGTCTGCTCCATAAGGCTGGAAGCCAGAATATGAGGAAAATGGCTAATCTGAGAAGTCACCCGATCATGCTCCTTGGCATCAATCTCGATAAAACGAGCATGAAGGCCTGAAAGCAGATCCTTCATTTCCTCAAGTGTGTCAGGACTTGTCAGGCTCGAAGGTGTGAAGATATAGTAGGCATTTTCAAAGAGATTAACATCCGCAGAGGCAGCCCCTGTCTTGTGGCTACCGGCCATGGGATGGGCCCCGACAAAGCGAACAGGATTGCCAGCTAAATGTTCCTCCGCCGCATCCACGATGGCTGACTTGGTCGAGCCTGCATCCGAGATAATGACGCCTTCTTTCAAGTCTAAATCTGCCAACTCCTTAATAAAAGCAATGGTCTGCTTGATTGGCAAGGTCAGGATGATGACATCTGCTAGGGGAGCGAAACTGGCAAAATCATCCGTCGCACGGTCAATCATCCCCCGCTCCAAGGCAATGTCTCTCGAAGCCTGACTGCGATTATAACCCAAAATTTCATAATCAGGATGATCACGCTTGATACCGAGTGCCATCGAAGCACCAATCAAACCGAGACCTGCGATATAGATGGTTTTTGCCATAAGGACTCCTTAACTTAATAGTTCTTTGTATAGTCTCGGTGCTTGGCAACTGCCTCTTTTAATTCCTCTAGATTGTCAGATGAGAATTTTTCAAGGATTTCTTGTGCCAGAACCGTTGCCACAACGGCTTCCATGACCACACCTGCTGCTGGAAGGGCGGTCGGATCACTTCTCTCCACGGTTGCCTTGTAAGGTTCGTGGGTTTCGATATCCACACTCATGAGTGGTTTATAGAGAGTGGGAATGGGTTTCATAACACCACGAACAACAATGGGTTGCCCATTGGTCATGCCACCTTCGAAACCACCTAGATTATTGGTACGGCGAGTATAACCGTCTTCTTTAGACCAGAGAATTTCATCCATAACCTGGCTGCCTTTTCGGTAACCAGCTTCAAATCCAAGACCAAATTCCACCCCTTTAAAGGCATTGATAGAGACAACTGCTTGGGCCAATCGCGCATCTAATTTTCTGTCCCATTGGACATAGGAGCCAAGGGCAACTGGAACGCCTCCGACGACTGTCTCTACAACCCCACCGATGGTATCACCGTCACGTTTGATTTGGTCAATATAGTCCTTGATTTCTTGTTCCCGTTCTTGATTGACAATAGAAACTTCAGACTGGGCAGCTCGTTCCTTAATCTCAGCGACTGTCAGATTTTCAGGTACATCGATTTCCTTGCCACCAAAAACCACGACATGGTTGGCAATCTCCATATCCAGCTCAGCTAAGAGACGTTTGGCTACTGCCCCAACAGCAACTCGCATGGTTGTTTCACGAGCAGATGACCGCTCCAAGGAATTTCGCAAATCGTCAAAACGGTACTTGATGCCCCCAACCAAATCGGCATGACCTGGGCGAGGATGGGTAATTTTTCGTTTGCTTTTAAGGCGGTCTTCAATGTCCTCCGCAGACATGATATCCAACCATTTTTGGTGGTCCTTATTGATGACATCCATGGTAATGGGAGCCCCTGTCGTCTTCCCGTGACGAACGCCCGAAGTAAAGACAACCTGGTCACTCTCAATCTTCATACGGCCACCACGACCGTAGCCACCCTGACGGCGTTTAAGGTCTCCATTAATATCCTCAGCTGTCAAAGGAAGTCCAGCGGGAATTCCTTCAATGATAGCCGTCAAACGAGGACCGTGTGATTCTCCTGCAGTTAAATATCTCATACGTTCTCCTTATTTTACCAAGTAGTCTTTCATCTCTTCCAGAGAAACTGGGTGAATGGTCGCTGAACCAAGCTCTGGTACCAAGACCAATTTCAAGGTGTTGCCACGCGCTTTCTTATCATGAGTCAAAGCCTGATAGAGCTTGTCAACATTCCAGTTTTCATAGTCAATAGGTAAACCAAATTTCTGGCACATCTCTCTAATGGACTGGGTTATTCCTTCTGGCATAAGACCTTTTTCCTCAGCAACCTTGGAAATCTGCACCATCCCCATGGCCACGGCCTCACCATGCATGACTTTCCCATAACCAGCAGTCGCTTCGATAGCATGACCAATGGTGTGACCAAAATTGAGGTAAAGGCGAACACCATTATCCAACTCATCTTCGACCACCATCTTGCGCTTAACCTGACAAGAATGTTCAATCAAAGTCTCTGCATGTTCCAAAATGCTCTCTACAGAACCATCTAGCTCCGTCAAGAGAGCCCAAAGTTCTGGATCCTCAATCAAGCCATACTTGATAACCTCACCCATCCCTTCAATCAACTCTCTTTTCCCGAGTGTTGCAAGGACAAGCGGGTCAATCAGAACCCCATCTGGTTGGGCAAAGGTACCCACCATATTTTTAGCAAAAAGAGTATTGACACCCGTCTTTCCACCGATAGAAGAATCAACCTGTGCAGTCAAACTAGTCGGAATCTGAACAAAGTGAATGCCCCGCATATAGGTAGAGGCTACGAAACCAGCCAGATCCCCAACGACACCACCACCAAGAGCCACGATCCCATCGCTACGAGTCAGACCTTGCTTGACTAGAAATTCATAGACCTTCTGAACAGTTGTTAAATTCTTTCGTTCTTCGCCTTCTAAAAAGTCAAAAACAGCTACCTGAAAACCAGCATCTTCTAGGCTGAGTTTAACCTTCTCTGCATAGAGAGAAGCTACATGGTTGTCGGTTACGATAACCACTTTTTGTGGTTGCCAGAGTTCTCGCAACCATTGACCAGCCTGAGCCAGACAACCTTTTTCAATCTGAATATCATAAGGATGATGCGGAATATCGATTCTGATTTTCATAGTAGGATCTCCTTTTCACTATTTATATTTTTCTGTTAAGGACTGCCAAATTTCTTCTGTCGGCATTTCTTTACCTGTCCACAGTTGAAAAGCTTCAGCAGCTTGATAGAGCAACATTCCCAGACCATTGACAGCTGGATTGCCCTGGCTTCTAGCCCATTTCAAAAATGGTGTCTCAAAAGGTTGGTAAATGATATCTGCGACCAAGAGAGCCTCTGGCAAATTGATACTTTCTGGAACTGGCGACGACTGGCCATCCATCCCTACACTGGTCGCATTGACGAGCAGGTCCGACTCGGCAATCCTTGATTGCAGTTCAGAAAGATCTTCTAAAGCATACAAGTCCACTTTAAAACCTGTTTGCTCCTGCAACTTGTCTAGGTAAGGTCTTGTTTTTTCCGTAGAAACTGAACGAACAAAAACTGAAATCTGACTGGCCCCGTCCAAAATGGCTTGTGCCAAAATGGATTTGGCCGCACCACCTGCACCCAAAATGGTCATTGTTTTACCTGAAATTGTAAAAGAAGGCAAGCTCTTAAAGAATCCCTTGCCATCTGTATTATATCCAATTAAAGTGCCATTATGATTAACAACCGTATTAACCGCCCCAATCAAACGAGCCTCATCACTCAACTCATCCAGATAAGGAATCACTTGCTCCTTGTAAGGCATAGACAGGTTGATGCCAAACATCTGGTAACGGCGAATATTGGCGACTGTTTCTGCCAAATCACCCGCTTCAATCTCCCAAGCTACATAGGCACCATTAATAGCTGTCGCCTCAAAGGCCCTATTGTGGATAAAGGGTGAAATAGAGTGTTTGATGGGATTGGCAACAACTGCAGCTAAACGTGTATAGCCATCAAGCTTCATCCAAAATCTCCCTGATTTTCTTCATGTTTGATAGCGAAATCTGACCTGGGGCACTCGCTTCATCCAGACTAGCAAATGACCAACTCGAACCCGTCACATCTGAAGTAATGCGTGATACCTTGCCCATTTTCCCCATGGAAATGGTCACGTACTCTTGCTCAGGATTGAGTGTTTTAAATCCTCGAGTGTAATTCATCAGGTCTAAAACATCCTGCTCCGTATGAGCCATAACTGATACCTTGACCACTTTCGGAGAGAGACTGGTCAACTCAGACAAAATTTCCATCATGTTTTCAGGTGTCTCCTGGAAATTATGGTAACTCAAAACAAGATTTGGAAAATCCAACATTTCCTCAAAAACGTCCTTGTAGCTGAAATACTCAAAATCTACATAATCCGGCTGATAAAGCTGAGTAACTTCCTTAATGATTTGAACATACTCTTCTGAGGAAAGTTCGATTTCTCCTCCCTCAGCGCGGGTCCGAAGGGTAAAGACAAGTTCGCGTCCTGCAAATTTCTCAAAGATAGCGGGTGCTACCTGTAAAATAGCGTCCTTTGTAAGAAAGTCCGCACGCCACTCAATGATATCGGCATCTTCATACCTAGTGGCATCCAGTTCTTGCGCTTCTTCTAAACTTCTTGGCATTACTGAAACGATTAATTTCATCTACTAACCTTCATACTAATCACCTTGAGGTAATTACTGCTTTCATCTTTTTTATTATAGGCAAAGTCTGCTGGAAGTCCGTATTGGTTCAAGACCTGATACCTTCTTCCTGCAAAACCTTTATCAATTTGTTCTGTAAATTTCTGGCGGGAAACATTGGCAGCATTGGTACTGGCAATGATAATGCCTCCCGGATTTAAAATCTCTAGACTCTGGGAAATCAACTTGTGATAGTCCTTAGCTACAGAGAATGTTTGTTTTTTATTGCGGGCAAAGCTTGGTGGATCAAGAACAAGCACATCATAGGTCAAGCCTTTTCGCTTGGCGTACTTGAAGTACTCAAAGACATCCATAACGATAAAACGATGATTGTCCGTGCTAAGTCCATTTGCATGAAAATGGGCTTCTGACAGCTCTCTAGACCGTTTGGCCAAGTCGACAGAAGTCGTCTCACTCGCGCCTCCCATAGCTGCAGCAACTGAAAAGGCAGCCGTATAGGAGAACATATTGAGCAAGGATTTGCCCATAGCTAGACCGTCAACCAGACTCCCACGAACCTCATGCTGGTCTAGGAAAATCCCTGTCATCAAGCCATCATTCATAAAGACTTGATAGAGCACGCCATTCTCAAGAACAGTAAAGTAATCTGGCGCTTCCTCACCATAAACATAGGCAGACTCGTAGTCTAGACCTTTAAAACGAATCTTTTCATAAGCCCCCAAGACCTCAGGGAAAACTTCCTTAAAAGCATTTATGATCAGCACACGAATCTGGTAAACAAAGGAATTGTACCAAGAAAAGACAGCATAATCTCCATAGAGATCAACAGTCAGACCCCCAAAACCATCCCCCTCTTGGTTAAAAAGGCGAAAGGCAGTGGTCAAGTCATCTTGATAATAAGGCTTTCTAGCTTCCTTGGCCTTACGAAACAGGATTTCAAAAAAGGCTTGATTGAAACGAACCTTTTCCTTGCTGATGAACCAACCGATTCCTTTATTCTGTTGAGAAAGATAGGCGCTCCCTAAAAACTTCCCGTCTTGACTAAGAACTTCTACTGCCTGATCCGTCAGTTCAATATCTGTTAAATCACTTGCTTCCAAAAGAACTAGACCCTTAGCTAGCTTTTTTTCAACACGTCTGCTGACCCTAATTCTATTCATAGCTACTATTATAGCAAATTTTGTGACAATTCTCAAAAAAGAAACCGTTTAACCATATGTACTTTAGTTTACTGAGTGTCATTTTTGTTCAAATAAGTATATGCCATTTACTTTTTCAGCAAAACATCCTCTCCCTTGTGATGGAAAGAGAGATTTTATTCGCTAAAAATAGACAATTTCAGAAATGAGTATAGAATCTTGCGCAAACGTTTGCCTAGTTCTAAACTTTATGGTAGAATAAAACACAACATTGATAAGCAAGAGGAAAAACAATGCAAAATCAGACACTTATGCAATACTTTGAATGGTATCTGCCTCACGACGGCCAACACTGGACGCGACTGGCTGAAGATGCTTCACACCTAGCTCATCTGGGGATTAGCCACGTCTGGATGCCACCTGCCTTCAAGGCAACCAACGAAAAAGACGTCGGCTATGGTGTTTACGATCTTTTTGACCTAGGCGAATTTCAGCAAAAAGGAACTGTCCGTACCAAGTATGGGTTTAAAGAAGACTATCTTCAAGCCATTCAAGCCCTAAAAGCACAGGGAATTCAACCCATGGCCGATGTGGTGCTCAATCACAAGGCTGCTGCCGATCATATGGAAGCCTTTCAAGTTATTGAAGTGGACCCTGAGGATCGTACCGTTCAACTAAGCGAGCCCTTTACTATCAATGGCTGGACTCACTTTACTTTCGATGGTCGCCAAGATACCTACAATGACTTCCACTGGCACTGGTACCACTTCACAGGTACAGACTACGATGCCAAACGCCGTAAGTCTGGTATTTACCTGATCCAAGGAGACAATAAAGGTTGGGCAAATGAGGAATTGGTCGATAACGAAAACGGTAACTACGACTACCTCATGTATGCTGACCTAGACTTTAAGCATCCCGAAGTCATCCAAAACATCTATGACTGGGCTGACTGGTTCATGGAAACGACTGGTGTAGCTGGTTTCCGCTTGGATGCCGTTAAGCACATTGACTCCTTCTTTATGGGCAATTTCATCCGTGATATGAAGGAAAAATACGGTCAAGATTTCTATGTTTTTGGTGAATTTTGGAACCCAGACAAAGAAGCCAATCTAGACTATCTCGAGAAAACAGAAGAACGCTTTGATCTTGTCGATGTTCGTCTCCACCAGAACCTCTTTGAAGCCAGTCAAGCTGGAGCAAGTTACGACCTTCGTAACATTTTCACAGATAGCTTGGTTGAACTCAAGCCTGACAAAGCAGTCACTTTCGTTGACAACCATGATACCCAACGAGGACAAGCCCTTGAGTCTACTGTTGAAGAATGGTTCAAGCCAGCAGCCTATGCCCTCATTCTATTACGCCAAGATGGTCTTCCATGTGTCTTTTACGGAGACTATTACGGCATTTCAGGGCAATTTGCTCAACAAGATTTCAGAGAAGTTCTTGATCGTCTCCTAGCCATCCGAAAAGACAGGGCATATGGGGAGCAAACAGACTACTTTGACGATGCCAACTGTATCGGTTGGGTTCGTTCAGGTGCTGAACATCAATCTCCAATCGCTGTCCTCATCTCAAATGACCAAGAAAACAGCAAATCTATGTTTGTCGGGCAAGAATGGGCTGACCAAACCTTTGTTGACCTCCTTGAAAATCATCCAGCACAAGTTACAATCAACGCTGAAGGTTATGGAGAATTTCCAGTAGCAGCGGGTTCAGTCAGTGTTTGGGCAACAAAATAAACCTATCAGTTACAAGTCAAATCCAAGCGGATTTGGCTTTTTAAGTAGGCAAAAAGACCTACCCAAATGGATAGATCTTTATTGTCTTACAATTTACCTGCTACTGCATCCAAGAGTTCTTGAATTTTCGCTTGGTTGCTTCCTCCTGCCATGGCCATGTCTGGTTTACCACCACCACGTCCATCGACGATTGGAGCCAATTCTTTGACAAGATTTCCTGCATGCACATCTTTTGTCTTGCTAGCTACAAGAACATTGACTTTGTCACCGATAGCGGCAACTAGGACAAGCACATCAGAGTAGTCTTTTTGTTTCCAGTTATCCGCAAAGGTACGAAGGGCACCGGCATCTGATACAGAAACTTGACTAGCAATGTAACGGTGTCCGTTGACTTCCTTCACATCCTTGAAGACATCACCTGCAGCTGCGGCTGCGGCTTTTTCCTTCAACTCTGCATTTTCTTTTTGCAATTGGCGGAGTTGCTCTTGAAGTCCTTCGACTTTGTGAGGTACTTCCTTGAGTTGAGGTGCTTTCAAGGTTGCTGCTACTGCTTTCAGAGCATCTTCTTGTTCGCGATAAGCTTCAAAGGCTTCCTTACCAGTTACTGCCAAGATACGGCGAGTTCCTGATCCGATTCCTTCTTCTTTGACAATCTTGAAGAGGCCAATCTCAGAAGTGTTGCCAACGTGGGTACCACCACAAAGCTCAATAGAGTAGTCACCGATGGTCACAACGCGGACTTCTTTACCATATTTCTCACCAAAGAGGGCCATAGCTCCCATTTCTTTAGCCGTGTCAATATCTGTCTCAACAGTTTCCACTGCGATGGCTTCCCAAATCTTCTCATTGACTTGCTGTTCAATGGCGCGCAACTCTTCAGGAGTCACAGCTTGGAAGTGAGTAAAGTCAAAGCGAAGAAATTCTACTTCGTTCAGAGATCCTGCTTGTGTCGCATGGTGGCCAAGGATATTGTGAAGAGCCGCATGGAGCAAGTGAGTCGCAGTGTGGTTTTTCATAACACGATGACGACGGTTGGTATCGATAGCCAAGGTGTATTCTTGGTTCAAAGCAAGTGGTGCAAGAACTTCAACAGTATGAAGAGCTTGTCCGTTTGGTGCTTTTTGCACATCCGTCACATTCGCTACGACATTTCCTTTAGCATCCAAGATTTGACCGTGGTCAGCTACTTGTCCACCCATTTCAGCGTAGAATGGTGTTTCCGCAAAGATGAGAGAGGCAGTTCCTTCAGAAACAGCTTCTACTTCTGCATTATCCGCTACGATAGCTACCAATTTAGAAGGCAATTGGCTGGCATTGTAGTTAAAGACACTTTCCACTGTGATGTTTTGAAGGGTCTCATTTTGCATGCCCATAGAGCCACCTTTGACAGCTGACGCACGCGCACGCTCTTGCTGTTCTTTCATGGCTGCTTCAAAACCTTCACGGTCTACCGTCATGCCAGCTTCTTCAGCGATTTCTGCTGTCAATTCAACTGGGAATCCATATGTATCGTAGAGTTTGAAGACATCTGAACCAGCGATAACGCTTTGTCCTTTCGCTTTCAAGTCAGATACAATGGTTTCTGCAAAGTGTTGACCTGAGTGAAGGGTACGAGCAAATGACTCTTCTTCGCTCTTAACGATTTTTTCGATAAAGTCCCGCTTTTCAAGCACTTCTGGGTAGTAGCTTTCCATGATTTTTCCAACAGTTGGAACGAGTTTGTAAAGGAAAGGCTCGTTGATGCCCAATTTTTGACCGTGCATAGAAGCACGACGGAGTAGACGACGAAGGACATAACCACGACCTTCATTTCCTGGAAGAGCACCATCACCGATGGCAAATGAAAGGGAACGGATGTGGTCAGCGATGACCTTGAAGCTCATGTTGTCGCCATCTTGGTCGTAGACCTTACCAGACAATTTCTCAACTTCACGAATGATTGGCATGAAGAGGTCAGTTTCAAAGTTTGTCTTAGCCCCTTGGATAACTGCCACCAAACGCTCCAAACCAGCGCCCGTATCAATATTCTTGTGTGGCAATTCCTTGTACTCACTACGAGGTACAGCAGGGTCTGCGTTAAATTGTGACAAAACGATGTTCCAGATTTCGATGTAACGGTCGTTTTCGATATCTTCTGCAAGAAGGCGAATACCTATATTTTCTGGGTCAAATGCTTCTCCACGGTCAAAGAAGATCTCAGTATCAGGTCCAGAAGGTCCCGCACCGATTTCCCAGAAGTTATCTTCGATTGGAATCAAGTGGCTTGGGTCCACTCCTACTTCAATCCAGCGGTTGTAAGAATCCTTATCTTCAGGATAGTAGGTCATATAAAGTTTTTCAGCTGGGAAATCAAACCATTCTGGGCTTGTCAAAAGCTCGTAAGCCCAAGTGATGGCTTCGTCACGGAAGTAATTCCCGATAGAGAAGTTCCCCAACATTTCAAACATAGTATGGTGGCGCGCAGTCTTCCCTACGTTTTCAATATCGTTAGTACGGATAGCTTTTTGCGCATTGGTAATACGTGGGTTTTCAGGAATGATGGTTCCGTCAAAATATTTCTTAAGGGTTGCTACCCCAGAGTTGATCCACAAAAGAGTTGGATCGTTTACTGGAACCAAGCTCACTGATGGTTCTACAGAGTGACCTTTGCTTGCCCAGAAATCTAGCCACATTTGGCGAACTTGAGCACTAGATAGTTGTTTCATAATATCTCCTTATTTACTTGTTTAATTTGATTGGCTTTCCAGCATCTCCACATAGTCAATCGCGACACAAAGGGAAATGACCAAATCTGCATACGAGTCTTCATAGACGGTTACGGTGTAGGTTGAGGTCAAATGGAAAATTTCTTTCCGAATTTCGGCAATCACTTGGTCGCGGTCATCCAGCAATTTGAAATTCAAATCCCAGATATTGCCCTCGATACGAAGCCCTAGATCATCAAACTCATACTTATCTCGCCAGAAGGTCAACTTCTTGCGAATGACGAAATTGGAACCGTTTCGTAACTGGATAGTAAAGCGAGGAAGCAAAGTGAAAAATTCTTTACTAATCTCACTGACTTGCTCACCATAGGCGTCATAGATGGTAAAGGTCTTAGGAATTTGGAAAAATGATCCCTCCACCTGATAGTTCACTACTCCTCTATCATCCTTGATATCGAAGCGTTCGCCTCCAAGACGAAACTTTTGTTTGACAAGAAATGTCTTCATAAACACCTCCAAAAATCAAAAGACAAGTCCATATCACGAAGGGCGAAAAACCGCGGTACCACCTTCATTCAATGAACTTGTCATTCTCTTATTCTTATGCAATTGTCTGATTGAGTAGCATGATTTCCTAGCTTAGATGGCTCGCAGCACCGCCATTTCTCTGGACTAAGACAACTGAAAATCAATTCTCAACTTTCTTATTATATCGTTTTTTAAAGCTTGCGTCAACTGGAAAAGCCGACAATAAACCAAATCTCCTACTTCCGATACATTTTAAACTGTAGGAAGAGGTCGCTATATTTTCCTGTCCATTTATGGTCAAACTTCTCATAAACTTCTAGGTGTTTCATGGTATCAGCGTCTGGATAGAAGGATTTGTCCTCACGAGTCTCCTCTGGGAGCATTTCCTTAGCTGGTAGGTTTGGTGTTGAGTAGCCTACATACTCCGCATTTTTCAGAGCATTTTCGGGTTTTAACATAAAGTTGATAAAGGCATAGGCTGCATCTTGGTTTTTCACAGTTTTTGGAATAACCATGTTATCAAACCAGAGATTGCTGGCCTCAGTCGGAACGACATACTTGAGGTTAGGATTTTTCTCCAACATCTGGCTGGCTTCCCCAGAGAAAGTCACACCGATAGCAGCATTGTTCTGAATCATGTAGCCCTTCATCTCGTCGGCCACAATGGCCTTGATATTTGGAGTCAGTTTGTAGAGCTTATCCACTGTCTCTTCCAACTGCTGAGGATCCTTTGAGTTAAGGCTGTAACCGAGCGAGTTAAGCCCGAGTCCCAGCACCTCACGCGCCCCATCAAAGAGCATGATGGAATCCTTGTATTCTGGTTTCCAGAGGTCATCCCAATGCTCAGGCGCCTCATCTATCATGGTTTCATTGTAAACAATTCCCAAGGTTCCCCAGAAGTACGGGATGGAGAATTTGTTGCCCGGGTCAAAAGACTGATTGAGGAACTCAGGTCCGATATTTTCGATTCCTTCAATTTTTGAATAATCAAGCGGAACCAAGAGGTCTTCGTCCTTCATCTTGTTGATCATGTACTCACTAGGGATGGCAATGTCGTAGGTCGTTCCACCCTGCTTGATCTTGGTATACATGGCCTCGTTGGAGTCAAAGGTCTCGTACTGAACTTGGATTCCTGTTTCTTCTGTGAATTTCTCCAAGAGTTCGGGATCGATATAGTCCCCCCAGTTGTAGATAACCAATTTCTGACTGTCTCGGCTATTGATTTTACTGTCTAGATGCGTCGCAATCCCCCACAAGACAAGGATAATTGCTGCAATTCCTGCTAAAAATGAATAGAGTTTTTTCATGCTTGCTCCTCCTTCTCACGTGAGATAAAGTAATATCCAACAACTAGGATAATACTAAAGAGAAAGACAAGGGCAGACAGGGCATTGATTTCTAGCGAAATTCCCTTACGAGCACGAGAATAAATCTCGACTGATAGAGTCGAAAAGCCATTCCCTGTCACAAAGAAGGTTACGGCAAAGTCATCTAGCGAATAGGTGAAGGCCATGAAATAACCTGCAATGATAGAAGGTGTCAGATAAGGAAGCATGATTTCCTTGAACATCTGAAACTGGCTGGCACCAAGGTCATAAGCCGCGTGAATCATATCATCATTCATTTCCTTGAGACGAGGCAAGACCATCAAGACCACGATAGGGATGGAAAAGGCCACGTGACTAGATAGAACCGTCAAAAAGCCAAGTGAAAACTTAAGCTGGGTAAAGAGAATCAAGAAGCTGGCACCAATCATAACGTCAGGCGCAACCATGAGGATATTATTGAGTGATAAAAAGGCTTCTTGGTATTTCTTACGAGACTGGTATATGTAAATAGCACCGAAAGTCCCGATAATGGTCGCAATCAAGGCAGATAGAAAGGCCAAGAAAAAGGTTTGGGTGAGGATCAACATGAGGCGACCATCACCAAACATGGTTTTAAAATGGCTCAAGCTAAAGCCTGTAAAGCTGTTCATATCATCCCCTGCATTAAAGGCATAGCCAATCAAGTAAAAAATTGGCAAATAAAGGATGATAAAGACAAAGGCTAGGTAGAGATTGGCAAATTTTTTCATCGTTCTCTCCTTTCCTTGGTCACCCACATGGTGATGAACATGGTCAGGATAAGGATCACCCCGATGGTAGAACCCATACCGTAGTTGTCATTGGTCAGGAAGTTCTGCTCAATAGCCGTTCCCAGCGTGATAACACGGTTCCCACCAATCAAACGTGTCAGCATGAAAAGACTCAAACTCGGGATAAAGACAGACTGAACCCCACTTCTCACTCCATTCATTGATAGAGGGAAGATGACATGACGGAAGGTCTCCCACTTGGTCGCACCGAGGTCATAGCTGGCATTGATAAGATTGTTATCCATATCGTCCAAAACATTGAAAATCGGCAAAATCATAAAGGGAAGCTCGATGTAGCTTGCGACAAAGATAAAGGAGAAATCCGTAAAGAGCAACTGCTGCGAACCGATTCCGATAAATTCCAAAAATTGATTAATAGAGCCATTCTGACCAAAAATCCCGATAAAGGCATAGGCCTTGAGGAGCAGGTTAATCCATGTCGGCAGGATAATCAGCATGAGCCAGAGTTGACGGTGCTTAAGACGGGTCAAAAAGAGGGCTGTCGGATAACTGATGAGCAGTGTTACCAAGGTTACAATCCCTGCATAAAGCACAGAATTGAAGCTCATTTTGAGATAGGTCAAGTTTTGTGACGCAAAGTAAGATTTATAGTTTTCTAAACTAAACTGCCCTTCTATGTTGAAAAAGGATTGTCCAAAAATCAAGACCAAGGGTGCGAGGACAAAGAGGGCAATCCAGAGCATGTAGGGCACTACAAAGAGTTTAGAGGTTGTTTTCTTCATCTCTTTCCTCCTCGATCGCATTAATCAGACCTGCTTCTTGCTCTTCGATTTCTACGTACTCCTCGATACGAGCATCGAACTCTTCTTCGGTTTCGTTGAGACGCATGATGTGGATATCTTCTGGTTCAAAGTCCAGACCGATTTCCTCACCCACAATGGCCTTACGAGTCGAGTGGATCATCCATTCATTTCCAAGTTCGTCATAGGCAATAATCTCGTAGTGAACCCCACGGAAAAGCTGGGTATCAACCTTGACTTGGAGCTTGCCTTCTTCAGGAAGAGTGATGCGCAAGTCCTCTGGACGAATGACAACCTCAACAGGCTCATTTGGCTTCATCCCCCCGTCGACCGCTTCAAAGCGTTTGCCATTAAACTCGACCAAGTAGTCCTCAATCATGGTTCCTGGCAAGATGTTGGACTCACCGATAAATGTGGCAACAAAGTGGTTGATCGGCTCATCATAGATGTCGACAGGCGTTCCTGACTGAACAATCTCGCCATCATTCATAACGAAAATCCAGTCACTCATGGCAAGAGCTTCTTCCTGATCGTGAGTGACAAAGACAAAGGTAATTCCCAATCGTTGTTGCAGTTCACGCAGTTCGTACTGCATGTCTGTTCGCAATTTCAAGTCCAGCGCTGACAAGGGCTCATCCAGCAAGACCACACGAGGTTGGTTGATGATAGCACGGGCAATAGCCACACGCTGACGTTGTCCTCCAGAGAGTTTACGGATGGAACGTTTTTCATAACCTTCCAACTGAACCATCTTGAGAACTTCCGCTACGCGTTGTTCGATTTCTTTCTTGTCGATTTTACGCAAGCGGAGCGGAAAGGCAACATTTTCAAACACATTCATATGTGGAAACAAGGCATAGGATTGGAAGACCGTATGGACATCTCGTTTATTAGTTGGGATATCGTTGATCCGCACCCCATCCAGTAAAATATCCCCTGTCGTCGCATCCAGTAAACCTGCAATGATGTTCAGGATGGTTGACTTTCCTGAACCAGATGCGCCCAAAAGAGTGTAAAATTTCCCTTCTTCCAACTCAAAGTTGATGTCTTTGAGAACCTTGGTGTTGCTGTCTTCAAAAACTTTAGAGACGTTGTTGAATTCAATAATTGGTTTTTTCAATTGTCATAAATTCCTTCTTTTTCATAAATTAACAGATCAGGGCTCTGTCAGGCCGCTACTACCTCGTGTAGGAGATTAAACTGCCTACATACATTTTCACTAACGATAGGCTTTCACCCCCTTTACAATGGTTATAGCAGCAACTTTTCTACCCCAACCTTATTCCTTCTCACCCAAGATTCGGACTTCTCTCTCAAGGGTGACACCTGAGTGTTCCTTGACTTTTTCGATAACAGATTGGATCAAGTCTTCGTAGTCTTTGGCCGTTCCGTCAGCAACATTGATCATGAAACCGGCATGCTTTTCAGATACTTCCACACCACCGATACGATAGCCTTTCAAGCCAGCTTCTGAAATCAGCTGTCCTGCAAAATGCCCAACTGGACGCTTAAAGACTGAACCACAAGATGGGTATTCTAATGGTTGTTTGAGTTCACGTAGGTGCGTCAAGCGGTCCATTTCTTGCTTGATAACCTGGTGATTTCCTGGAGCTAGGGCAAATTTAGCTGACAAAACAACAGCCCCAGAATCCTGAATAGCTGAATGGCGGTAACCAAAAGCCAAATCCTTGGCAGATAAGGTCTCGATTTCCCCTTCCTTGGTCAAAATTTGACAAGACTGCAAGATATGAGCAATCTCTCCTCCATAGGCTCCCGCATTCATAAAGACAGCTCCTCCGATGCTTCCAGGAATCCCACAAGCAAACTCAAAACCAGTCAAACTATGACGGAGGGCAATACGTGTTGTTTCGATCAAGTTCGCTCCTGCTTCCGCTTCGATGGTATAGCCATCAACCGAAACGTTATTAAGCTTATCGCACAAGATGACAAAACCACGGATTCCACCTTCACGAACGATGATGTTACTAGCATTTCCTAGCACCATCCAAGGAATATTCTCTTGATTGGCAAATTGGACGACACGGGCCATCTCATAGCGATTGCGTGGCAAAACTAGATAATCCGCTCGACCTCCTACCTTTGTATAGGTATAGGTCTTCAAAGGTTCCTTAAAACGAATATCGATTCCTTCTAAGATTTCAAGCATTTTTTCTTTTACTAACATGTCACTCTTCCTTTTTCAAAATTCATTCCATTATACCATTTTTAGAGACATTTGACGACCATAAAAAGAGCTTGTTTTATCATTACATAAAAAAAGAGGTCACCCCTCTTTTTATGATTTTTTCCAAAATGTAGATTTTGTCAGCCAGATAAAGACTAAAAGTTCTACGAGAAGAACAAACTCAACTAGAAGCGGATTTGCAATCCATCCCACTTGAGATAAGGCTGGAGCCAAGTCAAACAAGGCATGCAAACCATAGGCAGCAAGGAGGTAGATCCATTTCTTTTGACGAACACTTTGATAGACCCAGATGGAAAGACCAATTTGTAGAACCAGAGCAAGCACACGCTCAACTCCTAGTAAATAAACCTGCCATACAGAAAGAGACTGGACCGTTTCGAGTGTAGTCTTTGGAAGGAGATTGGCTACATCAGTATTTGAAGACTGAATGAGTGAAAAGAGAATCAACAAACTGATCAAGCTTCCCATTCCGAGATAGAGCATCTCCAAGCCCCCATGTCCCAAACCATAAGCCAAAGCATCTCGATCTTCTAGCTTTCTCTTTTTCTCCAACCATTTAAAAAAGACAAGACGAGCTGTTTCCTCAAAGAAGGCCGCCATAGCGATTCCATAAAGAACGTATAAGAAAGGCTGCTCCTGCATAAGCGGAATGGTTCCATCTTTTTGCGGATGGAGTACCAGAAGGTGAACAATCTTCTCTAACACTTGAGACGAAACAAAAAATGCGATTGCTCCCAAACCCATCACTGCAAGAGAGATTTTAAACCGTTTTTTGGCATACCAAGTCCCACCTACTAGAATGAGAACCAAAGCGATCATGGTAAGGATAATATGTATTGTCATTTTTTTCTCCTATTCTGACTTATCAATATCTTTCTTCATCTCGTCAACGTTAAATTTGGCAAATAAATACTGGCGATCTTGGACTGGAAAACGTTGGTCCAACTGGTCGACTGCTCCTACCTCGATCATTCCTTCTTTGATAACAAAGTCCATCACATGCCCACCAAAGGTCAAATCATCTGAGATAAAATGCAAATGATAGCCTGCAACACTCACTCCATGGAAAATCTCTGGTGTCCAAAACCCAACAATAGTTCCCGATACATTTTCACGGCTATACTCAGGTTGGTGTGTCGCCACATCAGCAAACTTGGTATCAGGTGTGGATTTGGGAATCATCCGTACGTGCATTTGTGAAAATTCGCCATGAATCTTGATGGAACGAAAAAGATTTTCCCCATCATAGTAGGACTCAATTCGTTTTTCCAATTCCTTGTCCGTCATCTCAAAGCGCTGACGAAAAATCACTTCTGCCTGATGAGGAACCACTGCTGCATAGGGAATAAGAGCATCCGCTGCCACCTCAACGATTTCAGGCGTTTGACCAGATCCCTTGGCTTGATAAGCCTTGCCATCAAGGACAATCAACTCCCCATCAATCGAATCCAAAGTCCCCAAACCGAGGTCACCATGTTCCAGCAACTCTCCTACTGTCATGGTTCCACCATAGAGACCTGCCATTAGGGCACCTAAAGTATTGTATTGAAATAATTTAACCGGTTCCTGCACTTTTCTATCCATTCTCTTTCTTATCTTCTTTTCAATGAATCATCATACTTTCTAAGTATACCACATTTGCTCCTAGTTGTGAAAGGGGGAATGTTTTTCCCATTGCAAAGGAGGCAAAAAAAAGGTACAATGTAACAAAATCAACGGAGGTCTGGAATGAAGAAAGAAAGTAAATACCAAGCAGTCGTTTCCTTTCTCAAAAAAGGGATTGAATCAGGAAAATTTCCAACAGGTAGCCGACTTCCCTCCATCCGTCAACTGAGCCAAGACTTCCACTGTAGCAAGGACACTATCCAACGAGCCCTACTGGAATTACGCCATGAACAATACCTCTATGCCAAACCCCAAAGTGGTTACTATGTTCTGGAACAAGGACAGCATCAGGACTTGGAAATCGAAGTCACTGATGAGCATGCCAGTGCCTATGACGACTTCCGACTCTGTGTCAACGAAACCCTGATAGGCCGAGAAAACTACCTCTTCAACTACTATGACAACCAAGAAGGTCTTGAGGAACTCAGACAATCTGTCCATCAACTTCTTTTCAACCAAGCCCTCTACTGCAAACCCGATCAACTGGTTCTAACATCTGGTACCCAGCAAGCTCTTTTTATCCTTTCTCAGATTGACTTCCCGAGCAAGGGAGCTGAGATTTTGGTCGAACAGCCGACCTATCACCGGATGAACCGCCTCTTGGTCGCTCAGGGATTGGCCTACCAGACCATTGAACGCCGTATTGATGGCATTGACCTTGAAGAACTGGAAAAACAGTTCAAATCTGGGAAAATCAAGTTTTTCTATACCATTCCTCGCTTCCACTATCCCCTAGGTCATTCCTATTCTGATCAGGAAAAAAAGGCTATTCTGGATCTAGCAAACCAGCATGGTGTTTACATCGTAGAGGATGACTATTTAGGGGACCTAGATCCCAGGAAGGGCCAAACCTTCCACTATCTGGATACTGAGGATCGGGTCATTTATATCAAGTCCTTCTCAACTAGTCTCTTTCCAGCCCTTCGTATTACCGCTCTCATTCTCCCAAATGCCCTAAAAGAGGCCTTTGTTGCCTACAAAAATATCCTGGACTATGACAGCAATCTCATCATGCAAAAGGCTCTTTCTCTTTACATTGATAGCCAGTTATTTGAAAAAAATCGACTGGCCAGACTGAGCCTTCAAGAGAACTATCAGGCTCAGATTAAGGAAGTGCTTGAAGAAAACTCCTGTCCCTTGCCCCACTATCCTCTACACGATGGTCTTCTCCTTGATTTGAGACACTATCCTAAGATTGCCAGTTTGAAACACAGCTCACTCAAACTAGACTTTTTTGAGAAGGCTTATTTGGATGCCTGCCCTTATCAGTTCGCCAAAGTCACTCTTGAAAATCTAGAAGAGCTATTAGAATACATAAAAACAGAGTTGGATTAAAGTCCAACTCTGCTTTTTCTTATTGTTCAACTTCTGTTAGTTTCGCTGCCTTTTCAAGATAGCTTTGATAGGTTCCGTCATCTTTCAGTTTTTGGATAACCTTATCTACTACTGCTTTCAAGTCTGATTGGTCCTTCTTGATAGCAACGGCATTGGCTTCGCCATCTTTCATCGTCAAGTTAACAGATGCAACGACAAGGTCTGAGTTTTTACCTGCATAGCTAAGAGCAACTGGTTCATCCATATGAACAGCATCCACTTTTCCAGCCTGCAATTCATTGACTGCTTCCCCCATATTGGTCAAGGATGTCAACTGGGCATTTGGCAATTGTTCCTTGACCATGGTTTCCGGCACAGTTCCCTTTTGAGCTGCGATATTGGCACTTGCGAGGCTTGTAAGATCCTTGTATTTGTCTAAATCAGCTTTTCTAACCAAGAAACTCATCTTATTTTCATAGTAAGGGATTGAAAAGTCAAAGACTTCCTTTCTCTCATCTGTAGCACTAATACCTGCAATGGCTAAGTCAGCCTTTCCAGTTTGAAGACTGGTCAAGACATTGTCAAAACTCATGCTAGAGATTTCAAGTTTAACCCCAAGCTCGTCTGCAATTGCTTGAGCCATATCAATATCTGCTCCAACTACCTGGTTTTTACCATCTACCAAGGCTTGGAATTCAAACGGCGCATAGTCTGGGCTGGTCGCAACAACTAGCTTTCCTTTTTGTTTGATAGCGTCCACAGCAGACTGGGAACTATCCGTACTGGATTGACAAGCTACTAAAACCATGCTGGCAAGCATGCTACATACAACTAATATCCATTTCTTGAATTTCATAAATAAACGACCTTTCTGTTTTTCCTGAATAATTATAACTCTTTTAAAAATAGTTGTCAACCCTTTTAGAGATTTTGATTGTGAATCAATTCTTTTTATAAAAAAGAAGACTGATTTATTCTAATCAGCCTTTTTTCTGTATATTTAAACCGTTTCTTATAGTTCGACAATCTTACCTGTTTCAAAGTAAACAACCCATTCACAGATATTTTTAGCGTAGTCTCCGATACGTTCCAAGAAAGAAATGACCTGGAAGTAATCACGGCCTGTAACGATAGCTTCAGGATTTTTCCTAATTTCTTCTGTAGCCAAATCACGGATGCTATCAAAGTAATGGTTGATTTTTTCGTCCATCGCTGCTACTTCGTAGGCTTGATCCACAGAACCGTTGAGATAGAGATCTAGAGCCGCTTCGACGAAGTTTTTCACGTCGCGTCCCATCTTTTTGATTTCTTCTTCAACAGAAGGGATACGTTGCTCCCCCTTCATACGAATGGTCGCCTCAGCGATAGACACTGCATGATCTCCCATGCGTTCCACGTCAGAAACTGCCTTGAGAACGGTCAAGACGGTACGAAGGTCTTGCGAAACAGGTTGTTGGAGGGCAATCATTTCAAATGATTTCTTTTCCAACTTCACTTCATATTCATTTACTTCTGCATCGTCTTCGATGACTTCTTTTGCCAAATCACGGTCATGCGTAACAAAGGCACGCACTGTACGATTGATCTGCGAGAGCACTTCTTGTCCCATGGCATAGAACTGGTTGTGCAATTTCTCCAAATCTTCTTCAAATTGAGATCGTAACATCATTCAACTCCTTATCCAAATTTTCCTGTAATATAATCTTCTGTTTCCTTGTTTTGTGGCTCTAGGAACATCTTCTTCGTATCGTTAAACTCGATCAAATCCCCATCTAGGAAAAATCCTGTTTTATCAGAGATACGTGAGGCCTGTTGCATTGAACGCGTTACCAAGAGCATGGTGTATTTATCCTTCAGACCATACAAGGTTTCCTCAATCTTACCTGCAGAAATAGGATCCAAAGCTGAAGTTGGTTCATCTAAGAGGATGATTTTCGGACTGGTTGCTAAGACACGAGCAACACAAACACGTTGTTGTTGTCCACCAGAGAGACCAATGGCCGAATCATGCAAACGATCCTTTACTTCATCCCAGATAGAAGCACGTTGCAAGGCCTTTTCTACTGCTTCATCCAAAACATGTTTATCCTTAACTCCATTGATACGCAACCCATAGACAACATTTTCGTAGATAGACATAGGGAAGGGATTGGGCTGTTGAAAGACCATCCCAATTTCCTTACGCAATTCAACCGTATCGGTGCGGGGGCTGTAGATATTGTGACCATTATAGACTACTGATCCAGTTGTTGTCACCTCAGGGTTTAAATCTCCCATACGATTTATGGCCTTGAGAAGAGTTGACTTCCCTGAACCTGATGGACCAATGAGGGCAGTTATTTCCTTGGGTTGGAAAGAAAGGGAAACACTATTCAAGGCCTTCTTTTTGTTGTAATAAACGGACAGGTCTTTAACCTGCAAAATCGGTTCTGTCATGCTGTTTCCTTTCTAACCAAAGTGTCCCGTTACATAGTCATTGGTTGACTGTAGCTTGGCATTTTGGAAAATATTGGATGTCTTATCATACTCAATCAAATCACCCAAGTAGAAAAATCCTGTGTAGTCACTTGCACGCGCAGCCTGTTGCATACTGTGGGTAACGATGATGATGGTAAAGTCCTTCTTCAATTCCAACATGGTTTCTTCCAGTTGGGCTGTCGCAATCGGATCCAAGGCTGAAGCAGGCTCATCCATCAAGAGGATATCTGGCTTGACAGAGATGGCACGAGCGATACAGAGACGTTGTTGTTGTCCACCAGAAAGCATCAAGGCTGATTTGTGGAGGTCGTCTTTGACCTGATCCCATAGAGCAGCCTGTCTTAGAGAGGTTTCTACAATTTCATCCAAGACCTTCTTATCCTTGACTCCTGCACGTTCATGAGCAAAAGTGATATTGCGGTAGATAGACTTAGCAAATGGATTTGGACGTTGGAAGACCATTCCGATATGCTTGCGCATCTCATAGACATTGATTTCTGGACGGTTAACGTCAATCCCTCGGTAGAGGATTTGACCTGTGACCTTTGCAATATCAATGGTATCATTCATCCGATTGAGACTGCGAAGATAAGTAGATTTCCCTGATCCAGAAGGACCAATCAAGGCTGTAATTTTATTTTTTTCAAATTGCATATCGATGCCCTTGATGGATTCATTTTTACCATAGTAAACATGTAAATCCTTGGTAGAGAGGGCCACTTTTTCTTCAGGGAAGGTGATGATATGCTTTTCATCCCAGTTATATTTTGACATGGCTTCTCCTTTAGGCAGCGGTTAATTTCTTGTGTAAATAGCTTCCGAGTTTGCGTGCCCCAAAGTTAAAAATCAAGATAAAGATGAGGAGCACGGCGGCAGAACCAGCAGATACAATGGTAGCATCAGGAATGGTTCCTTCGCTATTGACTTTCCAAATGTGGACAGCCAAGGTTTCTGCTTGACGGAAGATTGAGATAGGACTGGTAACACTGAGGATATTCCAGTTAGACCAGTCAAGGGCTGGAGCGGATTGTCCTGCCGTATAGATAAGAGCGGCGGCCTCACCAAAGATACGGCCGGATGCCAAGACAACACCCGTTACGATACCTGGAAGGGCTTCTGGAATGACGACATGGACTACAGTCTCCCAACGAGAAATTCCAAGGGCCAGACCAGCCTCACGTTGTGTATGGTGAACGTGTTTCAAACTATCCTCAACATTTCGAGTCATCTGAGGGAGGTTAAAGACTGTCAAGGCCAAGGCACCTGAAATGATTGAAAATCCATACTCAAACTGGACTACAAAGATCAAGTAACCAAAGAGACCCACAACGACTGATGGTAGAGAAGACAAAATCTCAATACAGGTACGAATAAAATTGGTCACAGGTCCTTTTTTGGCATACTCAGCGAGGAAAACGCCAGCTCCCATAGACAGAGGAACAGAAATGATTAAGGTAATGACCAAAAGGAAGAAGGAATTGTAGAGCTGAATCCCGATACCCCCACCTGCTTGATAAGAGGAGGATTTCCCAGTCAAGAAGGACCAAGAGATATGCGGTAACCCTCTCACCAGGATATAGAGAATCAAGGACGCCAAGATGGCAACGATGATACCCGCGATGGTATAGAGGACAGCTGTTGCAAGTTTATCTAATTTCTTAGCGTGCATAGTTTTTCTTTCCTCTTTCTTTCGTAATCAATTTAATCACACTGTTAAAGGCCAAACTCATCAAGAGCAATACCAAGGCCAGTGACCAGAGTACGTTATTATCAACTGTACCCATGACGGTATTTCCGATACCCATAGTCAAAACAGAAGTCAAAGTCGCAGCTGGTGTTGTTAACGAGGTTGGGATAACTGCTGAGTTTCCGACCACCATCTGAATAGCAAGGGCTTCACCGAAGGCACGCGCCATCCCAAAGACCACTGCAGTGAAAATACCTGAACGTGCTGCTTTCA
Source organism: Streptococcus sp. CF8-6 (assembly GCF_024295845.1). Lineage (NCBI taxonomy): Bacteria > Bacillati > Bacillota > Bacilli > Lactobacillales > Streptococcaceae > Streptococcus > Streptococcus sp. CF8-6. The sequence continues at coordinate 26,035 of NZ_JANCOF010000003.1, read as the reverse complement.
AGGTCACACGCCAGATGGTTTGCCAACGAGTGGCTCCCATGGCTAAACTAGCTTCACGGTAATGACGAGGAACAGCACGCAAGCTGTCTGTTGTCATAAAGGTAACAGTTGGCAGAATCATGACAAAGAGAACGAAAATCCCTGACAAGATCCCAAAACCAGTTCCACCAAAGACGCTACGAACAAAAGGCACCACAACTTGCAAACCGATAAATCCATAGACGACTGAAGGAATACCGACAAGAAGTTCGATGGCCGGTTGCAAAATCTTTGCACCCTTTGGTGATACTTCTGTCATAAATACTGCAGCACCAATAGCAAAGGGTGTTGCGATAAGAGCTGATAAAATCGTCACAATAAAGGAACCCAAAATCATCGGAAGAGCACCAAATTGTTTCCCTGAAGGATTCCAAGTTTGTCCAAAGAGGAAATCAAAAATGTTCACTCCATTGACAAAGAAAGTCGACAAGCCTTTTTGGGCTACAAAAATCAAAATCATCGCCACAATGATAACAATCAAAGAAAGGCAAGTGAAGGTCAAACCTTTACCAAACTTCTCAAGGCGAGAGTTCTTTGAAGGAGAGAGTAATTTTTTAGATAATTCTTCTTGATTCATTATTGACCTCCTTCTACTGCTGTAACGGTACCTGAAGCATCCTTTTGGACTTTCATTTCATTGATGGAGATATAGCCCATGCCCTTAACAATTCCATTTTGGGCTTCATCTGAGAGGACGAAATTCAGGAATTCAGCAGCTAACTCATTTGGCTGACCAAGTGTGTACATATGTTCATAAGACCACAAAGGCCAGTTATTGGTCGTTACATTTTCAGACGTAGGCTCATACCCATTCAGTTTCATACTTTTCACGGAGTCATCTACATAGGCAAAGGCTAGGTAAGAAATAGCTCCAGGTGTTTGGGATACAATCGACTTGACCATCCCGTTAGAATCCTGTTCTTGGCTCTGCATTGCCGCTTGGCCATTCATAACCACCGTATCAAACGTCGCTCGTGAACCAGAACTTGCTGCTCGGTTGATGATTGAAATGGCCAGGTCTTTGCCCCCAACTTCTTTCCAGTTGGTCACTTCACCTGTAAAGATTTTGCGAAGTTGCTCGGTTGTGAGATTTTCAACATTCACTTCCTTGTTTACAATCACTGCAAGACCAGCCACTGCAACCTTGTGGTCTACTAGAGCTGAAGCATCGATTCCATCTTTTTCCTCTGCAAAGACGTCAGAGTTCCCGATGTCTACAGCTCCAGACTGGACTTGGGAAAGTCCTGTACCCGATCCACCACCTTGAACATTGACTGTTTTTCCGATGTTTCTAGAACCAAATTCATCTGCTGCTGCTTCGACAAGAGGTTGAAGAGCTGTTGAACCAACAGCTGTCATGGATTCTCCACGATCAATCCAGCTAGCACATCCCGCTAGAGAACCTGCCACCAAAAGAGCTGCAAGAGACATGACGAGCTTTTTTCTTTTTTTCACTGTTATTCTCCTTGAACATAATGATAAATGTTCTGATTTCTTCCGTTTGTCCTGATCATCCAATTATCATCAATGATTGTCCTGCTTTATTTTATCTAGTCATTCTTAGGAGCGGACAATTCCATCGTATAATATAAGTAATAATGAAAGACTATCAGAAAAAACTCATACTTCCACTATAACATAGAATAGGCTCTTTGACTAGCTTTTTCACCTGAATCTGAGCCCTTTTGGATAATAATTTTTCAAAACATTTCCCGTTACTTTGGCAAACCCTAATCCGTTTCCTTGAACCACAACTTGGTACCAGCCATTTGGTCGATCTTCAGACAATTGAACAGTCTCACCAGCCACATATTTTACAAAGTCCTCATCATTGATTTCGACACTGTGTTTTACTTGGCTTGGTTTCAAGGCTAAACCGAGAGCAAAGCTTGGTTCAAAACGTTTCTTCTTAAACGTCCCCAGATGAAGTCCATTTCGGGCAATTTTGAGTTTCCCTAGATCAGGTAGCATCTCTGGCAAGAGATAGAGTTGATCTCCAAAAGTCTGCAAGATACCAGTTAGATTGACCTGTAAGTGTTTTTGGGCAAATTCTTGCCACAGAGCCAGTTGTTCACGACTGAGATTGCTCTTGCTAGCCTTGAATTTAGGTGCTGGATTTTGTCCCTTAAACTGCAGGTGGGCAACAAACTGGCCTTCTCCCTTGAAATGATGAGGATACATCCGCGCCGTTTCAGGAAGATCAATTCCTGCTACCATACCATTCACATGCTCGACTGGAAGCAATTCAAAATCATAAGTATCCAGCAACCAGTGGACGATTTCTTCGTTTTCCTCAGGTGCCCAAGTACAGGTCGAATAGACCAAACGCCCTCCTTCTGCAAGCATGGTCACTGCATCTTCTAAAATTTCTCTTTGAAGACTAGCGCATTGACTAGGATAATCAGTACTCCAATAATCCATGGCCTCTGGCTGCTTACGAAACATCCCTTCACCCGAGCAAGGTGCATCAAGGACAATCACATCAAAGTAACCTTTAAAAACCTTGGCCAAGCGGTCAGCAGATTCATTAGTCACAACAACATTTGTCGCTCCAAATCGCTCCATATTTTCCACTAAAATTTTAGCACGCTTGCTTGAAATTTCGTTGGAGACAAGGACTCCTTGATTAGCCAGATAAGCTGCTAGTTGAGTGGATTTTCCACCTGGTGCTGCCGCCAAGTCCAAGACCTTCATACCGGGAAGGGGTTGAGCTACCTGGGCCACCATTTGGGCTGCAGGCTCTTGCGAATAAACGAAACCTGTCACGTGCTCTGATGACTTCCCTGAAACCTTACCATAATACCCCCAAGGTGTATGGGGAATAGCATCTGTAAACGATAACTGACTTTCTTTTAAGGGGTTGACCCGAAAAGCCGATACTGCTTCTTGTTTAAAAGAGGCAAGAAAGTCTCTTGCCTCATCTTCTAGTATCGCTTCATATTTTTCAACAAATCCTTCTGGAAATTGCATTTAGTTCTCTTTCCTTTCGTAGATATAAGACTGAATCTCTTCTTGCATATCGATTGGCACCATCATGACAGGCTGACGCGTTTTAAAATCAGCAGGTTCACCCGATACCGTAAGAAGGCGATACCCCAGACTTTCCCCTAAGATACTGGCCGCAGCGTAATCCCATGGCTGTAAGTAGGTAATATAAGTCAGAAGACGACCCGATAAAACCTTAGCAAAACTAATGGCTGCACTGCCGTAGACACGGACTCCCAATGCTGCTCGCCCCAAATCCGCCAGGCCCCACTCATTGCTTTCAAACATACCTGAGTTACCAGCAACCAGGAATTCTCTGAGGGGCTTCTTTTTAAAAGGCGGTAAGGGCTCATTATTGCGACAAGGAGGAAAGGCACCGCCACCATGGTAACAATCACCTTTCATGACATCATAGATGATGCCAAATTTGCCCACACCATTCTCAAAATAAGCCAACATCACGGCAAAATCTTCCTTCTGGGCGACAAAGTTATTGGTACCGTCAATGGGATCAATCACCCAAACGGAACCTTGGCTGACTGCAGCACGTAAACAACCCTCTTCCGCGCAAATCAAGTCCTCGGGATAGGAGGACTTGATCCGTTCAACCAAGAGTTCCTGGACCTCCTTGTCCAAACGCGTCACCAAGTCGGTAGGTGAAGACTTGCGCTCAACCTGCAAATCTTCTTTCATGTGAGCCAAAATATAGGCAGCAGCTTCCTGCACAATCTGTTTGGCAAATTCAAATTTAGTTTCCAAGAGAAATCTTCCCTTCTCTTTTTTCTTTTGCTAATTGAACTGCATGATAGCAGGAATAACCGCTAGCCGTCTCAAATTCGCGACCTAAGCGCTTTTCTTCGCTTTTGCTTGGAACCACAGACTTAAATTCCTTATAAGACTCTAGCAGTTTTTTTGCTTCTACCTTATCTTCATAAGCAGCTTCAACATCATTAAAAAAAGAAAGCACTGAAGCAAGTTCTTCAGTGCTCCACGACAAATCTAGTGGGTAACTATACTGTTTGTTCATCTATCCTATACCAGCTCTCAATGTTGCTTCTTTCAATTCTTGTTTACGGTAACTACGAGGGAGAAAAGCACGAATCTCATCTTCATTAAAACCGATCTGCATGCGTTTGGTATCTATAATAATTGGGCGACGCAAAAGACTAGGATATTGCTCAATCAACTGAAGCAACTCCGATACTGAGATACTCTCTACATCAATATCCAATTTTTGAAAAATTTTTGAACGAGTTGAAATGATGTCATCAGTACCATTTTCGGTCAAGGAAAGAATATGTTGTAATTCTTTTCTTGTTAAAGGACTAGTCATAATATTATGCTCTTGAAAGGGCACTTTATGCGTCTCTAACCAAGCCTTTGCCTTACGACATGATGTACAACTCGGTGATAAAAATAGTGTAATCATGCTTTTCTCTTCTTTTATCTATACTTGCTATTTCTATTATACAAAAAAATAAAGCGCTTGACTAGGTATTTTTAGAAAAAAAGCCTATTTTTTCATAGAAAATAGACTGTTTTCTGCAAAAATCTCCTGCTTTACAAGTTTATCTTTAGGATAACCTAACAATAAATAGGGAGTAGAGCAACTTCTCTCGTTTTTTATTAAAAATACAGAATTTTTTCCACTATTTCCTTGAAGCTTTAACAAAAAGGAAACCAAACATTCCTTCATACAAAGCAAAGAAAAGTAAAAAGGCATGGAGAAAGAAAGTCTCTGGCAAAATCCAAATAACGGGATCCTTTGCTGGATCAAAAAGCCAGGTATCATCTCCCACAAAGAGAATCTGATGGAAAAGAGTAAAGAATTGCTCAAAACCAATTAACACTCCTACAAGGCCAATGACTAGAGGCAATAGTACTAGAGCTAGGATACTTTTACGATATAGGGGCAAAAAGCCTTTTTTTACAATCTTTCTAACAAAGAAATAGAAACTTGGAAGTGTCACTAGGGCAACTAGCTGAACTAGGTGAAAGAGATTCTTCACCACCGCAAAGTGGTGTAGACCTGCAGCTGATGAACGAAAATCTGGCATCTCTAAGACCTGACTAAAGGGATTGGTCAGGTAATTCATCAAGATATGAAAGTTATACAGAATTGTTTCTGGCTTTAGATAGACTCGATCCGCTAAGTTCAGCCACTCAATTTCCAAAGGATAGAAAATCCATGCCAGATAAATGGTCAGTAGGATAGAAAGGGAGAGGAAAAAGAGCATACTTCCCCAAAAGGTCAGTTTAGTTTTCATCGAAATTCCACTCCGCAAGGCTAGAAACTACATGAGTTGGTGCGATTGGCAAGTCCGCCACTTCTTCTGCTTTGGTAAAACCTGTTGTCACCAAGAGCGTTGGAATGCCATTGTCAATCCCTGCTCGGATATCCGTCAGGTAATTGTCCCCAACCATGAGCAATTCTTCTCTTTTCAATCCCAAGTGCTCAACTGCCTTATCCATAATGATAGCATTTGGTTTCCCGATATAAACTGGTTTTACCCGTGTTGCTACTTCAAGAAGTGTAATTAGTGAACCAGCACCTGGCAAGAGACCACGTTCCGTAGGGATATTGAGGTCTGGATTGGTTCCGATAAAGTGGGCTCCCTTTTGAATGGCTAGAGTCGCCGTAGCAAATTTTTCATAGTCGACTTGCCAGTCCAGTCCAACGACCACATAGGCAGGATTTCCCTTGTCTTCGACATAACCAGCCGCCTGAATGGCATCCTTGAGCCCCGCTTCTCCGATGACATAGACTGTCTTTTCCAGTCCCAAGTCGTTCATATAGTCGATGGTTGCCAGAGTTGCTGTGTATACAGTCGATAGAGGGGTATTAATGTTAAAATTCTGAGCCAACATTTCTTGAACACTCTCAGGAGTTCGGGTTGTATTGTTAGTCACAAAGAGGTAGGGAATTTCTCTTTTTTGTAACTCATGGACAAAAGCCTCACCCGCCGGAATCCGGTCTTTCCCCTTGTAAATGGTTCCGTCTAAATCAATTAAATAACCTTTATAAGCCATATCGTCCTTTCTAATTGCCTTCAATTTCTTGCCACGTAATCATAGCTTGGGCATTTATCTCGCCATCACTGATAATCTCATGCTTGCTTTCTAGTCCCTTGAGTTCATAAGCTGAAGCAATCATGCCACCTGGTCGCACTTCTTTGACATATTTGAGATTGATTTTCTTTGGAATATACTTGGTCAAAAAATCTGCTCCCATGACCTCAAAAATCCAATCCAAATATTTACTATTATTAACATGACCATTCATATCCAAGTCGTAAAAACGAACATGGTAGTCTTTACTGATCGGGTCTTCTAGGTTAGCATACTTTGGCCCACGGATGAGTTTTTTATCAAACTCAGACTGGTAAGGCGCAACAATCTCCGGTTCGACAGCATGAACTTTACGACTATCTCTGTCCATGAGAACAAAGGTTGCTACCATGCGAATGATTTCTTGACCTGCTTCATCATAGATAGTGAAACGGCGGTAGCAAAAAAGACGATTGTAAGTCAATGCTTCTGTTTCAATCGTAATCTCCTCAGCAAAGCGAGGCAAGCGTACCACGTCAATCGCATAATCTGTAATAATCCAGACCAAATTGTAACGTTCTAACATATCCTTGTCACTAACTCCCAGTTCAATCGATTGCATACCTGATACTTGCAGGGACAGCAAAATCACATCTGGAAGTTTGATATGACCGTTCATGTCCGCCATATCAAAAGGAATTTTCATTTTCATTTGATAAGTTAAGCCCATTGTTCTACTCCAAAATAAATCGTTCTGCTACAGTGTCTCCCAAGAAGAGACCCCTCTTTGTCATTCGGACACGGTCACCGTCGACCTGCATGAGTCCTTGTTGAACCAAGTCTCTGATGATTTCGCCATAAAGTCCATCAAAGGATCGTCCGAATTTCTCCTCAAATCGCGCCATAGAAACCCCGGATTTTTTCCGGAGGCCTAGGAACATTTCTTCTTCCATCTGCTCCCTTTGACTCAGGTGTTCTTCTGTAATCCGAGTATTTCCTTCCTCTACTGCATTGAGATAGTGGCGGATAGGACCGTGGTTTTTATAACGTACCCCGTTCACATAACCTGAAGCACCCGCACCGATACCATAATACTCAGCATTATCCCAGTACATGAGATTGTGGCGACTTTCAAATCCGGGTTTAGAGAAATTGGAAATCTCATAATGCTCAAAACCAGCTCGCTCCAGTTCTGCGATGATGTACTCAAACATCTCCGCTTCTAACTCTTCCTTGGGTAGGGGCAATTTCCCTCGTCTCATGCGGTTCATAAAGACCGTATGATTCTCCAAAATCAAGCTATAAAGACTCATATGAGGAATATCAAGCGAGATGGCTTTAGCCACATTTTCCTTGACTTGATCCATAGTTTGACCTGGAAGAGCGTAGATTAGGTCGATGGAGATATTGTCAAAACCAGCCAGTTTGAGGCGGTCGATATTCTCATAAATATCCTTCTCCAAATGACTGCGCCCAATCTTTTTCAGCATTTTGTCATCAAAAGTCTGCACACCTAAAGAAACACGATTGACTGGCGACTGTTTCAAAACTGCAATCTTATCTGCGTCCAAGTCGCCTGGGTTGGCCTCAATGGTCAACTCTTCCAAGACAGACGAATCTAGGTTTTTAGTCAAGCCATCCAAGAGCACCTCTAATTGCGGAGCTGACAAAGCCGTTGGCGTCCCACCTCCAATGTAGAGAGTTGACAACTTTTGGATATCATAAGAACGAAACTCTTCTAGCAGATGCTCCAGGTAACTATCTACTGGTTGATTCTTGATAAAAACTTTTGAAAAGTCACAATAATAACAAATCTGTGTGCAAAAGGGAATATGCACGTAGGCGGACGTTGGTTTTTTCTGCATAGTATTTATTATACCACAAAGACAGGCTTGCAGATAAAAATCACCATCTCCAAAAACCAGAGATGGTGATACCTTATACTTCAGTAATATCGATGATGATTTCTTCTTGGTCTTCAGCAACGTCTGGAGTTTCTGGCTGCTCCTGCCACTGCTCCTTGAGGTTGTTAAAGGTTTCCTTTGACGCTTCTGTCGCTTGTCGAGCACAGTTTTTAGCTTGGCCAAGGACACTATCAAAAGTGATTTCACCAGATTCTACTTGTTCCTTTGTTTTCAGCACAAAGTCCATTGCCTGTTCCTTCACTTCTGTTAGTTTCTCACAAACCTGCTCTCTAGCATATTCTGGATCTTCTCTCAAATCATCTAGAAAATCCTGAGCTTGACTACAAACTTGCTTGCCCTTGTCACTCGTCAAAAACAAAGCTAGAGCTGCACCTGAAACTGTTCCTAAAAGGATAGAGGATAGTTTTCCCATAAGATTTCTCCTTTTTTATTTTTTGAAAAATTTACTTGCGACACGAAGAGCGGACAAGCCTGCACCTGTTTTGATGGTCTTCGAACCAGCAGATGAAGCTTTTTTGCCTAAAACACGTGCATGTTGGTTGAGATCAGATACTGACTCAGACAAGTCTGCCACAGCTGTAAAAAGTGGATCAATCGTCGCAACTTTGATATTGATATCGTCTGCTAACACATTGACCTTAACCAACAATTCATTAGTCTGATGCAAGGTAACGTTCACATCTGAGCTCAAGGTTTTGATGGTTTTCTCTGTCTCATCAATCATACGACCTGCTTTTTGAATCGTGATTGTCAAATAGACTAAACAGACAATCAAAGCAATCGCAACAAGAATATATGCAACTTCTAACATTTATTTTTCCTCCTCAGTATGATAGAAAGGGGCTTTCTTTCGATTTTGATAAAGTATGATAAAAATACCGAGTCCGATAAGGACAACTGATAACCATTGGGAAACTCGCAGACCAAAGAACATGAGACTATCCGTCCGCATGCCTTCGATGATCATACGACCAAAGCCATACCAAATCAAGTAGAATGCCGTGATCTGACCACGTCTGATTCCTTTTAATTTTCGTCTAAAAATCAGAATCAAAGCAAATCCAATCAGATTCCAAACCGACTCATATAAGAAGGTCGGCTGACGGTAGCTACCATCAATGTACATCTGGTCACGAATGAAGCCTGGCAAATAATCCAGATTATCTACCGCTGCACCATAGGCTTCTTGGTTAAAGAAGTTTCCCCAACGCCCTAGACTCTGGGCAATCATGACGCTCGGTGCTGCAATATCTAAGAAATCCCAAGTATTAATCAGCTTTCTATCTGCAAAGATATAAAGGACAATAGCGCCCGCTATCAATCCTCCGTAAATGGCCAAACCACCATTCCAAATAGCAATGATTTCACCTGGATTTTGCAGATAATAATCTAAGCGAAAGAGTACGTAGTATAGTCTAGCACCTAAAATAGCTACCGGAAAAGCAATCAGAATAAAATCCAAAATATCATCTGATAGAATTTTCTTTTTAGGAGCTTCTTTCATGGCAAGATAAACTGCCAGAACCAAACCAGCTACAATACACAAAGCATACCAACGAATAGCAAAGGGACCAATTTCAAATGCGACTGGATTAATCATTTTTCACCTCATTTTGAGCAATCAGACTTGTCAAGCGTTCTTCAAATAAACGCGTCGCATCAAAGCCCATTTCCTTAGCACGGTAGTTCATGGCAGCTGCTTCAATAACAACAGAAATATTGCGTCCTGTTTTTACCGGAATGCGGATACGCGGAATGGCTACACCAGAAATTTCGAGTTCTTCGGCATTATTTCCTAGACGGTCAAAGGTCTTATGCGTATCATAATTTTCCAAATAAACTGCTAGTTGAACTTGTGAAGAATCTTTTACAGCACTTGCTCCGTAGAGACTCATCACATCAATAATCCCCACTCCACGGATCTCAAGTAAATGCCTCAAAATTTCAGCTGGCTCTCCCCAAAGGGTCATTTCGTCTTTTGCAAAAATATCTACACGATCATCTGCCACCAAACGGTGTCCACGTTTCACAAGTTCCAGACCAGTTTCACTCTTACCGATACCGCTATCCCCTTGGATCAAGACACCCATGCCATAAATGTCCATCAAGACGCCATGAACACTGGTCCGTTCTGCCAAACGAGAATCCAAATAGCTAGATAATTCTCCTGACAGGCGACTAGTAGCTGTTCGACTGGTTAAAATCGCAATCTTACATTCCCTGGCAGCTTTCAACATTTCTTCTGGAACTACTAAACCACGTGCAACAATAACCACTGGTGTTTCCGGTTGAAACATCTTGGTCAACACCTTATAACGGTTGTGAGAAGACATGGAGACTAAATAAGACCATTCCTTCATTCCCAATAGTTGAAGTCGCTCCGGAGTATAGTAATCAAAATACCCTGTCATTTCAAGACCTGGTCGAGAAATGTCCGCAGTATTGATTTCTTTTTCAAGTAAATCGCCTTCACCGTAAACAATGTCTAATCTGAGCTTTTCAATGACTTCTTTTACTAAAACCGACATAATTTCCTCCTTCAATCGAGTTCTCCCTACTATTATATCAAATTGTGGTAGGAAGTTTCCTTTTTTTGCAGGATTTACGGTATTTATTTAAAAGAAAAAGACTAGATTTCTCTAGCCTTTCATTTCAAATTAGAATTTTTTACGTTTACGAGCTGCTTCTGATTTACGTTTACGTTTTACAGAAGGTTTTTCATAGAATTCACGTTTGCGTGTTTCTTGAAGAGTACCAGCTTTAGTAACCGCACGTTTGAAACGACGAAGTGCATCGTCAAGAGATTCATTCTTACGTACTACTGTTTTAGACATTTTTTTCACTCCCTTCAAGTTCAAGATCTATTCCATTTTACACACAAAGTGAATAATTGTCAAGAGAAAAGCGACCATAAACTTTTATTATTTTTACTTTCTTCTTTTGAAGATGAAATAAATCACTAAGATGCAGAGAATCAATCCCAAAACAGCTGGTTTTACAATCGATATGCCACTTCCTCCACTAAATAAAAGACTATGGGCAACCTTCAGAAACGCTCCAATTACTACCGTTGCTAATAATCCATACCAACGTCTACTCCATGTTAAGGATATAATTGCCGTAAAAAATGCTAGAATCGTCGCCAGAATAATAACTTTTTCAATACTCCATCCGCTCGTAAAATAAGTCTTCTCAAAATTCAAAAACTCAATTACTTTTACATCAACTATTTCCGGCTTTGGGAACCAGAACATGCTAGTAAATAGGCAAAATATAGAAAAGAAAATCAGGCTATAGGATTTTTTATAAGCTCCCATTACAATTGGAATAATAAAGAGAGGGCGAATATACCAACTCAGAGTATTCTGGTGTCTAGTAAACGCCCACTCAAAGAAGCTCGTATCTGATAAAAAAACGACAATGGTAGTAATCGTTAGAAACAAGAAAACAATCCCACCTATTTTATCTAACGTTTTTATTTTCATAACTTTTCCCTTCTTGAATTCATAAAATTAATCTATCCATGGCAGATTCCCACTAAATGAATTATCAACCGCTAATCGTTTTATTGGTAAAATATTAATGTTCTTCCAACCACGCTGTTATTCTACCACGCTGTTATTCTATTGTCAAGATATCTATTTGCTCATCGTTAACGATAATTGCTTGGTGGTTATGAAGCGGTAGCAATTCAAGCTGCTTTTTATACATTTCAAAGGTCTTTTTGCTACTATCGGTAAAAGGTTCCTCACCATAATGTGGAAGGATATAAAAATCCACTTCATCCAATCCCGCTGTATCAGATAACTCTGTCGCTACCGTCTTGTCGTCCATGAGTTTATTGTAGTCAATATCCTTGGCTGTAATGATAGCCCCTGCTGATTCTCCCACATAGACCAACCCATCTCTTATTTGCTCTTTGATGAGAGATAGAAGTTGTTTTTTCTTTAATTCTTGTAATAAATAAAATGTATTCCCACCTGAGATATAAAGAATCTTGCTTTGGAAAATCTTTGCCTGAGCAGTTTCTCGATCACAAGAAGCAATATCTAGAACCTCTATCTCAAATCCTAAATCTTTGAATGTTTGCTGAGCCTCATCGATATAGGCAGTATAATCCTCTTTGTTCCCAGCGGTAGGAATAAATAAAACCTTGTTTTCTAGATTCTTTTCCTTTGCATAATCGCTAAAAAGCTTTGTGACTCCAGCAAAGTATGAACATAAAAATAATTGTTTCATGATGTACCTCCATTAATTTTTAACAATTTTATAAAGAATCCATGATCCCTTTCTTTGACTAGTTACGAGCTCAAATCCTACTGATAACAAGAATCGTCTAAATGCTTCTTCGCTTTGGACCTCTGGTAAAAAGTAAGACAACTTGTTATATTCACAAGCCAGTAAGAGCATCCCGTCTGATTTGAGTATTCTTCGAAGTTCCATAAAAGAAGCCTCTAGGTCCCTCCAATGAAAATGAGTTTGAAAGGCTGTGATTAAATCAACACTTTCATCAGAAAATCCTGTCTCACTAACATCTCTTCGTTCAAAATTTAGATTAGTCATCTCTATCTGTTTGGCTTGAGCTATTGCAGTATCTGAAATATCGATTCCAGTTATGGTACTTTGCGGAAAAGTTTCTTTCAGTAGGATGGTTGAACGACCATTTCCAACTCCCACATCTAAGATTACAGGGTAAAATGTCCTATCCAGATGACGAATTGCCCATACAAACATGGGGAGGTAGGCTCTATTCCACAATTTCATCATTCGTTTTCCTAGAAAGCCCGAAGGGTTCTTTGATTGCTGAATTAAGCGACTAAATAGTAACATTAAAAGTAAAAAACAAATAAAACCAATTATATAAATCAAAATCGATCCTCCTCGTATAGCTATATTATACCACTTTAACAGGATAGTGAACAATTGAAGTAAAAAGCCACTCACTCCAAAGAGCAAGTGGTTCTTGTCATTTTACTTTTCAAGCAAGCTGAGCGCTTCAGCATCCGCAATAATAGTCACATCAGGGTGGTTTTGTAGGCTACTTGCTGGGAGATTCTCAGTCACTGGGCCTGATACTGTTCCAGCAATGGCCTCTGCTTTCGACTCACCATAAGCAAAGAGAATAATTGACTTTGCATCCAAGATGTTTTTAATCCCCATTGAGATGGCTTGAGTTGGAACGTCTTCAATCTTGTCAAAGAAGCGAGCATTGGCTTCAATTGTAGACTGGTCTAGGTCTACAAGGTGTGTCTGGCTATCAAAGGCAGTTCCTGGCTCATTAAATCCGATATGTCCATTGCGACCGATTCCCAAGATTTGAAAATCAACTGGATGGTCAACCAAAATTTGGTTGTAGCGTTCTACTTCAGCTTCAGCATTGTCCTTAATCCCACGAGGCAAGAAACTTTCTTTAAATGGTTTTTGGTTGAATAAGTGTTCTTGCATAAAGTGGCGGTAAGACTGAGGATTGTCTCCGTCAAGTCCTACATACTCATCAAGGTTTACACTGGTTAGATTTGAAAAATCAAGGTCACTCTCAACGATTTCCTTGTAAAACTCAAGCGGACTGCTCCCTGTCGCAAGTCCTAATGTTTGAGCACCATTGGCCAATTTTTCCTTCAAAATCTCAAAAGCAACTTTTCCACCTTCAACTCGATTTTCAACTTTAATAACTTTCATCTTTTCATCCTCCGTTTTAATCTATATTCATTATATGGTATAGACCAATTTTTGTCAAGTGAAAACGATTTAATTTCTAAAAAAAGAGCGCCCAAACTTGAAACGTGTTATAATGGATAAGATTAGAACTTAGAAAGAATGATGAAAAAAATGAATACTGCTGATTTTGATTTCCACTTGCCAGAGGAATTAATTGCCCAAACGCCCCTTGAAAAACGAGATGCCTCCAAACTCCTTATCGTTAATCGTGAAACGGGAGAAATGAAGGATAAACACTTCCACTCTATTATCGATATGCTGGAACCTGGTGATGCTCTTGTCATGAATGACACCCGTGTTCTCCCTGCCCGCCTCTATGGTCAAAAGGAAGAAACTGGAGGCCATGTGGAGCTTCTCCTACTCAAAAATACCAGTGGAGATGAGTGGGAGGTTCTCGCCAAACCTGCCAAACGCCTCAAGGTTGGTTCTCGTGTCAACTTTGGTGATGGTCGCCTCAGCGCTGTCATCACGGAAGAATTGACCCACGGGGGCCGCATTGTCCGCTTTGAATACCAAGGAATTTTTCTAGAAGTCTTGGAAAGTCTCGGTGAAATGCCACTACCGCCCTACATCCACGAAAAACTAGATGACCGTGAACGCTATCAAACGGTCTACGCTAAAGAAAGTGGCTCTGCTGCTGCACCGACTGCTGGCCTCCACTTCACCAAAGAACTGCTAGCAGAAATCCAAGCCAAGGGTGTCCATTTAGTTTATTTGACTCTCCACGTTGGTTTAGGAACTTTTAGACCTGTTTCTGTGGACAATCTGGACGAGCATGAAATGCACTCAGAATTCTATCAACTTTCTGAGGAAGCAGCTGCCACCCTTCGCTCTGTCAAGCAAAATGGTGGCCGCGTCATTGCTGTCGGAACCACCTCTATCCGCACGTTAGAGACTATTGGTTCCAAGTTTGACGGGCAAATCCAAGCAGATTCTGGTTGGACCAATATCTTTATCAAACCAGGCTACGAATGGAAGGTTGTGGATGCCTTTTCAACCAACTTCCATCTGCCAAAATCAACTCTCGTCATGTTGGTTTCTGCCTTTGCAGGCCGTGACTTAGTCCTAGATGCCTATCACCATGCCATCCAAGAATACTATCGTTTCTTCAGTTTCGGCGATGCCATGTTTATCTATTAATTCTCATAAGCAAAAAACGCATAGAATCAGATTTGATTCTATGCGTTTTGTAATGGATAACTTTATTAGTTAATTTATTGTAAAGGTTGGATCTTTCAAACTTTGAACACTGGCATTGATAACTGCTCCAATAATCAAAATCTTAGCAATAAGAATAAACCAGAACATCATGACTACCACGATGATGGAACTGAAAAATCGGACATCCACTAGGTGATTGACATAGTTATTAAAATAGACAGAAAAGATATTCAATAAACCGATAAGAGTTAGCAAAACAAAGACACTTCCTGGTAAAACATAGCGGATTCGTGGTGCTTTTACTTTTGGAAGGAAATAGTAAATCATGACTAGAATGGCAAAGATCAAGGCATAGACCAGAGGGCCTGTAAAATCTTGCAGGTAGGAAAATAACGGACTATCTGATTGCCAGTAAGTTTTGAGGAGGTTGAGCAACATACGACCAAACATACTCAAAAACAAGGCCAAGGCAAAAAGAATCTGCAAGCCGAGGCTAACAAGCAAACTCATCAACTGATGGGAGATAATCCCTCGACTTTTGGTCACTCCATAGGCTTTGTTAAAAGCTTTTTGGAGGAAATCCATTGATTTCGAAAAGGTCCAGAGTGCAGATAAAACGGCAAAACTCAGCAAACCAGTTGATGGTTGAGTCAGAACTTCTCGGACAATCTTGGCGACCACATCATACACTGTATCAGGCAAAAATTCCTTGATTGTCAGTAAGAAATTTGAGACCGGAATCTGAAAATAAGGCAAGATATTGACCATTATCATTAGTAAAGGAAAGATTGAAACCAACCAATAGTAGGCAACCGCAACACTGGTCAACTCACTATCAGATGCTTGATAATAATGCAAAAAAGCTTTCAATAAGGGCCTGTTCATCAGCTCTTTCCACCACTTTTTCATGTTTCATCCTCCGTCATTTTCATCATCATCTAAGTTCTTCTGATTAAATCTAGCATATCATAAGGCAAGGTATTTGCAGCCTCTTTCAGAGAATAATTCTCTAAATTATTCACATTTTGGCGTAGTTTTTTGGCATACTTGGCTGTTATCAGTTTAGCCTCTTCGTATTCAAAGATTGCCTTACGTTCGAGATAGTAGCCTCGTAGCATTTCATCGATGTTGTTTGGTTTGATGCGATTGATAACCCGCTCAACAAAGGCACCGCTTCCGATAATGGCCGTCTCGCGTAGACGAGACTCTTGCATAAAACTAATCAGAGAACTCTTGTAAACCCCTTTGAGGTTTTCCAAACTCTCGATAATCAGCTCTGTATTTTCCAAATACAACTCTGAAATCTGATCATAGTCAACTGCTAGTAGTTTATGAGATTCTTCGTTCATCCAACTACGGAAAGTTTTGCCAAAGGTAAACATTTCATGGAGTAGAAAGCGCAGTATCCGTAAGGAAACTAGGAAATAATAAGTCACTCTAGAAGCGAAATTCCGATTGATACTCTGCTCCATGTTTTTTAGGTAACGTTGGTAAACTCGATAGCCACGCTCGCTGATTCTATTTTCTTCGTAGGCTTGCTCCAAACCGTCACTCTCAATACTCAAGATAAGAAGCTTGAGAGACTCCCAGTCCTCTTGGACTCTTTTATTTTCCTGACTAAGGATGAGATTTTCAATCCGACCATGGTAATTATCAATAGCTGCATAAAGAGGAAGTTTATTCTTGTGATGGTCCAGTTCTTTTTCTAATTCTGCAGCTACATCATTCAAAATCGCAATATGCATCAAATGATCCTTGCTTTCCTCTTGTTCTTCAGATAAGTGAGGGAGAATCAATAAACCTGTTAGAAAGCTCAATAGTGTAACGCCTGCTACAAGAAAGAGCAACAAAGGATATTCCTGCTCCAAATGACTTGGTATGAGGAGAATGGTCGCGATAGATACTGTCCCTTTGACACCAGAGAATGTCAAAAGAAGCATATCTTTCATGTACTTATGAATTTTTTTCTTGAGTCGACGCGTCCTCACAAAGTAAAAACCAGCAATCATGACAAAGCGGATCGCAAAAAGCAAGAAGGTCAGAACGACAACTGAAAGCAGTAAAAGAAGGGGATTGTAGAGAGAATTAGACAAAATTGGCTCCGCTATCAACTCTAATTCCATTCCCAAGAGAACAAAGACTGATCCATTTAGCATAAAGGTCACGGTGTGCCAGACAGTCTCCGTCACAGTGTCTACTTGAGCCTCAAGGAGCGTAATCTTCTTAAAACGACTGGCCTTCAAAATCCCTGCAACCACTACTGCGATAATCCCTGAAACATGAAACTCTTCTGCGATAAAAAAAGTCATGAGTGGCAAACTTAACTCTAGCAATAGTTCACTGGCTATATCTATCGCTCGCACACTCAGTAAAAAGGTATGCAAGAAACGATTGACCATAGCCGTCACAAAACCGACTACAAAACCACCAAGTATAGAAAGTGCTAGGGAAGTTCCAGCTTGGCTGAAAGAAAACGTTCCTGTTGTCCAAGCAGCAAGAGCCATCTGAAAGGCAACCAAACCAGAAGCGTCATTTAAGAGTCCTTCCCCTTTTAGAATATTAGAAACCCGTTTGGGAAAACGAAAACGTTCAGAAAGAGATGCAAAGGCAACCAAATCTGTTGGTCCAAGTGCCGCTCCAACTGCTAAACAGGCAGCTAAAGGAAGAGTCATCCAAAGGAAGTGAGCCATGCCCCCCAAGCTTAAGGTCGAGATAAAAATCACAGGGAAGATCAGAAAGACGACAATCCGCCAATGCTTTAAAATGGACGTAATATCCGCTTCTTCTGCCTCCCGGAAAAGTAAGGGACCAATAACCATGGCCAGAAACAGCTCTGTATTGAGATGAAAGTCCGCATCGGGAACAAATAAACCAATCCCAATCCCCAAAAGGATTTGTACAAGAGGAAGGGGCAAAAAAGGCAGAAGTTTATTGGTCGTAGTTGAAATGATTAAGACAAATAAAAATAGAATCAAGTAAATGAGTAATTCCACACAATTCCTCCTTAATCTTTTTTACAACAAGATTCAAAAATCTCCTTTTGCTCTTGGATTTTCTGATCAATCTTAGAGCAGTCTTTGTGCTCAATTTTTTTCTGGCACCGTTCCATTTCAAGAGCTACTAATTTTTTCTTAATTTTAAGCATTTTCTTGCTCATATGTGCTTCGTCGAGCACCCCGACTGCTCGCTCGTGATGCGTTGACTCGACAAAATTTTGGCGCATTGCCTCAAGCTTCTCACGAAGGTATTGTTTATCCATGTCTATACCTTTCTAATTTTTCAATCATAACTAAAAACGGTGGATTGTTAACTTGGTTGAGAGTCCGATAAATGGCAGCTGTATACTCTTGTTGGTTCAACTGGCTAACAAACTCCAATACAGCATCCCTCTCAGTATCTCCTCCCTCATGACCATAGTAGATCATGATAGCAATCCGCCCCCCTTTGACAAGCAAATGACACAGCTTTTCTAATGCTTCGATAGTAGTCTGAGGTTGGGTGATGACGGATTTGTCAGCAGAAGGTAAATAACCAAGATTAAAAATCCCTGCCTTAGCTTCTGTCACAAATTGATCAAGCGTCTCATGACCTTGCAAGATTAACTGGGTATTTGTCATTCCAGCCTGATCCAAACGCTCTTGCGTCTTCTCCAAAGCCTGCTCCTGGATATCAAAGGCATAGACTTGCTTGGCTAGCTTGGCTAGAAAAAGGGTATCATGTCCATTACCCATGGTCGCATCCACTACGATATCCTCTTTTGTCACAACTTCCGCCAAAAAATCATGCGCCATCTCAAGTGGTCTTTTCATTTTAAAACTCCTGTTTTACAGCCTTGCATCCTTGCACACTTCCGCGGCGTCTCATTTCAGTTTCAATAGCATTTAGCACTTCCCATTTTTTGAGGCTCCACATGGGACCAATCAACATATCTCTCGGTGCATCTCCTGTGATTCGATGAATGACGATATGCTTGGGTATGATTTCCAGTTGGTCACAAATGACCTTGACATACTCGTCCTGACTCATCAGTTGCAAGCGTCCTTCGTGGTAATCTCGCTGCATCCGTGTATTGGTCATGAGGTGAAGCAAGTGCAACTTAATTCCTTGAATATCATTATCCGTGACACAGCGACGAACATTTTCAACCATCATCTCATGGGTTTCCCCAGGAAGACCGTTAATCAAATGGGAAACAATTTCAATCTTGGGATATTTTCTCAAGCGTTTTACAGTTTCAACATACAATTCATAAGAATGGGCACGGTTAATAAGGTCAGAGGTTGCTTCAAAAGTAGTCTGTAAGCCCAATTCTACCGTCACATGCATACGCTCCGATAACTCAGCCAAATACTCGATGGTTTCGTCGGGTAAACAGTCTGGGCGCGTTCCGATATTGATTCCTACTACACCTGGCTCGTTGATAGCCTGCTCATATCGCTCCCGAATCACTTCCACCTTTTCATGGGTGTTGGTAAAATTTTGAAAATAAACCAAGTACTTCTGAACATCTGGCCATTTGCGGTGCATAAAGTCAATTTCCTTATAAAATTGCTCACGGATAGGGGCATCCGGTGCCACGATGGCATCTCCAGAACCTGAAACCGTACAAAAAGTACAACCACCATGGGCTACAGTTCCATCCCGATTTGGACAGTCAAATCCCGCATCAATGGGAACTTTGAAAGTCTTTTCTCCGAAAAGTTTTCGATAATAATCATTCAAGGTATTATAAGATTTCATAACTTTCATTATAACAAAAAACACCTACAATCTCAAAAGCCTGACTTTCCAACAAATTCCCTTGTTTCTCATTTCCTTTAGCGTTTTTTTATGATACAATATGGGTATGATTTTAATGAAAATAGCATCTATTTTATTATTGATATTAACCTTGGTGGTTTGCTTTATTGTCACCAAGCTTTTCGGACTTAGGAAAATAGGATTTAATTTCGCGGATCTAGCTTTTCCACTGTTGGTATTCGAGTACTATCTGATTACTGCTAAAGCTTTTACCCACAACTTTCTACCGCGACTTGGAGTCGCACTTTCTCTCCTAGCAATCCTCCTTGTAGTCTTTTTCCTTGTCAAAAAACGAAGTTTTTATTACCCTAAATTCATCAAGTTTTTCTGGAGAGCTGGTTTTCTCCTTACCTTAATCATCTACATAGCAATGGTTGTCGAATTGATGATGCTCCCATAAAAAAACATTCCCTCAGACAGCTGTCTAAGGGAATGTTTTTATCTTCATACCTTGTTTTCTAAGCTCTACCAAGATACTTTATCTTATTTCCTAAATGTCAAGGCGTAGAATTTTCCATCCCAAAGAAGTTTCAATTCCTTTTCCTTAACTTCGCTTGGAACAGCATTCTCAATTTCACTCAAATCAACAGTAGCATCTTTAAAATAATCCTTACTAAAATGATTTTTCTTATATTGCTGATCCACATAGTCAGCCGTCTCATCTGCAATTAAAAGCTTGGTTCCTGGCTTCGCCACTCGTAGCATTTCCTGCATAGCCTTGGCCTTATCATTGAAAAAATTGATTCCGCCAATATGGTAGACAATGTCAAAACTATTATCCGCAAAGGGTAGATCCTCCGCGCAAGCATGGAAAAGTTGCAAATTAGTCTTTTTAGCGCAAGATTTCTGGCATTTTTCTAACATACCGATAGAAATATCTACCCCTACAAAGTCTAAACTTTTCAGGTCAATTGTCTCAGGGATATAACGGAGGTCTTGACCAGTCCCGATAGAGACATAAAGAACAGATAAATTATCTTTCCATTCTATTTCCTCCATCAGATCCCTTCTCAACTTATCAATTGCCTTGCCGTGGAGAAGTGGTCCTATCCATTTTTCACCCATATCATACCAGCGAGCCATACGGTTATACATGGTCATGTATTTAGCATTATCTCCAGATAGATAATCAGGATTAAGAGACAGATAGATGTCGCCATCTTTTTGAAAATTTTCCACCTCTAAACCTGCCTTCAATTTATCTTGTAATCTTGTTTCAATCATATGCAACATCTCCTTTTCTATTTGTCATCTATTATAGTGGAATTCATCGCAAAAACAATAGCTTTTTAGTAAGTGGCAACTATCCACTTGTATCCGGTAGTAGAACCAGGGTCAGTTACAAAAAAACAAGTGCCAATTTCCATTGACACTTGTTTCTACTTTTAAAACGTGTTGCAAATTTAGTAAAAGATACCGTTTAAAAAACTTAATCTTCTTTTTTGCGTCTTGCCAAGAATCCTGTTCCCAATCCAAGAAGGGCGAATCCAGCTACTAGAGCCGCTTGGTTAGACTCGCTTCCTGTATTAGGCAATTCCCCACCTTTTTTAGGTTTTCCTGGCTCATTTGGTTTGCCAGGTGTTGGTTTTTCAGGAGTGTGCGTATTTGTAATGTTGTAACCTTCTACTGAAGCTGTATAACCATCTGGAACATTCACTTCTTCAACAATGTAGGCAATCTCCTTACCTTCTTGATAACGATCAAGACCTGTAAACTCATAAGTCCAGCCACTTGTTTCTGACACTGTAGCTGTCTGACCAGTTTCCTTACCATCTGCAAGAAGTTTTACTGTGATAGATGCTGGACGGATGCCATCTTTATTATCTTCATCTTTCCAGATCTTATGTCCTTTTACAGCTGTTTTTTCTGGAGTATGTTCGTTGGTAATGGTGTACTTGCCATCCTTGTCTGTAGTGATGGTTGCTTTGTATTCTGTCATAGCAGTTTCTTTGACAGTATACTTGATTTCTTTACCATTCTCATACTTCGGAAGTTTTTTAGATTCGAACTTCCAGCCAGTTTTTTCTGAAACTTCAATTTCTTGAACAACTTTTTCACCGTTAAGAATTTGAACTTTCACAGATCTTGTACGTTTACCGTCTTGGTTGTTGTTATCTTTCCAAACCTTAGTTCCTGAAAGAACAACTGTTTCTGGGTTATAAGTGTTTGTAACTACTTGACCAGTCACAGAGGCTTCGTAACCAGCTGGTACATCCACTTCCCTGATAGAATAGGTGATTTCTTTTCCAGCTTCGTATTGTGGAAGATTGGTGAAGGATGCTACCCAAGTGTTATCATCAGTCTTCTCCTCAGCTGTTAAGGTCAATTTCTTACCTTCAACGGCTACTGGATCTGCATTTCCTACTTTTTTATAAAGTTGAACTGTTACGGACTCAGGACGTTTACCGTCTTGGTTATTAGCGTCGTTCCATACTTTTGTTACCTTGTAGTCAATTTCTTTAGGAGCATATTTGTTTGTGATGGTAAAGTCTGTAATTGTAGATTCGTATTCGGCTACGGCTTCTTCTGTTACAGTGTATTTGATTTCTTTACCAGCTTTATATTTTGCTAATTTCGTGAATTCGACAGTCCAAGTTCCATCTGCGGCTGCTTGAACTTCTTTCGAATCAACTTTCTTACCGTCTGCTAAAAGATTGATTGTAATCTTAGTTGGACGTTTGCCGTCTTGGTTGTTCGCGTCATCCCAGTTCTTAGTTGCTTTTACATCAACTGTTTCTGGAGAATAGCTATTTGTGATGGTGAATCCTGATGCAGCGTCACCAGTAACTTCTGAAGTGTAACTAGGAACAGTTACTTCTACTACAGTGTACTGGATAAGTGTGCCGCCTTTATCAGCATCAAGGTCTTTGAAGCTTCCAGCCCAACCATTTGCTTCAGTCAATTCAAGTGTTTTTCCAGTATCTTGGCCATCTGCAAGCAATTTAACTGTGACAGAAGTTGGACGTTTACCATCTTGGTTGTTCTCATCGTTCCATACTTTCTTCACAGGAACTTCCGTTTTTGCTGGAGTGTAAGTATTCTCGAAAGCTTTTTCGTCGTCGTAAGAAACAGTTGCTTCAAGTGCACCTTTACCCTTGTCCGCTACAGTAACTGTAGCCGTAACAGTTTTAGTGTCGTACTTGATGCTTGTATCACTGCCAGCTTTTTCAGCAATTTTAAAGGTATAAGTCCCTGCTTTGTCGAATTCCAATTCTGAGAAAGCAATGTTTCCGTCTTTGTCATTCTTCACAGTTTCTTTCACCTTACCATCTTGGTCTGTTAAAGTGAATTCAAACTCTTCAGCCTTCAACTCACGTCCTGTAAGTTTTTTATTAGCTTTAATCTTAGCTTTAGCTTTGCTACGTTTATTTGTAACTGTTTTGATAGCTCCGTCTTGTCCAACAGTCATCTCAAATGGAGTAGGATTTAACTCATATCCCTCAGGAGCCTCAACCTCAGTTACTGTAAAGTTCCCTTTCTTGATATCACTTTCTGAGTAAATAGATGATTCAGCAATTCCGTCATCATTTGTCGTTACAATTTCCTCTTTAGCCGTAGCTCCTGCTGGAGGAGTAATCTTGAATTTTGCTCCTTTTAGACGGTCATGAGTCAGCTCGTCGACCTTGTAAAGAATGATACGGTAACCTGTTTCTAACTGAATTGTACCGCCAGAAGCAACAACTGAGTTTCCGATTTGCTTAACAACTGTCTTATTACTATAGTCGTCATATGTAAGAATCTGGTCATCACCCTTCATTTCAGCATTGTTTTGGACTTGCGTGCCATCTGCTGGAGCACTTGTTTTATAATGAATTCGAAATGCTGCTGGTTTACCGTTCTTCGCAAGAATTGAAGATGCATTGTTAATTGTTAAAGTAAATTCTGTGTAAGAATCATTCCATTTTACTTGGTAATCCTTACCAGCTTCTAAAACCACTTCATCTTTAAAGTAATAATATTGATCATACCAACCTGCTGTGACGCTAAATGTTTCAGGAATCATCTGCATTGGTGAAGCATTTGGATCTACCCAGTCATGAATTTCAATTTTATTATAGGCTGCTTGTTTCGGATTAACACGAACATACCAGCTGTGTAAGTATTTTCCACTCTTATTTAGAGCCTTTGATGTCCAATCCTCTTTGTAAATCAAACCATGATATTTATTGAAATTAGCTCGACCAATTCCTTCAGAATAATCAGCCGTATCACCTTTTTTAACCTTGATTTGATGGGTAATTTCATTTATGGTTTCCGTCTTATCAAAACGGAGTGTTTCATTGCTTAATTCATTTTTAGAACTAAAACCAACAAAGAAATTTCCTTTAACGTTTTGGACTTGATAGCCACCTTTTTTCTCAAGATAGGTTTTCAGATTTTTTAATGTAATAGTTGCCTTACCACCATTATTATCCCCGTTTGATACAATTTGAGTTTCCCCGATAACTAGATCTGTTTCCTTATCTTTTAAATCAAAAGTTTCATTTCTAACAGTTAAAGGGCTCGGAACAGTAAAGGTAAAGGTATCACCGTCCTCTAATTTACCATCATAGGCACTCAAATCGTAATCAACAGTGAATTTATAATTTGAGTAGTTATGATGTTCAGGAGAAAGTGTATAAACACCATTCGCATCTGGTTTTATAAACTTACCATTATCAACCTCCCAAATTCCAATATTACTGATAACGTTCTTCAGTTCCTTTGCTTGAACTGAATTTGGAGCAAAGATCATCCCTAGCAAACAGGCCAGAGAAGTTAGGATGGGTAACCAAAATTTCTTGTTCTTCATAATCTTCCTTTCTAAATTACCGAAAACATTAAAACGACAAACTATGATTATAAAATCTCAACACTCATCTCCTTTCGAATTCGTTGAAATCCATGAGGGTTATTGAATAAGTTACATCATATTAACATGTTTCATAACTATATGTGAGTGCAATATTTATCATATTTGTTCTATTTTTAATATAGAAACCTCCTTTAATTTCATTATAAAACAAAATTAACTTTTTTTGTAATATTATGAGGTTATTGCCTTTTGAAAATATTGACACAGTGTAAAATTATTGCCATAAAAACTAATTCTTTCATCACACTATAGTTTCTTTAAGTATAGTGTACACATACGAACAACTCCCCTTTTAAACAAACAGAAAGAAACATTGCACAAAACATTCCATTTATTTATAAGTTTGATACACCTTAATAATTATCCAAACTATTTTATATAAGTAAAACTCAGAAGAAATCTAGTAATAGTCATATCCCATCCTGATAAATAGTTTAATTTAGCATATTTCATTATTCTGAACCATAAAAAAAGACCAGGGGGTTATCCCTGATCTTTCTTTACTGTACTTATTGGCTACTAAATGAGATTAGTCTTCTTTTCTTCGTTTAGTTGCTACAAGACCTGCACCTAAAGCTAGAAGAGCTAAACCTGCTGCTAATGCAGCTTGTCCAGATTCACTTCCAGTGTTTGGTAGGTTAGGATTTTCTGGTTCAGTTTGGTCCGTTACTACTAACTTACCATCCTTAAACTCAACCTGATTTCCACTAGCATTTACCACTGTTACAGTTCCGTCGTAGTTAACTTGGAATGTAATATCTGTTACTGCTAAGTATCCAGTTGGAGCGGCTTCTTCATGGAAAGTATATACTCCTGGAGTCAAATCAAGTACATGTGATTGATTGGCTTTTGAAGTCCATTCAGCCACAGGACTACCTGCAACTTTTTCTCCACGGAAAATTTGGATTTTTGCGCCCGCGATTTCTTCACCTGCTAGATTTACCTTGCTGAAGGTAATCTTACGTGGAAGGTCATCATCTTTATCCGTTACTGTTACAGTTGAGCCGTTGGTTACGACCTTGTTGTCTTCACCTTTAGAGTCTTTTTCACCAACATTTGTCACTTCCACTGTGCCATCATGTTTGACTTGGAAAGTGATGTCCGTTACTTTGAGGTAACCAGTTGGAGCGGCTTCCTCATGGAAGGTGTAAGTGCCTGGAGCCAAGTTGAGATCTTTAGACTTACCAGCTTCTGAAGTCCAGCTTTCTACGGCTGTGCCTTCTGCCTTATCGCCCTTGTAGATCTTGATTTGAGCGCCTGCGATTTCTGTACCACCAAGGTTAACTTTACTGAAAGTAATGGCTTTTGGACTATCATCGTCTTTATCCGTTACTGTAACAGTTGAGCCGTTGGTTACGACCTTGTTGTCTTCACCCTTAGAGTCTTTCTCGCCGACATTGGTTACTTCTACTGTGCCGTCATGTTTGACTTGGAAAGTGATGTCCGTTACTTTGAGGTATCCGGTTGGAGCGGCTTCCTCATGGAAAGTGTAAGTACCTGGTGC
>NZ_JANCOF010000002.1:0-306678 GCF_024295845.1 Streptococcus sp. CF8-6 | reverse complement strand
TATATTTTACTTGTAATGGATAATGCTATATGGTATAAATCAAGCCAAGTAATATTGAGTTGGCTTTTATCCCACCTTATACACCAGAAATGAACCCTATTGAACAAGTCTGGAAAGAAATTCGAAAACGAGGTTTTAAAAAGAAGGCTTTCCAAACATTAGAAGCCGTCATTGATAAGCTTCAAGAAGTTATTCAAGGACTAGAAAAAGGCGTTTTAAAGTCCACTGTCAGCAGACAATGGACAAAGTTGCTTTTTGGAAACAATTGAGTATAAGCTGATTTAAACTCAATTCAAGTAAAATTTTGACATTCTAAAACGCATCCTATCAAGCTTTCTAAAACCTGATAGGATGCGTTTTTATCATTTTGCAATCTGTTTGTCCAGCCTCATTTTCCTTTTTGATTGCGTTTGAGGGAAAAGTAGTCTGGGACGGGGTCCTTGCCTGTTTTCGACCAGGGATGGCAACGTAAAATCCGAGCCAAGCCCATCAAAACACCCTTAAAGCCATGTTTTTCAATAGCCTGAATCATGTAGTTGGAACAAGTAGGCTCAAAGCGACAAGAGGGTGGAAAGGCTGGTGAGATAAAGCGTTGGTAAAAGCGTACTGGCGCTATTAAGATTCGTTTCATTATTTCTTGGTTACAGCCATGGTGTGTAGTTGGCTGATTTCTTTTTTATTGAGGCGACGAGCTTCACCTGGACGAAGCCCCGTCAAGTCTAGGTGACCGAAACGTGTCCGAGACAGTTTATCTACTTGAAGACCTACGGCTTCAAACATCTTTTTAACCTGGTGGTTGCGTCCTTCATGGATGGTCAGCTGAACCACTGAACGGTTTTTAACAGGATCTACTTTGAGAATCTCATAGACAGCAGGCTTGGTTTTCTTGCCATCAATCTCAAGACCACGAGTTAAGGGGCGGAGATTCTCCTTATTGGCTACACCTTTAACACGCGCGACATAGACTTTGTCAATCTCATTGCGGGGGTGAATCATCTCATCCGTAAAGTCACCATCATTGGTCAAAATCAAAACCCCTGACGTATCCCAGTCCAAACGACCTACTGGGTAGATGCGCTCTTTGACATTGGGTAAGAGGTCGACAACAGTCTTGCGACCCTTGTCATCTGTCACACTGGAAATCACACCGCGTGGTTTGTTAAGCAGATAGTAGACTTTTTCTTCGTTGTAGATGGGCTGACCCTCAACTTCGACCTTATCTCCAGTCTTAATAGTCGTTGCGAGTTCACGCACCACTTGTCCGTTGACCGTAACCAAGCCTTGCTTGATCAGCTCTTCTGCTTTTCTCCTACTGGCCACACCTGCGTGGGCAATATATTTATTGATTCTCATCTTCTTCTATCCTTTCACCAAATAATTGGCTTTCTTGGGCTTGAATCTCAAGCTCATCAATCACTGGCAGTTCTTCCAAATGATTAATTCCCATGTAATCTAGGAAATAATCCGTAGTCACATAGAGGTTGGGGCGGCCCAACACTTCTTTTTTCCCATCTTCTCTTATCAATTCAAAAGCCTGCAACTTTGCCAAGGCTCCACTCGAGTTGACCCCACGAATAGCATCAATTTCTATCCGCGTGATAGGTTGCTTGTAGGCAATGATGGACAAGGTCTCAAGGGCAGCCCGAGACAAACTTTGGTTGATGGGCGCCTTGGAGTATTCCTTCAAAATCTCTGCAAATTGAGGCTTGGTGACCAATCTGTAAGCACCACCTGTCTCGATCAGGGACAAGCTCGAATCCTGGTCTTTCTCATACTTTTGGGCTAATTTTTCTAAACTCTGTTGGATGCCTGTCGGTGGCAGAGAGAGGAGTTCAGCCAACTGACGGACCCGAATCCCATCTTCACCTGCTACAAACAAGAGCGCTTCTATTTCTGCTAAAGTACTCATCTTTCCTCTCTATCAAGTCTAGCTTTGTGCCTCTTGACTTTCTTCCTTCTTTTCCATGAGATAGATATCTCCGAAACTCTCCTCTTGAACGAGGATCAGTTCCTGGGTTTTGATTAACTCTAAGGTCGCCAAAAAGAGGGTAATGACCTCTTGGACATTCTGGGCTTCCTTGAACAAATCCTGCAAGCGCAACTGGTCTCGTCCAGTCAAGGACTCTTTTACGATGACCATCATGTCCTCAATCTTATACTCATCCCGCAAGATGGTCGTGTGATTCTGTGAGAACTCCTCTTTTTTCTTGGCTAGGATATTTGAAAAAGCCAAAAAGAGGTCAATGGTCGTCTTGTCATGCACAAGCTCCGCATCCTCGTAAATCAACTCTGTTGGCGCTTTGGAATAGTACTGGGCCCGATCTTGGTGCTTAGCCTCCAAGTGCTCACCCAGGAGTTTGAACTTGCGGTATTCTTCGATTTGGGAGAGAAGATCCTGCTCCAGATCATCCTCCAAGTCTGTCACTTCTGCTACCTTTGGCAAGAGCTTGCGACTCTTGATCAGCATGAGCTGACTAGCCATGACCATATACTCGCCCGTCACTTCCAGACGCATGGCCTGCAGAGTTGAGACATAGGCTAGGTACTGTTCGATAACTTCTGTAATGGGCACATCGTAAATATCCATCTGGTACTTAGAAACCAGGTGCAAAAGAAGATCCAGGGGCCCTTCAAAATCTTTTAATTTAATATCCATTATCTATATTTTTCTAAGGTCAGGACTGTTTTTAATCCTAATTTTTTTGCAATTTCGTACAAATCGACCTTCATTTCTATCTGTCTTAGAATGAACTGTTCCCGCAAGGCTTGAGCGGATAAGGTTGGGAAACCTTTCTCCTTGACAAAGGACTCCAGCTGACGAAAGGCCCACTGACGAGAATAGGCTTTCCCTCCCCTTTCAAAGAGATAGGTCTGCCCCATCAAGGGTTCTAGCTCTGGAATCAAGGTCGAGGGTATAGTGACAATCCTCTGTTGGGAAGCCTTGTTAATTCTCAACACTTGAAAATCCAGATTGATATCTGCAACCTTAAGGGCTAAAATCTCACTCGGCAAGAGCCCGATTTCTAAAATCAGGAGTGCCAGCAAGCGTCCTTCTGGATAATTACTTTCCTGCCAAAAAGAGTCTAGGTCTAAAATCTCTGGCTTTTCAGTCTTCTTTTCAGCTTGTTTGGCTAATTCCAGACGGTAAAAACTGTCCACTTCTCCTTTTCGATAGAGAAAGTAGAGAAATTGGTTACAGGCCGAAAGTTTTCGCTTCTGGGCGCTGATTTTTAGATTGGCTAGCTGGGCTTGGTAAATCTTAAGACTGGTCTCAGAAATCCGCTCACCCACAATGTCTAAAAATTGCTCCAGATCATACTTATAGGACTGCTTGGAATTGGCAGACAAGTCCTGTTTTTCCTCTAAAAAGACTAAAATCCTATCTCTCATTTGCATCGAATCTCATATTCCTTACTAAAGTCATGCAAGAGGGCATTAACGGCCTTGAGGATAGACTTGCGCGTGATGATTCCTTGGAAAATTCCTTCATCATCTACCACTGGCAAGAAAGGTTCATCCACCAGTTTATGGAGGACCTCTGTGATGTTATAGTCTGGAGCGACAACTGCCACATCTGTCTTGGTCATATTGACGATATCTGTCGTTGCCATCTGCTCATCCGTCAAACCTTGCTCCATTTGATAAGCCAAAATGTCTCTCAGTCCAATGGTTCCGACAAAGCGTTTGTCAAAGGTCACAACAGGGATACGCGTGTAGGTGATTTGGCTCAACACCAAAATCGCATGATCAGCGTTATGGGTATCAATCAAGGCTGCTAGATTCTCAGCAGGGGTAAGAAAAGTCTCTTCCTGCTCCAATAAAAATGCTTCAAATTCCTTGGCAATCATCGAGCAAACTCCTTGGACAAGCCCGGATAAATCTCATGATCACGTGTCAAAAAGTCTACTTTGAAATAGCTGTCATCAATCTCCACACGGGCATAGAGACATTCTCTAATAGTACCTCGTGGTTGGCTGATGGAGCCTGGATTTAGAAAAAGAGTCTTTCCTTCCATCCAAGCATTTGGCACATGCAAGTGACCATAGAGACAGATATCGGCATCTTCTTCCTGAGCCCAGTAGTCCAACTTTTGAAAGTTGAAATTGATGTCAAACAAGTGTCCATGCGTCTGGATAATCTTCGTTGGACCAAGTTGAGTTACCAAACGTTCTGGGTAGCCAGCATAAAAGTCCATATTTCCTTTGACGACATGGATGCCTTCCCAGATCGGAGAGTCTGGACGGAGTTCAGAGTCACCATCGTGAAAAATGGCATCAACTTTCCCCAGATAGCGGTCACGGATTTCTTCGACAATCAAGCTATCGCCATGGGAGTCACTCATTACAATGATGGTTTGCTTTGCCATGATGGAAATACCTCCAAAAGTTTCTTAACGGCTAAGGCACGGTGGGATTGGCTATTTTTTTCTTCAAGGGTTAATTCAGCTGAGGACTTGCCTGTCTCTCCCACAAGGAAGAGCGGATCATAACCAAAGCCATTTTCGCCCTTGGGCTCAAAGTTGATATAACCTGGCCAGTCAGCTTCAACAACCAAGCTTTCCTTATTTGGACTGGCTACAACTAGGGTTGTGTGGAATTGAGCCGAGCGGTCCTTGAGTTCAAAGACCATGGCCAATTCGTGCAAGAGCTTGGCATTGTTTTCACGATCAGTCGCTCCCACTCCTGCAAAACGGGCTGACCAGACTCCTGGCAAACCACCGAGGACATCGACTTTGAGACCAGAGTCATCTGCTAGCACCATCTTGCCTGTTAATTGGGAAATGGTTTCTGCCTTAAGGCGGGCATTTTCTTCAAAGGTCATG
Organism: Streptococcus sp. CF8-6; assembly: GCF_024295845.1. Lineage (NCBI taxonomy): Bacteria > Bacillati > Bacillota > Bacilli > Lactobacillales > Streptococcaceae > Streptococcus > Streptococcus sp. CF8-6. The sequence continues at coordinate 301,856 of NZ_JANCOF010000002.1, read as the reverse complement.
CCTGTTTCTGCTACTTCAGGTAGATCTGGATAGTCATTGAGATTTTCCACGTCGTAGCCTAACTTGTCAAAGATAGCTCGGAATTCCTTGGTCTTGCCTTCGTTGCGAGTTGCAATCAATAAGGTTTCTCTAACCTTGCTAGTTTCAAAGAAGGCTTCTACATCGACTCCTTCTTTAGGCAATTCGACATGCAAAAGCTGTCCATTTTCAACCAAGAGCAGGGCTCCCTGACGTTGGATGACTTCCAGATTGCGACCTACTTCAGCATTTAAAATCTCAACGATAAAGGAGAGCAGACGGAAGTTAGAAGACCAGCGCATCACCGTTATCGTAATCGGAAAGCCGTTTTTCTCGTCACGAAAAATCCGCGCTAAATCCATAAAATCAAGCTCGAGAGGATCTTTGATGAGGCTGTAGATACCTCCATAGACATCCCAGACACCGACATACCAGTCCTGGTCATCCTTGTATTCATAAATTTTGTTTGTCATAAAGTTACATGCTCCACATGAATCTCTTTTTCCAGCCATTCTGCTCCAATCTGAGCAAAACTTTGGCTATTGGCTGTTGTGTAAAAACGATGTTGAAGAGGTCCCGCATCTCGGCTACGATTGATTTCAAAATAGTTCAGCAAAACCGAGATATCCCGTACACACTCTGCCCCACTATCGATGAGCTGAACCTTTGGTCCCATGACATTTTGGATGATAGGGCGAAGGAGTGGGTAATGGGTACAACCCAAAATCAGGCTATCCACCTTTCCAACCAAGGGACGCAGGGTTTCATAGACCACTTTCTTTGTTACACTGGTTGACAGGGCACCAGACTCCACCAAGGGGGCAAACTTGGGACAGGCCAAACTCTCCACCTGTAAGTCCGGATCCAGATCATGGATTTTCTGACGGTAGATATCTGATTGGACCGTCATGGGGGTTCCAATTACTCCGATTTTCCCACCTTGACTGGATTTGATAGCCGCTGACGCACCGGGTAAAATCACTCCAAGAACAGGAATATCTAACTGGGCTTTAATCTCTTCCCAGACGACTGCCGTTGCTGTATTACAAGCAATGACAATCATCTTGACATCCTTGGTCAAGAGAAAGTTGACCAACTGCCAAGTATATTCACGAATTTGCTCAGCAGGACGGGGACCATAGGGCGCCCGTGCCGAATCTCCAATATAGACGATTTCTTCATGGGGAAGCTGGCGCATGAGCTCACGAACAACGGTCAAGCCCCCGACACCCGAATCCAAAAAACCAATTGGTCGATTATCCATACAGTCTTCTTTCTAGTCTTCTTTTCTGATTGATAGTTCATCATGATTACTCGTCCTAAATGAACGGATAGACAGCTTGATAAAATGTCAACTGCCTCTCTCTTAATCATAATCAAATATCAATAGAATGCAAGGAAAAAGTCTTATCCTTGAGAACTATTGAACATAGTGAGAAGTCTGGAACTTTCATCCCAGACTTTTCCTATTTATTTCTTTTTATTGTTAGCAAGAGCTGCTTTTTGTTGGCGGATGATTTGGTGGTAAACTTGTTGTACCTTGGCTTCGCTTGGTTTTTGACCATTTGCACTCAAGAGAGCACGAACTGCCTCAGCATTCAAACGTGGGTTGTCCGCAAATTCTTTTTCGATTTGCTTACGAACCAAGTACATCCCTCCAAGAGCTCCTCCTAGAAAAGCTAACACAATCAAGATAATTGCTAAAAGTAAATCCATTCTTTTTCTCCTGTTTCTTTTTGAGTCTTCTATATTATACCACAAAGTGACTTTCCTGACTAGTTTGTTTTACGCTTTCAAGAGGGGGGATTGACAGAAAAAAGGAGCCCTGGATTTCAATGAAAGAGAGCTCCTTGCTGTATTTATTTTACATAAATAGCCAGCGTTTGATACGGTTTCAGAAGAATTTTTTCTGATACTTCTACATCTTCATAGTTTAAAATCAGAATCTGTCCATTTTGGTAGTCGATTGGTAAGTCGATTTCCACTTCTGTGGCATAAAAGTTATTGAGGACCAGTAACTTTTCATCCTCATACTGACGTTCAAAGGCATAGACTTGCTTACTGTCTTCAAAAGCTGGTTTGTAGCTTCCTTCTGAAATGATCGGCATTTCCTTACGAAGTCGAATCAAGTTTTGGTAGAAGGCGAAAATTGGGCCTTTGATTTCATTTTCTACGTTGATGTGAGGGTAGGATTTCCCTGCCTTCAGCCAAGGAGTCCCTTTTGTGAAACCAGCATTTTCTGAAGCATCCCACTGCATAGGAATACGTGAATTATCTCGGGACTTAGCCTGAATAATCTGGAAGGCTTCTTGCTCACTTTTCCCTTCTTTTAAGAGCATCTGATAGGCATTGATGGACTCGACATCCACATAGTCAGCCATGGAATCATAGTCTGGGTCAACCATTCCTATTTCCTCACCCATGTAGATATAAGGTGTCCCACGTGACAGGTGAATGCTGGCTGCCAGCATAGTCGCACCTTCATTGCGGAAATGTTGAATATCGACAAAACGATTCAAGGCACGTGGTTGGTCGTGATTGTTCCAAAAGAGGGCGCTCCAGCCGTTTTTGTCACTCATTTCCTTGCCCCAGCTATGATAAAGACTTTTCAATTCTTCGAAATCAAAGGGAGCTAAAGTCCACTTCTGCCCATCCTTGTAGTCCACCTTGAGATGATGGAAATTAAAGGTCATGGATAATTCCTGACGGTCAGGCGAAGAATAAAGAACACAGTTTTCCATGGTGGTTGAGGACATTTCCCCAACTGTCATAAAGCTATCGTCTGATCCAAAAGTGGCTTGGTTCATCATGCGCAAATAGTCATGGACGATGGGCTTGTCTGTGTAAGCTGGCTTTCCTTCATTTTCAGGACAATCCACTAAGACCTCATCCTTGCCGATCAAATTGATCACATCAAATCGGAAACCTTTAACTCCCTTATCACGCCAAAAATTAACAACCTTGAAAAGTTCCTTACGGACATTAGGATTGCGCCAGTTAAGGTCAGCCTGAGTCTCATCAAAGAGGTGGAGATAGTATTTCCCCGTATCCCCGAAAGGCGCCCAAGCAGAACCACCAAACTTAGACTGCCAGTCTGTTGGTTGGTCTTGGATGAAGAAAAAGTCTTGGTAGTACTGGTCGCCAGCTAGGGCCTTCTGAAACCATTCATGCTCTGTCGAGCAATGATTAAGCACCATATCCAGCATAAAATCAATCTTATGCTCCTTACCGATACGCACCATTTCTTCAAAATCGGCCATATCACCAAAAAGAGGATCCACTGCCATATAATCTGAAATATCGTAGCCATTATCCCGTTGGGGACTTGGATAGAACGGATTGAGCCAGACCATATCCACGCCCAGTTTGGCTAGATAGGGGATTTTTTCGATAATTCCACGGAAATCCCCAATACCGTTTCCAGTGGTGTCTTTGTATGATTTTGGATAGATTTGATAGACTACTTTTCCTTTATCAAGTGTCATCTATTTCTCCTTTTCTGATAAAAGGGAGGAACCTGTGTTCCGTCCCTGTTTGTGTTATTTCAATTAGATTCGTGTAGCGACCATGAGAGACTCCCCAGCTTGGATAGTTGTTGGATAAGTTCCAGTGATAGTCGCTGTATAAGCATCTTGGTTAGTGATGATAACTGGAGTTTCTGTTACGAGACCTGCAGCCTTAATGACATCCATATCAAAACGAATCAATTTTTGACCAACTGTGACGTGGTCTCCTTGGGCTACAAGACTTTCAAACCCTTTGCCATCAAGTCCTACTGTATCCATACCGATGTGGATGAGCAATTCTACCCCCTCATCAGAGACAATACCAATGGCATGCTTGGTAGGGAAAAGAACCGTCACTGTCCCATTGACTGGAGAAGTCAACTCACCTTGGCTTGGTTCAATGACTAGACCTTGTCCCATGACACCTGATGCAAAAACAGGATCTGTTGCTTGACTCAATTCTTTTACTTGACCAGCAAGCGGGCTGACAATTTCTACTGGAGCAAGGGTTACTGGTTCATGACTGACAAATTCTGCCTCTTCTTGGGCAACGAATTCTGCCTGTAAGGTTGCATCATCCTCTGTCTTTGTAAAGAGACCGACCTTGCGGAAGAAGAAAGTCAAGAGCATTGGTACAACAATAGCAACTAGCATGGTTCCTGCAAATGGTAGCATGTATTGAGGTTGAATAGAGAGGATACCTGGCAAACCACCGATACCAATAGAGGCCGCAGTTACATTGAAAGTAACGGACAACATGCCGGCAAGGGCTGAACCAATCATCCCAGCTACAAATGGATAGATGTATTTGACATTGACCCCAAAGAGGGCTGGTTCTGTAACACCGAGATAGGCTGAAATGGTTGCAGGAAGTGAAATCTGAGCCTCACGCTCATCATGACGGTGCATGAAATAATAGGCAAATACAGCAGAACCTTGAGCAATATTAGAAAGTGCAATCATTGGCCAGAGGGCAGTTCCGCCAGCATCCGCAATCAATTGTGTGTCAATGGCATTGGTCATATGGTGCAGACCTGTGATGACAAATGGAGCGTAGAGGGCACCAAAAATCGCACCGAAGAGCCATTTAACAGGACCCGTCAAACCTGCCAAGACAACTGCTGAAAGTCCTTGCCCAATTGTCCAACCGATTGGTCCCAAAACAGTGTGAGCCAAAATCAAAGCTGGAATCAAAGACAAGAAAGGCACAAAAATCATGGAAATGACTTCTGGGATATGCTTGCGCCAGAAAATTTCAAGATAAGACAGACTCAAACCTGCAAGCAAGGCTGGGATAACTTGAGCCTGATAACCAATACGATTAACAGTAAAGTAACCAAAATTCCAAACCCAGTTGGCTGCGATTTCTTCGGTTGAAGTAGAAGCTACTAGATAGGCATTGAGCAACTGAGGTGAAACCAAACAGATCCCGAGCACAATTCCCAAGATTTGGCTGGTTCCCATCTTACGAGAGACAGACCAAGTAATCCCTACTGGCAAGAACTGGAAGATCGCTTCACCAGGCAACCAGAGAAAGTGATTGACCCCTGCCCAAAACTGAGAGGATTCTGTGATGGTCTTGTCATCCAACATCGACCAATGCACACCTTCCAAGACATTACGGAAACCGAGGATCAATCCACCAACAATCAGGGCTGGAATAATCGGTGTAAAGATTTCTGCAAGAGTGGTCATGACACGTTGAAGTACATTTTGATTACTCTTGGCTGCGGACTTGGCTGCTTCTTTGGAAACACCCTCAATACCTGAAACGGCAGTAAAGTCATTATAAAAGATTGGCACGTCATTCCCGATAATCACCTGAAATTGACCGGCATTGGTAAAGGTCCCTTTGACGGCTGGAATTGACTCGATAGCCTTAACATTGGCCTTCTTTTCGTCACCGAGAACAAAGCGCATCCGCGTCGCACAGTGGGTGACAGCAGTGACATTCTCCTTACCTCCGATCGCCTGAAGCAGATCTTTGGCTTCTTGTTCAAATTTTCCCATTTGATTCTCCTTATACTTGTCAAAGCAAGCTTGACTTGATAGTTCTATTGTAAACGATACCAAACTTGTAGGCAACTTGTTTGTTGAAAAAAGAGGATATTTTTGTGATTTTTCTAGCACTTGTATGGTAAAATAGATACAAGTATGTATGAAATAAGACTCAAAACCTATTTAAGGAAGCAAAATGAAGAAATACCAACAATTATTTAAGCAAATCCAAGAAAACATTCAAAACGAGACATACGCTGTCGGGGATTTCCTCCCCAGTGAGCACGAACTCATGAATCAGTATCAGGTGAGCCGTGACACTGTTCGAAAAGCTCTGTCCCTCCTCCAAGAGGAGGGATTAATCAAAAAGATAAGGGGGCAAGGTTCTCAAGTCGTCAAAGAAGAAACCGTCAATTTCCCTGTCTCCAACCTAACCAGCTACCAAGAACTGGTTCAGGAACTTGGACTGCGCTCTAAGACCAATGTGGTCAGTCTGGATAAAATCATTATCGATAAAAAATCCTCACTGATAACCGGCTTTCCAGAGTTTCGGATGGTGTGGAAGGTGGTCCGCCAGCGTGTAGTGGATGACCTAGTATCGGTTCTGGATACGGACTATCTGGATATGGGACTGATCCCAAATCTCACTCGCCAAATCGCTGAGCAGTCTATCTACTCGTATATAGAGGACGACCTCAAACTCCATATTGATTATGCTCAGAAAGAAATTACCATTGACCACACGGGTGACCGAGACAAGATTCTCATGGACATTGGCAAAGACCCTTATGTCGTTTCAATCAAGTCAAAAGTCTATCTCCAAGACGGGCGCCAATTTCAGTTCACCGAAAGTCGCCATAAATTAGAAAAATTTCACTTTGTTGACTTTGCTAAAAGACATCCGAAATAAACACTTACAGTTGGGAATACTCTCAACTGTTTTTTAGTAGTAAATGATCTAATTGAGAGTTGGAAAAGAGAAACTGCTTGCTACTTATTCTACTATTTTAAGAAAAAACAACAACAAATATGTCTCTTGCTAAAAACCTCTTGACAAATGCTAAGCGACCATTAGAATGGGAGGTGAGGAGATAAATAGAAACAAAATAAACGAAACTGCTTCATAAAATGTAAGCGATTTCGGATAAACGAAGGAGGGTTTTATGAAAAAACACTTTTGGGAGAAATCCTGTCGCTATAGCATCCGCAAGCTGACGGTTGGGACTGCTTCTGTTTTACTAGGGGCTGTTTTTCTAGTCAACCATACTGTAGCTGCAGACAGTGTTGAGGTCAAGCAAACTGAACCAACCTCTGTCGAAGCTATCACTAAGCCTGATAGTGAACCCAAAGCAGCTGAAGCGACTGAAACTACAAAACCGTCTCTAGCCGAGAGTCCAGTAGTTTCCGAAAGCAAGCCAGCTGAGGAGAATCAGAAGACAAATAGTCAAGCTAGTGAAGAAGCCATTGTAGAAGCTAAAGAAAATAAGGAACCTGAAAAAGCAGACCAGCCTGTGACAAAACAAGAAAACTATCAACTCAACTACAATCAGCCAACAGCTCCCTCCTATGACGGATGGGAAAAGCAAGCCCTCCCTGTCGGAAATGGAGAGATGGGAGCCAAGGTTTTCGGACTCATTGGGGAAGAGAGAATCCAGTACAACGAAAAGACCCTCTGGTCAGGAGGACCACAACCCGATAGCACCGACTATAACGGAGGAAACTACAAGGATCGCTACAAGGTCTTAGCAGAGATACGTAAAGCCCTCGAAGCTGGCGACCGCCAAAAAGCAAAACAGCTCGCTGAACAAAATCTAGTTGGACCAAACAACGCCCAGTATGGACGTTACCTAGCCTTTGGAGATATCTTTATGGTCTTTAATAACCAGAAGAAAGGACTAGATACTGTAACTGATTATCATCGCGGTTTGGATATCACTGAAGCCACTACGACCACTTCTTACACCCAAGATGGGACCACCTTCAAACGCGAAACCTTCTCCAGCTATCCTGATGATGTCACTGTGACCCACTTGACCAAAAAAGGAAACAAGACCCTTGACTTTACCCTTTGGAACAGCTTGACAGAAGACTTGCTTGCTAATGGCAACTACTCTTGGGAATATTCCAACTATAAGAATGGTCATGTCACTACAGATGCAAACGGAATCCTTCTAAAAGGAACTGTCAAAGATAACGGCCTCAAGTTTGTATCCTATCTAGGAATTAAAACGGACGGAAAGGTGACTGTTCAGGATGAGACACTAACCGTTACAGGCGCAAGTTATGCGACCCTCTATCTCAGTGCCAAGACCAACTTTGCTCAGAATCCAAAAGCCAACTATCGAAAAGACATTGACCTCGAAAAAACAGTTAAAGGGATTGTAGAAGCTGCTAAGGCCAAAGACTACGAGACACTTAAAAAGGCCCATATCAAGGACTATCAAAGTCTCTTTAACCGCGTTAAAATAAACCTAGGCGGAAACAAGACTGCTCAAACGACGAAAGAGGCCCTTCAAGGCTATAACCCAGAAAAAGGGCAAAAATTGGAAGAACTCTTCTTCCAATACGGACGTTATTTACTCATCAGTTCGTCTCGTGATCGGACAGATGCTCTTCCTGCCAACCTACAAGGAGTCTGGAATGCTGTAGACAATCCACCTTGGAATGCTGACTACCACCTCAATGTCAATTTGCAAATGAACTACTGGCCTGCCTATATGAGCAATCTAGCTGAAACAGCCAAGCCAATGATTAATTACATTGACGACATGCGCTATTATGGCCGTATCGCTGCCAAGGAATACGCAGGTATCGAATCCAAAGACGGCCAAGAAAATGGTTGGCTGGTCCACACCCAGGCGACACCATTTGGCTGGACTACTCCAGGCTGGAATTACTATTGGGGTTGGTCTCCAGCTGCTAATGCTTGGATGATGCAGAACGTCTATGACTATTATAAATTCACCAAGGATGAAACCTATCTCAAAGAAAAGATTTACCCAATGCTCAAGGAAACCGCTAAGTTCTGGAACTCCTTCTTGCACTATGACAAGGCCAGTGACCGTTGGGTATCTTCTCCATCCTACTCACCAGAACACGGGACCATCACCATCGGAAATACCTTTGACCAATCGCTAGTCTGGCAGCTATTCCACGACTACATGGAAGTCGCCAACCATCTGAATGTCGACAAAGACTTAGTCACAGAGGTCAAGGCTAAATTTGACAAACTGAAACCACTTCACATCAACAAAGAGAGACGCATTAAGGAATGGTACGAGGAGGACAGTCCGCAATTCACAAATGAAGGGATTGAAAATCACCACCGTCACGTTTCCCATCTAGTTGGTCTCTTCCCAGGTACGCTCTTTAGCAAGGATCAGGCTGAATACCTAGAAGCTGCGCGTGCAACCCTCAATCACCGTGGAGATGGTGGGACTGGTTGGTCTAAAGCCAATAAAATCAACCTCTGGGCTCGTCTGCTGGACGGTAACCGTGCCCATCGCTTACTCGCTGAACAGCTCAAGTACTCAACTCTAGAAAACCTTTGGGATACGCACGCGCCTTTCCAAATCGATGGCAACTTCGGAGCAACTAGTGGGATGGCAGAAATGCTCCTCCAATCTCATACAGGCTATATTGCACCATTACCAGCTCTTCCAGATGCCTGGAAGGACGGTCAGGTTTCTGGCTTGGTTGCCCGTGGAAACTTTGAAGTCAGCATGAAGTGGAAAGATAAGAACTTGCAAAGCTTGTCCTTCCTTTCAAATGTCGGTGGAGACCTGGTTGTAGATTATCCAAATATCGAAGCCAGCCAAATCAAGGTCAATGGCAAACCAGTCAAGGCAACGATCCTTAAAGATAATCGCATCCAGCTTGCAACACAAAAAGGTGACGTCATTACTTTTGAACACTTCCCTGGTCGTGTAACCAGTCTAACAGCAGTTCGACAAAATGGAGTCACTGCCGAACTCACCTTTAACCAAGTAGAAGGCGCTACCCACTATGTCATCCAAAGACAAGTGAAAGACGCATCTGGCCAAACTTCTGCGACCAGAGAATTTGTAACCAATCAAACCCACTTTATTGACCGATCACTCAATCCTCAACATGCCTATACCTATACGGTCAAGGCTATGCTGGGCGAGCTTGCCACACAAGTTTCTGAACAGGCCACTGTCGAAACCTATAGCGAGTTGATGGACGACCGAGATAGTCGTATCCAGTACGGAGCTGCCTTTGGAAACTGGGCAGACTCAGAATTATTTGGAGGAACAGAGAAATTTGCTGACCTTTCAAAAGGAGACTACACAGACGAAGACCTCACTGCCACCATTCCTTTCACTGGCGTTGGTATTGAAATCTATGGACTGAAATCGTCTGAACTAGGTCTTGCCACTGCTAAAATTGATGGCAAAGAGGTCGGCGAACTTGACTTCCATACTGCTGGGGCAACTGAAAAAGGTAGTCTCATTGGTCGCTTCGCAGGATTATCTGACGGACCTCACACATTGACTCTTCGTGTTAAACGTGAGCACAAAGGACGTGGTAGTGAGCGCTCGAAAATTTCATTAGACTACTTCAAGATCCTATCAGGAACAGGCAACACGATTGAAAAAATGGATGATCGTGATTCGCGTATCCAGTATGGTTCCCAGTTTAAGGACTGGTCTGACCCTGAACTCTACGGAGGTACGGAAAAATACGCTGATATTAACAACAGCGACCCAAGTACTGCTTCAGAAGCTCAGGCAACCATTTCCTTTACAGGAACGGGCATTCGTATCTATGGTTTGAAGAGCCTTGCGCTTGGACGAGCGCGTGTGACACTAGATGGCAAAGAAATGCCAAGTCTAGACTTCTACACTTCAGGTGCAACTGAAAAGAGAGCTTTTATTGGCGAATTTACAAATCTTACTGACGGTCCGCACACCCTGACGTTACAAGTTGACCCAGATTCGCCAGAAGGTCGCAAGAAAATCTCTCTAGACTCCTTTGATATCATCAAAGCTCCAGCTGTTGGTTTAGATAGCCCAAGTATCGCGCCCCTTAAGGAAAATGACAAAACCATTTCCTTAAGCCTACCAGCTGGAGATTGGGAAGCCATCGCAGTGACCTTCCCAGGTGTCAAAGATCCTCTAGTCTTGCGCAAGGTGGATGATACACATCTGTTTACAAGTGGAGATCAGACTATCCTATCAGTCCAAGACAATCAAGTTCAAATCCCAATCCCTGAAGAAACCGATCGCAAAGCTGGAAAAGCGATTGAAGCATATGCTATTCAAGGAACTACCACTAGCAGTCCTGTCGTAGCCGTCTTTACTAAAAAGGAAGAGAAAAAGGTTGACGAGAGTCAGCCAACTACAAGCAAGGGAGAGGAACCAGCTCCTACTGTTGAAAAACCTGAGTACACTGGGCCTATCGGGACTGCAGGGCAAGAAGTGCCACCCACTTTAGAAAAGCCTGAATACACCGAGCCTATCGGGACTGCGGGGCAAGAAGAGTCTCCTACTGTAGAAAAACCTGAATACACCGAACCTATCGGAACAGCAGGTCAAGAGGAAGCTCCTACTGTTGAAAAACCTGAGTACACCGAGCCTATCGGAACTAGTGGGGATCATGCTGCTCCAACCCTTACCCTTCCTGATTATCCAGTTCGAGTCTTAAAAGATAAGGAAACTGGAGTGGAAATTATTGGTGGAGTCACTGACTTAGAAGGAATTTCTCATATCTCTAGCCGACGTGTCCTAGCTCAGGAACTCTTTGGCAAGATCTATGATGCTTACGACCTAAAACTGAAAAATCCAACCGATCATAGTTTGCAGCCAAAAGGCTCTGTCTTGGTTCGCTTGCCTATTTCAGCTAGTGTAGAAAAGGTCTATTATATTACTCCGACCAAGGAGTTGCAAGCCCTTGATTTCGATGTTCGAGAAGGAAAGGCAGAATTCATCACTAGTCATTTCAGTACCTATGCTGTCGTCTATCAAGCTGCTGGAACAACCCTTAGTACAGATGAAAAGCCAAGTGCTTCAGATGCAGAAACCTTGGCACACGAGACTGAACAACTTTCAGCTAGTCCGAGTCTTGCTAAAGCTGGAAATCATTCTCCTAAAGAACAACTTCCAGCAACAGGAGAAGCATCTAACCCACTCCTCTTCTTAGCAGGCCTTAGCCTAGCCCTAACAGCCACTTTTATGTTAAAAGGGAGAAAGGATGACTCCAACTAACCTTTAAGCACACAAAAACAGGATGAAGAACAACTTCATCCTGTTTTATTTTTGAATCAAAGGTTATTATTACAGCAGGTATAAAACTACTAAGGTCAAGAGACTTGCTAGAAGCCCAACTCCCCAAAAGAAGAAGTCAACCTTCCACTCACTCCAAGGATTGCCCTTGCCTGAGAATCCTCCAAGCTCAAAATGGTGGTGGACAGGTGTCATACGGAAAATACGCTTCCCACCACTAAGTTTGAAGTAGGTAACCTGCATCATAACAGAGCTTGTCTCAAAGACATAGATAATCCCAATCAACAAAAGGGTCCATTCTTGGTGGAGGGCCATAGAGATTGCTGCCAGCATTCCACCAAGAGCCAAACTTCCCACATCTCCCATAAAGACCTTGGCAGGTTTGTGGTTAAAGACGAAGAAGCCTAGCAAACCACCAATCATGGCGAGAATCACAAGAAGGATATCCAGTTGATTTTGCATATAAGCAATCACACCATAGGCCGATAAGCTAATCACCACTGAAATACTTGCTAAGCCGTCGATCCCGTCAGTCAGATTCACCGCATTTGAAAAACCAACTAGCCAGAAAAGGGCAAAGAAAATATAGAAAATTCCCAGATGAACTTGGTATCCAAAGACTGAAAGCATATCGCCACCACGCTCATAAAAGAGGTAGAAAATCACTCCTCCAAGCAACTGGAGAGCAAGCTTTTGTTTAGGATTCAATCCTTCGTTGATTTTACGAAAGACCTTGAGGAAATCATCCAAAAAACCTACCAAACCATACAAAACCAAGATAAACAAAATCATGCCTACATTGTTGGTCAATTGTTGGGTAAAGAGAGCGACAAGGAAGCTCACAACAACTGCAACGATCAGGAAGACAAGACCTCCCATGGTTGGAGTTCCAGCTTTAGCTTGGTGTTGCTTGACATCCTCGTGCATCTGCTGACCTGTAATCTGTGCTTTTCGATAAAATCGGATAAAGGCTGGAATACCTATCAAGGTCAATAGAAAGGCTAGAACTCCAGCACTAATGGAACTAATCATCTTAATCTCCTAAAGTTATTTTCATTTTTTTAATGTCTTTGAGGGCAGTATTGGCACGGACACTTTGTTTCTTGACCGTTTTGCCACTACCTTCCCACTCGACTTCTATATTCAGCCATTTGGCAAATGTTTGCACATTTTCATCTGTCCAGCCATACATATCAGGCATTTCTTCGACCTTATCTGACAGGATCAAGATTTGCTGATTGGCTTCCAAATTATCTCCTTCAGAAACCGAGAGTTCCTTGATCTTGGTTCCTGTTCCGATAACGATTGGTTGGACAAGGTTACGACGCAATTCCTCTGCGAGGTCACCTGGGGTAAAGTCCTTGGTAGCTGGCATGACATAACTTGTCGTCTTGCTGACCTGATCCAAGCTCTTGGCAGTTGACTGAAGATTGAGGGATTCTTTCGTGGCAGAAGCTCGCTCAAGGATTGGGTTGGCAAACTCTCCCAGCTGAACACCCGAATAATGCACTGGCTGTTGCACCGTCACATAGAGGATAAAGTCAGGATTCTCCGCAGGATGCATCGACACAACAGAGAAGATATAGTTGGTTTCACCTGTAAGATAACCCCCATTCTTCTCATCGGCAATCTGAGCAGTCCCTGATTTCAGGGCGACATTCTGACCTGGAACATTGACATTTGGTTTTCCTGTACTGTGGTTGTACATGGTACCGTAGACAGGATCTGTTCCGACCATGACCATGTGCTCCCGAGTAGAGGACGCTGCTGCTTTTGACACAGGATTTCCGACGATTTCCTTTTGGGACTTACGGACAGACTGGTCATTTGGATCATAGAGGGCACTGATAAATTTCGGCTCCAACATAACCCCATCATTGGCAATAGCTGTAAAAGCACGTAGCATCTGGGTCTGCGTTACAGAAATCCCCTGACCAAATGCACTCATGGCAATATTAACAATATTATCTGCAGGCAATTGACCTGAATACTCATCAGTCAGACCAAAACGCGTCGGCACCCCAAACTTAAAGCGGTTTAGATAATCCAACCAAGTAGTATCTCCCATTTTTTGTTCAAGTAGACTCATTCCAACATTACTGGAGTGAGCGAAACCTTGTGAGAAAGTCATCATCCCACCAGTAGTCAAACCATCATTAACATCCCAATCTCGAATCGTCGCATCCGCTATTTTTAATTCGCTGCTATTGAAGTATTCTCCACCTGGGAAAGTATTATTATCAATAGATGCTGCTAGCGTCATGACCTTCATGGCTGATCCTGGTTCGTAGTTACTTTGATAAAGAATATCTCGCCAGACAAAGTCTTTCGTAATACCATCCTTGGTATCGGCATTGAAGGTCGGACGTTGGGTCGTAGCGAGGATTTCCCCTGTTTTAGCGCTGACCAAGGTAGCCGTCATATACTTGCCTTTTACCTTTTCCTGGAAGGCATCCATCTGGGTTTCCATAAAGGATTGCAAAGGACTAGAAAGGGTTGTGTAAACATCCTTTCCGTCTACCATGTGTTGGGAAGCCTGCTCCGTACCCGGAACAATATTTCCTAGACGATCCTTCTCATAGGTGATAATCCCATCTGTACCCGCCAGAATGCTATTTAAGGAACTCTCCAAACCAGATGTCCCAATCAAACGTTTGGTTCCATCCTCATTTTCATGGAGTTGCGCTAAACCGATAAAGGAAGAAGCAAACTGTCCATTGGGATAACTGCGGTTAGGGCTAGTTGTAAAGTCAACCCCCTCAACCCCAGCTGTTTTGAGGTCATTTTTAATGGCCATCATATTGGCATAGGTGATCCCATTTCCCTTGGCTCCAAAAGATACCTGTTTCAGATCTGGTTGAGAAAGCTGTTCTTTGACATAAGACTCCTCCATATCCAGATACTTATGGAAAATTTCAGCTACCTTATTAAATTGAGAATCCTCTACATAGAGGATTTTACCAGTTGCTGACTTGTAGTTCTTGTCAATAACGGCATAGATATTATACGAAGTCGCATCCTCTGCAATAGGTGTCCCATTTCGATCGTATATAGTCCCTCGTTTTGCAGGAATCGTCTTGGTTGTTTGGTGAACCTTGTTAGCTTCTTGAACCAAGTCCTTACCAAATTTTTTACCCGTTACGATGATGGCCGCAAAGTTGACCAAAAAGACCGCGAAGAGTATGACAGCCAATAAACTCAGGCTTTTCCCTACTCTTCGACGATTTTCTTCTGGAGATTTACGGTTACGAACGGCATAACGGATGATTTTTTCTTTCCACTGTTTCATTTCTTACTCCGCTGCTCGGATATTTTCGTTATTTAGCTGCAAATCCTTAGAGTTTGCAATCTCTTTCAAACGTTCTGAACGAATCAATTCATTGACCTCTTGCTTGGCATCGTCTAGCTCGGTTTTCTTTTCTTCGATTTGAGCATTGACCTTGGTCAATTCATTCTGAACTTGTAGTAGCTTGGTCTGCATAAACACAACGCTAATTGCCAGGATAATCATTGTTGCAGCAATCGAAACATAGAAGGCCTTTTCCACACGTGAAAAACCTTTAAATTTCGTTTGCAATAACTGGCTTGTTTTTTCGATTCTTTCTGCCATGTTTTTCCTCTTACTTGTGAATTTTTCTAGCCACGCGCAACTTGGCTGAATGCGAACGATTGTTGGCTTCTAGCTCTTCGGCACTTGGCAAGATTGGCTTGCGGGATACCAATTCCATCTTAGGCTTAAGGTCATCTGGAATGAAGGGCAAGCCTTTGGGAACTTCCACTGTTGAAGCTTCTTTGAATAATTGCTTGGTCAAGCGATCTTCCAGAGAATGGAAGGTAATGACCGAGATTCTACCATCCAAAGCCAGCATGTCCATGGCCTGCTGGATGGATTCATCTGCTGCACCCAGCTCATCATTGACTTCGATTCGGATAGCCTGGAAAATCTGCTTGGCAGGGTGCCCTTTTTTCTTGAGCTCCTTGGCAGGCTTGGCCGACTTGATAATCTCTGCCAACTCCGTCGTTGTCTCGATGGGTTTCACCTCACGCGCTTGCTCAATCTTACGAGCTATCTGTTTAGAGAATTTATCCTCACCATACTTGAAAAAGATCCGAACCAAGTCATGATAGTCATAATGATTGACCACCTCATAGGCCGTCAGACGAGCTTCCTGATTCATCCGCATATCCAGTGGCGCATCCTTTTTATAAGAAAAGCCACGCTCACGCTGATCCAGCTGAGGACTGGACACTCCCAAGTCATAACAAATTCCATCAATTTCCTGGACACCAGCCTCCTGCAAACGTGCCTGCAAATGACGGAAGTTATCCTTGATAAAGGTTACCATCCCCTTTTCGATATAGGGTGCCAACCGTTTTTGCGCATTGTCAATGGCATTCTGGTCCTGGTCAAAGGCATAGAGATGCCCTTTTTCGCTCAATTTACTTAATAAATATTCGCTATGGCCTGCTCCGCCCAAAGTCGCATCAACGTAGATACCGTCAGGTTTTACGTCAAGCATATCAATCGTTTCATGAAGCAAGACCGTTACATGATGAAATTCTTTTGTCATATCTTATCTATTTTACCACAAATCTGACCAGCTTGCACTTGTCAGACAAGGCTAAGTTTCTTCGAAAAAAATTCTCAAAAATATGTCATGTATACTTGACATCTCATCCCCAAAAGAATATAATATAGTCAAATATATACGACATATCAAAAAGGAGACCCTATGAATCGTGTGAAAGAATTCCGCAAGGAACTGGGCATTTCCCAGCTCGAGCTCGCCAAAGATATCGGTGTCTCGAGACAGACCATCAACATGATTGAAAACGACAAGTACAATCCAACCCTGGAACTCTGTCTCAACCTCGCCCGCAGCCTCCAAACTGACCTTAATAGTCTCTTTTGGGAAGACGATTTTTAAAAAAGGAGCAAACAAATGAAAAAAGAAACTCTCACTGAAAAACTCATCAAACGCATATACGGTATCTCTGGTCCCCTTGACGAACACAAACGGCGCGAGGCCGATCGTATCGGGAATCAGGTCTTTATCGTTCTCTTTTATCTGATGACATTTGGCAATCTTATCCCGCTCGTTCTTGCCTATAAATACCCGCAAATTGTCGCTATCGCCTATCCTCTCGTGGTGTTTGGTATTTCGATGGTAGCTGCCCTCTATGTGGTCTCCCAAACCAAGAAAACAGGCATCACAGCCATTGATCCCGAAATGCTGAGTCAAAAAGAAAGCAAGCAGCTACATTTTCCTGGTCTAAGAGCCGGTCTGATCTATGGCATAGCGATATTTTTTATAATGCCATTCATCGATACTCTAACAAGTGAAAATACAAATTTCATCAGTTCTCTTCTGAATTCAAAACATATTTTAAAAACTATACTGGGAGCGTTCTTTTTTGGACTGATGATGCAAATTATCGTCTCTCTTCGCATTCAAAAGGCCAAGAAGGACCAAGAAGACGACTAGGAGGTGTCTTATGAAATCACTAGCTAGACTACTGATCAGTCATGTTTTTATCAGTATCTTTGTTACCTTTTTCCTACTTTCTGGACATATTGAGCATCCTTTCTTGATTATCTTTCTTTTATTCCTTCCTGTATTGAACAAGGGACAGAGATTCCAGAAAATCCAATCAAAAAAAATACGTCTTCTAAACGCATCTCTCTGTTTTATCCTCGTATCCTTTCCACAACTTTTAACAAATCCTATGGATTGGAGATACCTGGTATTTCTAATAATCTGTATCATTTTTAGTTTGGTTTACTTCTATACTCTCTATCAACTCTTTAAAGAAATCAATCAAAAATCGCTCATTTAGGAGATTACTCCCATGAAAAAAGAAGATTTCACCACTCGCTTACTCAAACTATTCTTTCACATACAAGGACCCTTTGATGAATGCCGCCAAGAGATAATCTACAGAGCTTGTGCGCGTTCCTTGATCCAAATCGTTTACTCCTCCCTCCTACTCTTCTTGTTCTATCTCCTATTTGGACGCTTTATAGAGTTGGTTCGAGATGCTATACCCTACCTCTATTTTGGACTCATCTTCATCCTCTCGTCCAGGGCGAGATTAGCAGTTCGAGACTTACATTTGGACAAGGACGACCAGTCCGAGATTCATCACAAAAGCTACAGCAAAAGTCAAATCAAAGTTCGTAGTTGGGGTGTATTTCTCAGCATTCAGCTTGGTCTCTTCCTCTTACTAGTCTTTCATAAACTCTTTGTTCAACATCTCCCCCTTGACACCTTTTGGGAAAATCTCTTCCAAATTGAAAGATTGCTACCTTTGCTAGTATGTGGCCTTGGGACTGGAGCAATCTTTGGAACCATGACCTACGCCTTTTTATCGGAACATGTTAAAAAATAGATCAAGATTCGCTAATTTTTTAATTTATAGGTAAAGAATCCCACCTAGCTCATTCTAGGTGGGATTTCCTCTTCAATTCATAGGATATTTTCCAAAATATCTACTGACCCTCGTCACCAATTCTCCCACTGGGTTTCAACCTTGACATCGCCATAGTTGCTTGGTGAATACTTACTGTCATAAATGGAACACCAGTCCTTCAAAACTTTCTGGTTGACGATTTCGTCGTAATGCTTGTCTAAATCTTCTTTGGATATGTTATATTTTTTTAAATATTCTCTTATTTTTTCTTCATCTTTGAGGTACTCTCCAGCCTTTCTTGGCTCCTCTAAAATTGCAAGTTCTTTCTCTAGAGTCTTACTCTTAATATTGTAATAACTTAAATACCACAAAGAAAACTTTGAATTAACTTTCCACTCAAACCAAATAAACATTCCTTTGTTTATACTATCGAAATTAAACTCTATTTCAGTCTCGGAATAATTTTCAGGAAGATAATTATCAATGTAAATTACCTTGGGAGTATACTTTCCTGTTCCCTGCATATCTTTATCATATATTTCATACTTATGTACTTCAACATCTTTCAGCTTGTTAAAAACATTGTTCCCAAGATAAGTCTTCTCCGTCTCCTGATAAATCTCATCAAAAATATTTTTAGGTTGATGGAAAAAAAAGTAAAAACAAGATGATACGATTATCACGAATAAGGCTACTAAACCTAATATTTTTTTCATCATCATCCTCCTAATTTCCCACAGCTTCTAAGCGATTTAAAAATGTTGATACATCTGAATGGTTTTTATCAATGTACTCTTTAATAGATACCTCACCCTTTTTCAAAATATCTGCTGGCACTAGACTGGAATAGATTGTGCCCCTTACCTTCTTCCAATCTTTATTTTTCAAGAATTCTCTTTCTCTCAGAGTCGAATCCTTCTGAAGGTCAGCATAGTAGGAAGATATAGCTTGGTCATAGGATTGCCCCTCTTGCATGCGGCCGATAAGGTTGACCGAGTCCAAATCCGCCTTGTAGTCATCTTCGCCAATGCTTGGCTTCATATCGTTAGCGTTAAATGTTGTATCTCCCTCCCAACCTGAAAGGTCCTTGACATGCTCTCTACCGCCATAGACGTCGGATAACTGGAAACTGCTAGGATTTAGATGAGTAGCCATAGTGATGGACTGGTGGGTAAAGTCTGCGTGGCCCGCACCATTATTAGAGTATGACTTTAATTTACTGTCCCAAAATTGGTCAAATTTGTTATTTTTGCCATAAACTTTTTCATACTTATCTCGAGCATCACTATAAAATGTAGTTCCTGTTTTATTATCAATTTCCTTCATTTTTTTAACACTACTTCCGCCGCTAGCTAACACATGCTGCAGTCTAAGATTATAAATCATTTTTTTGGCATCTGTTTCTTCTTTGATTCCAAGTTCTTTAAAAATTTCAAAAAGTGGTTTTTCTACTCTCATTTTTTCAACTGTAGATGGACTGCTAACAACCTCATCATAAAAATAATTTTTTAAATAGCCTGCTGTTTCATCCCACTTTGATTCGTTGTAAGACGCCGCACCGACGACTCGTAAAAAGATATAGTCACGGAACTCTTGACTTGAGGTTGGGAACTTCTTGTCTATTCCTTGCTTGATGGTCAAGAGCTGTTGGGCTGTCTCTGCGTCAAAGCCGTATTCTGCCATCATGGTTTGGACAAAGACCTTCTCTTGACGACGAAGTTTTATGTCCTTTGTGTCAGAATAGGCAGATAGGTAGTTGGCCCAAGCCAGATCAGATGGGACTTTAAAGACCCCTGTCTTTGCATCCCAACTCGTTTCAATCTGAGCTAGTCCACGACTCAACTGCACATCGATACTGTCTAGTTCATCGAAAAGTCCTCCTGAATAGCTATCATAGGCACGCAGGTCTCTCAAGATCGTTTCATAGACGCGTTTATTGGCATGGTGTCCTCGCATGAGTTCCACATTACTGCGTCTCAATCTCCCCTTTTCTTCACTATCCATGGTCAAGCTAGAAAGGGATTGGTTGACTTCATCTAGATAGGCAATCATTTGGTCTTCCTGGCGGATCTTATCAAGTAGATCATCCTCACGCCAACTCTTGCTGTCGACCATCGTTTGGTAGTCTTCTGGAAATTTCTTGATAGCTTGAGAGAAGGTTTCTGCATAGAGTTGGCCCCCTTTACTCAAGGGCAGTAGAACACTTGCAAAAAAACTTCTAGCCGAATCATAAGCATCTCCTTTTAGACTCTCTGTGTCCTCTGAAAACTTTTGAATGGCTGATTGCAAGTCTTGATAAGCCTCCACCTGAGATTGGCACATGGTTACTACACTTGAACTTTGAAGTTGTGATTGTTCCAAGTACATATCAATGCCCATGACGTGTCTCCTCCTCTCTTTCTAGTTCCTTGCGTCTTTCATAGTAAACCGCATCCAACTCTCCCTCTAACCGGAACTTTTCTTTCTTCAAATCATCCATGTGGTAGGTGAGGTCCTCAAAGATTTGGTTTTTGAGATGATTTCTCTGCAGGAGCGTTTCTTCCAACTGTCCTGCATATCGGCTCTGATAGGCTGCCTCCCACAAATCACTTTGATAACGGTGGCTAGCTCTATCATATCCTTCAAAGGTTTCTATCAGTTCTTTGGTGCGATATTTCTCTTTTCCATTGTCTTCTAGCTGGTACAAGAGTTCTCGCTCTCTTTTCTTCAACTCATCTAACTTGCTCATGTATGACTCCTAAAACCATTGGCCGCAGCCACATCTAGCGCCTCAAAATCACTCGCTACAGAGTGAAGTCGTTCGGAAGTTAGGGTGACAGCAGCCGAAATCTGACTAGCTAGATTTTGATCCTTTTTCAGACATTGATGGGCCTTGTTATTCCCTTGAAGAGTCGTTAAGTCATCCTGACTAGCCGCAGCGATCGCTGTTAACGATTGACAAGCATTTTTAAGCTGAGTCGCATATGTTTGCGCAAGATTTAGATCACTTTTTACTGTTGACATGACTGTTTTATCCTTTTTCTCATTCCCTAGTGATAGGTACACTCCATTTAGCTACATAGGCCTATTATACCATGTTTCATAAAAGGAGCATCATTTTGTCCTGATTTATGTACAATTATGTATTTTTTCAACAACTTCTCTCATCCAACTCGACGAAAAGGGTAAAAACTGTTACAATGTAGAAAAAGAAAAGAGGCCCTCATGACCAGTATATATGATTTTTCTGTTTTGAACCAAAACAACCAAGCAACTCCCCTGGAGACCTATCGTGGCAAGGTTCTCTTGATTGTCAACACTGCTACAGGATGTGGTCTAACGCCCCAGTACCAGGGACTCCAAGAACTCTATGAACGCTATCAAGATAAGGGCTTTGAAATCCTAGATTTCCCTTGCAATCAGTTCATGGGACAAGCACCCGGCAGCGCAGAGGAAATCAATAGCTTCTGCAGTCTACACTATCAGACCACTTTCCCTCGCTTTGCCAAGATCAAGGTCAACGGCAAGGAAGCAGATCCTCTTTATGTTTGGCTAAAAGACCAGAAGTCTGGCCCGCTAGGAAAACGAATCGAATGGAATTTTGCTAAGTTTCTCATTGGTCGAGATGGGCAAGTCCTTGAGCGCTTCTCTTCCAAAACAGACCCCAAAACCATCCAAGAGTCTCTCCAAAAGATACTCTAATTTCTTTTTAAAACGTGTCCTTTCATTTAGTTTGAGACTTGAAAGGATGCTTTTTTTCTTTAAAAAGTAGCTTATTTTCTTTAATTTATATTTATTTTTTGCTTTTTTGCTATTGCATTTCTTTCATTAATTTAGTATATTTGTTATATTAAAAACTTTTAGTCATTTTAAGGGAGAAATAGCCTATTAAATTTTTTTATCTTAAAATGAAAGCGCTTTATACAAAGGAGGTAAGGTGGCTTACAAATTACCAGAGAGTTGTTTTCCTTAAATCAAGTTGTAACCAAGTCAGACTTGGGCTTGGGCAGTAGCTGACTGCCTTTCTAAAAACTAGGAGTATATTATGAATCGATACCTTTTTGAAAAAGGGCAAACATTTAGCATTCGGAAGTTGACTGTAGGTGTGGCCTCTGTTATCGTCGGACTGGCATTTTTTGCTTCTGGAACTGTGCGTGCAGACGAAACGTCTCCTACCACGACATCCAATTTAGATCAGCAAATTGAACAAGTCGCAGATATAGAAGAAAGCAAGGCTGAACCAGTCAAAGAAGAAGGCCGTGTAGAAGCTGAAAAACAAGAAACACCTGCTGCCGATACCAACAGTGCTGACTTGCTCCCTGAAGACGTTCAGGACCGTGCCTATCCCGACACACCTGTCAAAGAACTCGATACGACTACTATCGTTGACCAAAAAGCTAGTCCAAAAGTAGAAACTAAGAGCATTCTAAAGGATAAGGAAGAAACTCCAAAAGAAGCTGAAAACGGAAACCGTGCCATCATTAACGGTGGACAAGACCTCAAACACATCAACTACGAGGGGCAACCTGCCACTGCTGCTACTATGGTTTACAGCACTTACAATGCAGGAGAACAACGCTACCTCGTTTCAGGCTCAGGTATCTTTGTAGCCCCTAATCTAATTCTTACCGTTGCTCATAACTTCCTAGAGGCCAATAAAGAAACTGGCGAAGGTCACATTCGTGGTGGAAAATCTGCCCAGTTCTACTATAACGTTGGTTCAAACAGCGAAAAGAAAAACTCACTACCTTCTTCTGGAACTACGGTTTTATTCAGAGAAAAGGACATCCATTTCTGGAACAAGAAGGAGTTTGGAAAAGGCTATAAGAACGACCTTGCTCTTGTAGAAGCTCCTATTCCTCTTCCGATTGCTAGTCCAAACAAAGCAGCAACCTTTGCACCTTTAGCGGATCACAAGACGCATCAGCCAGGAGAAGCCATCAGTACGATTGGCTACCCAACTGACTCGAGCTCAAAAGAACTGAAACAGCCTATCCTAGCTGGCCAACTTTACAAGGCAGATGGGAGCATCCGATCTGTTGAGTCCTATGATGATAAGGGAACGACCGGTATCACCTACCAAACCACTTCTGTATCTGGTTTGTCTGGTGGTGGAATTGTGGATAGCCAAGGAAAAGTTCTGGGGGTTCACCAACACGGAACCGTTGACAATGGTGTTCCTGAAAAGGATCGCTTTGGTGGCGGACTCGTCCTTTCACCTGAACAACTGAAATGGGTTAAGGACATGATTGCCAAATATGGTGTGAAAGGCTGGTACCAGGGAGACAACGGAAATCGTTACTACTTTACTGATGAGGGGCGTATGCTTCGGAACGAAACAGCTGTTATCGGAAGCAACGAATATTCCTTCAACCAAGATGGGATTGCTACCTTGACCAAGGGAGTTGAATACGGACGTGTGGTTATCCAACACGAAGACGAAGAAGGAAATCCTGTCAAAGATAATGACACCTTTATCGAACAGACAGCTGTTGATTCGCCATTTGACTATAATTTTAAAAAAGAAATCGAGAAGATGGACTTCTATCAAAAGAATAAAGACAAATACGAAATTGTATCCATTGATGGCGTAGCAGTCAATAAACAGCTAAAAGATACTTGGGCTGAAGATCACAATGTTGTCAGCAAAGCGCCTGCCGGTATACGTGTCATCAAGGTGGTCTATAAAGTCAACAAAGGCTCCTTCAAAGTTTACTACCGTCAAAAAGGAACCACTACTGAACTAGCGGAAACGACAGTTGATAACAATGACGGCCAAGAGTACGATGTTTCCTTTGTCAACACCTTCCATGCAAAAGACATTGCTGGCTACCTTCCAGTCAAGACTAGCCTGGAAGCAACCATCCAGCATAAAGGTGTGAATGAGGTCGTCTTTGAATACGAGCCGGTCGCTGATACGGCTAATCCAACGACTCCGACTCCACCAGTCGCTCATCCAGAAGATAAAGAAACCGAGATTGGCAACCATGGACCTCTTCCAAGCAAGGCCCAACTCGATTACCACAAGGAAGAATTGGCAGCCTTCATCCACTACGGAATGAACACCTATACCAATTCTGAATGGGGAAATGGGAAAGAAGACCCTCGATACTTCAATCCAACCAACTTGGATACTGACCAGTGGATTCGCACTCTGAAGGAAACTGGCTTCAAACGAACCATTATGGTTGTTAAACACCACGACGGATTCGTTGCTTACCCTTCTAAGTATACGAATCATACCGTAGCTGCTAGCCCATGGAAAGATGGTAAGGGTGACCTTCTCGAAGAAGTTTCCAAGTCTGCTAGCAAGTACGACATGAACATGGGTGTTTACCTATCCCCATGGGATGCCAATCATCCAAAATACCATGTCGCAACCGAAAAAGAATACAACCAATACTATCTCAACCAACTGAAAGAAATCCTTGGTAATCCAAAATACGGTAATAAAGGGAAATTTATCGAGGTTTGGATGGACGGTGCGCGTGGTAGCGGTGCCCAAAAAGTAACCTATACCTTTGATGAATGGTTCAAATACATTAAAGAAGCCGAAGGAGATATCGCCATCTTCTCTGCTCAGCCGACAAGCGTTCGCTGGATCGGAAATGAACGGGGGATCGCAGGTGACCCTGTATGGCATAAAGTCAAGAGAGCTAACATCACAGACGATGTGAAAAATGAATACCTCAACCATGGTGACCCTGATGGTGATATGTACTCTGTAGGGGAAGCTGACGTTTCGATCCGTTCAGGCTGGTTCTACCACGACAATCAACAGCCGAAATCACTCAAAGAGTTGATGGATATCTACTTCAAGTCTGTTGGTCGTGGAACGCCACTCCTTCTCAATATTCCACCAAATAAAGAAGGAAAATTCGCAGATGCGGATGTGGCTCGCTTGAAGGAATTCAAGGCAACCCTAGACCAAATGTATGCGACTGACTTTGCCAAAGATGCCACTGTAACAGCAAGTTCTACTCGTCAAAACCACCTTTACAAAGAAAGCCACCTCACAGACGGTAAAGATGACACCAGCTGGGCGCTCTCAAATGATGCCACAACCGGTAGCTTTACAGTCGATTTAGGACAAAAGAGACGCTTTGACGTTGTCGAACTCAAAGAAGACATCGCCAAAGGTCAACGTATCTCTGGTTTCAAGATTGAAGTCGAAATCAACGGACGTTGGGTGACTTACGGGGAAGGTTCAACTGTTGGTTACCGTCGCTTGATTCAAGGTAAACCTGTAGAGGCACAAAAAATTCGTGTGACCATCACAGGAGCACAAGCTACACCAATCTTGAATAACTTCTCTGTCTACAAAACACCAAGTAGTATCGAAAAGACAGACGGCTACCCTCTTGGACTTGAATACCACTCAAATACAACAGCGGATACAGCCGGTACAACTTGGTACAATGAATCTGAAGGTGTTCGTGGCACTTCTATGTGGACCAATCAAAAAGATGCCAAAGTCAGCTATACCTTCACAGGAACCAAGGCCTATGTCGTCTCTACAGTCGACCCAGGTCATGGAGAAATGTCCGTCTACGTTGATGGCCAAAAAGTTGCGGATGTGCAAACTAAGAACGCTAGCCGTAAACGTAGCCAAAAAGTCTTTGAGACAGGCGATTTAGCACCAGGCCAACATACCATTACCCTTGTTAATAAAACAGGTGAACCAATTGCTACAGAAGGAATCTACACCCTAAACAATGATAGCAAGGGAATGTTTGAACTCGAGTCTACCAACTACGAAGTCGAAAAAGGAAAACCAGTCACTGTTAAAATTAAACGTGTTGGTGGAAGCAAGGGAGCTGCTACTGTTCGCTTTATCACAGAACCTGGAACTGGGGTTCACGGTAAAGTTTACCAAGATACAACTCAAGATGTGACCTTTAAAGACGGAGAAACAGAAAAGACTGTGACCATCCCAACGATTGACTTTACAGAACAAGCCGACTCTGTCTTTGACTTCAAAGCCAAGCTCACTTCTGTCACTGATGGTGCCCTGCTCGGTTTTGCTACCGATGCAACCATCCAAGTGATGAAAGCTGAATTGCTGATCAAGGACCAAACAAGTTATGATGACCAAGCTAGTCAGTTGGATTACAGTCCTGGCTGGCACCATGAAACCAATTCGGCAGACAAGTACCAAAAAACGGAGTCTTGGGCTTCCTTTGGTCGCTTAACTGACGAGCAAAAGAAAAAGACAACCGTAACAGCTTACTTCTACGGTACTGGTCTTGATATCAAGGGCTATGTCGATCCAAATCATGGTATCTACAAAGTCTTTCTAGATGGCAAAGAAGTTCCTTACCAAGATGGCATGGGAAATGCTTCAACCATTGATGGCAAGAAATACTTTAGCGGTCACGCTGCCCAACGCCAAGGCAATCAAACTCTGGTTAGCCTAAAAGGTCTGGATGAAAACTTGCACGCAGTCACCCTTCAACTCGATCCTGAACGAAACGATTTATCTCGAAATATCGGTATCCAGGTAGACCAATTTATCACTCGTGGCGAAGGTAGTGAACTCTACAGCAAGGCAGATATCATCCAGTCTATCTCTAAATGGAAAGATGATCTGTCAAACTTTGATCCAGCAGGTTTGAAAAATACGGCTACTGCACGTCAAGCTTTCCAAGCAAATCTAGAAAAATTGAGAAACCAACTCAGTACAGAAGCTGTGGATGTTCAAGAAGTCATGTTGACTGTCAGCGCCTTACAAGATATCCTGTCCAAGGACGAGAACTATCAAAGAGGCCAAGAGGAACCTAGTCCAGCGCAACCGGAACAGCCTGAAGAACCTTCTAAACCTGATCAACCTGCTGAACCAAAACAACCGGAAATTGAGTACGATAAGGCTATGGACAGCTTGACGAAAGCTATCGAGAAAAAAGTCGCTGAGCTTGGATCCAACAAGGAAGCTAAGAAGCAATTGCTAACAATTGCTGACCAAGCCATTGCTGCAATCCAAGAAGCTAAAACCCAGGAAGCAGTCAATCAAGCGCTAAAAACTGCTCTCGAACAAATCAGCAAGCTCGAAGCAGCTCAGCCTGAGAAACCTGCTGAACCTGAAAAACCAACTCAACCGGAAACTCCGGCTCAGCCTGAAAAGCCAGCGCAACCGGAAACTCCAGCGCAACCGGAAAAACCTGCCGAGCCTGAAAAGCCAGCTCAGCCTGAAAATCCGACTCAACCTGAGAAACCGGCGCAACCGGAAAAACCTGCTCAGCCTGAAAAACCGACGCAACCTGAGAAACCAATTACTTCTTCAAGTCCTGAGGAAGGGGTTAAAGATCTTGTCTTTACACTTCCAAGTTTGGAAATCGTCAATAAGATCGTGCCGTTTAAGACTATTCGTCGCGAAAACCCACAATTAGACAAAGGAAGAGAGCAGGTTCTATCAGAAGGAAAAGACGGTCTCTTAGTCGAGTATGTTGAAGTGGACGGTGACAATCGCAAGGTTCTCCAAACAGAAGCAACTCCAGCTATAGATCGAGTGATTGAGGTAGGTAGCAAACAAAGCTCAGTTGGTACAGAAGCGCCACCAGTTGTGACTCTTCCTGAGTATGTTCTACCAAGAGAGACTGAAAAACCTACTCCAGCCGTAACAGATAATTCATCAGCAAAAGATGAAAAAGCTTCTGTCACAGCTACAATCAAAGAAGACAAGGAAAGACTACTCCCTGCAACTGGGGAACAAGAAGCAACTGCCTTCCTCTTCTTGGCAGCCATTACTTCTATCTTGTCTCTCCTCATCTTCCAAAAGAATTTCAAAGACTAATAACCCTCTTTGATTAATTCTTTTCCATTATTTCAGTTCCCCCGTTGAGAAGACCATTTGGTCTTCTCTTTTTCTATCTGTAAAATTAAAAAACATCTACAAATTAAACAGCACCCCAAAAGTCAGACAGAAAAAATCTAACTTTTGGGGTGCTGTTCACTAATTTTAATCCGTTAGTTCCACACAGAAAGCATCCCATGGAGCTAAGGTTTGTTTTTCAACTGCTTCTTTAGCAGTAGTGTTTTCAATCAAGATCGACTTAACTCTTCCTTCTACTGAAAAGTTTTGTTTCTCATTGGACAAGTTGGCCACAACTAGGAAGCGGCGCTCACCGTCCTTACGGATATAAGCAAAGACCTTATCAGCCGTATCAAGCAATTCAAAATCAGCTCGAATCAGCCAGCTGTTCTCCTTGCGAATTTGAACGAGTTTTTGATAAGTATAGAAAATAGAATCTGGATTTGCCAGTGCTTCTTGAACGTTGATTGCTTCGTAGTTTGGATTAACTGCCAACCAAGGTTGACCTGTTGAGAAGCCAGCATTTTTGCTTTCATCCCATTGCATTGGGGTACGGGCATTATCACGACTAATGACACGGATGCTGTCCATGATTTCTTCAATCGGAACGCCTTTTTCAAGAGCTTCACGCGCATAGTTGAGGGATTCAATATCTTCTACTTGGTCCAGTGTTTCAAACGGATAGTTGGTCATCCCAATCTCTTCACCTTGGTAGATATAAGGCGTCCCTCTCATGAGATGAAGCAGGATTGCAAAGGCTTTGGCGGATTTTTCACGGTATTCTTGGTCATTTCCCCAGATAGAGACGATGCGAGGAAGGTCATGGTTGTTCCAGAAGAGGGAATTCCAGCCGTCTTCAACTCCTAACTCAGTCTGCCATTTGTTGAAAATTTCTTTTAATTTCCCTACATTTAGTTCTTTTTGATAGTGCCACTTAGGTTGCCCTTCCTGATACTGAAGACAGATATGCTCAAACTGGAAGACCATAGACAATTCTTGACCCTTTGGATCAGAGTAGAGCTTAGCAATCTCGGGCGTTGCTCCCCAGGTCTCCCCTACTGTCAAGAGATCCTTATCTCCAAAGGTCGCCTGATTCATTTCCTTGAGATAGGGATGGAGCATGGGACCATTATTAACCACCTTCTCATCAGGAATTTTCCCAATCATGTCAATAACATCCATACGGAAACCGCCAATGCCTTTATCAATCCAGAAGTTCATCATCTCGTAAATTTTCTGGCGTAGTTTTTCATTCTCCCAGTTGAGATCAGGCTGTTTCTTGCTGAAAAAGTGAAGATAGTATTG
The DNA here is from genome assembly GCF_024295845.1 of Streptococcus sp. CF8-6. Classification (NCBI taxonomy): domain Bacteria; kingdom Bacillati; phylum Bacillota; class Bacilli; order Lactobacillales; family Streptococcaceae; genus Streptococcus; species Streptococcus sp. CF8-6. Next base: position 272,586 of record NZ_JANCOF010000002.1, on the reverse strand, counting down.
ACCTGATTTTTCATCGTATTCCCAAGCAGACCCACTAAAGATAGACTCCAAATCATTAGGCTCATCTCGCCAGATATAGTAGTCACGTTCAGGGCTGTCAGGATTTTCACATGCCTCGACAAACCAAGCATGTTCATCTGAGGTATGATTGACCACCAAGTCCATGATAATTCGAATGCCACGCTTCTTAGCTTCTGCGATGAGTTGGTCCATGTCCTCCATGGTTCCGAAAATAGCTGCAATCGCTTGATAATCGGCAATATCATAGCCATTATCATCCATCGGACTGTCATAAACGGGAGAAAGCCAAATCGCTGTGATTCCTAACTTAGCTAGATAGTCTAACTTACTAGTAATTCCTGGTAAATCGCCAATCCCATCTCCGTTGCTATCCATGAAACTCTTTGGATAGACTTGATAGACTACGGCATTATGCCACCATTTTTCTTGCATCTTCTTACCTCATTATTTTAATAATCTATAGTCTATGATAGCGCTTTTTTAAACTTAGTGCAAGCGTTTGCTCAATCTTTTTGATTTCTTTTTTAGCTCCGTAGTTTCCTAACTCCCAATTTTTTATTATAATAGAGGTCAGAGGTAAAAAAATGAAAAAACAAGCTTTTAGTTCTGAACAATATCTGAATCTACAGCGCGACCACATTTTGGAGCGCATTAACCAATTTGATGGCAAGCTCTATTTGGAGTTTGGTGGCAAAATGTTAGAAGATTTCCACGCTGCTCGTGTACTTCCTGGTTATGAGCCTGACAATAAAATCAAGCTCTTGCAAGAATTGAAAGAGCAGGTTGAGGTTGTGATTGCCATTAATGCTAGCAACATCGAACATTCCAAATCACGTGGTGACTTGGGTATTTCCTATGACCAAGAAGTTCTTCGTTTGATTGACAAATTCAATGAGCTGGGAATTTTTGTTGGTTCGGTTGTCATCACACAATACGCTGGCCAACCCGCTGCAGATGCCTTCCGCAATCAGTTAGATAAAAACGGGATTGATTCCTATCTTCATTATCCAATCAAAGGATATCCGACTGATATGGACCACATCATCTCTCCAGAAGGCATGGGAAAAAACGACTACATCAAAACCAGTCACAACTTGATTGTCGTAACCGCTCCTGGACCTGGTTCTGGAAAATTGGCCACTTGTATGTCAAACATGTACCACGACCAACTCAATGGTATCAAGTCTGGTTACGCTAAATTTGAAACCTTCCCAGTCTGGAACCTTCCCCTTCATCATCCAGTCAACTTGGCCTATGAGGCTGCCACAGCAGACCTTGACGATGTCAACATGATTGACCCCTTCCATCTCCAAACCTACGGAGAAACCACTGTCAATTACAACCGTGATATCGAAATTTTCCCAGTACTCAAACGTATGTTGGAACGCATTCTCGGTGAATCTCCATACGCTTCACCAACAGACATGGGTGTCAACATGGTTGGCTTCGCTATTACAGATAATGAGGCTGCTATCGAAGCCTCTAAACAAGAAATCATCCGCCGTTACTATCAAACAGTTCTTGACTTCAAGGCTGAAAAAGTCGGGGAATCTGCTGTCAAGAAAATCGAGTTGCTCATGAACGACCTCGGTATCACACCTGCAGACCGTCAGGTTGCTGTCGCTGCACGTCAAAAAGCTGAAGAAACCGGCGGGCCTGCCCTTGCTCTCGAATTACCATCTGGTGACATTGTCACTGGTAAAAACTCAGAACTCTTTGGTCCTACAGCTGCCGCCTTGATCAACGCCATTAAGAAATCAGCTGATATCGCTAAAGAAGTAAAACTAATCGAGCCTGAAGTTGTCAAACCAATCCAAGGCCTTAAAATTAACCATCTCGGTAGTCGCAATCCACGCCTGCATTCAAATGAAATTTTGATTGCGCTAGCCATCACAGCTATGGAAAATCCTGATGCTGCGCGTGCCATGGAAGAACTTGGCAACCTCAAAGGTAGCGAAGCCCACTCAACCATCATCTTGACAGACGAAGACAAGAACGTCCTTCGCAAACTAGGTATCAACGTAACCTTTGATCCATTCTACCAATACGATCGCTTGTATCGAAAATAAAGAAAAATTCTCTTTCTAGCAAACTAGAAAGAGAATTTTTTCTTTAGGAGAAATAACTTAATTTTTAATTGATTCGTAATGGCTCAGCTGGCACTGTTAAGTAATAAGTTGCAGTCAAGCTTGCTTCACCTTGATTGACAAAAATCTCGATGGAATTTTTATCTAGAATAACTTCCAATTCCTTAGCTTCAATATCTACATATCGTCGGCTTGTATCCTGTTCTTCTTCCCCACGAATCTCTTGAGCAATATGGCTACGATCAATGTAAACTTGCTGCGCCTTACTATCATAACCAAATTCAAGATAATCTGTATCATTTCCTAAGCGGTAACGGCAATCTTTATCTATTTGGATTTGATATTGGCCTTTTTTAATAGGGAATTGTCTTAGTTTGCCATCTTCCAATCGGAGAATTCTAGGCACAGTCATGACACCAGCCCACTTGTGACCCTGATCATGAGTTGGAAGTGTACGCCCCCACATCTGCATCCAAGCAATCATAATACGACGATTTTGGTCATCTAACAATGTTTGAGGCGCATAGAAGTCCTGACCATGGTCGATTTCTTCTACTGTCTCAGGAATGAACTGTTTAGCTGCCCAATCTACCTTACCTGTAACCAAAACTGAAGAATTGATATTGTGGTAAGAATCACCCTCACGTTGATAACGCATTGGTGACATAATGATACAGTCTTTTCCATCTAACTCAAAGTAATCTGGGCATTCCCACATAAAGCCTTGGTGTTCTACCCCTTTTAAAAAGATGGATTCGAACTGCCATTCTACTAAGTTATCGGACCCTAGTAGAACGACACAGCCCACATTATCTTTATGTTTGGCAGCTACTACGGAGTAAAAGTGTCCATCTTTCTCAAAGAGTTTTGGATCACGGAAATCAGCAGCGATTAGCTCATCTGGCAAATCTGCTCCTGTTGCAACTGGATTTTGAGAAATCTTTTCAAAGTGAATCCCGTCGTCTGAAAATGCCATATTTTGCACTTGTCGGACACCGGTTTCTTCTTCGATGTGCCCAGTATACATGAGCCAGAGGCGATCGTCTTTGACGATAGCTGATCCTGAGAAGCAACCATTGCGGTCGTAGTCTTGGTCAGGAGCAAGTGCCACCGGCAAGTGCTCCCAAGTCACCAAGTCCTTACTTTTAGCATGACCCCAGTGCATTGGTCCCCAGACACTATCATAAGGATAGAACTGATAAAAGAGATGGTACTCTCCACGAAAATAGACAAATCCATTTGGATCATTGATCCAGCCAATCTCAGCTGAAAAATGTTCTTCTGGCTTAAATTGATGATTAACAAGATGTTTATTTTCTGCTATAAAACGATTGGCTTTTTCTACTGTAAATGTTCTATCAACCATAATCAACCTCTAGTTCTTATTTGCTTGATATTGATCATAGTATTTTTGCTTGATAGTGAGGTAGTCTGAAAGTCCGTATTTTTCAAGTTCTTTCTTATAGTCTTCCCACTCAGTATCAATATTGCCATTGACAATCCATTCAGCTCGTTTACGGTAGATATAATCATTCATATCTGCCTCGATGTGGGCAATCTTGTCCAAATCTTCCTGAGTCATGAAGGCTCTCGGATAGTTATTATCATTACTCATGTAAGGCACATAGTATTGTTTGATGAGATCTAAACGCCATTTGGCATCATCTGGCATAGTTGTCACTTTACCATAGTAAGAGTCCAAGATAGCAAGCGGCCCACCAACTTCAGTTTTTTGACGAAGTTCTGCTGGTGCAGTTCCGTTTAGTGGCAAATGTTTGAGGCTGTTAGTTGCTTGGTCAAATTCAAAGATATTTTGTTGCTTGTCATCTCCATAAGTTCCCCAGTTGTTTTGAACAGATTGAAGAGGTGCGTATTGGGCATCAATCCATTTAGCTGTCAATTCAAGGTTTTTGTTGACACTAGTGATGACCATCTTATCACGCGCAAATCCCATACCATTTGTACGAGCTACATGTTTTTGACCACTTGGACCAGCAAGGACAGGTAAAACATCATAGCTATCATTGCTTCCTGTGACATTGTTCTTGTCCCACGTGAAATAAACACCGTATTTTTGATCATGACCTTTAGCAATATAACCATTCCAATCGTGTTCAAAAGCTTCCTTATCAATCAAGCCTTTTTCTTGCAATTGACGGATGAATTTCACACCTTCTTTATAGTCATCGTTATCTGCTGTAAAGTCAACTTTCCCATCATTTCCAACTACGATATGATCATCGTTATCCCCGACACCAAAGGCTCCAAAGAGGAATTTAAAGTCTTCATTTCCGTTTCCACTGATAAAAGTAAATGGAATTTCGTCTGCTTCACCGTTCCCGTTTGGATCTTGCGTTTTAAACGCTTCTAAGACTTTGATAAGTTCATCAGTAGTTTTTGGCATTTCAAGCCCAAGTTTTTTAAGCCAATCTTTGTTAATCCAGGCCATATCGTTAACACTGTGGATAGACTCTTTGCCAGATCCAAGTTCTTCAATCCATGGGAATGAATAGATATGTCCATCAGGTGCTGTCATCAATGCCTTATATTCTGGATTTTCATCCATAATTTTTTTTAGATTTGGCATGTATTTTTCAATTAAATCTTCAACTGGAATGATAACCCCTTTCTTAGCCCAGTTCATCAAGTCCACATCTGAAGCACCGTCATTGTGGATAGCGTCTGGCAAATCACCACTAGAAATATCCAGGTTTCTCTTTTCTGCAAAATCTGATTGGTAGTTGGTCCACTCAATATGAACCCCTGTTTCCTTCTCTAAACGTTGCAAAATCAGCTTTTCATTTGGGTCTTTAGGAGCTAGTGGTGAGCTAGCAGTCATAAATTTCAAGGTTTTTGTTTCTTGAAGTGGGAATGTTACGCCCTCCAACTTATAATCTGGACTAGAAGCTGTATTTTTAGAGCCACAGGCTGCAAGCACCGCTAAACTAGCTGTCAACAAAACTGCTGATTTTGAGAATGTTTTGAATTTCATGATAAAACTCCTTATTTTTTTCTATTTTATTAACCTTTAAGTGAACCAGCCATAATTCCTTTATCAAAGTATTTTTGGAAGAATGGATACATAACGATCAATGGTAAGCTTGAAATGACAATGGTTGCATATTTGATCAATTCAGCCAAGCGTTTCATTTCATTCATGGCTGCCTGCGCTCCAATCATGTCCTGACCTGGTTGGCTTTGAATGAGAATTTTACGAAGAACCAGTTGCAATGGTTCCAAGTTTGGATCCTTGATATAAATCATTGCATCAAAGTATGAGTTCCACTGACCAACAAAAGCGTAAAGAAAGAGAACGAACATAATTGGTTTTGCAAGAGGAAGCATGATTTTAAAGAATATCTGTAAATCATTTGCTCCATCAATGACCGCAGCTTCAACCAATTCTTCAGGCAATCCTTGGAAATAAGCTCTAGCAAGAATAATATTCCAAACATTGATTGCACCTGGTACGATAATAGCCCACGGGGTGTTGAGCATGCCCAAATCTTTTACCAATAAGTAAGTTGGAACCAAACCTCCACCAAAGAACATGGTCACAATAAGGAAATAGTTAATCCAACGACGCCCTACTAAATCTTTTTTAGATAAAGGATAGGCAGTGAATACCGATAGTAAGACTGTCAACGTTGCAAAGCCAAAAGAATAGAGCAATGAGTTAATAAAGCCTTTTAGAATGGATTGGTCACTAAATACACGCTGATACCCTTCTACTGTCCAGTCCGCTGGATTAAAACTAATCCCCCTACTAACCAAAACTTTCGGATCCATAAAGGATGCCACTACGATATAAAGTAAAGGAAGCAAGGTAATCAAAACGATAAAGACAATAATGATTTTGTTTAAGAGCAAGATACGTCTATCAAATTTTGTATCCATGATCGAATTTTTCATGTTTTCCTCCTTAAATTCCTTCACCATTATTCATACGTTTAACGATTTGGTTAACAGCGACTAGCAAGACCACATTAATCACTGCATTAAACAAACCGACAGCTGTTGAGTAAGAATAATCTCCCGACACAAGACCAACTTTATAGACATAGGTTGAGATAATTTCAGATGTTGGAAGGTTTAGAGATGTTTGCATCAAGAAGGCCTTCTCATAACCGACATTCATAATGCCACCTGCCGCCAAGATAAACTGGATAACCATGATTGGCTTCAAAGCAGGAAGGTCAATATGCCAGATTCGTTGGAAAATATTAGCACCATCAAGTCTAGCGGCTTCTACCAAGGCAGGATCGACGTTCACCAAGGTCGCTGTATAGAGTGTCGAAGCCCAACCCATTCCTTGCCAGATACCACTAAAGATATAGAGCGGACGGAAGAAGTCTGGATCCGTTAGAAAATCCGCTTTGATACCAAACATAGAAAGAAAGCTATTGATTGGTCCTCCAACTGAAAAGAAGAGGAAAATCATTCCGACAATAACAACTACAGAAATAAAGTTTGGAGCATATAGAATAAGCTGAATCCGTTTCTTAACTTTTTCACTCAAGAGCTGATTGAGCATAATCGCAAGTATAATTGGTGGTAAAAAACCAAGCAACAAGCCATAAACACTCAATTTAAGAGTATTAGCCAACAAGATTCCAAAGTTGGGTGAAGACAAAAATTTTGTAAACTCAGAAAATCCTACCCAGTCACTTCCCATAATTCCTTTTAGGGGATTATAATCTTTAAAGGCTATCAAAACACCATACATAGGAATGTACTTGAAGATAAATGTCAAAACTAAACCGGGGACGGTCATCAATAACAAGAGTTTCTGTTTCTTGATTCGTTCCCAAAGAGAAACTTGCTTCGCTTTGCTATTCATAGCAACCTCCTTTTTGAAACGTTTCAATTTTGTTTCAGAAAAGATAGCGCACGGCGCTCTCTAATCATTATTTGAAACGTTTCAATTTTGTTTTAAAAAATAAATCTCTTTTATTTGACTTCATTTTAACATTGATAGCGTTTTCTGTCAAGACTTACTTTTATTTTTTTGTTGTTTTTCCTTTAATAAATGCTACTGGTAAGATTGTCTGTAAATTAACAGTCTTTCCATCAAGAATATCAAACAAAATACGAACAGCTTCTTTTGCCATTTCTTCCAAAGGTTGTTTAATTGTTGAAAGTAGATACTCTCGACTCTCAGCCATTTTTATCCCATCATATCCAATGATTTGTACATCATCGGGGATATGTTTACCATTTGACTCTAGTATTTCAATAACATCTAAAGCTGCAAAATCATTAATGGCAAAAATTCCGTCTATGGAACGATTTTCTGCCAAGAATTGTTCTAACTTTCCGTGATAATCTGCAACGGTTTCATCTAGGTCAAAAATACTAAAGAGTATGTTTTTTTCTTGGACATATTTCTCAAATGAAGTCCTACGTCGTTTAGTTTCATTAATGGTTGTATTGTGTCCACCTACAAAGGCCAAATGCTGACAGCCTTTTTTAATTAGTTGCCTCGCAGCTTCTCGTCCACCTGCATCATTATCAGAAGATACACACGGGATCTCAAGATCTGAGTAGGTACGGTCAATACTAACAAAGGGAATTCCTGAAGTTAGGTAGTTCTCAATTGGACTATAGGTAATGGCAACAATTCCATCAACCTTATTATGACGCAACATCTCAAGATAGTCTTGCTCTCTATTTGTACCATTTATTGAACATAAGAGTAATTTATTATTTCTCTTATACACTTCATTTTCCACATGCATGGCAAATTCAGAAAAAAATGGATGCCAGATACTTGGTACAATTAGAGCTATCGTATCCGTTCGGTTTCTTTTCATTCCTCTTGCATAGTAGTCTGGAATATAATTCAAGGTTTTAATCGCTTGTTCCACTTTTTTCAAGGTTACTTCTTTGATGCCTTTTTCTTTGTTGATCACACGTGAAACAGTCCCAACGCTAACTCCCGCTTCTAGAGCAACATCTTTCATGGTAATGGATTTTTTTTGCTCTACCATATTCTCACCTCCTTTTAATATATAGTATCATGCAAGCGTTTTTTTAGCAACTATTTCTTATAAATTCCCTCGTTTTCTAACTATCCTATAAGCAGTAATATGTCTCAACATCCCCCTTTATGATATAATGAAAGAAGAAAACTGAAAGGAACTACCATGTCAAAAAAAGTTATTGTTGAAAGTTTTGAACTTGACCACACTATTGTTAAAGCCCCCTATGTTCGCTTGATTGGGGAAGAGACAGGACCAAAGGGAGATGTCATCTCCAACTTTGATATTCGCTTGGTGCAACCAAACGAAGACTCAATCCCTACCGCTGGCCTTCACACCATTGAGCATCTCTTAGCCAAACTCATTCGTACCCGTATTGATGGCATGATTGACTGTTCACCATTTGGTTGCCGTACAGGCTTCCACATGATTATGTGGGGTCAACATACCAGTGCTGAAATCGCGGCTGTTATCAAGGATTCTCTCAAAGAAATTGCTGAAACCACTACTTGGGAAGATGTTCCTGGAACAGCCATCGAATCTTGCGGAAACTACAAGGACCACAGCCTCTTTTCTGCTAAGGAATGGGCGAAGCTCATCTTGGAACAAGGAATCTCAGATGATGCCTTTGAGCGTCATGTCATCTAAACACAAAAGGAACCAGCTTTTTAGCTAGTTCCTTCTTTTTTTATTCTCAAAATCGCGAGTTAGGCTTTTTCACGAATGACCAAAACGCCATCTTCCATATCTGCTTCCAGATGTTTGGCATCTAGATGATCCAAGTGGAAGTCCGTCACCTTATCACGAATTTGTTGTTCAACCACGCGACGGAGAGGACGAACACCCATAACTTCGTCATAACCTTCTTCTGTGATAAAGTCCTTAGCCGCTTGACTAACTTCCAAATCAATGTCTTTCTTAGCCAAGGTTTGGTTGACTTCAGCCAACATCAAGTCCACAATCTTAGAAAGGTCTTCCTTATTCAAGTGTGAGAACTCGATAACTGCGTTAAAGCGATTGAGGAATTCTGGACGGAAGTATGGTTTCAAACGATCCATCAATTCTGGTTTATCCGCATCTTCCGTCAAGTTAGCTTCATAGCCAAATCCAGCATTTGATGTCGCGATAATGACAGTGTTCTTGAAGTTCACTGTATTTCCTTGACCATCAGTCAAACGACCGTCATCCAAGACTTGGAGGAGAAGGGTAATGACTTGAGGATCAGCCTTTTCAATTTCGTCCAAGAGAATGATAGAGTAAGGATTGCGACGAACACGTTCTGTCAAGGTATTGCTATTGTCATCATAACCCACATAACCTGCTGTTGTACCGATTAACTTAGAAACGGCTGTGCGGTCACTGTATTCAGACATATCCAAGCGGATGATCGCATCCTTGGTTCCAAACATATCGAGCGCCAATTGCTTAGCAAGTTCTGTCTTACCAACCCCAGTAGGCCCTACAAAGAGGAAGCTACCGATTGGGCGATTGCCTTCATCAAAACCAGCACGGTTACGACGGATAGCACGAGCCACTGCTTCTACTGCCTTATCTTGGCCGATAACCTTGTGTTCCAAACGATGGGCCATATCTTTCAAACGTTCGATGTCTGATGCTCCCATTTGTGATACCGGAATACCAGTCATACGTTCTACAGATTCAGCCACATCGTTGACACTCGCGGTCACTTTCATATCTTCTGTGTGGTTTTCGACTTTTTTCTCTAATTCAGCAATACGTGTCTTGGCATTGAGAGCTGCTTCGAAATCTTCTGCCTCAACTGCTTTTTCTTGCTTGTCCTTTTCTGCCTCGATTTCCCGTTCAACAGCATGCACATCTGTTACAGGATGTTGAGCTGCCAAGTGAGCTGCCGTTACATCGACAAGGTCAATAGCCTTATCTGGCAAGCTGCGTTGAGGAATGTATTGGACAGAATAATCCACTGCTGCTTTCAAAACTTCATCTGGCAAGACGACATTGTGGTGTTGTTGATAGAGGTCACGAATTCCTTGAAGGATTTTAAAGGTATCCTCTGCTGAAGGAGCATTGACCTTCACTTCGTTGAAACGACGAGCAAGTGCTGCATTCTTCAAGATGGTATTACGGTATTCGTCTTGAGTTGTCGCTCCAATAACGGTCAATTCACCACGAGAGAGAGCTGGTTTGAGAATATCTGCAAGACCTTTAGAACCACTATCACCTCCGATTGAGCCAGCGCCAAGGATTTGGTGAATTTCATCAAAGAAGAGGATAATATTTCCTGCTTCTTTCACCTCGTTGACTAGGTTTTGAACATTTTCTTCAAAGCTACCACGGTATTGAGTACCAGCCTCAAGACCTGAGATATCAATAGAAATAATTTCCTTGTTCTTAATAGCAGCCGGAACATCTCCGTTCACAATGGCCTGTGCTAGACCTTCGACAACTGCGGTCTTACCAACACCTGCATCTCCGACAAGTACAGGATTATTTTTCGTACGACGTGAGAGGATTTCAGCTGTTTCTTGAATTTCCTTGTTTCGTCCGATAACAGGATCCAACTTGCCCTCACGAGCTTCCGCCGTCAAGTTACGACCTAGCTTAGCAAGGACGCCGTCTTGTTTCATACCTGAAGCATGTTGTTGCATTTGCGCATCAGATTCTGCATTTCCTGGTAATTGTCCCGTTGCACGATAATGAGCAAATTCCTCAGGGGTCACTTCTCGTCCATTTATCAAGTAGCGACGGTTTTCAGAACTATATCCTCGCATACCACCCATCAATTGGTTAAATAAATCATCCATGTTGTTAAAGTTATTAAAGTTGTTGTTCATATTTTTTACCTCGTTTATTGTTAATTATTTGCGATATCTGATATTGACTATCTTTGACCTTTGTTTTAAAAATTTTAGACTAGCTAACTAGCTACCCTACGTATAATTTCTGGTTTTTCTTTTTTACATAAGCCTTCTATAATCTTCTTTTCAAAATCTCGTAGGTTTAACATAGGCCTCACCCCTTTCTAGGGTATCTATCATACATTTTCAAGAAATAGAATCATTGAAAATGAGGTTTTCTAAGGAAGTCATTTTCCTTATGTTTCTACTATACCACTTTGGTCAGTAAAAGTCAATAACTTTTTGACCAAATTTGACTATTTTTTAAAAAAGTTTTTAAAACACAAGAAAACCAGTTAGATTAACTGGCTTTCTTTCTATCCTAATTGAATATTAACTCAATGCGTCATCCATTGAGAGAACTTCGTGGAAGACACGTTGTGTCAATTCAGTTTTTTGTTCTGGAGTGAGGTATTTAGTGTTTACACAGTATCCTGAGATACGAACGATGACATCCTCACCATTCATAATCTTGTCATAAACATCTTTCAAGTCCATTACGTTCAAGTTACAGTGTTGTCCACCGTTTTCGAAGTAACCATCAAGGATTGTTACTAAGTTATCCACTTGTTCGTCACGAGTTTTACCAAGAGCACGTGGAGAAACTTGAGTTGTCAATGAGATACCATCAGCTGCGTAACCAAAGTCAAGGCTAGCAAGTGAGTTCAAGTTTTGCAACCATCCACCTTTAGCTTTGTTAGATGGGTTAGCACCTGGTGAGAAGAATTCAAGTTTAGACAAGTTCACAGAACCATCTTCGTTGAGGTATACACCTTTGTGGACTGGTGAGTTACCAGTTTGTTTAGAGTAAGCAACGTTAGATGTGATTGTCAATAGTGATACTGTAGCTTCTGCGTTTTTGTAAAGTTTGTGGCTACGTAGACGAGTTGTGTAAGCTTCGATCAACCATTCTGCCAATTCGTTTGAACGTGGGTCATCTTCACCCCAACGTGGGTATTCACCGATTGTTTCGTAATCATAGATGTAGCCATTTTCGTCACGGATTGGTTTAACTGTAGCGTATTTGATCGCTGACAATGTATCAACAGTGTTAGCAAATCCACAGATTCCGAATCCCATGTTGGCACGTTGTTTAGTTGGCAAGAAGGCCATTTGGACAGCTTCGTAGTTGTACTTGTCAGTCATGTAGTGGATGATGTTCAAAGCATCTACGTAAGTGTCAGTCAACCAGTCAAGAGATTTTTCAAAGTTTGCTTTAACTGATTCGAATTCAAGAACTTCGTCACGGATAGGATCGATGTCAAATACTTTGTAGTCTTTGTGAACATCGTCGTAACCACCATTCAAACCAGTAAGAAGGGCTTTCAAAACGTTTACACGAGCACCGAAGTACTGGATGTTGTGGCGTTGATCTTCGTTTTCTGGGTCAAGTGGTGACACACAGCATGAGATACAGCTCATTTCACCATATCCGTCTTTAGCCATTGTTGTTACACCTTCGTATTGGATAGAAGAGTGTTTGTGGCTCATATGCATACAGTAGCGACGGAAGTTGTATGGCAATTTGTCAGTCCAAAGAACTGTCAAGTTTGGCTCTGGAGAGTTACCGATATTGTCAAGAGTGTTCAAGAAACGGTAGTCCATCTTAGTAACACGGTGACGACCGTCGTTACCCATACCAGCCATAGAAGTTGTGATGAAGGTTGGGTCACCTGAGTACAATTGGTCATAAGCTTTTGTACGAGCAAATTTAACTGTACGAAGTTTCATAACGAAATCATCAACGAATTCTTGGATTTCTGATTCAGTAAATGTACCACGAGCAAGGTCACGTTCTGCAAAGATGTCCAATACGATTGGTACACGACCTAGAGATGTAGCAGCACCGTTGATAACACGGCAGACAGCCATGAAGGCAATGTTAACCCATTGGATGGCTTCTTTCACGTTCATCGCTGGTTTGCGAACATCAACCCCGTAAAGGTCACCCAAGCGAACAACTTGTTGCAATGCTTGGTATTGAAGGTTTACTTCTTCACGAAGACGGATTGTTTCTTCATCGATTTCTTTGATTGCATTCCAGTCGTTGACTTTTTCTTGCATCAAGTAGTCTGCCCCGTAAAGAGCAAGACGCGCGTAAACACCGATGATACGTCCACGTGAGTAGGCATCTGGAAGACCAGTTACAGTGTGAGCGTGACGAGCGCGACGAATGTTTGAAGTGTAGGCACGGAAAATACCGTCGTTAACTGTTGTTACGTATTTAGTGAAGATTTCGTGAACAGCTGGATCTGGTTCGTATCCATTTTCTTTCAAAGTAGTTTCAGCCATACGGATACCACCTTTTGGCATGAAGTTCAATTTGAAGAGTTCATCATTTTGGATACCAAAGATCACTTCGTTTTCTTTGTCGATAAATCCAGCAGGAATATCAGCAATAGATGTTGGACGAGTGTCCATTGGGAAACGAGTTTCTTCGTAGTGTGCTTTTGTTTCTTCTACGATTTTTTTGATGTGAAGTGAACGTTCTGTTGGTCCAGCAAGGAAACTTTCATCTCCATCGTAAGGTGTGTAGTTAGCTTGAACGAAGCGAGAAATACTTGCTTTTTCTTTCCAATCTACGCCTTTGAAGCCTTCCCAAGCTTTATCAAAAATATCTTGCGCTTCAACAACTGTCTTAACAACCATGTTAATGTCCTCTTTTTTCTAGTAACAGTTATCTGTTACATTCTTGAGTCAAGTATACCATACAGTAACCGATTTCAACAAGAGAAAACCGGCATTTTAGACGCTTTCTTTTATAATACAGTCTCTTTTATGCTCTTATCTGTATTATATTTTTGAAAGTCAGATTGAACTTTCCCATTTTTTCAGAAAAAAGGGTATAATAAATAGAAAATGACACTAGAAAGGGATAATAATGCTCATATTTCCATTGATAAATGATCTGTCCAGAAAAATCATCCATATCGACATGGATGCCTTTTTTGCTGCGGTGGAAATTAGAGATAATCCTAAGTTAAAGGGCAAACCTGTCATTATCGGAAGCGACCCCAGACAAACTGGTGGGCGTGGTGTCGTTTCTACCTGTAGCTATGAGGCACGAGCTTTTGGTGTTCATTCAGCCATGAGTTCTAAAGAAGCTTATGAGCGCTGTCCCCAAGCTGTCTTTATCTCTGGAAATTATGAAAAGTATAAGACTGTGGGACTTGAGATTCGAGCTATTTTTAAACGCTACACTGATTTGATTGAACCTATGAGTATCGACGAGGCATACTTAGATGTGACGGAAAATAAACTCGGTATCAAGTCAGCCGTCAAAATAGCTCGTCTCATCCAAGAGGATATATGGCAGGAACTACACCTGACTGCTTCTGCAGGCGTTTCCTACAATAAATTTCTAGCTAAAATGGCCAGTGATTATCAGAAGCCACATGGTTTGACAGTGATTCTACCTGACCAAGCCCAAGACTTTCTCAAACAAATGGACATTGCTAAATTTCATGGTGTAGGAAAGAAGACAGTAGAAAAGCTTCATGAAATGGGCATTTATACTGGTGCAGACTTATTGGACGTCTCTGAAGTCACTTTAATCGATCGCTTTGGCAGACTCGGTTTTGACCTTTATAGAAAGGCAAGAGGCATTCATAACTCACCGGTCAAGCCCGACCGCATTCGTAAGTCCATTGGCAAGGAGAAAACCTATGGGAAGATTCTCCAGGTTGACGAAGATATCAAAAAAGAGCTGACTCTTCTCTCTGAGAAAGTAGCTCACAATCTCAGCATGCAGAACAAAGCTGGAAAAATCATTATCCTTAAAATAAGATATGCTGACTTCTCCACTCTTACTAGACGAAAAAGCCTCCCACAAGCAACACAGGACGCTAGTCAGATTTCTCAAACTGCCCTTCAACTCTACGAAGAACTAGCTGAAAAAGAAAAAGGTATCCGTCTATTAGGAATTACGGTAACAGGATTTTAAAAAGCTTGAAGGAAAATTCCCTCAAGCTTTTTTCTTATACAAATAAACGCACAAAACTATAGAGCAACAAAACACTACCGAGTACGATACGGTATTTCCCAAAGAGTGTAAAGTCGTGCTTCTTCACATAGCTGGTCAAGAAACGAATGGCAACCATGCTGACTGCAAAGGCAACACCCATAGCAACCAAGAGCAAGAACAGTTGTCCAAAACTCAAAAGTTGACCTGCTTTAATAAATTTGAAAATCTTTAAAGCACTGGCTCCGAACATAACAGGAATTCCGAGATAGAAGGTAAACTCTGTTACGACTGAGCGACTTGTTCCATTCAACAAACCACCAACGATAGTCGCACCTGAACGGCTCGTTCCTGGGAAAAGGGCAAGGACTTGGAAGAGACCGATGTAAAGGGCTGTTTTATAAGGCAACTTGTCTAGCTCTGTTACTGTTGGTTCAATGGCTTGCGCCTTATTTCGTTTTTCAAGATAGATAAAGGCAACACCATAGATAATCAACATAATCGCAACTGAAACCATGTTATGGAAGTTGGCATCAAACCAATCATCTAATTTAAAGACCAATAGCAAAGGCAAGGTCGCAACGAAGACTTTTGACCACAATTGCCAAGTTCTACGAACTTCGACCTTAGTTTTACCAGGTTTGAAAGGGTTAAGCTTGTTAAAGTAAATGACCATAACTGCTAAAATGGCACCAAGCTGAATGACAACATTAAACATGGACATGAAGGCTTCATTTTGGTCCTTGTATTGTACAAATTCTTCAACCAAGATCAAGTGGCCAGTACTTGAAATGGGCAACCATTCTGTAATTCCTTCAACAATCCCAAAAAAGATTGACTTCAAAATTTCAATAAAATACATACATTACTCCTTTTTCTGTCCTCTATTATAGCATAATTTCGGATATTGCGATAGATTTTTTAGAAGGCACCGATGCTACCACCGCCTCCGCCTCCTGAGAATCCTCCACCTGAACTTCCACTTCCAGAAGATACAGAGTAATTGCTAGCTGTATTCGCTACAGCAGTATATTGCTTGATTTGTGCAGTTGAGGTGTAGAACTGTGAGTGCCAACCATAGGCTATATAAAGATTCAAATCCGGATTTTCAAGCTGAATATGGCGGACTTTCATTAACTTGCTCACCTTCTTGGCATAACCAAAGAGAGTCGCATAGACCAGTAGACGGTTCCAAAGGACGATGCTCTCTAGCTCGGCCTGATCCAGATGAGCGATGTCCCGAAGCATATTTTCAAAACTCGTCCAGAGATAGAAGATCTCTGCTCCTTCCTCTGTTAGAACTCCATCTCGATAGGCCCCTCGCGTGGCAAGATAAACCCAGAAACTAGCCCCTAATCCTGTCAATCCTAAGAGTAGAAATGGGATCGAAAAGAAGCCATGTGTTTGCCAGCTATAGTAAAAGAAAAGCAGTCCACCTAGAGCTGTTATGGCTGAACAGACCCGCATCCCTAGAGCAAGGCGACGTTCCTCGCTTGTCAAGGGACGATAGTAGCTTGGGATACGGAGTACACGGACTTTATCCTTGACACAAGACTGAATGCGTTGAAGTCTTCCTTCAAAGGAGCGTTTAAGGCGCAGTCCTGTTTCTCGGATATGTTTTTCATCTGACTCTTTGGCACCACGGTAAAGGGAAGATGAAACTTGGTAATCAGGGAAGAGCTCTGAAATAGCCAATTCTTTCTTATTTGACAAGGTCATGCGTAGACATTCTTTCTCAAAATTGGACAAACCCTTTTCACTGATAATGCGCACATAAGGTTCCTCATCCCCTTGGAAAATAGATAAATGACCTCGATCTACTAAATCCAACAAGGTTGCCTGAATCAAACGTTCAAAAGTAAATTTACCAAACCCTGATTTGTTTAGGGGATTAACTTCCTCTAAGGAAGTTGAATACACAGCTTCTGCTAGAACCATTGGAGGCAAATCCATCGGTGGTTCGTAGAGTCGATGATCTTTTGGAAAGACCTTTTTAATGCTTGTACTCTGACGAAACATCCTATAGAAGATAGGAACTAGAAGTAAGAGACTCATAAAAATGACGGGGAATACCCATTTCATCAAAATCTCACTTTGCGCTTTTTCTGTCGCTATATTGCTTTCAATCCGGTTAAAATCGGTTAAACGTTCTTCCTCTAATCCTTGATCTGGTGCTCCTGCAAAAGCACTTCTAGGCCAGTAAGCATGTAATTCGATCTGTCGCTTTCTAGGAAGGTCTTTCATTTTGATATGATAGAGATTATTTACTTTTTCAACACTAGAATCCCTTAGGAGTTGGCCTGCATGAAAATAGAGTTTCTCTGCTGGAGTATCAGAGCTGACCTTAAACTCAATCTCTTTGATGTCTCCAGTACTATCTGTCAAGGGTTGCCAATTTAGCTCTGCGATATCCTTATATAAGAAGAGAAGGTTTGTTAGTTTCCAGGTAACCGTTACCCGAACAGTATCTCCGGCGTATCCAGCATTGTAAATTTTTACCTTGTAGCCGTCCTCTTCCTCCATAGTATAGAAGGAAATATTTTGAACAATTTTTCCATTTTTAGAGACCTGAACGGTTGGATCGGGATCAATGTCAAACCCTTCTGGCATTTTCCCAGCTTTTCCGAGTCCAACTAACTGACCGTTATAATTATCTCCAAAGCGGTAGGTAATTGTTTCCTTAAAAATTGCAGTATTATCTGCATGAATATTCAAATCACCCTGATAGGATAAGATATTAAAGTCTACTGCAAAAACCAGGCTCGGTATAAATAATAAATAAGCAAATACCAAAGCCAACAGCCATCTTTTTTTCATAATCGGTTCCCTTTCAATCTTTTTACCATTATATCATTTTTTATAAGTAAAGGCTTACTTGTATTGAAAATCTCACTATTTTTAGATACAATAGAGAGAGTCATTTTTAGACTAGAAATAGGAGAAAACATGAAAAAATTATGCTTATCTATCCTTGCTAGCCTAGCCCTTACCTTAGGACTAGTTAGCCAAGTCCAAGCCGACGAATATTTACGCATCGGGATGGAGGCTGCATACGCCCCCTTCAACTGGACCCAAGACGACGATAGTAACGGCGCCGTCAAAATCGACGGTACCAACCAATATGCCAACGGCTACGATGTTCAAATTGCTAAAAAGATTGCCAAAGACCTTGGTAAGGAACCTTTGGTCGTGAAAACCAAATGGGAAGGACTTGTTCCAGCCCTTACTTCTGGTAAAATCGATATGATCATTGCAGGTATGAGCCCAACTGCTGAACGCAAACAAGAAATTGCTTTTTCAAGCAGTTACTATACTAGCGAACCGGTTCTATTGGTCAAAAAGGACTCTACTTATGCCAATGCGAAATCTTTAGAGGACTTTAGTGGGGCAAAAATCACGTCTCAACAAGGTGTTTACCTTTATGACCTGATTTCTCAAATTCCAGGTGCCAAGAAAGAAACAGCTATGGGTGACTTCGCCCAAATGCGTCAAGCTCTGGAGGCTGGTGTTATTGATGCCTACGTTTCTGAACGACCTGAAGCACTGACCGCTGAGTCTGCCAACGCTAAGTCCAAAATGATCCAACCCCAACCAGGTTTCAAAACTGGCGAAGAAGATACAGCTATTGCCATTGGACTTCGTAAAGATGACAGCCGCATTAGCCAAATCAATGCGAGCATCGAAACCATCTCTAAGGATGAACAAATAGCCCTCATGGATCGTATGATCAAAGAGCAACCTGTGGAATCTACAACAACGGAGGAAGAAAGTAGCTTCTTTAGCCAAGTCGCTAAGATCCTTTCTGAAAACTGGCAACAACTCTTGCGTGGTGCTGGTATCACACTCTTAATTTCCATTATCGGAACCATCACAGGTCTTTTTATCGGACTTGCGATCGGGGTCTTCCGTACCGCCCCACTATCTGAGAACAAGGCAATGTATGCCCTACAGAAACTAGTCGGTTGGATTCTCAATGTCTATATTGAGATTTTCCGTGGTACACCGATGATTGTTCAATCTATGGTTATCTACTATGGAACTGCCCAAGCTTTCGGTATCAACCTTGACCGGACACTAGCCGCTATCTTCATCGTCTCAATCAACACAGGTGCCTACATGACAGAGATCGTTCGTGGTGGTATTCTAGCAGTTGACAAAGGACAGTTTGAAGCTGCAACTGCTCTTGGTATGACCCACAATCAAACCATGCGTAAGATTGTCCTACCTCAGGTTGTCCGTAATATTCTGCCTGCTACTGGTAATGAGTTTGTCATCAATATCAAAGATACCTCTGTATTGAACGTTATTTCAGTTGTTGAGCTTTATTTCTCAGGAAATACTGTCGCAACACAAACCTATCAATACTTCCAGACCTTTACCATCATCGCCGTGATTTACTTTTTCCTCACCTTTACCGTGACCCGTATCCTACGCTTCATCGAGCGTCGTATGGACATGGATACTTACACTACAGGTGCTAACCAAATGCAAACGGAGGATTTGAAAAAATGACACAACCAATCCTTGAAATCAAACACCTCAAAAAATCCTATGGGCAAAACGAAGTGCTAAAAGATATTTCTCTCACCGTCCATAAAGGAGAGGTTATTTCCATCATCGGGAGCTCAGGAAGCGGAAAATCAACCTTCCTTCGTTCGATTAATTTACTAGAAACTCCTACAGAGGGAGAGATTCTCTATCGAGGAGAAAATGTCTTAGAAAAAGGCTATAACCTCACCCATTATCGTGAAAAGCTCGGTATGGTTTTCCAATCTTTCAATCTCTTTGAAAATCTGAATGTCCTTGAAAATACGATTGTTGCCCAAACGACTGTACTCAAACGCGACCACTCTGAAGCTGAAAAAATTGCCAAAGAAAATCTCGAAAAAGTTGGCATGGGAGAACGCTACTGGCAAGCCAAGCCTAAGCAACTATCAGGGGGTCAAAAACAACGCGTGGCTATCGCCCGCGCACTCTCCATGAATCCTGACGCCATTCTCTTTGACGAGCCAACATCTGCCCTTGACCCCGAAATGGTCGGAGAAGTCCTCAAAATTATGCAAGACCTAGCTCATGAAGGTTTGACCATGATCGTCGTAACCCACGAAATGGAGTTCGCTCGCGATGTCTCTCACCGTGTCATCTTTATGGATAAGGGCGTTATTGCAGAAGAAGGCAAACCCGAAGAACTCTTTACAAATCCCAAAGAAGAACGGACAAAAGAATTCCTTCAACGTTATCTCAGCTAATAAACAAAGACTGCATAAAGAATGCAGTCTTTTTAATTTGTAATTGTAAAGAAAAGGCAGACTCGATTCAGGAATCTGCCTGTGACCACAGTTTAATCTTCAAATTTTTCATGATTTTTTTCATAGAAATCGATTAAACCAAGAGCTGTTTCAAATGAAATATTTTTAACTTTTGCGCGTCCTTGTGCTAGAGCAATGATAGACATTTCACGCGCATTCGTTTCTTTAGAGATACGGTAGCCTGTGATTTTCTTATCACGAACCCAGCCAACAACTGCTTCTACTTTTTCAAAGTTCGACTTAGCCATGTTCTTCTCCTAAATTATTCTTTACAATACTTAATTGTATACGTTTTTATTTCATTTGTCAATAAAAAAACATATATTCGTCGCAACTATATTATTCTGCATATTTTTATTTGGCTTTTAAAGCCGATAATATATGAGTTCTTATGTCCTCGACTCCATTAGGATTCGCTGGTAGGAAGATTGTATTATTACCCTCTTTATCTGCAAAATTATTCAACGTATCTAAATACTGGTTCGTTAATAGGATAGACATGATTTGTTCTTCAGTTAGCTCAACATTGGCTCCCTTTAACTCTTGGATAGAATCAGCTAGTCCGTCAACAATTGCTTTACGCTGCTCTGCAATCCCTACACCATGTAGGCGATCTTTTTCTGCTTCAGCTTCTGCTGCGGTCACGATTTTAATCTTATCTGCTTCAGCAAGCTCTTGCGCCGCAACTCTCTTACGTTGAGCCGCGTTAATTTCATTCATTGATTGTTTTACTTCAGCATCAGGTTCAACCTTAGTAATCAGCGTTTTGACAATGATATACCCATATGTAGACATTTCTTCAGCCACTTGTTTTTGAACTTCTAAGGCGATTTCATCCTTCTTCTCAAACAACTCATCTAGGGTTAGCTTTGGTACAGATGAACGCAAAGCATCTTCAATATAGGATTTAATCTGGGCTTCTGGACGCATCAATTTATAATAAGCATCTGTGACATTGTTTTCATTTACTCGATACTGAGTTGCCACATTCATCGTTACAAATACATTATCTTGCGTCTTTGTCTCTACAACAATCTCACTTTGCAACAAGCGTAGTTGAACTCTTGCCGCAATCCTATCAATTCCAAAAGGAGCTCGTAAATGAATACCACTATTGCTCAACTTTTGGTATTTACCAAAGCGTTCTATGATAGCGACAGATTGTTGTCGAACCACATACACAGAACTAACCATAATCACTGATGCAATCACCACTAAAAACAATAAAACAAGTAAAATTTGTAAAACCATGGGAATCTCCCCCTTTCGTCACCATCATTATAGCACCATCATCATTATTACGCAAATAATATGATAATAATTTTATTTTAGCTTAAACTAACATATTATACAACGTTTCGTTCCCATTCAAATTAATATAAGATGGGTCAAACTTTTCCATTCGATGAATCAATCCAGCATAATCATGCTTATTGGCAAGGGCTACCCCAATCAAGACAGGGCCTGTCCCCTTGCTTGCTCGTTTGATATATTCAAAACGAGTGATGTCATCATTTGGCCCCAAAATGTCATTTACAAACTCTCGTAGAGCTCCTGGACGTTGTGGGAAATTCACTACAAAGTAATGCTTGATTCCATCGTAAATCAAGGCACGTTCTTCCATCTCTGGCATACGGTTGATATCGTTATTTCCTCCAGAAATGATACAACAAATCGTCTTGCCTTTGATATAGTCTGATAAAACTTCCAAGGCTGCAACGCTGGCAGCTCCGGCTGGTTCTGCTACAATACCTTGTTTGGAATAAAGATCAATCAAGGTTTCAGAAATCAATCCCTCGTCCACCCCAATCAGCGTTTCAACATTCTTACGAGTCGCTTCATAGGTTAATTGTCCAACCTTCTGTACGGCTATCCCATCAGCGAACTTATCAATTTCTTTGAGCTTAACTGGTCCTCCAGCTTCAAAGGCAGCCTTCATAGAGCGAGCTCCATTGGCTTCTACCCCAATCACTTCAATGGTCGGGTTGGTTTCCTTGATGTAAGTTGAAACACCGGCAATCAATCCGCCACCACCTACTGGTACAAGTACTGTATCAAAATCAATAGACTCTTTACGGGCTTCTTCAAGAATTTCATAGGCTACCGTCCCTTGACCAGCCTGAACATGCGCATCATCAAAAGGATCGATAAAGG
Source organism: Streptococcus sp. CF8-6 (assembly GCF_024295845.1). NCBI lineage: Bacteria > Bacillati > Bacillota > Bacilli > Lactobacillales > Streptococcaceae > Streptococcus > Streptococcus sp. CF8-6. The sequence goes on along the minus strand of NZ_JANCOF010000002.1, from coordinate 250,197 downwards.
TGCGGTTTTCTGTCAATGTAAATTCTTGTGCTGCCTTAGCAGAAGCATCAAAGGTATCCCCAACCAACTTGATTGTCACGAACTCTCCACCGAAAAAGCGAACCTGCCCAATCTTTTGTTGCGGTGTTGTGATGGGCATAAAAATGGTTGCAGGAATCTTCATCTCATTACAAGTATAGGCGACACCTTGGGCATGATTTCCCGCAGAGGCACAGACTACACCACGCTCGCGTTCTTCTTTTGATAGTTGAGAAATGGCATAATAGGCTCCACGAATTTTAAAAGAGCGAACTCGTTGCGCATTCTCCTTTTTGAGATAAATCTTTGCTTGGTATTTTTCTGATAAATAATGATCATATTCTAGTGGTGTATCAACTACTACACCACTCAAAACTTTGTGGGCTTTCACCACATCTTTTGCACTTAGCATTGTCTCCTCCTCAAATACTGTTCAAGATAAAAAACGAGTTAGGTACCCCCAACTCGCCTTCTGTCTTTCTTTACAAGAATTAATTGTAGATTTTGAATGCGTCGTCGTCGTTTTTACCAACGAAAGGCATTGCTTTACGCAATTCTGCACCAACTTTTTCAATTTCAAGGTTAGCTGCTTGTTCACGGTAAGCAGTTAATTTTGGACGACCAGCCTTGTAGTCATTCACAAAGTCATTTGCAAATTTACCATTTTGAATATCTGCCAAAACAGCTTTCATGTTTTCTTTAACTTGCTCAGTAATCACACGTGGGCCTGATACATAGTCACCGTATTCAGCAGTGTTTGAAATAGATTGACGCATTTTCTTGAATCCACCTTCATAGATCAAGTCAACAATCAATTTCATTTCGTGAAGAACTTCAAAGTAAGCCAATTCTGGGGCATAGCCTGCTTCTGTCAAGACTTCAAAACCTGCTTCGATAAGGGCAGTCAAACCACCACAAAGTACAGCTTGTTCACCAAACAAATCTTCTTCAGTTTCTTCTTTGTAAGTTGTTTCAAGCAAACCAACACGAGCTGCCCCAACACCTTTACACCAGTCCATAGCAATGTTTTTCGCATTTCCTGTTGCATCTTGGTAAACTGCATAAAGAGCTGGCACACCAAATCCTTCTTCGTAAGTACGACGTACCAAGTGTCCTGGTCCTTTAGGAGCACACATGAAGACATCTACATCTGCAGGAACTTTGATAAATTCAAAGTGAATATTGAAACCATGAGCAAATCCAACTGCATTTCCAGCTTCCAAGTTTGGAGCGATTTCTGCTTCGTACAATTCTTGTTGGATTTCGTCTGGTGCCAAGATCATGATAACGTCAGCCAATTTAGTTGCTTCTGCTACTGTGTAAGTGTCAAATCCATCTTCTTTTGCTTTGTCAAAAGATTTACCTGGACGCACACCGATGATGACATCACGACCTGAATCACGCAAGTTTTGCGCATGCGCATGTCCTTGTGAACCATAACCGATTACGGCGATTTTTTTACCGTCAAGCGCTGCTACTTTAACATCTTTTTCGTATTCCATTTGAACTGCCATAGTTTTTCTCTCTTTTCTATTTTTATTGCCTTATAGGCTGGTTTAACAAATTTATGCTGGATTTTATACTAAGAGTATTAGTCGCGGGTAAATCCAGTTGCACCCGTACGAGCGATATTTTTAATACCATATGGTCGAATCACTCGCAATAAAGCTTCACTCTTTTCAGCATTTCCCGTCATCTGGATGGTGATTGAGCTTGGAGCCACATCTACTACCGTTGCACGGAAAGGTTGGATAATGGCCAAGATTTCTGCACGCTTCTCAGCAGGAGCAGATACCTTCACCAAGATAACTTCTCTTTCCAAGTGTGGTTTATCTGTGATATCTCGAATGCGAATCACATCAATCTGACGATTGAGCTGTTTAATAATTTGCTCTACTTCATCATGAGATGCTACATCAATAATGATGGTGATGCGAGATACATTGGGGTTCTCTGTCGCACCAACTGAGATACTCTCAATATTGACTTGACGACGAGAAAGGACACCTGTAAAACGATTCAAAACTCCTGAACGGTTTTGCAATCTAGCTGTTAACATTCTACGCATGGAACTTCACCCCCAACATCTCATGATTGCTCTTACCAGCTGGTACCATCGGTAAGACCTGTTCCTTACGAGAAATATCCACCTCGATAAACATGGGCACATCCTCCAGAATGACTTCTAGATCCTTCTCTATCGTCTCTGGATTATCAAACTTATAGTTTTTGATGCCGTAGGCCTGTGCCATCAACTGGAAGTCAGGAAGGGTATCAAAGACTGACTCGGAAGTTCTACCCTCATAGAAGGATTCCTGCCACTGACGAACCATTCCTAGTGAATGGTTATTCAACATGACAACCTTAATTGGCACCTTGTAGATGTTTAGGATAGCTAGTTCTTGGTTGGTCATTTGGAAGCCACCATCACCAACAAAAAGGATGACCTCTTTTTCTGGATTGGCAATCTTGGCTCCGATAGCTGCAGGAACTCCGAATCCCATGGTACCCAAACCACCTGAAGTGACTAACTGACGCTCATTTTGGTAAGGATAATACTGAGCTGTCCACATTTGGTGTTGCCCTACGTCAGTTACGACAATGGCATCCCCATTCGTCAACTCACCGATGCGTTCAATAACGGCCTGAGGCTGAACCACACGTTCTTTCTTATCATAAGAACGAACTCGATTCTTGTCCTTGGTGACTTTTTCAATCCACTTTTCAGTATTGTTATGAACAGTTGGTTCTGCCAGTAGCATCTGCAAGGCTTTCTTAGCATCCCCCACTACAGGAATATCTGCACTGATAATCTTACCAATCTCAGCTGGGTCAACATCGATATGGGCAACCTTAGCATTCTTCGCGAAGGTCTTAGGGTTCCCAGTCAAGCGGTCATCGAAACGGCAACCAATACTAATCATAAAGTCCGCTTCCGTCATTGCAATGTTGGCTGCGAAAGAACCGTGCATGCCTCCCATCCCTAGGAAGAGCGGATGACTCGTTGCAATGGTTCCTTGCCCCAAAAGACTAGTGACTACTGGAATTTGGTAACGTTCAGCAAATTCATTGAGCTCCTTAGAAGCTTCTGCATAGCTGATACCACCGCCTGCTAACAAAACAGGTTTCTTGGCTTTTGATAATTGCTTCAAGATTTTCTTGATTTGCATGTCATTTGGATCAAGTGTCGGTTGGTAACTTGGTAAATTAACTTCTGGTGAATAGATGAAATCTGTCTCTAGAGCTGATACATCCTTGGGCAAGTCAATCACAACAGGACCTGGACGACCAGTCGTTGCGATATGGACAGCTTCCGTAATGATACGAGGAATATCTGCTGTCTCACGAACTTGGTAATTGTATTTGGTAATGGGCATGGTAATCCCCACGATGTCTGCTTCCTGAAAGGCATCTTTCCCAATCCCAGCTCTTGCAACCTGACCTGTAAAAACCAAAAGGGGAACGCTATCGCTCATGGCATCTGCAATCCCTGTAATGGCATTTGTTGCTCCCGGCCCACTCGTGACGACGGCAACGCCCAACTTTCCAGTTGATTTGGCATATCCTTCAGCTTCGTGAAGACAACCTTGCTCATGGCGTCCTAAGATGTGGCGAATACCTTTAAAATTGTATATCGCATCATACAAAGGTAAGACTGCACCACCAGGATAACCAAAAATGGTATCAATCCCTAAGTCTCGAAGTGTTTCCAAAACTAGGTCCGACCCCGTCTTAGGAGATTCTAAACTGATTTTCTCCATTGTTCCCCTTTCTCTTCTCTTAAAAAAATAGCTTGTTACTATCATACCATTTTTTCAAAAATTTTCAAGGCAAAAGAGTTAATTTTCTGAATTTTCTATCTAAAAGTGTATTTATGAATCTTTTCCTCATTTTTATTAACTTTTCTACGGAATTAGGAACCTTTATTTACTTTAATTTATCAAATTAGAATATTTTCTTTCTGGATAGAATTAGTATTTTTCTCACTTAGCGACCAAATTTGTATACTATATTCAGCAAAAATGAATAGTTAAAGACAAAAAAAAAGGAAGCCACTAAGTGACTTCCTTCTAGAGTGAGGACTGATTAGTCTTCACCTTTATTTTTCTTAATGATTTCTTCTTGTACTGACTTAGGTACATCTTCGTAGTGGTCAAATACCATCATGAATGTACCACGTCCTTGAGATGCAGAACGAAGAACTGTTGCGTAACCGAACATTTCAGCAAGTGGAACGTAAGCACGAACGATTTGGCTGTTACCGTGAGCTTCCATACCATCTACACGTCCACGACGAGCAGTTACGTGACCCATAACATCACCAAGGTTTTCTTCTGGAACAGTGATGGTTACAAGCATCATTGGCTCAAGGATAGCTGGTTGTGCTGATTTAGCAGCTTCTTTAAGGGCAAGTGAAGCCGCGATCTTGAAGGCAGTTTCAGATGAGTCGACATCGTGGTATGAACCATCGTAAAGCTTAGCTTTAACGTCAACCATTGGGTAACCTGCAAGAACACCGTTAGCCATAGATTCTACCAAACCTTTTTCAACCGCTGGGATAAATTCACGAGGAACCACACCACCGACGATTGCGTTTTCGAATTCGAATCCTTTACCTTCTTCGTTTGGACTAAACTCAATCCATACATCACCGAATTGACCTTTACCACCAGACTGACGTTTGAAGAATCCACGTGCTTGAGTAGAAGCGCGGAATGTTTCACGGTAAGATACTTGAGGAGCACCTACGTTCGCTTCAACTTTGAACTCACGACGCATACGGTCAACAAGGACGTCAAGGTGAAGTTCACCCATACCAGAGATAACTGTTTCACCAGTTTCAACGTTTGTTTCAACGCGGAATGTTGGATCTTCTTCAGCCAATTTTTGAAGGGCGATACCCATCTTATCTTGGTCAGCTTTAGATTTTGGCTCAACCATCAATTGGATAACTGGTTCTGGAACGTGGATTGACTCAAGGATGATTTTAGCTTTTTCATCTGTCAATGAATCACCAGTTGTAGTATCTTTCAAACCAATAGCAGCTGCAATATCACCAGCATAAACGGTTTCGATTTCTTGACGACTATTGGCATGCAATTGCACAAGACGTCCGATACGTTCACGTTTACCTTTAGATGTGTTCAATACGTAAGAACCTGATTGGAGAACACCTGAGTATACACGGAAGAATGTCAAACGACCTACGAATGGGTCAGTCATGATCTTGAAGGCAAGAGCTGCAAATGGCTCTTCGTCAGATGCTGGACGAGTTTCTTCTTCATCTGTATCTGGGTTGATACCTTTGATTGCTGGGATATCAAGTGGGCTTGGAAGGTAGTCAATAACCGCATCAAGCATCAATTGAACACCTTTGTTCTTGAAGGCAGAACCACACAATACTGGGAAGAATTCAACGTTGATAGTTGCTTTACGGATAGCAGCTTTCAATTCTTCGTTAGTGATTTCTTCACCTTCAAGGTATTTCATCATCAAGTCTTCATCAGTTTCAGCGACTGCTTCAACCAATTTTTCACGGTATTCTTGAGCTTGGTCAAGGTATTCAGCTGGAATATCTTCTTCAAGGATATCTGTACCAAGGTCGTTAGTATAGATTTCAGCTTTCATCTTGATCAAGTCGATGATACCGCGGAAGTCATCTTCAGCACCGATTGGCAATTGGATTGGGTGTGCGTTTGCTTGAAGACGGTCGTGAAGTGTGCTTACTGAGTAAAGGAAGTCAGCACCGATTTTGTCCATTTTGTTGGCAAATACGATACGTGGAACTCCGTACTCAGTTGCTTGACGCCAAACTGTTTCAGTTTGAGGCTCAACACCTGATTGTGAGTCAAGAACAGTAACCGCACCGTCCAATACACGAAGAGAACGTTGTACTTCGATTGTGAAGTCCACGTGTCCTGGTGTGTCGATGATGTTTACGCGGTGGTTGTTCCATTGAGCTGTTGTCGCAGCAGATGTGATAGTGATACCACGTTCTTGCTCTTGCTCCATCCAGTCCATTTGTGACGCACCTTCGTGAGTTTCACCGATTTTGTGGATTTTACCAGTGTAGTAAAGAATACGCTCAGTAGTTGTTGTTTTACCGGCATCGACGTGAGCCATGATACCGATATTACGAGTTTTTTCAAGTGAAAATTCGCGTGCCATGAGGTTTGTTTCTCCTATTTATTTTAATTTCTATTCTATTATAACACGATTTTAATAAAAACGGATAGGCAGGACCTACCCGTTCTCAATGTTTATCTTGTTTTTGTTGGTTTCAACTTGTAGACAAGTTGAATTGAACTCGGGCTAAAAGCTCAAGTTAACTGATTTGAACCCGAGCGAGGCCCGGTGCAAAAAAGATAAACTGCTTTGTGTTCACGGAACACTGCACCAGTTTCCTATTTTTGCCTTGGGCCTTTGCCGCTCTTAGTATCATTTTATTACCAACGGAAGTGTGCGAAGGCACGGTTAGCTTCAGCCATACGGTGAGTGTCTTCACGTTTCTTAACTGCTGCACCAGTGTTGTTAGCAGCATCCAAGATTTCTTTTGCAAGACGGTCTTGCATTGTGTGTTCACCACGAAGGCGAGCGATGGTTACCAACCAACGAAGTCCAAGTGTTGTACGGCGTTCTGGACGAACTTCAACTGGGACTTGGTAGTTAGATCCACCAACACGACGTGCACGTACTTCAAGTACAGGCATGATGTTTTCCATAGCTGTTTCAAATACTTCAAGTGCATCGTTACCAGTAGCTTCTTTGATTTGCTCAAAAGCACCGTAAACGATTGAAGCAGCTGTACCACGTTTACCATCAAGCATAACGCGGTTGATAAGACGAGTAACTAGTTGTGAATTGTAAAGCGGATCTGGCAATACGTCACGTTTTGGAGCTCTATTTTTACGACTCATTTCTCTTTATCCCCTTTCCTTATGCTTTTGGACGTTTAGTACCGTATTTAGAACGGCCTTGTTTACGATCGTTAACACCTGCAGTATCAAGTGCACCACGGACGATATGGTAACGTACCCCTGGAAGGTCTTTTACACGTCCACCACGAAGAAGCACCACGCTGTGCTCTTGCAAGTTGTGTCCGATACCTGGGATGTAGGCAGTAACTTCGATAAGGTTGCTCAAACGTACACGAGCGAATTTACGAAGGGCAGAGTTAGGTTTTTTAGGTGTCATTGTTCCCACACGAGTTGCAACACCACGTTTTTGTGGTGAAGAAACATTTGTTTGAACTTTTTTATGACTGTTGTAACCAACGTTCAAAGCTGGTGATTTAGATTTTTCTACTTTTGATTTACGCGGTTTGCGAACCAATTGGTTAATTGTAGGCATCTACATTCTCCTGTGTTTTTTTATTTTTGGTGATGATACACTTGGTGACAGCTACCATCTGTGTGTACTTTTGCAACATTTGTCAGCACGTCCCTGTACACTTTTGAGAGACCAAAAGTAAAAAGTACCGTCTATTATTGTAACACAATTTTTCCTTCATTGTCAAGATATTTTTCATTTTTATTCTGATCTTTTAACTCTTTGACACTAGCTTTCACCGCTTTTCTAAACCAGAAAAGGAGGCAATTTGCCTCCTCCTTTCTAGTATGGATTTCCTTCGATTCAAGTTATCATTTCGGAATTGTTTAACCCTTCTTATCAAAGCCAACCAGATTCTTTTGCAATGTTGGCTGCCTCTGTTCGATTACCAGCATCTAGTTTCGAAAGAATATTGGTGACATAGTTTCGGACGGTTCCATTTGATAGATAGAGTTGGTCTGCGATTTCTTGGTTAGATAAGCCCTGTGCGATTCCCTTTAAAACTGCGATTTCTTGCTCTGTTAACGGGTTAGGATGCGTCATCACCACTTCCATCAATTCAGGCGAATATTCCTTACGTCCTTCAAGAACAGTGTGCAAGGTTTGCATGAGGTCTGCAATGCTTCTTTCTTTTAAGACATAAGCATCCACTCCAGCCTTGACCGCACGTTCAAAATAGCCAGGGCGCTTGAAGGTCGTCACCACAACCACCTTTGTTTCTAACTTTTCTGCTCGTATCCACTCCAAGACTTCGAGGCCTGTCTTAACAGGCATTTCTACGTCAAGAATGGCGATATCTACGGGCTCCTTTTCTAAGAGTTGGATTGCTTCTTGGCCATCCTTGGCTTGTAGGACAGACTCTACATCTGGTTGAAAGGTAAGCAACTGGCACATAGCATCTCGCAACATACTTTGATCTTCTGCAACAAGTAGTTTCATCTTAGTTTCTCTCCTTATAAGGTAGCCGAACCTGCACTTCAGTCGGCTGTTTCTGACTGATCACTGTTACTTCTCCTGAAAAAGGAAGGACACGGTCCCGAACGGTATGGAGTTCATCTCCTTTTAGTGAAGCAAAGCCACAGCCATCATCTCTCACTGTTAGAATGAGTTCCTTCTCAGTTCGTTCTAATTTTAAGTAGGCTTTGGATGCTTTGGCATGTTTGATGATGTTGGTCACTAACTCAAGCAAAATCATGGAGGCCGTTGATTCTAATTTCTGAGTTAGGCTAGCTGTATCTAGTTGGTGATTGATTTCTGTTTCAATTCCTGCAATTTCCAGCATTTTTTTAACAGTCGTAAATTCAGAAGCAAGGGTTCTGGTTTTAAGATTTTCGATAATTGTACGAACTTCATTCATGGATTCTTTACTGATCTGATGAATTTCTTTTAATTCTTTTTCCACTTGAGGATAGGCCTGCATTTGGAGAAGCTGGAGTGCAAGGTCCGTCTTCACACTCAGCATGGCAAAAGTATGGCCTAGACTGTCATGAAGATCCTGGCCGATACGACTGCGTTCGTTTTCAGCCAAGAAAAGATTGAGCTTGGCATTTTGTTTCATCTTTTCTTCTTTTATGTCCTCCGACAATCGAATTCGATAAAGACCAAAGGTCATTGCATCGGAAAAGATAAAGGTCACCAAGAAAAAGAGTAGCTGCCAGGGACTAACATGATTGACCATATAGATTCCGGTCAGAATAAATGGTTGCAGGACAATAAAACTGACAAAACGCCAAGAGTGAAAAGAAATCTCATCCAGCTCATAAATAAGGAGATTGGATAAATAAAAGATAAACCATGTGAAACCTGAACTTAGCCAAACAGATGTATAAAAAATGTAGACAAGCATGGACCACCATGCTAGCCACTGCACGGTGCGATTCTGACTGATTAAAACCGAATAGAAGGCAAGTACAAATAGTAGGGTCCATAGCAAGGTTAAAAGCGGGTAATCTCCAACGATGACACCCGCTATAGGAAAGATGATAAACACTATTGAAATATGAAACATATAATGAATGTTTTTAAATTTTTCCAACATAGATTTATTTTACCTCAATCCGTTTTTTCAGTTGAATGACCAATACACCAAAGAAAACTGTATAACCTAGTACAACCAAGGCAGAAAGAATACTAAATTCATGGTGTTCCAAATAAGTAGAGACGACCTGCATCAGTTGATAGGTTGGAGTCAGCTTTCCAATAGATTGGAGCCATTCTGGGAAGGAATCCAAGGGGAACCACAGTCCACCTAGGACAGCCAAAGCAATATAGGCAATATTTCCAACAACCGTCATCAGTTGAGCACTGGGTAGCAAGCTCACCAAGACACCCATACTGATAAAGACCACGCTTCCGACCAGTAACATAACTCCGATCACCAACCAATCAAGCCAAGGCAGAGTCACTCCACGGACAAAATGACCAACCGAAAAGACAACAATAATTGATAACAAGAAAGTCAGTAGGGTGCTGAACAGTTTTGATACATAATATTCTACCATAGATACAGGAGAATGTTGAATCAATTTTTGCCAGTTGTTTGTCTTATCAGACTCGAGTGTGCTAGGGATACTGAAAAAAGCACTTGACATGATACTAAAGAGCGTCATGGCAAAGAGATAGGCTTGAAGAGCAATTTCTGGAATGTCTGATCCTGACATCATACCAGAGAAAATAAGGTAAAACACACTTGGAAGTCCGATGGATAGCAAGTAGTAGATGGCTTGCCGTTTCATCAGAATGATTTCTACTTTCATGAGACTTGTCATATTTTTCATCGTCAATCTCCTTTAGTCTTGAGTCGTTTCGAAGATACTGTCTAAGAGAGTTCGATTGCGAACTTCAATTTCTTCAATCGTGCAGCCCTGTTCTTGCAAGACTTTCCATACCTGGCTGGCTTCTTTGGTTGTGAAGGAAAGTGCATTTTGCTTGATTTCAATCTCTTGAACCTGGTCCAAAGTGCTGATAACTTCCTGATAAGTTAGAGGTAACGTAAAATGCTTTTCTTGTTCTTCACTACGCATGGCATAAGGCGTCGTATCGCGAATCAATTCACCCTTGTGGAGGACCAAAATGCGGTCAGCCGTATGTTCTACCTCTTCGATATAGTGAGAAGAGTAGACAATGGTGACACCATTTTTCTTTAACTGATCGACGATCTCCCAAAAATGCTGACGTGTCGAGGTATCCATGGCAGCAGTTGGTTCGTCTAAGAATAGAATTTTCGGACGACCTATTAAAGTCAACACGAAAGAGAACAAACGTTTTTGCCCACCAGACAACTTGCCCGCTAGCTGATTTTTCTGCTTGTCTGAGAATCTAAGCAAGTCATCAATTTCTTTGTCTGAAAGACTGTCGGGATAAAGTGACTTGAAAAATGATAGAAGTTCTTTCACTTTCAAGTCTTGAACCACCGTATTTTCTTGAGGTAAGATAGAAATAAGCTGCTTTAATCGAGGATCTGTTGGTGCAAAGCCTTGAATAGCTATCTGACCTGAGCTCATGAACTTGTCGCCCAAGAGGCAATCAATCAAGGTTGTTTTTCCTGCTCCGTTAGGCCCAATCAAGGCGACACATTCTCCGTCATTGATTTCAAAAGAGATGTTTCGCAAGATCTCTTTGTCTTTTATTTTCTTACTCAATTTCTCAACTTTAATCACAGTCATGAGATTCTCCTTTCAACCACTTCATTCCCATAGGGAAAACGACGAAAATCATAAATCCAAAACCCCAAGCACCACGAATGAATTGGCGAAGCAAGGTTTGGTCAAACCAACCAGTAAACATTTCCACTAACCATACCAAGAGTGACAGGCCGATAAAGAGATAGATGATTGCTTTTTTCATTCCTCAAACTCCTTTTTCACATCTCTGAATAATTTTAAACCTTCTCTGACAAGCCAAGACATCATTCCAAAGCCGGCAAAGAGCTCCCAAGGAAAATGATAGAAACCCTCGTCCAATCCTGAAAACATGAGATAGGTCATAACTCCTGCTGCTACTAAACTCACTGCGACAATCATTTTATTTTTCATTTCTTCTTCCTCCATTTCATACTTCAATTATAGTCCTTTGAAGTTAACTGAGCTAGATGCTTCTGTCACTAGGAAATATGACAAATGTCATAAAAAAGAACCGATTTCTCGGTTCTTAAAAATGATTAGTCTGATTCATCGTTTCGTTTCTTTTTACCCAGCAATCCAAGTGTCATGACACCTGTTAGAGCTATCAGGATTCCTAGATTTTTCAAACCATCTTCTTGACTTCCTGTATTTGGAAGTTGATTTTTTTCTACAGAGATGTTTTGAGTCAATTGATCTGGTTTCGAATCAGATACTGAAAGTTCTTTTTTATCAGACGGCTTCACTTGCTCTGGAAGTTCTACTACTGTTGGGGTATAGAATCCTGAAATAATATTTCCATTGCGATCTTTACGGATCACTTTCACACCTTTAGCTTGTCCTACAAAGTCTGCCTCAGGGGTAAAGGTGACGGTGCCATCTGGTGAGATTACATAAGTTCCTTCACCTAGAACGACTTTTTCAGTTGTTCCATCTTCAAAGGTTGGCGGAACTGTCAGATCGACATCACCTGTAAAGTTTGGTTTACCAGTCTGAGTTTGACCTTTAAGACCTTCTGATGTCGCATCACTCACTTGTGTTTGTCCAAGGACAGTTGGTGTGTAGCGAGCAGTAACTACATTTCCATACACATCCAAACGTTTCACAACCAATCCTTTAGCTGTACCAACAAAGTCTGGTTCTGGAGTAAAGGTAATCTTACCATCTTTATCAATTGTATAACTTCCTTCACCCGGAACAACCATAGTCGTGCTACCATCCTCAAATGTTGGTGGAACAGTACTATCGATATGTCCTTCAAACGTTGGGGTCGCCACTTGTGGTTGGCCTTTTGCTCCTGTAGAAATCGTGTCATGACCAGTAGATGGATCTACAACTGTCGGGCGATAGCTTGCAGTAATTGGAGTTCCGTTCTTATCCTTACGGACAATCGTTACGCCTGTTCCTTTTCCTACAAAGTCTGCCTCTGGAGTGAAGGTGACGGTGCCATCTGGTGAGATTGCATAAGTTCCTTCACCTGGAATCACTTTTTCAGTTGATCCATCTTCAAATGTTGCTACCACAGTTTCATCGATTGGAACCAGTGGGTCACCACCTTGGAAGGTTGGGGTACCTGTTTGAACAAGCCCCTTAATGTTAACTGAAGAAGTATCTTTACCAGTTGGTGTTACTTTCGTAAACTCTGAACTGTAGGTTGCAGTCACTGGAGTACCATTCTTATCTACACGTTTGACTGTGACTGGATCTGGTTTACCAACGAACTTCTTGTCTGGAGTGAAGGTCACTGTACCGTCTGGCGCAATCGTGTAGGTTCCTTGGCCTGGAATAGATTTCTCCTTGCTTCCATCTGCGAAGGTTGGCTCTACTGTTTCATCAATTGGAACCAGTGGGTCACCACCTTGGAAGCTTGGAGTACCCGTTTGTGGAACACCTTGAGGACCTGTGCTGGTTGCACCGGTTCCAGTTGGGGTTACTTTCGTAAACTCTGGGCTGTAAGTCGCAGTAACTGGGGTGCCATTCTTATCTACGCGTTTGACTATGACTGGATCTGGGTTTCCGACAAACTGTTTGTCTGGGGCGAAGGTTACTGTACCATCTGGCGCAATTGTGTATGTTCCTTGACCTGGAATAGACTTCTCTTTACTTCCATCTGCGAAGGTTGGCTCTACTGTTTCATTGATTGGAACCAGTGGGTCACCACCTTTAAACGTTGGAGTGCCTGTTTGCGGAAGTCCTTGAGGGCCTGTGCTGGTTGAGTTAGTGCTGGTTGAAACCACTTCTTTCACCACCGCTTGGTACTTGACTGTAACAGGAGTGCCGTTGGCATCCACACGAGTCAATTCAAGCTCTGGTGTTTCGCCCTTGAATTGCTTATCTGGGGTGAAGGTCACCTTACCATCTGCATCCACTTCGAACTTACCAACATTTGGCACTTCTTTCATAGCTGTCCCATTGTCAAATAGTGGAGTCGAATCAGCTGGGAATGGAACAGAGTCATGGCCTGGCGTGAAGGTCACTTTACCTTCTTGGACCTGACCTTGTAGACCCTCTGTCTTATCACCTGTTCCAGTTGGAGTCACCTTAGTAAACTCTGGACTGTAAGTCGCAATGACTTCTGTACCATTCTTATCCACACGTTTCACTGTAACTGGATCTGGGTTTCCAACAAACTGCTTGTCTGGGGTGAAAGTTACAGTTCCATCTGGTGCAATCGTGTAAGTTCCTTGGCCTGGAATAGATTTCTCTTTGCTTCCATCTTCGAAAGTTGGCTCTACTGTTTCATTGATTGGAACCAGTGGATCACCACCTTGGAAGCTTGGAGTGCCGGTTTGTGGAACACCCTGAGGACCTGTGCTGGTTGCGCTAGTTCCTGTTGGGGTTACCTTAGTCACTGTTGGGGTATAGGCCGCAGTGACTGGGGTACCATTCTTATCCACACGTTTCACTGTGACTGGAGCTGGAGTACCAACGTATTGTTTTTCTGGCGTAAAGGTAATAGAGCCATCTGGATTGATGCTGTATTCACCTACACCTGAAACGGTCTTCGTTGATTGACCATCTTCGAAAGTCATTGGTTTCGTATCATCAATTGGAACCAATGGATTACCTTCTGTGAAGGTTGGGGTACCTTTTTGCGGTTGGCCTTGGATACCATTTGAAGTGGCATTCGTTGAAGTTGGAACTACTTCTTTCACCACTGCTTGGTACTTGACTGTAACAGGAGTTCCGTTGACATCCACTCGAGTCAATTCAAGCTCTGGTGTTTCACCTTTGAACTGCTTGTCTGGGGTGAAGGTCACCTTGCCGTCTGCGTCCACTTCGAACTTACCAACATTTGGCACTTCCTTCTCAGCTGTCCCATTGTCAAATAGTGGTGTTGAATCAGCTGGGAATGGAACAGAGTCGTGGCCTGGAGTGAAGGTCACTTTACCTTCTTGGACCTGACCTTGAAGTCCTTCTGTCTTATCACCTGAACCAGTTGGTGTTACTTTCTCAACAACTGGGGTATAGGTCGTTACAGCAGACTCTCCATTTTTATCCACCACTCCAACTTGAACTGGAGTTGCCGGACCATAGAAGGTTTTCAGGGGAGTAAAGACAATTGTTTTATTTACAAGATCTAAATCGTATGTCCCTTGATCGGCAATGGTTAGCGAAGTTACCTTTTGTCCATTCTCATCATAAAGAAAGACACTACTTTGGACTAGTTCAACGGATTTCTTTGCTTCATTAATGGTTGTTGTCCCTTTTGTAAAGTGGACCTCGCTCTCGCTTGCTCTATCCGCATCAAATTGAATCGTTGCTGCCTGCTTCTGTCCTTGAAGGCCTTTAGATTTCGCTGCACTTGCTGAAGGTACAACTGGAAGCGGAACATAATACACCACCCGATACCAGGTAAATTCTTTTTCCAACTCTTCATCTCTAGGATCATCCGCGTTCATTAAATACTCATAGAGAGCTCCTTCTCCCGACATTGTGTTTGCATCAATATCCTCTCTTGGATAATAGCCAGGAATTTCAGGAGAAATCACTTGAGACCAAGTTTGGTCTGCAGACCAGGCTGAGTATGTCACACCAGCTGTCGCATCATTTGGTTGCTGTTTCGCCAAAACCTGGTCAATTCTCTTGGTTCGAGTAAACGAATGAGTCTCAACATGTTTTGGAGGAAGGAGTGATAAATCAGAATGGTTTGTTTTTTTGAGATATTCAAAATCAATTTCGCGAGTTCCACGAACAGTTTCGGTTAGTTCTGTAATCTTGTGTCTAAACTGAAACTTGAATTGTTTTGGACTAGCCGAGTCACCAAAGGTAGGATCTGTAAAATCGTTACGGATCAGTTCATATCCTGCATCTTCTAATTCCTTAATTCGATCAGCAGGGTCATAAGAAATTGGTCCGTTTGGTTTACCTACAACTGTGTCTACCTGTCCTAGTTGCACTTCCTTAGACGGATCATTTACATCCACAAAGGTGAAACTTGCAGATGACAGCTTGGTGGACATTTGGATAGAAACATTATTGGACTCAGTGTACTTGGAACTGCCATTTGCCAAAGCCGAAGAAAGATAAGCTGTAGCACCTGGGACAGTATCTTGCCCGATAACTGCTCCATCGATAGGAAACTGAACCCTACTTCCAGCAGCAACCGGAGCAGTCGAATGCCAACGAACTGCACGAATCTCTGACCAATCCGACACTTGATCCGCTGTGAGCCATTGTGAAGCATTAATTTCTGCAGCAGTGCCCGCAATACGACTATATTGAACTTCCCAGCCTGAAGGTGGTGTTAGAGCTTTGGTCAAACTCACTGTAAATTTAGAACCACGATTTCTGGATTCTAGCTGTTTATCACCTTTCATCGGCAAGGATGATAAAACATAAACGTCTGAAACAGGCTGTTTCGCTGCGTTTTTATAGGTCACTCTGAAATCAATCTCATCACCAGGATAGTGCTCTTGGGTATTGTAGGCAAAGTGCTGATTTGTAGCTCTCTTCACTTCAGAGTAGACACCACTCGCTTCAGACGCCTGTACGACCACATTGAAATCATAAGAAACCGAGTTTTTCGAAGTAACTGTAATCCCATCTAGTTCCCCCAAGTCATAGCCATTCTGAGCTTGAACGTCAGGAAGTTCCTCATCCCAAAAAGCAATCGCTTTATAGGTATAGGTTCCGTTTGGAATCGTCTTGTTTTCCAACCTCAAAAGAGTTGCAGGCATAGGGGAATCTGGGGTCCCCTTCACTTGGGCATAGTAGAGAGTTTTCCCAGTATCTTTGTAATTATAATAGACCTTAAAATTAGGGTTCCCACTAAAGTTTAATTGTGGATCAGCCAAATAAGCCAGATGGTAAACTCCTGTCAAGTTTGCGAAGTTCTGAGTAGGAGTTTCTTTACCCGCAGTCCTTGTGATAAAATCTTCTTTAAAACCAGAAGCATCTGTGTGTCGATTAAAGACATCTGTCCGACGGCGTCCAACCATCGAAATTTGCTGGCTAACGCGTGTTAATTCAGCTGAGGCCGTTTGAGATAAGGAAACAGTGTTACCAGTATTGTTAAATGTGAAATCCGTTCTAGAATCCAACTTACTGATTGTCGAATCTTTATAGAGACTTTCCCAATTATTAAAACGTGTTTTGGTCTGGAAAACAAACATTGATGTATCATTTGTTGAGGACTTCCTCATCTTGATATTTTTAAACTTGTACTCCAGTTCCTTCACATCTTGCTCTTCCGTCAGTCGTAGGCTACGAGTGTTACTATTAAAAGTCCCTAACAACTCACCTGTAGCTTTATTGTATACTTCTACAGATGCATCCGGTGAAGAGAAAAATTCATTCCAATAACGCTCCTCGATTGCATTGACTTCTCGATAAGACTCTCGTGGGTCCTGTATTTTATGAGTGACAGTATAGTCATTGATAAGATAATCCTTTTCAACCTCTGCGACCGATGAGAGTCGAACATAAGAACGGTATTCTGTTTCACCATAGGAACGAATCATCTCCGAGTCAGACTGATTATAGTGTCTATATTCGAAGAGAGAAGACTCTGGCTGATCTGTTTTTTGAACAAAGAGAGTATAGGGAAGAACGGCCGTATTTTGATAACTAGTCCCATCTGCTTTTGTATAGATACCTGTCACAGTTAGGTTTTGCGCTTTTCTATTGATATCTGCTACTTTGGCATTCTTTAACTTAAAAGAAATTGGAATGAGCTTATTTTTATTGTTATTGATATCTTGAAGCGGATTGTTAGCTCTGTTAATGGTCAGATGGTAACCCGTCGCATCGGCAGTCCATCCCAAAGCTTTGGCTTCATCTGTCAATTCATAACCTTCTTTTAGATCTACATTATAGGTATAAGAAGTGACAGGATCAATGATATGTCCCCCGACATCACTAATCCCCATACCATTGATCATACGACCATCAAAGACACCATTTCCATAGTTGAAATAATCATTTCTTGCCGTATTATTCTTAGGATCTTTCGCACCATTAAATAGGTAGAAAGACACAACCGACGAACCATCGTCAACGATACCATCGTTGTCTCGATCATAGCCAATGACCTGATTGTTAGACATTGGTGTCAGACCACCTACACCGTTTTCTAAGACTTTCCATGTGTGTTCAATGCTTCCAAGTTCTTTGAGGACATTGCCATTTTTGTCATAGAGCTTAGCAGTTGCGGTCACCTTATGGTCTGGTCCAAGGGCTTGGACAGCGCCTCCCCAATTCTGCGTCAAAGGATCTATCTGAAAAGTATAGACGAAGTTATAGTTTGCCCCACCTCTCAGATTCGCAGGTTCTATCTTTAAATCAAGATCCCCATTCGCTTTTTCTTGGCTAAACTTTACACCACCGACTGGAGAAGGGGTCAATTTAATAGCCTTCCCATTTTGGAAATGAATTTTAATATACCCACCAGAATAGTCTGCTTCATGCCCAGTAATACTAAAAGTCAAGGATTCACGGACACTATCTACCGCATGGATATCCTTGATTGGCGAATGAGCTTTAAATGCTGCATTGACTTCATCTAGCGATCTCTTGCGCCTAGAAGAAGTTTTCCCGCTAGAGCCACTTTCTTCCTTGCTTTTCTGCTCAGTTTGAGTTGATTCTATAGATTGCTTTTTCTCCTCATCTAAAGAAGGCTGACTCGCTTCCTTGATATTGTCAACTTGAGAAACTGGTTGGCTCTGAGCGACTGGTGCAGATACTTCTGTTTTGGACGGCTCAGCTTTATCCTTCAGGTCCTTAACCGCTTCGTTCTGTGTTACCACTTTTTGAGGCTCAGAAATGACTTCCTGTCCATTCTCAGCACTTTTTTCCTTCTGTTGAATTTCTGCCTGCGTTTGTTGTTCCTTATTGTTGACTTGAGCTTCATCTGCTTGCACCGGAGAAGTAGCCATCACCATAAAGGTTCCTAGCAATACCGAACAGGTCCCAACACTTAACTTTCTAATTGAAAAGCGGGAAAAAGATTGATTAAAAAATTTTTTCTTCATCATTTCTCCTTTATATTCATACTTAATCTAACATAACAGCTTTATCATTATAACTTATAGTAAATAGAATTTCCAATAGAATGTTCATTTCTACATAAATTTCTTTATAACTCCATTTGCATAGAAAAAGGAAGCTGTAAAACCAGCTTCCTTCTGTTGTTTTCATTTAATTTTCACGATTATTCCACACTGAAAAGATATGGATATACGGGTTGTTGACCTTGGTGAATCTCTACTTCAACATCTTCGAATTCTTCTGCGATTTCTTGGGCAATTTCATTGGCAAGTTCTTCGCTTCCGTCTTCACCGACATAGAAAGTCACGATTTCACTATCTTCGTCCAACATATGTTTCAAAGTTTCAGTCAAGGTTTGGTGCATGTCAGGATTTGACACGAGGATTTTCCCATCGACCATACCAAGATTGTCATTTTCATGAATTGCTAATCCATCGATAGTTGTATCACGAACGGCAGTCGTTACACTTCCGCTTACGACGTCGCCAAGGGCTGCAGTCATGCGTTCTTTGTTTTCTTCGATAGACTTGCTAGGATCAAAGGCAAGAAGACTGGTCAACCCTTGAGGAATTGTACGTGCTTCTACTACAACAGCTGGTTGTTCAAGCACTTCAGTCGCAGACTGAGCTGCCATAAAGATATTTTTGTTGTTTGGCAAGAAGATAATGTTGCGAGCATTGACCTGTTCAACAGCCTTGATAAAGTCTTCTGTTGAAGGATTCATCGTCTGCCCGCCTTCGATGACATAATCCACACCTTGAGCACGGAAGATATCTGCTAAACCTTGACCAGCTACTACTGCGATAAGGGCATACTCTTTTGTTTCAACAGGCTTGTTGCCTTGACTTGCTTCTTTTTCAACTTGCGCCTCGTGTTGGTTACGCATGTTGTCCACTTTTACCTTGATCAAGCTACCATATTTGAGACCTTCTTGCATGACAAGACCTGGATCTTCTGTATGGACGTGAACTTTGACAATCTCATCATCGTTGACAACAAGCAGTGAGTCGCCTAAGTCATTCAAGTAGTTACGGAATTCATCGTAGTCAAAGTCCTTAGAATAAGTTGGACCTTGTTTGAGGGCTACCATGATTTCTGTACAGTAACCAAAGGTAATATCCTCAGTTGCCACATGCCCTGCTACAGACTTGTGGTGCTCTGCATTGATCATTTCACTCATGTTTGCAGGAGTCGCTACAAAGTCTTCAGAAGCACTGTATTCACCAGTAAGAGCTGAAAGGAATCCTTCGTAGATGAAGACCAAACCTTGACCACCTGAGTCTACCACACCAACTTCCTTAAGGACTGGAAGCATTTCTGGTGTCTTAGCCAAAGCTGCTTTTGCGCCTTCCAAGGCTGCACGCATGACCTCAACAGCATCATCCGTCTCCTCGGCTTTTTTCTTAGCACCAATGGCAGCACCACGAGAGACAGTCAAAATGGTTCCTTCAACTGGTTTCATAACCGCTTTATAAGCTACTTCAACACCGGATTGGAAGGCAAGAGCCAAGTCTTGACCTGTTAATTCATCCTTTTCCTTGATAGCCTGAGAGAAGCCACGGAAGAGCTGAGAAGTGATAACCCCTGAGTTCCCACGCGCACCCATCAAGAGCCCCTTAGCAAGAATGCTCGCTACTTCTCCTACTGTGGAAGCCGGCTTGTCTGCTACTTCTTTGGCACCATTTTCAATGGTCATTCCCATGTTTGTCCCAGTATCTCCATCTGGAACTGGAAAGACGTTCAATGAATTGACATATTCTGCTTGCTTATTCAAACGAGTTGATGCAGCTTGCACCATCTCTTGGAATAAACTGGTAGTAATTTTTGACACGATTATTCTCCTACAACTTTGATATTTTGAATGTAGACATTCACAGTCTGAGCAGTAATTCCTAGTTGATTTTCTAAACTAAAACGAACACGCTCTTGAATGTTTTTTGACACTTCGCTTATCTTTACTCCGTAGCTCAATACGGTATAAACATCAACTGCAATGCTACCATCTTCGGCTGCTTTTATAACAACACCCTTAGAATAATTTTCCTTACCAAGAAGGGCTTGAAAATTGTCTTTGAGGGCATTTTTACTAGCCATACCGACCACACCAAAAATCTCAGTTGCGGCACCACCTACTACGGTTGCAATCACTTCATCTGTCAGTTCGATTTGACCATCTTTTGTATTAATTTTTACAGTCATTTTTTTTACCTCAACTAGTTGATACTCTATTTTATCATATTTCATCCCAAGTGTAAAAGCAGAATGCTGTATCGGCGGATATTTACTCTATTTTTCAAATGGTTTTATCTCTAGAGCAAAAGAAAAAGACCTAAGCGGTCTTTTCATTTTTATTAAACGCGTTCAACTTTACCTGATTTCAAAGCACGAGCTGAAGCCCAAACTTTTTTAGGTTTACCATCGATAAGAACAGTAACTTTTTGAAGGTTTGGTTTTACGGCACGTTTTGTTTGGTTCATCGCGTGTGAACGGTTGTTTCCTGATACAGTCTTACGACCTGTAAAGTAACATACTTTAGCCATTGTGTTTTCCTCCTATTAGATCTAATATAGCGGATGTGCTAGCACCACATACCGTACTATGTTATCACACTTTCTTGAATTTATCAAGGGCCTAAACTATTTTTTTATTTAACGTAAACAACTCCAAGTTTACCAAAAGCAACTTCTCCACGGATAATCAAGGTTTTGTTTGTTGGTGCTACAGGAGCATCTGCCTTAGCTGCACCAAAGGAGGTTTCTACTTTCAAATCGACACGCCAGTGTTGTGGAACATAGACAGTTGCATTCCCGAAGGCCACTTCAATATTTAAAGTTGCAAAATCACCTAGCATCTCTGCATTATCATAGTAGATTTTAGCATCCCCAAAAGCGACCTCCACTTGGTCATCTACGAGATCTTGATCTTGCTTATAGAAGGTCCCGCTACCAAAAGCGACTTCCTTATCCGTGACGACTGTTTTTTTTCCATTGTACCACCATTTTTTTTCATTCCAGAACTTACTCGAATGCGTCAGATAACCAACACCTAGCACCGCTAAGATGCTAGCCCAGATGAGAGAATGATTGGCAAATGGCAACAAGTCATAAGCGTAATTTGCAATGATGAGCGCTAGTAACCCTGTAAAAACTGCCGAAGTGAGATGGCGTCTAAGGAGGGACTCAATGGACTTATAAGCCAAGAAAACAATACCTAGCAAAGGCCATATCTTGCCATCCAAAGAAGGAATTCCAAAATTCCCTTGCAGCAAGATCCAAGCTGCTAAAACCAATAAAACAATACCAAATGCTTTCTTTTTCATGTTTTTTTACCTCATGTTTCTTAGATTTTCTTTTAGGAGGGATTGGTAATGCCGTGAGACATGAACCTCCTTGTGCGTATGATAAAAGGAAATGGTGCCCGTTCCTGAAAAGGACTTGTCCACTGAGTAAATCTGACGGATGTTTGCGATCGTTGACTTGGAAACTCGACTAAAATAGCGAGGCAAGATGGACTCCAATTCATAAAGTTTGAGACGAACTTCATAGGCTTCCTTCTGGTTATGAGCGTAGATCTTGCTCCCTTCTGTTTCAAAGAAGAGAATTTCTGACAGATCTAGATAATATTCACCTGTCCCCTTGTAAAAAGTCAACCTCGGAGCCTTCGACTCTTGCAAAAGTCGTTGCAAATCTGCAATTTCATCTGTCAAAGTGGGTGTCTTGATGACAATTTCAGTCTCCTCTAAATTGCCGTCAATCTCAATTCGTAACTTCATCACATCTCCTTTCTGACTCTACTATATCAAAGCTAAGTCAGGAATACAAGGGCAAAAAAGCAAGTGGTCATTTTGAAGCAGTAAGTGGTTGTAGGACTAGCTTAACTTACATGTCAGAATAGGAAGAAAAGGAATCCCCACATCAGACCACAAGCATAGCCAACCAAGACATCCTCGGGATAATGAACACCCCCTAAAACCCTCACCAAGCCCAGCAAAGCTGAAAAGATCAAGCATGCTAAGCCAACAGGTAGACTAGCATGCAGACAGCCCATGGAGATGATAGTTGCCGAAAAGACATGGCGACTGGGCAACGACTGTCCCGAACTATCCTTGTCAAGCAGGGGACGGATGTCCCAAGTTTCATAAGGTCGCGGGTGGTTGATTCTCTTACGAAAAAGAGACAAAATCACAAAACCTGATGCAGGAATAAGCACATAAACCCCAACTTGCTGACCCAGTCCCAGTTTCAGATAAGTAGTGACTAGCAAGGTCAGATAGACCAGGGGCATGGCGACTGTCATCAAGCGATTAAAACTGCGTAACAGAAATAGAAGGGTGGGATGGCTAGTTAGTTTGGAGCTAAGGTTGCTATACCATTCTTGATAATTTTTCATTAAATTTCTCATTCATTACCTTGTTTTCGTCTACAGGTGAGACGTTTATCTTCTAGTATAGTGCAGAAAAAGAAGGCCGTCAAGCCTTCTTTTGATTTATTCTTCTGCTTCGTCTTCTGTAAATTGACTATTGTACAAATCAGCGTAGAAGCCACCTTGCGCCATCAGCTCCTCGTGATTGCCTTGCTCGATGATATTGCCATCTTTCATGACAAGAATCAAGTCGGCATTACGAATAGTAGACAAGCGATGGGCGATGACAAAGGAAGTTCTGCCCTCCATCAAACGGTCCATGGCTTTTTGAATCAATTCCTCTGTACGTGTGTCGACAGAAGAGGTCGCTTCATCCAAAATCAAGAGCGGTGCATCTTTGAGAAGGGCACGAGCAATGGTCAAGAGCTGTTTTTGTCCAACAGACAAGGTCACGGTGTCATCCAAAACAGTATCGTAACCATCTGGCAAAGTCATGATAAAGTGGTGGATTCCCACAGCCTTGCTGGCTTCCATCATTCGTTCATCACTGATGTCTGTCTGATTATAGATCAGGTTCTCTCGAATCGTTCCTTCAAAGAGCCAAGTATCTTGCAAGACCATTGAAAAGGCATCATGTACTTCTGAGCGCTTCATGTCCTTGGTATCCACACCATCGATGCGGATACTTCCCTTATCTAGCTCATAGAACTTCATCAAAAGATTGACAATGGTTGTCTTACCAGCTCCAGTCGGTCCAACGATAGCGACTTTCTGACCTGCATGAGCTGTCGCAGAAAAGTCATGGATGATGGTGCGCTCTGGTGTATAGCCAAAGGATACGTGATCAAAAACCACTTCCCCTTTCATGCTACTCAATTGTCTTTCCTTGTGAGATTCATCCTGCATCTCTGCTTCAGCTAGAAATTCTAATACACGAGTCATGGCTGCGCTCGCTTGTTGCAAGCTCGTAATCCCTTGGGCAATCTGTGACAGAGGTTGAGAGAAGGTCCGTACGTAAACCATAAAGGCTACGATAATCCCTATAGTGATATGCCCTTCTAACGCCAGCGCGGCCCCAACGATGATGACTAAGACATAACTAAAGTTCCCAACAAAGAACATGGCTGGCATCATGATACCAGAGATAAACTGAGATTTCCAGATACTATCATGCAAGTCTTGGTTTAAACCTGCAAATCTCGCTTTGGAGGTGTCCACTGCGTTGTAGCTGGTCACAACATTATGACCTGAGTACATTTCTTCTACGT
Source organism: Streptococcus sp. CF8-6 (assembly GCF_024295845.1). Lineage (NCBI taxonomy): Bacteria > Bacillati > Bacillota > Bacilli > Lactobacillales > Streptococcaceae > Streptococcus > Streptococcus sp. CF8-6. The sequence continues at coordinate 226,112 of NZ_JANCOF010000002.1, read as the reverse complement.
AACCATTGACGGCCGCTAGATTATTTTGCTGAGCTTTAAAATAACCCTGTGACTTGGCCATGATTACGGAAACCGCCGCAAAACCAACAAGGGTTGATACAACGGTTACCAATGCCAAAATCCAGTTCATCCCAAACATGGTCACCAAAACGGCAATCAGCAAGAAACTAGCTGAAAGAACAGTTCCTAAACTTTGGTTGAGAGATTGCGCTGCCGTATCCACATCATTGGTCACGCGCGAAAGGGTATCTCCTTGTGAATGACGGTCAAAATAGCCAAGTGGCAAACGATTGATTTTTTCAGCGATTGCTGTCCGCAAGCGTTTTGAAAAATGCTGAATGCTCGTTGAAAAGATATAGGCCTGTGTATAGTTAAGAATGGCGCCAAATACATATAGGACAACCAAAAATCCAGCAATACTTGAAACAGCCTCTAAATCAATTCCTGTCATCAAGCCATCTGAAATCAAGTTGGTAATTTCTTTAATCTTAGTTGGACCATAAACGGTAATGATGCTTGAAATGACTGCAGCCCCAACTGCTATTAGAAGAGGGAGTTGGAGGCCTGCCATATAAGGTTTGCACTGTTTCCAGACCGACACTTTTTTATTTTCCATGTTCCAATTCCTCCTTCGATAGTTGTGAGTAGGCAATTTCTTGATAGACTCCGTTGGTTGCAAGAAGTTCCTTGTGGGTGCCTTGTCCCACGACTTTTCCTTGATCCAATACTACGATCAGGTCAGCATCCATAATGGTAGAAATCCGCTGCGCTACGATGAGCTTGGTCATGGATTTTGTTTTCTCTGCTAGTTCTTGGCGTAGGATACGATCTGTCTTGTAGTCCAAGGCTGAGAAAGAGTCATCAAAGATGAGAATCTCTGGTTTACGAGCCAAGGCACGCGCAATGGCCAGACGCTGTCTTTGTCCTCCTGAGAAGTTGGTTCCACCTTGGGCTACTTCTGATGCAAGACCTGCTTCCTTATCCTCGATAAAGTTTTTAGACTGGGCCAATTCAAGAGCTTGCCACATAGCAGCCTCGCTTAGAGGAGTTTCTTTGCTCTTACCAAAGTCCAAGTTCCCCTTGACATCTCCTGAGAAGAGGACTGCTTTTTGAGGGATATAGCCGACCTTATTGCGCAAATCTTCCAAATCGTAATCTTGCACATTAACTCCGTCCACTAGGATTTGTCCATCTGAAACGTCGTAAAAACGTGGCAAGAGGTTGACAAGCGTAGACTTACCTGATCCAGTCGATCCGATGAAGGCCACGGTTTGACCCGCTTCTGCTTTGAAAGTGACATGTTCCACGACTGCTTCTGAGTTTTTAGAGTAGCGGAAAGTCACATCACGGAATTCCACTTGTCCTTGAACTGAAGGATCCGCTGTCTGTGCATGACTAGGATTTTCAATAGAAGAATGCAGATCCAATACTTGATTGATACGTCCTGCCGAAACCAAGGTACGAGGAAGAACGATAAAGAGTGCTCCCATGAGAAGGAATCCCATCACGACCTGCATAGCATAGGACATGAAGACTACCATATCACTAAAGAGTGGCAGACGTTCTGTCAAACTTGCGTCGTTGATGATATAGGCACCAATCCAGTAAATGGCTAAACTTAATCCACTGGAAATCCCCATCATAATCGGGTTCATAATCGCCATCAATCGATTGACAAAGAGATTGAGACGTGTTACCTCATCGTTGGCTGCTTCAAATTTTTCATCTTGGTAATCTTCCGCATTGTATGCACGAACAACTCGAATCCCAGTCAAACTTTCACGAGTGATGCTATTGAGTTTATCTGTCAATTTTTGGATAACAGATTGTTTTGGAAAGGCCAGAGTCATGAGAACAGTAGTCATCAAGATATTCACAATAACAGCCACAACCACTGCCCAGAGCCAGTATTCCGACTTCCCAAGGATTTTTCCAATGGCCCAGATGGCCATGATAGGCCCACGAGTAACCACTTGCAAGCCCATGGTAAAGAGCATCTGTACCTGGGTAATATCATTGGTCGTCCGAGTCAAGAGACTTGGGATTGAAAAGCGCTTGATCTCTGTCTGCGAAAAATCTAAAACACGATGAAATACGTCTCTACGTAGATGGGTTGTATAGGATGCTGCAACGCGAGCGGCAAAGAAACCAACCATAACAGATGAAAAGAAAGCCAATAAAGACAAACCAATCATCTTCGCAGCTGGTGACCAGAGTTCACCCAACTGCGTTCCAGACGTTCCCAGTAATTCTGTAATTTGCGAAATATAAGTCGGCACCTCTAACTCGAGATAGACCGAGAAACAAGTGAAAAGAATCGCAAGGACAATCATCCCCCACTCTTTTCCTGTAATACGTTTAGCGAGTTTCTTCATTCTCTCCTCCTATCTTCTCAACATTTTCTTGCAACTGACCGAGGACCTTTTCAAAGATTGCCAAGTCTGACTTTGAAACACCCTCTAGCAGACTCTGATTGATCCGATCAAAAAAGGCCTTAACTTCTTGCATCTGCGAACGCGATTTATCCGTCAAGCGAACAAACTTTGCCCGCTTATCACTCGGGCTGGCCTCTAGTTCAACCAAACCATTTTGTACCATGCGCTTGACTAGATTACTCGCAACAGATTTAGTAATATTGAGTTCCTGCTCGATATCCTTAATTAAGACCAGATTTTCAGACTGTTCTTGGCAATCTAAAAAACGCAGAACCTGCCCCTGCGGTCCACCCATAAATTCAAGGCCACATCGCTTGGCTTCTTTCTGTATCATCAGATGAGCCTGGTATCCAAAACGTTTAAACATCAACATCGGCTTGTCCATGATTGCTCCTTTCTCACGATTAAATATAGTTCTCTGGAGAACTAATTACGTTTCCATGAGAACTATTTTATCACTTTCAGAAGAGATGTCAAGAAAAAAGTTTCCTAGAGAACTATTTTAGTCTGAATTGACATTGGAGAATATTTTCTCTATAATAAGCACTAGCTACCGTGGATAGGAATCCATTCACTTGATGAAGGGAGAAAACGTTCAAATGAAACCAGAAGAACAAAAAGTTTTAGGGATTTTAGCAACCATTTTTGGAGCCATCGCACTTTTAGGATCTTGGATCCCGTTTATTAACTATCTATCGTTTTTCATCGCTATTGTCGCGTTGATCTTAGGTATTATCGGACTTATTGCCAATCTCAAAAAACGGAAAACAATGGCCATTATCGGAACATCCCTCGCAGTTGCTTCTGTTGTACTTTTCTTTACGACCCAAATGTTGTATGCTAATGTCTACAAAGAGTTTGTCAAAGAGTTTAACCGTTCCTATAGAGAAGCTAGCTCCTCAATGGAACGCGACTTGACAGATGATACCATTGATTCACTCCCTGAAGAGGAGGAAGAAGACGATAACTTCTCCTGGACCCAGGAACAGTTCGACGCCTTAATCGAAGGTGACTTTGATAACAAAGGAAAAGGTGGTACCAATTACAAGGATATTATCAAAAAACACGGACTGCCAGACTCCGAGTTTGATTCCACTATCGGAGGGTACGATACGAGAAAAATCACCTATATTTCCATTGGAGACAAGATCAAGACCGTTACCTTAACTTTTGCAAAATCGGACAATGGACAACTCTTGCTCGTCCAAAAACATGCAGTCGGTCTAGGTCTAGAAAAAAACAAGCAACAAAACGATTCTGAAACCAGAGTCTAAGTTCAAATATCAAAAAAACGAACAGCTAGTAAAACTGTTCGTTTTTCTATTAGAACCCATCTACTTTTAAAAACACCATTACATATATTTACATCAAATTCCTATATATTATAAAAACGCTATATTTTCAACTTTGAAACAATTGGTTTTACATCGTTTTACAGAGGTTTACGACATTTTTGCCCCTTTTTTGCCCCTTCTCTTTCCATCTCATACATTCTTACTGAATGCAGCACGAGATCCCGATACTTCCAGGTTGATACTAGGTATTCAATAACCTCTTGGTCCTCTATCTTGCATTCCATGAAAAGCAACAACTTGACTGTGTACTCATTTTTTAAAATCGGTACCTGGTAAGTTACATCCACCCAATGCTCAAAACCTAAATCTGTCTGCTCCACGCTCGCAAGTTCAATGTTCAAAATGTTCATATTTTCTTCCTCCTACTTATCTATTCGTAAAAGAATAAAAAACAGTGAAAAAATCACTGTTTTTGTTTATATCCATATTCGATTTCAGCTTTACGTCTAATCTCTGCTGCTTCTTTCAAATCTACGCTACTGCCTAAAAATTTTTGTTTCTTGTCAACATTGATATAAGCAACGTATCTCTTTTTACGTTTGTTGTAGTAAACACCACGGACTCCAGTCTTACTTTTTGCAGTTGGCTTGTTGGTCTTTAACGATTCAGGATCACTGATTTCAGCCATTCGCTCTTTTTTACTGCGGTTGTGCTTACATCCGCAACTAGAATATCGTTCAATCTGGTTGCTTTGTAATTCAGTATGATTTCCACAATGTTTGCAGATACAATTCCAGTAAACACGTTGATTTTTCGAGTACGCTCTATCAATGATTTTGAAATTATCTGTTTCAGTATTCGTCAAATCTTTGAAGCGTTCATGCTTTTTCTCTTCATTCAAGCAACCACAAGAGGCCACTGAACCATTTTTTAAATGGTCAGCACGAACGAAAGTAACTCGTCCACATTCACAAAGACAATGCCAGAGAACTCTCCCTTTGCCAGTTCTTTTCCCAACGTCGCCAAGAACGATCAGGCGACCGAAATGCTGGTGCGTTAAATCATCTTTTACCATATCTTACTCTTTATACTGCTACTTCCATGTGTAATTTTACTGCACGCATAGCCAATGACCATACGCTTGTTCCAGACCAGGCTTCTTTTTCCATGTTTTCAACGTTTGTCATTTTTGTGTAAGCATCCATTTCAAACGCAACACCCAATTTCTTGCAAGCCCAATCCCAAGCTTTGACTTCTTCAGATGTTTCAGCGTTTTCAAATTTTTGGTTAACACGTTCAACAACTTCTTTTTCATGTGCCCATGCTTCTTTTAAGCAATCAGCAAATGAAGCATATTCGAAGTATTCACGACCAGAAAAGTCTGCATATTCAAAGTCACAAATTTGATAGTTACGTGTGAACATTTCCCAAGCTTCTTTCATGATTCCTGATTTGTCATAAGCTACTTTTTTCATCTTTGTTTTCCTCTTTTTTTGTTTTATTTATCTTACAAGTATAGTATATAACATTTGTTATACACTGTCAATAGAAAACACAAAAAAATTAAGATTTTTTTATTTTAGAAAGTACTTTCAGGAAAATAAAAAAGCCTTGAAATTGGCTTTTTAAGACGTTTTCTGCATTTGGTTCGCAAGTTCAGTTAATTTGTGACCAGTCTCTATTGTGAGATTTTCAACTTTCCTTTTTCCTTTCAATAGAGCTGAAATCGTCGGTTGAGCAACTCCGCTCATTTTTGAGATCTGGTAACCACTGGCATTTTTCAATAGCCATTCGATTTGCTTTGTATCTACTTTCATGTTATACTCTTTCTAAGGCTGATCACTCTGTCAGCCGTTTTATCTTACAAACCCCCTCATTTTTTTGAGGGGGTATTTTTATTGTTATTTGCCAAATCTCGCTACGAAAAGTCTGTGATATAATTCGATATCATCTCTTGTAACATCAAGCAATTTCCCGTGTGATTTCTTCACGTCAACATATTTAGCAAGTTCTTCCACATCGCGCATATTGCTGATGTCATATCCTGCGCGCAACAAGCCGTAAAGTGCACTGTGAATTTCTTGTAAGTTATTATCAGGAAATTCAACAATTTTTTTAGATAAGTTGAACATTTTAGTTGATGTTCCAGCCTCGTTGCGAATCGCGTTTGTCCAGCGTTGTCCAAGAATCATGTGTCCGTTTTTCATTGTAAGTTCCTCCGTTTTTTGTTTTATTTATCTTACAAGTATAGTATATAACATTTGTTATACATTGTCAACACTTTTCTTTAACTTTTTTAACTTTTTTTAAAATATTTTTTTCTAAACAAAAAAATGCGCCCGATTCGGGCGCCACCTTCTAAAAAGGTTGTGTTCGGTTAAACCTTATTCTCACTGTTCGAGAACTAAAATATAACTCGTATTCATTATACTACGATTTTTTTAAAAGAGCAAACAAAAAAACCGCAAGCCTAAGCCTGCGGTTAGAACAATATTTTAGAATTTCCTTTCTATTTTTTAAAAATTATTTTGTAGTGATGAGCCCATCTGGCTCAATGTTGAAGCTTTCTTTTTCAGCCAAGCGACCATCTTCAAGCATGAGGTAGTATCCGCCGTTGTATGGGACAAAGGCGTTCGATACCATATCGCCATTTTCTGAATTGAGGTAATACCATCTTTCGTAGTATTTAACCCAGCCAGTCTGCATAGAGCCATCACGATTGAAGTAATACCATTTTCCATTGATTTTCTTCCAAGAAGTGGCCATGTAACCGTCTTTGTCAAACCAGTACCATTTACCATCAGTATGTTTGAGCCACTTTTCAGAATACATATATCCACGACTGTCGAAGTAGAACCATGATTTATTCTCTTCAATGTACTCAAATTGGTCTTTTGGATAGGAGCCATTAGCTCGAACGAACCAGTATCCAGTATCGTCATTTTGCCAGCCAGTTTTGACTTCTTCGGCAGCTGCAGATGGATTAGTCAAGCGATACACATAATAGTAAGGTCGTCCTGCATAGAGCCAAATATCGTCATGATCGTTCACTGTAATACCGTCGAAACGATAGTTACAGTGGATAATGTTATCACTATCTACGAAAATACCAGTATGACCACCAGCACCGCTAGAATATCCACGACGTCCCCAAATGAAGACGTCTCCACGCTGAGCATCCCATGGAGTGTTCTCAGCGATGAGCTCATATCCGTTCTTTTTGAGCCAGTCATGCTCATACTCTGTATTGACTGCCCAACCAGCCGACACGGCACCTCCACTCAATAAGGCGTAGTAGATTGAACTTGAGCAATCATAAGAGTCAGGGCCATTGCGATCATCCATGCTATAAGATACTTGCCCTTTTCGAGCACGCATCCAAGCAATAGCTGTTTCAAGATTTAGTCCCATACTTACTCCCCTTTCCACGCATCGTTCATTTCTTTAACCGATGCCTCGATAAATGTATCAAGATCTTTATCAGTCATGCTGATGTTATATTTGGTCAACTCAGCACGGATTTTAGTGCGTGCTTGCTCCAGTTTCTCTTCGCCCTTGTATCCAGTCTCAGAAGCAACCTGCTCCACGGCATTAACTGCATTTTTAGCAAGGATTTCAACGATCTTGATGGTCTTTTCACCGCCTTTTTTAATCAAAAAGTCCTTAATTGATTTGACTGCGATACCTGCCAAAACAGTCAAGATTCCAGTAGCTGAAGCGATAATGATTTCTGTAATTTGTTGCATGTGTTATTCTCCTTTATTTTTGTCGTCATCTTTTTCAAGCAAGCGCTGAAATGCTTTTAAAATCGGCTGAAAAAGAGTAACATTTCCTTTTAATTTACGGTAATTCTCAACAAGAGATTGAAAAGTAAATGCGATGTACCCGAGATAGATCGAGTACAAGAATGCGAAGCCTGTCTTTTCAGGCAAGAGTACGGACATTGGGATGAGGATCATCAGTAAGAGGACCCCTAAAATCTTACGAAGGAGTCCATTGATGCCGATTTTGCTCTTATACTCGATGTCAGGGTTTGCGATAGCAGCAATCGTTCCAGTTAAGAAATCAATGATTTCCATTGAAACAATCAAAGCTAGAGCGTACAAAACCAGTCCGTCCTCAGTCTGGATTACGCTTCTGAAAAAATTAAAAAATTCGATTTGCATACACTCTCCTTTCTAGTCAATCCTTGGCATGACCACGGTCAAAATGCCTTTTTGCAACATTTCAGCAAGAGCCTGTTCTTTCCAGGTGTACCCTTCAGATGGTTGCATCTGGAATTTCAGGATCGTTGGTGTTTCTTTCGGCCACTTCGGATTCGTGTCGTAAGGATACGGCATCGATACAATGTCGCCGTTCGTGTAACGACGGTCTTTTATAAGAGGTTTGATGAACTGCGCAACCTTGCTATAAGTATTCGTGGGCATACCACCACTCTGGCCAACCGCAAGTGCGATGAGAACCTCAGTAATCGCTGATACGCTATCAATGTTCTCTTTGTTCGCTGAGAGATCAGTCTTAGCTTTTGCCAAAGATTGAACCGCTTGTTCAATTTCAGCTTGTGCCTTCACGATTGCAGAACCTGGATCTAGTTCAGCCTTGATGATATCTAGCACCGCCTGAATCAAGACGTCCTCTTGCTCCGACGTGCGGTCTCCTGACAACTCACGCAGGTTCGTACTGTATCGACTGCCTTCTGAAAGACGAATTTCAACTACTGTCTTGAGATTGTCTCCAAGTCCACGAGTATAAGGCTTGCCTGCCAGTTCATAATTGTTAATTGCCATTTGTCATTTTTCCTTTCACTTCCTCAAATTTCGCTTTGAGTTTTTCATCCGATTCAATGATTTGCTTCATCTGTTCAAGCTCCATCGCAGTAACTGTGTAGAGGGCTTCTAGCGTGGCTGATTGAGTAGCCTCTTTACCGACTCTTTCACCAAGCGAATTAATCGCTAGACTGCTGATTTGTTTGTCCTGTTCGTTCATCTGTTTTCTCCATTTTTTCTATTTTGTGATTGAGTTCTTGAATGGCCTTGATTAAGTAAGGCACAAGTTCAAATGTGCGATATGAGTATGCACCGTCAGGATTTTCAAAAAATGCTTCAGGAACATATTTCTGGACATCCTGCGCCATAATACCGCAAGAAATGTCCTCAACTTTGTCATCATATTCCTTGCGATAGCTGTATGTCTTGAGTTGCTCGATAATATCGAGACCTGAGACTGTACTAGCTTCGATATTGTGCTTATATCGACGGTCTGAGATTTCTTTATTCATAGGAATCCAGTCGGAACCTCCAAAATTCGCCCCATATAAATATAAATATCCATTTGACCGAGTAATTTTTTTATAGTCTGGAGAATAAATCCAGAATCCTCGATTATATTGATCTTTTTGGTAAAAAATATCCCCGTCAACACGCAAATCCCCGTGAATAATCGGAACATTCCAAAAATGCGCCCGATTATAACACATCATCTCTCCGCGGGCGTTGACAAACCACGCATTTTCCCCGGGTTTGTTCCAGTCATCTCCCCAATTCACCCAAAGGGCTGTTTTCCCCCAATTTCCTGGCCCGACATCACCCATACCTACTCTAAAACTATTCGCTCCTGTTATCCAAAAAGTGTTAGGGTCCTTATCATGCGTACCAATCTGAAAACCACCGATTTTTCCTTTGTACCCTTCGAGCAAAGTCGCTGTGACTACGACTGACCGAAGTTTATTGATAAAGGCTTCTTTAGCAGCAAGCGTATCCGTGAAGATATCGCTTGAGACGAACATCCGAGCCATAGCTTGGTCCATGATGAGCTTATCTGCTGTGATAGTCTTTGAGCCAATAATCTCAGCATTCAACTTCGAAAAATTGCCCTCTCCAACAAATAATCTCTTAAAGTAACCATCAATCGCTGTCAATTCATCCAGCAAGGTCTTGCCTTTCAAACGGATTTTCTCGGCTTCAATCAAGATTTGATTGTTAGTCACATTGATTTGCGAGACGATTGAACCTGCGCTTGTCAAATTCTGAACAGCCCAGGAGCCAGCAAGCTGATTTTGAACTGTACGAACAGCTTCGTCAGTGTCTTCAGGAGCTAGTGTGAAGGGTGTCGCTTTACTTCCAGTTTCAAGTTTTACCTCTGAAATGTAAAGGTTTATTGATTTTCCGGGATTTCCATAAAACATCAAATTGATTTCATCGATATCAACTGGTAACTCATAATTAAAACTAAGTTTTTTATAAGTGGATGCAGTTATGTCGCTGTTTGAAATCTCCTTCCATGCCTGTGATTTTATTGCACCATCTTTCCTATAATGTAACCCGACGTCAAGACCAGAAAAAGTGTTGTACCCATCTTTTGAAACCAAAAAAGAAAGAGTGATTTTGTCGGATTTTTTTAGCTCGATTTTAAATGTCTGTTGCAATCCAAAATAACGAGCATTTATAGATGTACCATAAATATGCACGCCCGATTTATTTCGATTTTGTGATGAATGTTCATAGTTGAAATTTAATCCAGATATATTCGATTCTTTCCAATTTTTAGAACCACCCCTAAAATCAGCATTCTTCACATAATTTCGGCTATCTCCGACATTTTTAGCAACCTCGACTTGAAATAGTTGATTGGTCAGAGCTATGCGAGCGACCTTATCAGCGATGTCAGACTCACTACGACCAATTATTCGTTCGTATAGCTGATTGGTTTCTTTCACTCGCTGAAATTCGACGAGGTCAGCCTTTCTATCAAGCTGCTGTCTCACTTGCTCGCTGATTTGTCTAGCTTCTTGAGCAAGAGATGAGCTCGCACCAGCATTTCGCAACGCTTCATCAGCTCTACGCTTGACTTCTTGTAATGGGCCATTGTCAAAGCTGCTGAAGCGCTGGTCAATAGTGTCAGAGAGTTGTCTCTTGACCTCTTCGGCTCGTGCTTTGGCAGCGTTAAGACCGTCTGTGAATTGGTTGACCAAATCCTCTTTTTTTCGGTCAAAAGCGAGGTCGGCATTCTTGATTTCTTTTGCTAGTTGTGTAGCGAATTGCCCTTGCAAGTGCTGAGTTTCATTTTTAACGGCATCACTAACAGCGTTAGAAAGCATATTGGACAAGCCTGACTTAAATTGCCCAAATCCAATAGATAGTAGCTTCTTAGCCATCGGGGAGTAAGTATACTTCGTGATTTTCTTGCGAACGTCCATCTTGAATCGATCATGAAATAGACTGACAATATCAAAAATTTGAACAGGTACATCACTCTTTCCTTCAACTTGAATTTCTAAACTGTCTTCAAGCATATCGCAGAGTGTATTTCTAAAATACTGCTCACCATATTTTCTAAGAGTCGCTTCATCTTTTACGGACTGGTCATTAACCTCAATCACATCTTCGTAGATTTGACTGTACTTGTTAATAAGAGGACTATCCACAACTACAGAAAACTTGCGGTCAGGCGCCTTTTCTCCCTCACCTTTGACGGTAGTCTTGAAGGTGATTCGAGTCTTCAAAGACTTAGTTGATGTCTTTTGTTGATAGCTAGATAAGTTCTTCTTGTACATAAATAGCGATTCATTTTCTGAACCGCCATTTTTCAAAAGCCGAACCTGGTATCCATGGCGCACAAGGTCGCCACCCCACTGACCAAGGATAGAATGCTTATCTTTTGTAAAAGCGACCATCGCGTTGATACTATCAGTATTGAACGTGTGACGTTCGTCGATGTCGGAAAAGAATGAGAACGGATTATCACGAGTGATGCTTCCAGCAAAGCGACTCAAAGCAGTTGAACCAGTCGCTCTATCCAAAGAAATCGGATTGATGACATAGTTGTTCAATAGTGTAAAGGATTGATTCGCATAGACTTGAATATAGCCTTGTTTCTTTTGAACCTCGAAAATGACGAAATCCTGTTCACCATGAAGGTCATCAGCCTTTAGAAATGTTTCTGCCTTCAACTTCTCCCACAAAGCATCTGAGGTCGGAAAGCGAAAAGTCAGTTGATAGGTACTATTTGCTTCTTGAGAAATCTTGTCTGCATAAGCAGCATTTAGAGGAGTATTCCCATTTGTTAAGTAAATCAAATCTTGTACCTCCAATTAGGTCGAATAATCAATCTAAGAACATTTCCAGTAAATGTAACCCCACTCCTTCCCGTTGGGATTTCAAAGAACCCACCGCGCTTTCTGAGCGTGTTCTGTACCGCTCCAGTAGCATTGTAGATATTTTGCTTACCTTGCCGACAATCAATTGTAGCTTTCGTTTTCACATTGAGATACATTGTTTCTCGGCCGATAGTAATCGATACATCTCCATCTCCCTGAACTTCAATGATGGGCTCAGAGTAAATTGTTCCTGGGTTGTTAATTGTTCCTGGTCCATTATAAGATTCAGAATTAACCGTTTTTTGATAGCGAAAAGGCTGCATGTTTAGCTTGATTTTCAATTGCCATGCATGATTGCCAAAAGGTTTATAGCTAGCAGTTAAAAAATGAGCATAAAAAACAGATTCAGGATGATAGCTAAATTCCAACTCATTGTCATTCGATTGAAATTTATCCAGGATAATCGAGATATCAATCATCTTTGTAACGTGAATTGTAAATGTTCTATCGTAACTATCAAAAGAACCATCTAATACTCGATAACTTCCATTCACACCATGAAGCTCGGCCACCTCCCCTTTCGGTTTGGCAGCCTCAACTTCTCCAAAGTCGGTCACAATACAACCTGGAAGGGTCGATGTATTAAAGCCATTAATGATCATATAACCCATTAGATTCCCTCCCTTGCTAAAATAGAACCATGTTGTTCGTAAGTGTTCAATGAGATTTTCTCATTGTCTAGATAGATGTCTGACGATTTTTCAAGGATAGAGGTAAGGATAGATTCCAAACTTGACCTCATAATCGCTATCTCAGACACTGTTTTACTCTCTTGTACTTCAAGTTGAGCTGATGGCATGGCCAAACGGGCTTCAAGGTTTTTTGTGACAGATGCAGTTGAATTTAAATCCAGATTATCACCTGAAAACACATCAGAGATTTCTCCAGCCATACCACCTATTGTTTCCTTAACACCTTTAAACCGGTCTTGCAGTCCTTGGTCTAAACCTTGCATGATTGCATTACCTGCAGGAATCAATAACTTACGGTCATATTCAATAGGACCTTTGTGGTCACGAATCCAGTTTGCAATACCTCCAACAAAATTAGTAACTCCTTCCCAGGCTGATTTTAATCCTCCCAAGAATCCATCTAAGATTGCTTTACCAGCAGACCAAAGATTGATATTTTTAATTCCATTGAAAATGCTTGTTACATTTGATACTAGACTGCTTACCGCTTGCTTCATGGTATTCCACGCTGTTTGAGCACCACTAACAAGTCCATTGATGAAACCAAGTACAAGTGATTTTAGCCCAGACCATGCTGCGCTAGCTGTTGATTTGATATTTTCCCAAAGACCGGATAAGAAACTTACAAAGTTATTCCATAAGTTTTGAGCGCCTTGAATTAATCCAGTAATTAGATTCGATACTGTGGATTTTATCCATTCCCAGGCCATAGACGCAGCGGTTTTGATAAATTCCCAAATTGTACTCAGAACATTAGAGAAGTTCTCAAAAACACCAGTAGCGTATCCAACGATAACATCCACGACTCCAGAGAAGTATGTTTTGATTCCCTCCCAAATCATGGAAACGCCATTTTGAATTCCTTCCCAAATCAGAGAAAGATCTGCTCCTAATTGACCAAAGTTTCCTGTTACAAGGTCAATGATGATTAAAATAGCACCCAAGAAAATCGATTTGATAAATTCCCAAGCGCCTTCAAAGATTAGTTTAATTCCTTCCCAAACTTGAGTAAGACCATCTGAAATGTTGTTCCAAATATTCATGAATCCATCAATGAACGGTTGAACAACCGTCATAACAGCTGTAGTAATCGCTGTCCAAGCGGTAGATGCTGCCTCCTTGATTGATTCCCATAAGTCAGAAAAGAATGTTACAACAGTATTCCACATCGCCTTTAAAGACTCAACGTAAGCATTCCATGTTGTAACAACTCCATCCCACAAAGTGCTAGCACCTTCAGAGATACCAGACCAAAGACCAACAAAGAAATCAGCTATCCCCTGCCATGCCTGCTTGATCCAATCCACAAAAGAGGACCAAATCTTTTGACCAGTTTCTGTTTGTGTGAAGAACCATACAAGGCCAGCAGTCAATGCTGCCACTGCCGTTACGATTAGACCAATCGGGTTTGCTGCTAATACTGCATTGAAAATACCAAATGCTCCACTTGCCCCCATGGTAGCAGCTGCATTCGCTGCCTCTGCGGTAGTGAGTGCTCCTGTTCTTACGAACTGAGCCAACATAAGCCCATTCGTGATGGATAATGTCGCATTTCTGATTGCTTCTATTCCTTTTATTACAGTCATTACTGCTTTGTATCCAGCCCATGCACTTGTAATTCCGACAACTGCCGATTTTAGAACATCTAAAGCAATAGGTGAATCTTTCAGCCATTTTGTAAATTTACTAAGGTGTTCAGAAGCTTTGCGAACAAAATTTGTAACGGATTCAAATGCTGTTCCAAGAAGGTTCACTCCCTGCTCTCCGTCTTTGATTCCTAAAAGATCTCCGACGAAATCACCGACAATCCCTAGTACGTCACCAATTGCAGAACCAATGTTCTCAAAAGTAATTCGGATATTATCTGCGATATTAACAATTTGAGTTGCTGCTTCCTCACTAAAACCAATTGTATTCAGAATATCAATGTTATCCTGTTTACTTAATGACCCAAAAATCATGTCAAAAAAGGTCTCAAAGATTCCAGTCACACGAGACAGTTGATCAAAAACTGCACTCCCAAAGGCATCCCCAAAAAGCTGAGAAGCAATCTGGCTAATCCCTTCAGTCAGAACCAATCCAAGGCCTGAAAAAACATTGCCAATCATTGGCAAAAAATTATCAAAGAGAAAAGTCGATGTTGTTTTTAGCAAGGCGTGTAGAGAAGGCAGGATATTCTCCCCTAGAGCTAACTTACCAAGTACATTCTGAGCTGCTGCTTTCATGGATTCAAACGATCCGCTAAAAGTAGATGCTGCCTCTTTAGCTGTTGTCCCAGTGATGTCTAAATTCTCCTGGATAGCATGAATGGCGCTATAAACATCAGAAAGGTTGTTAATGTCGTACTTAACACCAGTCAACTTCTCTGCATCAGCCAAGAGACGTTGCATTTCTTGCTTTGTACCACCATAGCCAAGTTTAAGGTTGTCTAGCATAGTATAGTTTTGCTTCGCAAATCCTTGATAAGCCATCTGAATGCTCTCCATCGATGTACCCATCTTGTTCGCATTATCTGACATATCAATCATGGCCATATTAGCCGTTTCAGCAGCCTTGTTAGTATCTCCACCCAAAGACTGCAAGAGACTTGCAGAGAAGCCTGTCACGTTCTCCATGTAGGCATTAGCTGAGAGACCTGTTGTCTTGTAAGCCTCATTAGCATATCCCTTCACCTTGTCAGCAGAACCTTTGAAAAGAGTTTCAATACCTCCGAGCGATTGTTGAAGCGCTGCTCCTTCACTGATAGCTGCCGAAAATGCCTTGCCAATCCCTGCCGCTGCAATAACTTTCGTCATAACACCAACAAGACTAGAACCTAATGACTGTCCAGCACTTTGTCCTGCTGCACTAGCTTCAGGATTGAGGAGCGATTGGATTTTGCCAGTAATGCCTCTGGCCGATGGTATCAATTGCACATAAGCCTGTGCTATTTCTGTCGCCACTAATCCTCACCTCCAATCTTTTCTAGAATTTGCTGACGATATTCTTCAAAGTCCTCACCAGAATCAAAGATCATCTCTTTTCTTTCTTTAGCTTTAGTTTTAACTGTCAGCTCCTCTGCAACCATTAATGGTTTGTTGATTCCTTTCTGTCCATCTGTTGTTTTAAACCAAACAAGAGCAGAAAGCCTATCAAGCACACCCGCAAGCAAAAATGTTTCAAAAGGAACTTTGCTATTGGTCATTGCTAGTTTGATCCGTGAATCATCTCTCAGACCAAAAGCAAAAACAGCTACCTGGTCAGCAGGTAACTGTCTGTAATCAAAAATCCCATATGTTTCAGCTAAATCACAAATAAGAGCATCTTCATCTGTTTGAATCATTCTAGCAAGGAGCGCTATTTTTTTAACTGGTTCTGACTTGTGAAAATCTCACTAATTTCTGCTCCCATTTTATCCAAAGGAACAATGTCATCCGCAGTCCGCACATGGTTTTTCAAATCTTCTGATTTGTCACCAAGCATAAGTTTGACCACTTTTGGTAAAACTGCCGGATTTGTATCTACTTCAGCGATTGCTTCGAGCAACTCATAGTTTTCCAAGCGCTCTTTTGTGATTTCAAAAGCAAATCCGGTCGAAGTCACCCCACGGATTGTTTTAATTTGTGGCGCAGCTCCTTTATTCTTCTTTTTACGATTTTGTTTTGACATGATTAAGCTCCTTTGATGTATTCATAGTGTGTGTCGTCAGCAGCGTTAGGAAAGGCAGTGACTGTCGTACCATATCCGAGAACACTTCCATCGTTATAAGTGATTTCATCGATGGCAGTTACTTTTCCTGAAGGAATAACAATACGTTTAAGTACACCACCTTTTAGAACTGTTTCGATTACCAGACAGTGATGTGGCAATTCTTTTGAGTTTGCCTTGATCGTAATTCCTGATGACAAATCCCCAGATACATTATCTGGTCCATAAACTTCCTTCAAAACGTGTAGATTCAATGCTTCAATAAGCATATATTTGAATGTGTCTGTTTTTTCCTTTTGAACTGAGCTTACAACGACGCCGCCCCAAGCTTTGATATTTTCTGACTCTGGCGAGTTACTGTTGGTCATACCGTCATCTGAAATATAACCTAGTGCTTCAAACGCCTGATCTAACTTTGTTGTTGCGTCTGTCGGCAGTGCCGTTCCAAGAGGTGCAGAATAAACCGCACCTCCGATTTTAGGTCTTGCAGTCGTAACATTTGCTTCTGTTGCCATTTATTTTCTCCTTTTAAAAATAATTAATATCAAATACAGCTTGATATCGATATTGTTTCGTTTCAGTGTCCGTAAAATTGTAATCGCTGTTCAGGTGGACACCACAGATTGAATCTAATTCAATCAATCCCTTCACAGCACTTTTCACTTTCACATTAAGCTCTGCAGCCTTCTGCATAGTTGGGCCATAGCTTTGAAAAGCAAAGGTCGCACTACCAGAATGATTTCGCTCCTTTCCACCTGTCTTTTGAATAATGACAAAGCTATCGGGAGCTTCAGCTTCATGCTCAAAAAATGACGGTACATCTAAATGACCGTCAAGATATTTCTTGATAATAATTTCAATCATCTAATGCACCGCCTTCAACAACGTGTTATTTTTCAAATTATCCCTCTTCGCTTTTCGCGTTGCTGGATAAATCATAGCATTTGCCCTTGTCTTACCAACGTGGCTATCTTGTTCATAACCAGGGCCACATCTTTTTTTAATGACTGTCGCTTCTTTGTTCAGAATGTCCTGAATCTCTTTGGATTTCAAAAGGGCTCCTACACCCGCACCGATAAGATTGACTTTGAAATTACTCATACGCTTCAACCATCACTTTCTTGTTCCAGTCCAGAGGCAGCATGGCTTCAATGCCTTCCAAAGGAATGCCAATCGTGCTCCATTTGCGCCCAAAGAAACGAACCTCACGGTCTTTCCACTCGTTCTGATCGCCTTTTGGGATTCCTAGCGTATAAGAAGCCTTCTTCCCAGTCAAACTAAGCTGAGTAGTGACATCTTCTGTCGAAGCTGGAACAACCAGGACATTATCTACTTGGATTTCAGTATTCTCATAGATAGGATGCCCAAAGTCATCCTTTCCAGTCTTAGTTTTTCCAATCAACGTTACAGTAATTCCTTTAATCCGTCCCATAGATATCAATCACCCCATATCTTTGTTTTTTGAGACCCAAACGTTTTAATTCAGAGTCCTTGATGAAAAGACCTCCACCAGGGACTAGATAAGAACCACTGAAGGAATATCCAAGAGCAGACTCAGCCATTTGAGTCATTGGTTCCTGATCCGTTGAGGTCATCAAGGTGCGAGCGACCACATCCACGGTTACAGACTTGACTACTATGGCAAAAGATGGATCAGTAGCCACTAACCCATCTAAATCTTTGCCAACTTTTTTAGCTTCAACGCGAAGAGAATGAGAAACAACTTCCAACAGCGCTTCGGCTCGTTTTTCCTCATCGAATTTCAACGCTCGCCACAATTTTTTCAAATCTTCGACTGTTGCAAAGTTTTCCATTTCTACCTCCAGTCAAGCGACTACTGGACTTCAGTGTCCGCTTGTTCAATCAGCGAAATCAATTCAGTTTTTGTGGAGCGGCTATCATAAGTAATCCCTTTTTCATCAAGGATTTCTTTCAATGCTGCGTTGGTCAATGAGTCCAAAGGTTTGTATGCTGCAATTGGAACCCAATCACCCCCAGAAATTTCTGTGTTAGTGTTGATTGTTGCTCCTGTCTTTTGGTTTACATACTCAGCCATGATTAACCTCCCGTTTTCACGATACGAGCGAAACTAGCAGCATCCATGATGCCCCATCCAATGTATGCTTCGCAACGGATATAAATCTGGTTATACCCTTTAAGGTCGCGACCGCTATTGTCAGGATCACCATACTTGATGATTTCCATTGGAACTTCTTTTGCATATCCCCATTTGAACATAGTTTCGAAGTCTCCAACGATTGCTGTGTTTTTAGGATCTGTTTGTGAGTAGGATACAGTACGGTTTTTATCCACTGTCAAACCATTGATTGCTTCAGGTACACCACCCCATGCCAATTCAGGATACAATTTCCCACCTTCAGCATTTTTCATTTTAGAGAGTGCAGTGGTAAAAATAGGGTCCAAAATTGCTCCAGTGATGTCGCGTTCTGATCCATCAATCATACCAACAGCATCTTCCATGCTTTCATCTGGGTTAGTATCTTTGAAAGGTACTGTTTGAGTAACTTTTTTGTCAAAGCAATTATCACCAATAATAGTAGAGTCTTGTTTTGTTCGTGGATTAATACCATGAATACTCATGATATCAAGACCACGAGCTAATTTTTTAGAAAAACCTTCAACAAAATCAGTGAGCATATCAACTTTTGCTTCTTCAGAAGCATGTAAAAATTCATCAGATACACGGGCACCGTATTCAACTTTGAGCGGCACAATAGTTACAGGTTCGAGGCTTACACCACCATGAGTCTTTTTGCCATTTTCTGCTACAATATCGATATCAGAATCGAAATCGAAAATGAACTCCTTTTGTCCATTAAACGGAATTGGTTTTTGAGGGCATAGCTTAGCGATTGACGAATGACCCTTCACCTTGTTGATTACCTTTGTTACAAGTTCTGGATCAAATAGATTTCCTTTTGAAAGTTGAGCTTCTGACATATTTTTTCTCCTTTAATCTTCGATATTTAAATTTTGAACCAAGTTTCTAACCATAGCTCTGTCATCATCCTCTTTAGGGACAATTGGTTCAGTTGATTTTACTGGTGCAATTTTACTTACTGGTTTCATAAACCCAGCTAAGCGCTCTGCATCAGCTTTCAAGCTTTCTTCATCAGTTCCCTGCAAACGATCTGCAAGGTCGTAAGGCAGTCCATGTTGCAAAGCTACTCGAGTTCGCAGACTAGCCGTCTCATAACCAGCGATTTGATTCTGCATTTCTTCAAGTTGCTTGTCAGCATCCGCCTTACTTTGATTGTTAGCTTCGATTGTTGACTTCAAGCCGACATTTTCTGTTTCCAATTCTGTAACTCGAGATTTGAGCTGGTCATAGTCACTATACTTCGCTTTCTCACGAGATAAACGATCCTTAATAGCAGCATCAAATTCTTCTTGTGTTGTGATTGGTTTAAATTCTGACATTCTCATGTCTCCTTTCTCCTGCTTTCCCGGCAGTTCGGTAATTTTGGGCATCAAAAAAAGCAGTCACAAAACCGCTTATTTTAATAACTGATTTTTTGCTTTTTCTTAGGCTTAGTCGTAGCACAAGCCCAGTGCGCAAGCAATGCACTATCCATCAAAGAAATATCCATATCGTCAAAGTGCGATCGATATCCAAAACCACCATTCGAACCAATATTCCGCTTATCGCAGTTAGTGGCTACTTTTGATAGCGATGGCTGGCCAGCGTGACAGATGGTTTTCTGGTAAATTCCCTGTTCCCAAAGAGCGTTGGCCACGATGATTTCTTTCACCGTCGGAAGAATCACATTCTTGATTCTGTAGTCCTTCAACTCTTCGTCCAGTATCTTTTGCCCACTTGCGCCATCGATGACAATTTGAGCCACGTCTGATTGACGCAGGAAAGCAACCATCCACTCATTCCCATTACGAACGGATTGACAATCGACTGTCTCGATAAAGAAACGTCCATCCTTGGTTCGTGCAGCAATACTCAATGCCACATTCGTTCCATCTTGGCCATACTTGATACCAACAGACAGCTTGCCAGACAATTCTGGAATATCGTCCACCTTGAGCTCATTCCACTCAGTTTCAGAAATAGCAGATTTCTGGTTGTAAGTCGGCCAAAATCCCAAACGTTGAATATTATGGTCCAGCTTATCCTCACCAAGCTCTGCTTCAATCTTACGCTCATTTAAGTGATAGCCCATGGATGGATTGGAATTATACCAGGCTTCCACATCGTCAATTTCCTTTTCATCAGAAACCGACCACTCAGCCCATCCTGAATACTTCCCTTTCCCGAAAAGACAAGTCTCACGGTACTTAGTAAAGACCGTACCACTTGATACTGGTGTTGGAGGTGTCCCACACATGATTGTGATAGGGTTCTCACTATCCGTAACCGTGTATTTCAAAGCAGATTCTTGCTCAGTCGTGTACTCCTGAGCCTCGTCAATGATCAGCATATCAAAACCTTCACCAAGACCACCATTTGATGTCCTAGTACGGAATTGGATAACACCACCTGTCGAATACAGCTCGATTCTTTCTTGACCCTTCGCCCGAATGGAATTAAAATCCTCACCATCTACATAACCCATTTTTTCGAGGTATCGTTTAACCTTTTCAAAAGAGGCATGTGACGTAGAAATCCGGTGAGCCGTATGTAGGATATTCAATCCCTCATGTAGCCCCCAAATTTCACCTATATATAGGAGTTCAGATTTCCCATTACGACGAGGAATAGAGTAACCAAACTTCTGATGCACCCAAAGACCGTTCTTGTCAACAGCCATCATAGGTAATAAAAGATTCTTCTGCCAAGCATAGCAAGAAAGACCAGTCCGTTCGTAAAGTTCAATCGCTTCTTTAGCTTTTGAATTTTTCTTGACGTATTTTAAAATCACCGATTGAGTAGGATTCTGATTGCCAAGTTTCTTCTTCCTCGCCATTCTAATTTCCTTTCAATCGTCATCGCATGATAACCCTATCGCTGGGAGATATTGGATCACCTCCTAGATACTAGCTAAAATATTCAGATACTCTACTTCTTCGTAAGTTTCTGCAAAAATATCTGGTTTGCATGGATAAAATTCACCTTGAACTCCTTTGATAATATAATCCCCTTTTTTGGCTATCATATCACCTTCAAGTGTATCAATGCATATATTCCCAAGTGCATCAAACCAAATCTTATTTTCTGCAAAGTCAATTACTTCTTTATAGTTATTCCCGTTCCAAAGAACTGCCTCAACCACAACAGGTTTCTTTCTGTACTTCATTTTCTGACTCCTTTCAAAGCATAATAAAAGCACCTAACTTCAACTTCAGTTAAGTGCTTTTATTTAATCGGTTCACCCATAACATAAGCTTGCTTAGCTTCTGTTAAGGTCATCTTGTTTGGACCTCCATCAATGTTGGTTTCACCCGTATTTTGCCAATTACAATGATCACAAATGTCATAAACAGCAGTCAATGTTCCGCAGACCGGACAATGTACATACTCTTCATCATTGATCATCACCAAGTTGCCTTTTCCAATCTTGCTCAAAATAATTCACTCCTTCCTCTGGTTTTAGGATCGTTGTAACACGTCCCCTTTTGTTATCACCCAATGCAAATATGTTTTTTTCTAAATCATATCTTACACGTCGGTATTCCGTATCATAACCAAGTACATTATCTCCAATAGGTTCACCTAAAAGTGTTCTCCCTAGTTCAAGATACTGCGATTGTGTAATATTACCAAATTCTTCACTATGCTTTCTGAAATGCCCGTTGAAAGATTTTTCAGTAGGAAAGCTAGCCTGAGACCAACGAACACGGTCTTTTAGTTCTTGATATCCCTCACCACCATTATACTTCAAATCCTGAAACTTTGCTAGTGAAATAGGGGCATTTTGAACTCCTAAAACATCAACTATTTTCTTGTATTCCTGAATATCTGCTTTGCGATTATTATCACGCACATCAATATTCATTTGCTTACGAATTTCTAGCTCGTTTGAACTATCCTTGCTGAATTTTTTAGTCCAAGAATTCTGACGTTTCCCGTTTTTAGGATGATAATCAATTACACAAGTACAATGCTGATGTCTTCTGTAGAAATTCGCTGGTTCTTCACCATATATGTAATTTCCTACTAAACTATCACACCATTTGCAACAACGTCCAGTAGACTGCCTACTAATCGTCGGTACCAATCCCGTTTTAGCATGAAACTCCGCATTCTTACGAATACTATCATCAATGATTGATTGGGTGAAGTTCACAATAGGTTCACCAAGCAACCAACTGACATCCTCAAAATTCTCCTCAGACGAAAAGCGATTGACTATGCCAGCTATTCGATCCAGATTTAATTCAGGAACTTGAACTTTCAGACCGATTTTCGCTTTATCGTTCAAATTCTTCTGAACATCACTAGCATAACCACTTACAAGCTCGTGATTTCGTCCTAGCACGTCCGTCAGCAAACGCTGAGCGATATTGTAATACATTTTTCCGTCCGGTAATTTATCGGCGCTTAGAGAAGCTCCTAGAACCTTAGAGAGAATCTCACCAATTTCAATCGCGAACTCATTTGCTGTTTTGTAAGTAGCTTTTTTCGCCTTCAATGTAGCAAAAGCATTCCTGACAATCTCGCTCTTACCAAAATCTTGCTCAAATCTCTCTTGAACCTCTTTCAAGAGGCTAGGTAAAATATCATGTTCCATCTGTCACTACCTCGCTGATTGCTGGCTTAGCAGACATGTCTCCAGCGATACCAGTAAGGTCTCGAATGGTTTCTGCGTTGATGTAACCAGGTAATGCCTGATTTAATTTGACAACACCATCACCAATCATAGTCATGGTATTCGCATCAGCTTCAAACAAAGGCTCCCACTTAACTGTTGTTCTTACAAACTGACTTCTTGCATAACGGAACTCATCACGCAAGCAAGCTGCAACATAAGCGACATTTAACAATCCAGCACCTAGCGACCGCTGAGCCTTCCGACCAGCAAGACGAAGATTTTCGTGACTAGCCTTAATGGCTTCCACAGATGATGGATTATCTGAAACAAAACCAAGGTCATCCAAGGTCAAGCCCATTTCCCCAGCAAATCCAGCAGCAGCAGTTCTCAGCTGTTCAGTAAAAGGTGACATGCTAGCGGTAGTAAACTGTCCAACGCTTGGCTTCTCGCCTTTATCACTTGAAGAAATCGTCAACAAGCTTGATACAGTAGCTTTCCATTTCTCCATAGGTTCCGCATCAGGATCAAGTCCAAGAATGTATTTCTGTGGCCACGAATAGAACTCTGCCGTAATATCAGCTCGCTCTAAAGTTCGCTTAGCGTATTTCTGATAATACATCCCTGCCCTGGTAATACGAGACCGACCAAACGGACGGACCGCATCAGGACGATGAATGACCGGAACCAGCAAAGGAATACCCGTCTCATTCGTAACCGAGTAAGGCTCCCCATCTTTCGGAATGAAGTGAGTAGCATTAGGCTCGAAGTAGGCTTCAAGCGTTGGACGATTGTAATCATCACGAGCCAACACCGCATAACCTTCCACAAGCAAGCCAGTGATAGGATCAATGACACCAGTTGCATTACTCGATTCAATGACTTGCAACCTCACCTCATCATCTTCACCCTTCGAAATGTAGACGAAACTACATGAACCAATCAGTGCAGCTAAAATAGCACTATCAAAAAAGATGTCAGGATTGTTACGATCAAAAATTTCTGTGACGTTAAAATCATCGTTAGCAAATGCCCTGAAAATCAAACGATCTGCAAGACTATCAACTCCCTTTGCAGCCCAACCAAGGACAGCTTGGTACTTTGCCCTGATATGTGCAGGAATTGTGATTCCTGTAGGTGCTTCATAATGCTGCATTGCATAATGCTTGTATCTCAGATTGACTCTACTCCGATAGAGATTCAACTTTCTCCTAAGATACTCAATCCCTCTTAATTCCAAATCGTTCTCCTTTCATTGTGATGATTTGGCGCGAGAAAAAATGTACAGTGACGGCGTGAAGCTCGCGAGCGCCTAGTGGGAGGGGGGATACCCCCCTATCCTCAGCTAGGACTTACTTCACACATATCTATTATTTTTTCAAGTTTTAAATATTTTTTTGTTTTTCTTTTTTGCAAAAAGGTTTCTTTATTTCTTAATTGAACTATCAAGCTCTATACCTAGTCCAGTCCCTGGACTGTGGCAAGTTCCTGTTACCTACAACAGTAGCATTGGCTGATCTATCGTCAGCATACAGTTTATCAGACTTCTGTCTGTTGCATTGCCAGTGGGCTAGCTGCAAGTTTTGAATATCTGATGGGTGACCGTTTCGATTGATTGGAATGATATGGTCAATTACCGGAGATAGAGGATGTGGGTACTTCAATGATTTATCGACAGGGAGTCCACAAATCCCACAAGTATTTCTTGTTTTGAGAATGATATTTTTATTCTTTTCAAAAGCAACTCTGTGAGGACCGCTCCGGTCCGGTCTTTCCTTGGGGGTATTCATCTAGGGAGGGGCCTTTCTTTTTAGTTGGTAGGGGCTAAATTTTATGATGCAGGGGGGGAGTTTTTTTAGCTTCTCACACCCTCGTATATTTAACATATCTTATATTCTGTTAAATAAAACTAACATTCTCAAAAGTCAAGTATATCAAGTGATTACAACTATTTTATTAAAAACTAATTTACATTTTTTCAATGTGTTAAATAAATAGGTTTTTAATAACTAAAATTCATCATCGAATCATCCAATTCATCTTGTTTAATACCAATATAATCCAGAGTAATATCTGGTGATGAATGATTAAACAATTCCATCAAAATCGCTACGTTTTGATTTCGTCTATAATGATGATACCCAAACGACTTTCTCATGGAGTGTGTTCCAATGTTCTTCAAGCCAACATGTTCAGCTGCTTGTTTTAAAATCTGGTAAGCTGCAACTCTTCCGATGTGAGCGATCCGCACACCGTCTGTCCTAACTTTCTTTTTGCTTGGAAACAGATAATCGTATCCTTGTAGATCATTTGCTTTTATGTAATGATTTAGAGCTTTTCTTAACTCTGGATTGATAGCGAATCGCTTAACCTTTCCTGTTTTCTTCTCAATGACTTCTATCCTATCGCCTGTCACTTGCTTGACTTGAAGAGGTATGATATCGCTGATGCGCATTCCAGAATACAGACCGCACATGATTAGGACATAGTTTCGCTCACTCTTTGATTTCAAAAAGTCTTTCATCCGTTCAATGTCATCAAGTTCACGAATAGGTTCTACTTTTTTCACGATATCACCTCCAAACCAGACAAAAAGACAGGGTGTGCCTGTCTTTTACAAATATTTCATAATATAATTTTAGCACAAAAAATTATATATTTACTCCCGACTTACTCCGCATTTACTCCATAATCGAAACCTGTTCACCGTTTCGATAGAGTTCTGCAAATGCCAATAAAGCTTTATCAAGAATCTCATAATATGAGCTCTCTGAGATTGAAAGTTCGTTGTATATCGTCTCATCTTTTTTTCGATGCCAAACCATATACTTTTCATATATGATTCTGCGGTAATATGGATCATGTAGCTCGCTGACTGCCTGCTCAATCGCATCTAACTCCATTTCTGCATCTACTTTTCTGATAGCAAGCTTCTCAACCTGACTAGTCGTGTCGCTTCCTGGATTGCGAGGCATGAAAGAGTATGTAGTCGTCACCTTTTGACCATTTTGATCATTGGCCACACGACGCCATCGAGGATATCCTTTTAAAATTTTCTTGGCATTTTCTTTAGTTTTGGCTTCGTTGATTTCTGGAAAAAAAGGCATCTCTCACCTCATTTCTATTTCAAATAATTTTTCCTTCAAATATCAGAGTGATTGTTCCTGTCCCGTCTTTGTTCTTAGATACCAAAGCACTACAATCTGAACCAAACTCAACTCCTTCAATTGTGATGCTACGTTTCACGCTATCAACGTTGATAATAGAATCATTTGATGTTTTTATTCTCATATTCCATCTCCTCGATAAGCCAATCAAGATTTTTGCGTGCTTTTTTCAAATCCTCAAGACCGTTCTTCTTTTGGAAGCGCAATAGATACTTGATAGCATTCCCCCAGCACCATGCTGCCTTGCCTGGCAATTTGCCAATAAAATTGTCAATCACTTCAATACTTTCAAGACCTTTTGAGCCTTGGTAATGGCTTGGCTTGTTTACATTGTCAATTTTTTCTGGTTTCATTTTTTCTCCTCAATAATTTTCTAATGCGCAAATTCATTGACCAGGTCACGGATAAAGAACTTCCAATCAGATTCCCTAAACGTCAAGAAACGATCTGTAGTAAAATCTCTAAGTTTTTTATAAAAGAGTATCTTTAGTTGGATTGACTCACCGACACTCAGTAAGATACCAGGGAAGCGATGCACTGAATGTACTCTATTTCCATATCCAGAAATATCTAAATGTATTATCGTTTCTGGATATATACGCCCTGTACTGGCTTCAACTTTGAACTCAACCTTAACTTCTTCTACAATTGGAACTTCTTTAAAAATTGGTCGTGCAGAAAATATTGGCGACGGCGTTTCTTGTTTTTTTCTTCTTCCTGAATACGGATATTTTTTAGGTTTCATAATCTCACCTCGTCTCC
Source organism: Streptococcus sp. CF8-6 (assembly GCF_024295845.1). NCBI lineage: Bacteria > Bacillati > Bacillota > Bacilli > Lactobacillales > Streptococcaceae > Streptococcus > Streptococcus sp. CF8-6. Next base: position 199,200 of record NZ_JANCOF010000002.1, on the reverse strand, counting down.
AATCCTCAATGATTTGTAGCTTGTTTGCGTGACTACGAAAATGCCGTAGTTCTGTATTGTGATCGTGTAGAGTTCGCCAATCTGCTCCTTGTGGACGACTCTGCCTTTGATTTCTGCGCCTTGATTATCTGCTTTATAGACGATAATTGGGCGTTTTTCTTCTAATTTCTTAATCTGGATACTCTGCCAGACATTCAATCCTGCAGATAATAATATCCATATTGCGATAAATCGTTTCACTTCTCGTGTTCCTCCTCAAAATAAAACGTTCCGTCGAACGGTTCAATTTTAATAATTCCATAATCTAAACCAAGTCTTGCTATGAACGGCTTACTGATTCTCTCGTGCAAGGTAGACATCTGCTCTCTGAATTCATCTAACAGAAGAGTAGATTTGTAGAAATTACATTGATAGCACGCTGGCATATAGTTTTCAAAACTATCTTCTCCACCTAAATAGTGAGGGTGTAGATGATCCACTCTCAAAGTTTTCAAGTCCAAAACCTTGCCACAATAAGCACAGTGACCACCGTATTTATCCAAAACTTTTTGTCTCATGACTTTAGATATGCTTTTTCGTTTCAATCTGTGACCTCCTTAATCTATATTTCTCTCAAATACTCATTGAACAAATCTTGATCAAGAACTCCGTTCTCGATTAGATTTTCAACTGCGATTTCAATTTAAATCAAACGATTTAATTCTTTGTTAGGCAGTGTAGCCATAATAACTTCTTCCATCACTCTACTCCTTGCTCTTAATTTCTCTATAAAGTAAGTTCATATCAAAACCGCTCTCGATAAATCTGTGTGTGAGTTCTTTGTTAATTCCATTTCCTAGGTGATGATAAACCACATCTACATCGATATTAGAACCTAAATATTTTCTCAAACGGTCACGATTGTCTACATAGAAGGCGATATTTCGTTTGTGTTGTTGATAAGGTCTAACTTTCGCTATATCCCTAGTGCACCACATTAAGACTTTTGCAATTATGTCCCTCTTTGTGCCACAACCGACTAGAGAAAAGTAAGTATTGGTCTTAGGTATAAGAATTACCTCAAGGTTGCGATTTACGTATGAATCAGGAAAGCAATTCAGCAATTTCTGTAATTCTAAAACGAACTGTTCATTCATCACTCCACCTCCTTATTTTTCTAGCGTTTTGATTACACTTTCAATCTGTTCTTTCTTCTTTTGCAACTCTTCCAAACTTTTGACTTCTAATGCTTTTTTAATAATTTCAAGTTGTTCAATTTCTTTTTTAAACTTGATAAGTCCTTCAACTTTACGAGCATAATCCCTAAAATTATTTGCCCAGTCATATTCATCCCAACCAAAAACTCTTAAAATTTCTTGTTTTAAGTCATAGTATTTTCTTTCCAAATCTCTGTTGACCATCGCTTGAGAGTACATAATATAAAATGTCATAGCCGAAATCAGCAAACAAGCAATAAACATCCCCCAAAACATTAAATTTTCCATTTATTCCACCTCCTCAACTTCAATCCCTTCCTGCTTATTCATCTTCCTTTCCTCCATAAATTAAATAAACTGCAATAACTAACTGAGACATGCCTGGTGAATAGCCGACCCAATCATCAAACTCCTTAGATTTTGGCAACCAATCCTTAGTAGCACCCAAATCATAGTCTGTAGGTTTTTTATCGGCGAAGATACATTCCATCGCTCCCATAAACGTCATACCATCTTCTGCCATTTCCCAAAAATAGTCCGCCCGGTCTTTCACTGCTTGTGGTAAATCTTGCTTGGGAAGTTTGGGCTTCCCGTCTTCTACCGACCAGCCGTATACTCCATTAACTTTTTTCTTTAATTCTTCCATCATCTTCCAACTCCTTTTTCCTTTATGCTGACTTTGGTACTAATTTCGTTTGTTTCATCCATTCCTTGGCTATGTCCCAGACTTCAGCTGGTACATCTTGGTTATACTTGCCACGAAACTGAGCTATCTTCCCTTGTCTCACTTCGAGTGTGTACAAAGGTTTTTTAGGTTGGTTTGATAAACGGACAAACACTATTAAGGTATCCCCTTTAAAATGCTTGTCTGTGTATGAGCTTACGCAGTGATGTAGCTTCTTGCCCTCATAGATCAGCTCAGCCACTTTTCTAGGGACATGGAATGCGTATCCATTGATTGTCTTATCCATTCCTTCTCTAAGTTTAAACTCAGCTTCAAGTTGCTTGCGTTTCTTCTTATCTTCCAGTTTTTGTTTTTCTTCGACGAATTGATTGTATAATCCGACTGTGTGATTATGCATGGCCGTGAAATCCTTTGGCACAAGCATAGCATCACCTTCAGGCTCAATGCCCATTTCTCGTAGCATCTTGAGATAGTCAAGGTATTCATTGAAGTCAATATGATTCTTGATAACCCAATTCTGAAACTTATTGATCCCGATACCTTTCGGTATATGCTTGATATCGTGGTAAGTCAGATAAGACTCAATGCCAGGCACTAGTTGGCCGTTCCGTTCTTTTAATCGACGGCTCAATTCAAATTCGTTAAAGCTGCGATTTGAATTTTTGAAAAAATGTTTATTCTTCTGAAGCCATCTGCGGTTCAAGGTTCGCATATCTACGCTTCTTGTGAATCCAAACCTATAATTTGGATACATGATTTCGTTGGCCAACCTATAAGCATGAATTTTCTGAGCGAATTCAATTTCAAACTTGTATTTGTAAAGCCGTTCAATTTCCCAGTAATCGATGTATCCAAACTTCAAATATTTGAGCTCAGATACTTTTCTAAGTCTCTCAGCCCAGTTGTTTGGATAAAAAATATTTCCTGTGTAAAAACCGCCACTAAAGAAATTGGCGAATAGATACGGATAAAATTGTCCGTTGAAATCTTGGCCAATCTTTATGTGTTTGTCATTTTCAAATCGTTCTAAATTAGTAAGTTGAAAATCAATAAATTGTTTCCCTTCGACTAGCTTCGAGCTAAATTCATAAGATTGAATCTCGATGCGTTTAGACGTGCTGAGAATGATTGAGAAAAAGTAGGTCTTGTCATAAAAAGTGAGCCGTGACGACTTTGTCAGTCGCTTTTCAATACAATGGCCAAGGTCCAAGTCTGAAGCGATTATTGTCTTGTCCTTATTGCTCCATCTATACGTTGTGATTTGCGAGTAGCACCAGCTCCAAAAATCTGCAGGTGGTTTCAATCGTCTGTCAGCTTCTCGCTTGCATTGTTCATATTTCATTCGTCCAAGAAATCGAAAATGCTCATTTGCTTTTCGACTGCTCCTTTCTCTTTCTTAATTTTGACCGCATCAGCTTTATTTTCAGAAGGATTTTTAGGCTTTTCTACCTTCTTCTTGACAGATTCAACAGGTACCTGCTTGATGTTAGATACTTGTGAATTTGAGATAAAGTACTCTCTAACCCATCTGAAGACAGTAGCATCATCGATACAAGCGACTCCGTTTTCAGCAAATTTACGAGCTTTTTCTTTAGCATGGCTTAAAGCACACTTCAGAGAGTATCGCTCTTTTAAGATTCCTTTAAATAATTCCTCATCCTCCTGATCGCATATCCAGTTATGAACACGGTCAAGTGCAGCATCATGTGGTTGATTTAATTCCTCTAGCAACTTAGCCAAGGCTTTTTCTTTAATTTCATTCATATCTAAAAATACTCTTTCCTTTTATTTTTCAGGTCATTAAAAACCATCAGATGATCATTGTCTACACCCTTCATCAACCGGCTCATAAACGGCCGACCGTAGCGTTTCTGAATTTCTTGTGCAGTCAGATTAGTCGTGATAACCGTATTGGCCCTTTTGTTGAGAATGTTGTAAAGAATACTGAAGGACCACTCACTGTCCTTCTCCATACCAAGATCATCCAAGACCAAAAACTTTGCACTAGCGATTTTATTGACCAGGAACTCTTCCTGACTAAAGTCCGCCTTGATTTTCATCAGCAAGTCAGTGACATTGATAAAGATAGCAATTTCTTTTGTAGCTTCTGATAAAGCTTTCATCATGGCAAAAGCAAGATGGCTTTTACCCGTTCCATCTTCGCCTTGAAAAACAACATTGTTTCTCGCTCCACCTGCCCACTCTCTACAAATTTTTTTGGCAAACTTCAACTTTTCAACCTCTTTTTCAGTTGGTGTGTCAAAGTTATCAAGAGTAGCATTTTTCAGTACATCATCATAGAGAGAGAATCTCTCAAGATAGAACTTCCGTTCTCTCTCGTATTCTGCGTCAGCAAGCTCATTTACTCTTAATTGATTCTCTGCATGAATCCGTTCCGATTCGCATAAGCGACAGAGAACATCATTTGTACGAATAATCTTAATCAAAGGAATTTTGTGTTTGTCGCAAATTTCATCCTGTTCTTCAGTATTTCTGTGATAAGAGAGAGCCATTTCTTCTAAAGCATCAGTTACCATGATACCTTACCTCCACAAGCTTTCCAGCTAGCCATATCTGACAGGCAAGCAGTAACGGTAGAAAGAGATTGTTTTGCAAGCAGTGACTTCTTTTCCTCGCTTATCGGATAAAAGTCATCTTCAAATTGCTCGATAAGTTCTAAAATCCCCATTCGTCTGTCGCCTCCTTGCCTGATTTTTTTTCTTGATGTTGTTTTTGAGATTGTTGAACCTGTTCAACTGTTGTAACTTGATTCATCTGCCAATTTCGCAAAATACCACCTATGTATTTAACGTTTGATTTTCCTAAATTAACAGCGGTCCTCAATGCTTCTTTAACTAGTTCAACATCATTTTCCTTTAACAGATGATTAATTTCCTCAATCTCAAAACCTGATAGTAATCTACGAAACTCAGACTGAAAAAGTTCTAAGATATACTCACTACTAGTAGTAGTTATATTCTTATCTTTATCTAATCTATTCTTAATCTTAGTCTTATCTCCTTCTGCTTCTTCTTCTAGTGCGTTACCGCCCGTTACTGTAACGTTACATGTAACGTTACCAAGAGCAAGATTTTTCTGTTTCTCACGGTGCCTTGCAACACGATTGCGTGTTTGCTCCTTGATTTTTTCCATCCCATCAATATTTTGATGCTTTTCCCAATTTGGCAGCGTGATAACACCATCGATAATTTCAATCATTCCGAATTGTTCAAAAATTCCAAGAGCCATTCTTACACTATTCAGAGGCCTTTGAAAGATTGTTGCAAGCATCTCATCAGTGTAATGAACTTTATCTGACATCATCAAAAGTCCGTTGCGATTATGTTTGCCAGCAAGAGCTAGGATTTTAAACCATATAACCAAAATTGCATCATGATCTGGTAGTGCATCAATAAGGCGTATCTTTTCATCATCAAAAATATCCGTCGTAATCTTAATCCATTTGATTTCAGACATGACTTCCCTCCTTTAGTTTTTGTTGTTTTTATGCTCTAGCTCCCCATTTGCGTTGATTTCTTCTAGATTCCATAGTCATTTCCTGATAAAGCAAACGCCCATTTTCTTCTAAGAGGTCTGCATTTTGCTTTCTTAGAAAATCATTGTTACTTGCTTCTTCCTGGTAATCACAAGCAAGCCTGTCATAGTCTTCGATGCATGCTCTAAAAACTTGTGGCACATCCTCGATTGATGAAGTCAGTCCAATAGGAGGCTGTGTGTCATAGGTTGATTTTCTATCACACATTCTCAGGTTTCTTCGTGCGACTTCTCCGAAATCCTCGGTTTCTTCGATGATGACCACAACATTTTGCTCATCCGTTTTTTCATTTTTAGCTGTAAATAGCAGCAAGATAAACATTCCAATGAAAATCACTGCTAAGCCAAACAATTGGCTTGATAAAGTTGGTTCTGTCATATTATTCTCCTTGAATTAAAACACGGTCAAACCTTGTTTTTTCCAACAATCTATGTACTCTTGTTGTGACTGTCCGTTATACCCACAGGCATAGAAGGCTAGTCCATAGTTTTCTTCACTTTCTAGCTTCTGGATCAAAATATCCAAATTTTCCTTCACAAAGCGTTTCAAACCTTTTAGTTCGCCAAAAGGATAGAATAGCTTTTGTCCGTCTAGGGCAACTTGCCAACCCCACCCTAATTGTGTCTTTTCATAAACATATTTAATTTCCATTTTCTATACCTCTAATTCTTTTTAAAGTCAGTGATGCGATGAAAGCGTTCATCCGACCGACCTCATTTTCTTGCTTGTTTCCATTTCTTTTTTCCATTCTCGACTACCTCTATATTGCAGGTATGCGTCAAACCCTTTAATTGTGACAAGTTGGCCATCGTTTCTGAGGTGCTTCTGTTGACTAGGTAATTTCTTCATCTCTCGTCTCATGTCTCCTGCTTGTCGCTTTGTGCATCCAAAGATGTGTTCTAATTCTTCATCGTTGGCCGAAACCTTCTCAATGATCACATCCCTAATTCTCACAACTTCAATTGCTTCCATATCTGCCCCTTTCATGTTATAATTTAAGTAGTAATTTTGTTGAGCGCCTAACTTCGGTCAGGTGCTTTTTTGTGGTCTAATTTTCATCCTCTCTGAGCTATGTTAAAAGCGTTCAAATCCATGATTTTCATCTTAGTGTTGGTAGATGGCTCCCAAGTTATCCAATACTTCGATGCAGCTTCAGCGAATTTCTTTGGTAGTAAGTCATAGCGACTAATGTTGAAATGCTCCTTGAAATCAATCTCAGCTTGTCTAAATACCGACTGAGCAAAGCGTTTGTCAGCATAAGCTGGACTGTCAATTCCACCAAGGCAAGCAACTACTCGAGCCTTACGCTTCTTCAATAGAGATTGAGCGTAGCTTGGATGAATTGGTTGTTCATTCTTGAGATAGTCGATATCTTCAATCATGCTGGCTTGTTGCTCACGCAATTTCTTCTGTCCAGTAAAGAGAGCGATAAAGGCATCTTCATCTAGGTCCTCACGGATAAAACCACCTTGCCTTCTAATAGCTGGAAGGACTTCTGATGTCACCCAGCGCTTAAATTCTTTCGCCTGTGGCAATCTGCTAGATAGGATAAGCGAATATAATCCTGATTCGTTGATGATCAACATTTCTTGCATTCCACCGCTAGTAGGGATGCCCTGCTTTAGGGCGTCCTCTTCGTCAACGTGAAGAGCAATTGCATTTCTTGCTTTGCTATATCCTAATATGTCAGCGACATCTTTTCCAACGAACCATGGTTCATCATTGATTGTCATAGTACGGACTTCTTGCCCGTGAAAATTAAAAATTTCGTTCATAATATTCCTTTCTAAATTTGGTATAATAAAGATAATAAAATTTGCGGAGTATAATTATGACTGAAAAAATTTGTTTTATTGTAACTGCTATTGGTGAATCTGGAACACCTACCAGAGAACGAGCTGACAATGTATATAAGTATCTTATCGCCCCTGTTTGTGAAGAACTTGGTTATAAACCTGTTCGTGTTGACCACGTCAATGCGGTAGATAACATCAACGCTACAATTATCAATTACCTTAAAACTGCTCCTATGGTTATAGCAGATATGACAGACCATAATCCCAACGCATTCTACGAGTTAGGTTTTAGACAGGCGCTTGAACTGCCTCTTGTCCCAATCATAAGAGTAGGAGAAAGACTTCCTTTTGATGTTATGACGACTCGTACCGTTTTCTATGATACAGATGTATCGAAAATTGAAGAATCTAAAGAAAATTTGAAATCTAAAATTCAAAGTTTTGAAAACTTCAAAATGCCTGAGAGTAGTCTTGATAAAAGCGTTACATTAGATGAGCTTGATGATAAACTAACTAAAAAGCTAGACAAAATACTAAATCTTCTTGAAAAAAATCAGTCAAACTATTCTCCCGGAATCATTCGTGGTTTAAATTTAAACGAATCACAATTTGGCTATCAGTCAATTATTCAACAATCTCAAGATAGAATCACTCAGACTCAGAGCCTGCTATCATCCCTCGAAGATAAGAAATAAGTATTTCCTGCTGCTTTTGAATTTCAGCAATTTCTTCAATCTTTCCGTTTATAAGTATAATTGTCCTCAAAACATCATTGAGGGCATTTTTTTCAATTTCTTTCATTGCTTTCTCCTTTCTTTGTTGTTGTTTTCGCAACTTTTAGAGTAAAAAAATACTGCTAGAAATCCTCCATCTTGACACCTAGCAATTCTGCCAGCTTACTTGCCTCTGAGAATGTAAAGTCTCGCCCTTTATATCGGTTGATTTTCATGCTAAGTGTAGACTTATCCATCCCTAACTTGTCGGCAATATCATTCTGTTTCAAACCTTTAGAAACGATGATACCTTTTAAATTGTGGTATGGTTTATCCAGTACTAGTGAACCTTCCATAGACCTCTCCTTTCCAAGTTGTCGTTTTCGCAACTTTATTTTATGAGTTAAGTATACACTTTTATTTTTTCGTTGTCAACAACTTTTTTTAATTTTTTTAAAATAATTTGCGTTAACGAAACTTTTATGGTATTATCATTATAGAAAAAGGAGCAACAACAATGATAGGAAACAAAATAAAAGAGCTTAGAAAAAGCCATAATCTAACTCTTGAAGAGTTAGCGGATATATTGAACAAGGAATATCCTGACACTATCAATTTTAATAAAGGTAAAATTTCAAAATGGGAAAATGATAGAGAGGAACCTAGACTCTCATCTGTCAAAATCCTTGCTGATTATTTCGATGTCCCACTAGATTATTTTAACGGCATTGATATTGATCAGGCTGAAATTCTAACCATCTTCAATCAACTAGACGAAGATAGACAAGCAAATGTAATCGACTATGCTACAGTTCTATTAAACGAGCAAATCAACATGAAAGCGACCACGGTCTTAGAAAAGTATAGAACAGATGACTACATTATAGACTATGTTGAGGGACTGGTTGCTGCAGGCCATGGAACGTTCCAGGAAGATAATCTTCACATGGAAGTGAAACTTAGAACTGAAGATGTCCCAGAAAGTTATGACACCATCGCTAAAGTGGCAGGCGATAGTATGGAACCACTCATTGAAGATAATGATCTATTGTTCATCAAAGTTACCAGTCAGGTAGATATCAATTCAATCGGTATCTTCCAAATTAACGGTAAGAACTTCGTCAAGAAATTGAAAAGAGATTATGACGGTTCCTGGTATCTTCAAAGTCTAAATAGTGGATACGAGGAAATTCACTTGTCAGAGAATGACGACATCCGCACAATCGGAGAGGTCGTTGACATTTACAAAGTCTAGACAAAACAAAAAAGCCCCACGCTCTCAAAAGTTTGGCGACTCTGAGCGTGGAGTAGGATGTATAGAAAGACAGGCATTAAAAAGCCCTCTTTTCTATGTCTATTTTACCAAGAAATGAGGTGAAAAGCAAATGTGGATGGAAGAATTACCAACCGGCAAATATAAATTTTTTGAACGGTATAAGGATCCATATACTGAGAAATTAAAAAAAGTATCAGTCACAATGGAAAAGAAAACCCCTCAAGCTAAAAATCAAGCTGCCATCTTGCTGCAAGAAAAGATAAAGAAAAAAATCAGCACAAAACAAGTAGAAAGCATTACATTTGAAGAGATCTATAACCTTTTTTACAATTCTTGGTCTAAAACAGTCAAAGCATCTACTAAGCACAATTATACTTTTGTTGATGCGACTATGAAAAAAGAAATACCATCTAACACTTTACTAGCTAATATTGATAGACGGTATATCCAGAGTAAGATTGAAAATATTATTGATAGCAAAGGATATCATACAGCTTATAGAGTCCGCAGTAGACTCAAAAGTATCTTCGATTATGCAGTTCAATACTCTTATATTGAAAATAATGAGGTTAATTACACGGTTATTCCTAAAAAACCGGAAACTTTAGAAGATATTGAAAAAAAGCGCAACAAGTTTTTGACTATGGATGAAATCAAAGCATTAATAGATGCACTGAATGATCGACCGTATCAGCAAAAATATGCCGATATGGTAACGGTTCTTGCTCTCACTGGTATGAGGTATGGAGAGTTGACGGCATTACAACTCAAAAATATAGACTTTGAAAATAATAAGATTGAAATTACAGGTAATTTTGACTCAATCAACAAAATAAAAACATTGCCAAAAACCGCAAAATCCATTAGAACAATACTGGTATCAGATGCAGTTATAAAGGCCATACAACGTCAAGTGGTTCGACTCACTGAACGTTATCAACCACTAAAAGATGATGATTATATCTTTTGCTTAGAGGTTTGGAATAGCCCAATAACGTTACCATCTTTCATTCAAATTATAAAAAAATACGGCGCAAAAGCTGGAATAGAAAAAAATCTGTCAAGTCATATTTTCAGACATTCTCATATTTCCTATTTAGCGGAAGCCGGGCTTCCAATTAAGTCAATTATGGATCGTGTCGGACATGCAAACGCAAAAATGACACTTGAGATTTATTCCCATACAACTCAAGATATGGAAGATAAACTTGTAAAAACTTTGGATAGTGTTTTTTAATTCTGCCCCTTACCTGCCCCTTTTCTACACAAAGACATAACAAAAGCCCTTGAAATACCAATGTTTTCAAGGGCTTGTTTTTATTTATTAGAATCCATCTACGTTTGTGTAGATCTTTTGTACGTCTTCGTCGTCCTCAAGAACACTGTACAGTTTTTCAAAGGTTTCAAGGTCATCCCCTGACAATTCCACTTCTGACTGAGGAATCATTTCCAATTCTGTCACTTGGAATTCTTCGACACCTGACTCACGAAGGGCAACGATAGCCTTGTGAAGGTCTGTTGGAGCTGTGTAAACAGTGATTGTTCCTTCTTCTGCTTCTACATCATCCACATCCACATCCGCTTCAAGCAATTGCTCAAAGACTGCATCTGCATCTTCACCAGCAAATACGATAACACCCTTGTTGTCGAAGAGGTAAGAAACCGAACCTGAAGCACCCATATTTCCGCCGTTTTTACCAAAGGCAGCACGGACATTAGCCGCTGTACGGTTGACGTTTGAAGTCAAAGTATCAACAATCAGCATAGAACCATTTGGTCCAAAACCTTCGTAACGTCCTTCTGTAAAGGTTTCGTCTGTGTTTCCTTTTGCTTTATCAATCGCTTTATCGATAACGTGTTTTGGCACTTGGGCTTGTTTCGCACGATCGATAACGAATTTCAAAGCAGTGTTTGATTCCGGGTCTGGATCCCCTTTTTTAGCTGCTACATAGATTTCTACACCAAATTTTGCATATACTTTAGAGTTAGCTCCATCTTTAGCCGTTTTCTTGGCTACGATATTGGCCCATTTACGTCCCATTAGGAATCTCCTTTTTTCACATTTTAATCTTTCTTATTATAACACAAGTTTTTTCGATTTTCACTAGAGGAAATGGATTTTATTCAGCAAATCCAGCTAGGATTGTCCTTTGGCTACCAAGATTGCCTTGCCTTCTTTTATCAGGGGATGGCGGAAAAGTGAAAAGTACAGTTGGGTGGTCATGGCAACCCAGATAAGGGGTTCACAAAGGATAACCCCCCTATAGCCTGCCCAAGGGATAATCAAAACCACAAAAACGATTTTCCCGATTAGTTCTATAAAGCTGGAAACGAGAGGAAGGACCTTTTGCCCCAATCCCTGCAAGCTATTTCTATAAATCAATAAAAGACTTAAAAATGGATAAAATACAGAACTGATACGTAAGTACAAGGTCCCGTTTTCTACCAAGTAGCTGTCTGTCGAACTCGCCAAGAAAGAAACTAGGCTAGGACTAGCAAAAAATAGGAAAACACAGGCAAAGGCTGCCCAAGACATACTCAAATAGCTCCCTAAACGAAGGCCTTGGACAATACGTTCGGGACGTTTCGCCCCAAAGTTTTGAGAGATAAAAGTCGTCATCGATGCTGAAATAGCCGTCATTGGTAATAAGGCAAAGGCCATGATTCGCCGTGCTGCCGTTTGAGCACTGATAATGACTGCACCAAAACTATTGACAGAGGATTGCAAAATGACACTACCGATAGAGACGATTGACCCCATCAGACCCATGGCTAGTCCCTGCTCCAAGAGATCCACATAGAGAGCCTTATTCCATTTGAAATGTTTGAGACCCGGAAGAAGCTCTGGAACACTCTTACGAATATAAAAATAACAGAGGATTGCTGACAAACCCTGCGAGATAATGGTTGCAAGACCCGCAGACTGAACTCCCAGATGCAGTTGCGTAATAAAATATAAATCCAAGATCACATTAACGATAGCTGAAAAGATAAGAAAAGCAAGAGCCGCAAGGCTATCGCCAATCGAGCGCAGTAAGCCTGCAAAAAGATTGTAAGCAAAACTAACCCCTACACAGGTAACAATCATGGAGATGTACTCATAGGATTGAGGAAGGATTTCTACAGGTGTCTCTAAATATTGCAAGAGTGGATAAAGACGGAAGAAGCCTATCAGCATGACAAGAGCACTCAGGATGGCACCCAGAATCCAAGTTGCTGCAACAGCTTCTTTAATCTTAGCAAAATTACGAGCACCGTAAAGACGAGCGATGACAACTCCCATCCCATTTCCAACTCCGAGGGCAAAGCCGATAATCAGATCAAAGATAGCCGTCGTTGCTCCTACAGCTGCTAGGGATTCTTGTCCAAGGAACCGCCCTACAATCAAGACGTCAGCTGTATTATATAGTTGTTGGAAGATATTGGACAACAGAATTGGAAGGGCGAAGCTCAAAAGTGAGGGAAGAATGGAGCCATGAATCAGGTCCACTGTTCGTTTTTTATTCATAAAGATATTATATCAGCTTTCCAGAGGACCGACAAGATTCTTTAACGAATCCTGAAATCAATTGCTTACAGAGAGACAATTTGCTATAATCAAGAAAAGGAGGTCATTTATGAGTTTGACCAGTCAATTAATAACCGATGTGTTTCCAGATCTTGATAAAGTTGAAAAGCTAAATAACGAAGCTTTCCCCGAGGAAGAACGAGTCCCTCTTTCTGAGTTTTTGCGCTACCAGGACCGAGATGACGCCCACTTTTTTGCTTTTTATAACGAAGAAGAATTTGTTGGCTTTGCTTTTGCCATCTCCAACCAAAAGGCCTTCTATATTAGCTTTTTCGCCATCATGCCTCACTTAAGAAGTCACGGGTATGGGAAGGAAATTATCGACAAACTAACTGATTTTTATCAGCGGACCATGTTGCTTGAAGTGGAGCGATTGGATGAAGAATGCGATAACTTGGAACAAAGAAAAGCTCGTATGAGCTTCTATCAACAAAATGGCTTTAAAACAGCTAACGCTTTTCTAGAGTATGATGGCTTGAGTTTTGAAATTCTCTACCGCGGTGACCATTTCGACGAGGAAGCCTATCGCGACATCTTCCAAAAATTACAAGATGAGCATTATTTTGATTTTCATATCAAATACAGACGCTTTAGTGATCATTAGTTGTTTCAAGGAAGAGAAGTCTAATGAACTTTCTCACAATAAAACGCATAATATCAAGGTTATGAATACCTGATATTATGCGTTTTTATGATGGCTCTATAATATTTGTAGTGGGTAAATCCCCCAATAATTGACTCATAGTCTTAAGAACTTAAGCTAAATACAACCATTCTTTCACTCAATCCCCATCTTCGCTGCTTTCTCTGCATGGATAACTGTTGTGTCATAAAGAGGAAGAGCTATATCAGATTGCTTTACTAGAAGACCAATCTCTGTACAGCCTAGGATAACGGCTTCTGCACCAGCATTTTTTAAATCGTCTATAACGGTAAGATATGTCTGTTTTGAACTTTCTCTGATATCTCCCAGACAGAGTTCATCATAGATAATCCGATTGACGTCCGCAATGCCTGCTTGGTCTGGAATCAGCACTTCTAGCCCAGATTCTAGTAATTTCTCCTTGTAAAAGTCTTGGGTCATGGTGTACTTAGTCCCCAAGAGTCCAACCTTTCGAATACCATCATCTACCAGGGCTTGAGCAGTTGCTTGCGCAATGTGCAAAATTGGAATTGCAATTTTCTTCTGAATCTGCAGCGCAACCTTGTGCATGGTATTGGTACAGATGACGATAAAGTCCGCACCCGCCTGCTCTAAGCGCTGGGCAATGTCCGCCAGCACCTGCGCACTCTTGTCCCAGTCTCCAACAGCCTGATAATGCTCAATCTCTGCAAAATCCACACTGTAAAGCAGGATTTTAGCAGAATGCAGACCGCCTAGTTCCCTTTTGATAGTTTCGTTGATAATTTGGTAGTAAGAAGTGGTGCTTTCCCAACTCATACCCCCGATTAAACCGATTGTTTTCATCGTCTAATTAAACTCCTCCTTGTTAATGATTGCCAATGAATTGTACAATATTCTACTGTGAGATCTGTTTCCGACGACAATCGCAAACAACACTTCCGTGATAGTCGTCTCTTTACATCCTTCCACAAAGGGATCACTAATAATTTAGTTCATAACAATCTTAATTTATATGACTAAATCCAGATTTTTAGCTTATCACTCTATCATCAAATTTTGGCTAATTTATATAGTTTATATTCATAGTGATAGGTGGAATAAGTTAACAAAAAACCTGTTGTATTATACCGTAAGAAAAAATGTGGTAGTTATTCAAACGGGCTGTCCTCATTATACTACTAAAATCCCTTACTTACAATATATTATTCCCAACCTAAAATATCTGATTGCCAAATTCTCAACTTGTTCATTCTATTCTTTAAACAAAACTAGGAGAACTGAGCATACTGCTCTGCAAGTTTGCCTTATTTTGAAATATCATAAAGATTATGGCGGCGAAAAACTACTAAATAAAGTAAGAAAATAATCCATAAAATTGGAAGCCCCCAATTCACCAGAGAAAGACCAGCTGTAAACGGCATAGTCTTAAACAGAATAAATAAGATAAGGAGTAAAACAACTAACACAATGAAAGAGGGGGCGTTTCCAACTGTAACAGAGACATTGTCATTTTCTTTGATATCTAGAAGTAATGTCTGACTTGTAAATCCCAGAATGTCTTTAATATAAAGAGAATGTTTTCCTGCCGATAGTTCAATTTGCTTATCTACAATTGCAGTAACTTTGCCTTGATTGACATCGTCCACTATCAGATAAAGCAAGCCTCTGTCATTGACAAAACTTAATTTTCTATGAAGTTGCAAAACAGCCATAATAAATACCTCCTAACGACCAATATTATATATGTTTTAAAAATTGAATATAGGCAGATGCGCTTCTCTCAATTTCTTACTTTGTTGAAACCGGGTGTCCTCTCTGAACCATAAAAAGCAAAGAGATCACGATAATTTCAGCGACAATAAAAATTTAAATAAAATCTTAAAAGGAACTAATCTCTGCTCAAGAGTATAATAATATTTCCCATCAGGTTGATAATCCTTTTCCTGAATCCCAGCAGATACTGCTAATGCTATTTTTCTCCTCTGTAATTTATCTCCTCCATTTTTACCATAAGACGAACCATAAATTAATACATTATCTATCCACTTTTTAGCAATGACGGACTAGAAAAATTAAATATAGAAAATTGAAAAACTAAGTTTTGATGAGATTCAACTAATTACTATTCTCTTTTTTTATTTATAGTACCTTCTGGGCATTCTTTATATAATTCATGAAATTGTATATTCTTCTAGATATTTCCCCAATTCCTCAATCCAATGTTTATTAATGGTTGAATGTCCCATATCTGAGTGTGTCACTATGATTAATGTTTTCATCTATATTTTTCTCCCTATTTATTAGGTACTGAATTATCAAATTAGGTACACAAATTCCTCATAAATACTTCATAAGATATTATTCAATTTAGACATTTCTGAGCTCTATGATTTAGTTTTTCTTCCTATTTTTTGAATTAAGAAATCATCAATCTTTATCCGGTGTTGTGATTTCATTTGTCAATTACTTCACCATCAGAGCCGTTAGCAGCTATAATTATCCTACTTTAACAGCTAGTTGTTTTGAGGAAATGAAAATAGCAAATCTGTTAGTGTGGCAAGACAATTTCTATCATTTTAACCAATATTCTCTATTCCCTATTTCAAATACTTATCGGTGTTTTATTGGTTTTTACGAATGGTATGATAAATTAGTGAAGTAGGATAATTTTACTTACTACAGAAATTATGAAACTATTTTTAGATACTCTTTAGGACTCTATCTCAGATTACCCAAAGGAATAGAATTTCCCGATTCATGCATTGCTCTATTCGGTTCGAAGAGCTTCAACAGGATTCTTGCGAGCGGCAATCTTGGAAGGAATATAGCCGGCAAAGAATGTCAAAATAATGCTAAGAACCACTAATACAGCTGCATTCTCAGGAGAGAGGTTAGCTGTGAAACCTTTGATATTCAACGAATCAACTACCAATTGGTTAATAGGAATAGTCAGAAGTGTTGCTATTCCGATACCTAATACCCCAGAGCTCAAACCCAACAGCCCTGCTTCAGCATTAAAGATGCGCGAAATATCTTTCTTACGGCTTCCCAGAGCTCGCAAAATTCCGATTTCTTTCGTTCTCTCTACAACAGAAACATAGATTAAAATTCCAATCATAATGGAAGAAACTAACAGTGAGATGCCTGAAAAGGCAGTTAGAATAAAGGTTACAGAACCAATAATATCAGTAAAAGCCTCTGATACTGTTTTTGCCATATCCGTATAGGAGACAGAATAGCGTTCATAATCATTGCTGTTTTTGCCATATTTTTTGGCCACATCTTCATTAAAGGTGTGTATAGTTTGCAGGATCTTCTTTCGATCTTCAAAAGACTTGGCATAAAAACTTAAACTTGTTGGTGTGTTGTCACCTCCTAGTTGTTGCATCATTGTTTGGTAGCTTTCTTCTGACAGAACCTCGCCACTGATGTCCAAGACACTACGGGTCTGGCTTTTTTCCTGTGCTTGAACAATAGCTGAACTTTTTTCTACCTCCAATAATTGATTGAGAAAAGTTTGACTATAGCCAATCGTTCCATTAAATGGGGTTGTGGTAGCATCCTTTAGCTGCATGATTTCTGTTATTCTCAGAGTTTGCCCTTCTTGATAAAGGCTGTCTGTCACTTCATTAGGAATAAAGCGCTCTCCAATTTGTCGGAAATATTGGTCATTTGTAAGAACATGGATTTCTTTACCAAGAAGTTCTTCTATCTTTACTTTATTTTTTCCCTTATAACCTAACATAGCAAGTTGTTGTTCGCTTAAACTACCATCTGAATCTAAAAATAGAATAACTTGATTAGCAGTTGGATACTTAAATATCTTATCTTCGCTAGCAACTAATCGGTACTTATCCGTAATGGTGGTTTCATCTGTTGGAAGAACTGCAAAGTTGGTAGTAGTTGCCATCAAAGTTCGTACCACATTATCTTGAATCTGATGGATCTGACCATCTGTATCCTTGACAAAAGCCTTAAGAGTATAACCAGTATTGAAATTTAGACTTTTGTAGTAAGATTTAGCATGCTTTTTCATATATGAGATGAAATCGCCGTCTTTTCCCCCTAGAGCATCTTCAGTGTAACGATTCTGATGTGTTCTCCCTTGCTCAGCTACCTTGATTTCTTTGATTGGTTCTTCAGTTTTTTCTGCTAATCGATCGGATAAAGTTCGAATTCCTCCTGAGTCTGCTGCTGATATAGTTATGGGCATAGTGGAAAGGGTGTCTTCCTGCATACTTTTAATATAGCCATTCATCCCAGATGAAATCGCTAAAACAGAAGCAATACCTATAATTCCAATACTTGCTGCAAAAATCGTTAAAATACTCCGAACTTTCTTAGTCAGTAAATTTTTAAAACTAGAGCTAATTGCCCGAGCAAAAGACATAGAAGTTTTGCCCAGCTTGTAACCCTTATTGGAATCAATTTGAGGATTTGGGGCTGTATCTTCGATAATCTTTCCATCTGATAATCGGACAATTCGACTACTACATTTTTCTGCCAACTCAGGATTATGAGTCACCATGATAACCAACTTACCCTGACTGATTTTCTTAATCAATTCCATAATTTGTATACTAGTGCTACTGTCTAGTGCGCCAGTAGGTTCATCAGCTAAAATAATTTTAGGATTGGTTACCAAGGCCCGAGCAATAGCCACTCGCTGCATCTGACCACCAGATAATTGATTGGGTTTCTTGTGAATATGCTGCTCCAGTCCAACATCTTTCAGAGCTACAACAGCTCTTTCCTGACTTTCTTTATTGGATAAACCTGAGATAGATAGAGCTATTTTAACATTTTCTAATACTGACAAATGGCTGATGAGCTGGTAATTTTGAAAGATGAAACCAATGGTCCCATTACGATAACTATCCCAATCTTTATCTTTGAAAGATTTCGTAGAAGTGCCATCTACAATCATATCTCCTTCATCATAACTATCTAAACCACCAATAATATTGAGGAGAGTTGTTTTGCCGCTGCCACTAGCGCCTAGGATAGAGACAAATTCATGTTCACCAAAACGGATGGATACATCATTCAGTACTCGGTTTTCTTCCTCACCACTATTGTAAATCTTTGTAATATGCTTTAATTCTAACATCAGCATCTCCTCTCTTCTTGCTCTCTACCTGACATACAGTCAAAATTCCAAGAAAAGTCTGTTTTTATAATTTTATTGACATTTATCAAATGCAGCTGGCGATCTGAGCTATGTCTTCCAAAAATTGTTGGCGTTTATCATCGGAAATCTTTTCGACACCTGCTAATTGAGTCAATTTAACCGGTGCAACAGCACAAGTTTTTAAAATTTGATTTTTCAGGACTTTACCATAGTCCTGAGCAAAAGGTGTTACAAAAGAAGGTGTGTTATGAGTCGTGATAATCCAAGCAGATTTTCCTTGTAAATGTCCTTCAAGACCGACTTTTTTATAAGAATAAGCAAAACCAGCTACAAAGACACGATCAATGAACCCTTTAAGTATGGCAGGCATGCCACTCCACCAAAGAGGGAAAATAAAGATTAGATGATCTGCCCAAGTAACCAAATCACGGTATTCCTCCATTTCAACAACTTTGTCTAAGTCACGCCGTTTATGACTTTCATCAAATCGTAATATCGGGTCAAATTGCTCATTGTATAAATCTAAGGTTTTAACAGAATGTTTGCTCGAAATGTTAGCTTGAACCTGCTTGAGAATCGCTCCGTTAAAACTTTGATGGGTTGGGTGAGTATAGATGATTAAAATATTCATGATCGTTCTCCTTTGATATAAATATCAAGCATATGCTCAATAGTAGTTTGAATCGCTTTGTTATCAAAATCATAACCAATGGGACTGTTCGCCAGAACGGCAAGACCTGAAACGAAACTCCAAAAGTGAAACAATGTTTCAGCTTCACTATTGGTGAACTGTTCCTCTTTACGGAGCTTCAAAACAATACGCTTAAATTCTTCAAAACCTGGTAAATCTGAATCCAGCGAAATAGTATCCTGTGTGACCTTCATATATTTGAAAGGAAATTTAACAAAGAGAGCTTCAAAGAAATATGGATACTGTTTGGCAAAGGTGATGAAGTTAAATCCCATTTTAGCCAATTGATGACGAGCAGAAGCTTCCAAATCAATTTCCTGTTGCATTTCTTGATTGAGAAAAGTAGAGAGGCGTTTTAAAACCACTTTTAAATAATTTTCTTTGCTTTCAAAATGGCGATAAGGAGTTCCGTGGGTCACACCACAAGATTTAGCAATAGTTCTCAGCGAAAGTTGATCAATGCCATGTTTTTTGATCTCTTCCACTCCTGTCTGAATAAGTCTTTCTTTCAATTCTGCTGTGTTGCGTTTCATATCTCTCCTCCAAAAGTATACATCGTCTACATTTTTAGTATACACTGTCTACATTGTTTTGTCAATTCTAAGAGTATAATAAAATCCCTTTTCATTGTAAAAAGAATAAAAAGGGATTAGAGATAGAAAAGCCAGCATAGTTTATGCTTATTCATTCTACAGAGAGTTTGCTCTTCTTAAAATATATCTATAATAAAACAGTCGCATCAGAAAGCCTGCCGTCCAGCCAAAAGGGGCGGCCATCCAAATGCCATTAAATCCTAGGGAAGTACGGGATAGCAAGACGGCTAAAGGCACTTGAAGAATACAGAAAGTTGTGATAGAAGCAATCAAAGGAAGAAGAGATTTTCCATAACCTAATAATAAGCCATTTAACACCTGCATCGCTCCGAAAATCAGATAAAAGCTTGATACAATACGCAAATACTGTTGACCGATTTGAATGACGGCTGCATCATGATTAAAAATGGAAATGAATGCTGGAGCAAAAACAAAAATCATAACAGAAATGCAGATTGATAAACTGATTGAAAATAATAAGGTACTTCTACCACCCTTGCTAATGCGCTCTCTTTTCCCAGCCCCTTCATTTTGAGCTGTAAAATTCATCAATGCCTGTCCGAGATTAACAGCAGGCATTTCTGCAAAAGAGTCAACCTTAGACGCTGCTGTATAGGCTGCAATAGCGCTTGTTCCAAAACTGTTAACAAGAAACTGAATCACCAGAAAGCCAAAACTAATGAAAACCTGCTGCAGCATAGCAGGAAGCCCAATAGATAACGATGAACGCAATTCTTTGCTGCTCCATTTTAAATCGGATAAATGAGGAAATAAGTCTGGATATTTTTGCTTCATGTACAATAAACAGACAAAGAAAGAAAAGTACTGAGCGATGACAGTAGCACCGGCGGCACCAGCAACACCACAATGAAAGCCAGCAATAAAAACTACATCTAAAAATGCATTCAGACAAACCGAACTAATTAAAATATAAGTTGGTGTCTTAGAATCTCCAATCCCTCTCAAACAATTCGCTAAAGTATTGTATGCAAAAAGCGGCACCAAGCCTAAAAAGATAATTTTTAAATAAACATCCGCATCAGCTAATAAAGATTGAGGTACATTTAATTGTCTTAGAAATATGCTCGAATAGAAAATCCCCAAAATTGTTAAAATAAAAGCTAGAATACTCGTGAAAATCAAGTTCGTATCAAGAATATCTTTCATCTTTTGGAAACGTTTTGCTCCATAAAGCTGGGAGATAAGTACACTGGCTCCAATGGAGATTCCTGTTGAAAGGGCAACTGTTAAGGCTACTACTTGAGCACTAGCACCAACAGCTGCCAATCCTTTTGTCCCCACAAGATTTCCGACAATGGCAGTGTCTGTCACATTATATAATTGCTCAAATAAATTTCCTAAGAGGATGGGAACAGAAAAATAGAGTATAGTTTTTAATTCATTTCCTTTAGTTAAGTCCGTCATTTATTTTCTCCTTTTAATCTGCTATAATAAGATTAAAACCATACAATTCGTACAATATCATTATAAATAAAAAATTGGCTCTTATTATCCAAAAAATTGTCGGCAAGATAATTTTATAAGGAGAGAATATGTCTGTTAATTCATTTGAACATTATCCCATGACGTGGAAACCTAATAAGAAACTGTTAAAAGCCCCTCTGTACCTTACACTGGCAGAGTTGCTAGAGCAAGATATTGTCAGTGGCCGGCTGGCAGCTGAAACCAAATTGCCGCCACAGCGTGAGTTAGCAGACTTTTTAGATATTAATCTCAGCACTATTACACGAGCTTTTAAACTATGCGAACAAAAAGGAATCATTTATGCTGTTATTGGTAAGGGAACGTTTGTGTCGCCAAATAAAGCAACTCCTTTAGGGACGCTTGAAAAGAATCAGTCACTAATTCCACTCGGTAATCTGAGACCTTACTATCAACTGAACACTATTGCATCAGATACCGTTAGGCGATTGCTGCAGAGCCCTTCTATTGATAGACTCTTTCGCTTTGATACGGTTAATGATACCGACTGGCACACAAGAATTGCCCACTATTGGCTGAAAAATTTTTCTCTCAGTACTTCTCAAGAGAATATCTTTCTAACCTCCGGCACTCAAAACGCACTTGTTTTGCTTTTTTTAACGGTATTTCAGGCTGGTGATAAGATTGCCACAGATACCTTTACCTATACCAATTTCATCTCCCTAGCCCGTCAGTTTCGGATTGAATTGATTCCCATCATATCTGATACTAAAGGCATTCTTCCTGAAGATTTGGAGAAAAAGTGCCAACAGCATCAGATTAAGGGAATTTATCTAGTGCCGACAAACAATAATCCAACTGGTGCTACCTTAACCGCACAGCGCCGAAAAACTTTAGCTGATATCATCATAAAACATCAGCTTTTGTTAATTGAAGATGATACCTATGCCTTTATCAATAAGCAACAGCTGCCTCCATTAGCCAGCCTGATTCCTGACTGTACCTTTTATATACATGGGCTTTCAAAAGCGTTGTTTCCTGGCTTGCGGATCGCCTATATGGTCGTGCCTGACCGATTTATCAAAAAGATTTCACTTACAGCTAACAATATCAATACTCATATCTCTTTGTTAAATGCTGAAATTACCAGTGAACTCATTTCAAGTGGACAAGCCCAAGAAATTATCCAGCAAAAAAACCGATTGTCAGAAGAACGCAATCGTCTTTACCGTCAGTTCTTCCCTGAAGTTACTTCTGAGAATCCTTTTGCTTTATTTCAATGGCTGCCATTACCAAAGGAATGGAAAGGATATGAAGTTGAAACTCTTGCCCGGCAGCATGGTGTAGAAATTCTTTGTGCAGAACGGTTTTTTGTCGGCGGTATCATAGAGCAGTCAGCCTTACGAGTATCCATCTGTTCGCCAGAGAATATGGAAGAATTAGAAAGAGGACTAAATATCCTTACGAATTTATTAAGATGATAAGAAGTACGAATTATATTAAAAATGATATTCTTTTACTCTTAAGAGAAAATTGAGAAAAAATAACATAAAACGGATTAATCGGTTAAAAGTTGTACAATAGGGCCTGTCAAAGAATTTTGACTTAGCTCCCCCCTAAATGTTAAAGAATTTAACCTAGACCAAAAAGGAGAAAAACGATATGATGATGATGAAAAGAGAAATGCTTGGAAACCAGTTAAGAAGAAGCAGAGAAGTATTTGGCTATAGTCAGATTCAAGTGGCTAATTTGCTTGGTGTCTCCCGGCAAACAGTTTCTAACTGGGAAAATGACAAAACGATTCCAGATGGCATCAGTCTAATACAGTTAGCAGATATTTATCATATTTCTTTAGATGAATTATGCGGTCGGACAGTTTTGCTAAAATCGACATCTCATTCGGTTAGTAAGGTGGAAATCGGGCAAATGCTTGGCTTAGTTGGTGTATTCCTATGCTGCTCGCTCGTTAGTCTGACAAATATCCTATTTTTTAGTTTCCTTTTTCTCTGCTTCTTAATCTTTTTCATCTATTCTCATTTTCAAAAATACAATCATTAATATTGGAGGTCAGAAATGACGAAAGAAACAAGAGGATTAGCCTTAATTGCGGGTATTTATTTTCTTCTTTTTGTAATTCCGCATTTTATACATTTTTCATATGGAAATCAGTCACTTAGGATGATTATCCCGCTGCTGGCTTATATTTTCCTAGCTTTATTTGGACTCTATGTGTTGCGCTATCGGTTAAAGGAAAATTTGTTGTGGATAAAACAGCATAAGCTGAAAAGTTTGGGGATTACACTGCTTGTTTTTTTAGCGATGACCCTCTTTACGATAGCAGGCAGTTTTTTAGCTCAGTTAGGCTATTCATTTTTTAACATTGACCAGGCAAACTTAACTAACGATACCAATATTGGATCGGCAATGAATTTATTTCCTGTACCTCTGCTAATCTTGGTTTTAGGTGTCTTAGGACCTTTTGTTGAAGAAATTATCTATCGCTATATTTTGCTAAATTTTTTAAAAAAATATTGCTCTGCGGGAGTGGCGATTTTTTTATCCAGTCTTTGTTTTGCCATGATTCATGTCAATCATTTTACAGCCAATGAATTGTTAGGCGTTTTACCTCATTTTATGTCAGGTCTTGTCTTTGCTTATACTTATCACAAAACAGATAATCTCCTTTTTTCATCTGCTGTGCATATCAGCAATAATACCAGTATATTTTTGCTGATATAAAGGCGAAGACTATACTAAACCGAGGTTGTTTCATCTGCTTTGAATTCTATATTTATTAAGGAAGAAGGTTCTTTTATATGTTGACCAGCTGTTTTAGTTTTTTAGTCATCCTTTGTATTTTAGTCTATTTCTATTTAATGTTAGACTTGCATATAAAAAATAAGGGTATCTACAGTCCAGTCAGACATGCTGTCAGTGACTACGGTGTAGGGGAGTATAAATATCTTTTTAACTGGGCAGGAATTGTCAGTACATTCCGTAATATTTTCTTGATAGGTGCTCTTATCTGTTGGAACTATGAGACTGCCTTTAAAGAAAAAGCTATTTGGTTATTGGTACTGGCCTTGGTGGGCTATTTCGGAATTATGGTTTTTCCAACAGATATTGAAGGAAGCCGCAAAACAATCAGCGGCCGCTTGCACTTGCTATTTGCTATTTTACAGTTTACCGTCTTGGCCATTTTTCTTTTTCAATTGACCGATGTAATGAGTGCATTAGTACCTTCGTTAGCTGTTTTCTTCTTGGCAATAGAATGGCTGATAAAGATTGGTTTATATGGATTGGTCGCCGCACTTATTTTACCTTTTTTAAAACCCTTCTTTGGGTTATTAGAACGCATTTTTCTGTACGCAAGCAATATTTATATTCTGATTTTTTGTATAATACTATTTCAACAAAAATAGATTATGGATTTTATTATAGCCGTTTAGTGTATTCTTTATTATATATGAGGTTCTTAATAAAGAACTGCTTGACTTATACGATAAGATAGTAAAGCGAAAAGGGCGGAAGTTGCTTACTACAATTGAGATACTTTTACAACTAACTATAAGTGTGGTTACTAATTGAGATACAGATCATTTATTAGAAAGAGAAAACTATGCTGAATGAACAAGATACTTGTGTTCCGACGGGTATTTCTCCAAAAGAGACAGGCTTTGGTTATACTATGTCAGTAATTGGCAGGAAATATAAACGGCAATTCTACATATTTTACTAGAAAATCTTATGAGTTTTTATTGTGCACTTATATTGTATATTCAAGGTAGAAAAAAGTCCCATATGACCTATAATGAAAAGCGACTAAACAACTCATTAGAAAGAATCTTATAAAATCATTACATTTTGTCACAAACCTACTCGATATTAAAGACCCTAATATCCAAATTCTAGACATCATCAATAAGGATACTCACAAGAAAATCATCGCTAAACTGGACTACGACGCCCCATCTTGTCCTGATTGCGGAACCCAAATGAAGAAATATGACTTTCAAAAATCGTCTAAAATTCCTTACCTTGAAACAACTGGTATGCTTACCAGAATTCTCCTTAGAAAACGCCGTTTCAAGTGCTATCATTGTTCGAAAATGATAGTCTCTGAGACTTCCCTCGCCAAGAAAGATCATCAAATCCCTCGTATGATCAATCAAAAGATTGCTCAAAAGTTGATTGAAAAGACTTCTATGACCGATATTGCTCATCAGCTGTCTATTTCAACTTCAACTGTTATTCGCAAGCTTAATGACTTCCGTTTTAAGCATGATTTTTCTCGTCTTCCAGAGATTATGTCTTGAAATGAGTATACCTTCACTAAGGAAAGGATGAGTTTCATTGCGCAAGATTTTGAAAAGCTCGACATCATCACTGTCCTTGAAGGTAGGACACAAACTATCATCCGAAATCACTTTCTTCGCTACGAGCAAGCTGTTCGCTGTCAGGTGAAAATCATTACGATGGATATGTTTAGTCCCTACTATGACTTAGCTAAACAGCTTCGCTTTCGAATTTCTAAGCTCAGGCTGAAACAGTCTCCTAGACCGTTTCACTCCCAAACGCTAAAATCGTTCTAGATCGTTTTCACATTGTCCAACATCTTAGCCGTGCTATGAGTCGTGTGCGTGTCCAAATCATGAATCAGTTTGAGCGAAAATCTCATGAATATAAGGCTATCAAACGTTACTGGAAACTCATTCAACAGGATAGCCGTAAACTCAGCGATAAACGATTTTATCGCCCTACTTTTCGTATGCACTTGACGAATAAAGAAATTCTAGACAAGCTTTTGAGCTATTCAGAAGACTTGAAACACCACTATAATCTCTATCAGCTCTTGCTTTTTCACTTTCAGAATAAGGAACCCGAGAAATTTTTCGGACTCATTGAGGACAATCTAAAGCAGATCCATCCTCTTTTTCAGACTGTCTTTAAAATCTTTCTCAAGGACAAGGAGAAAATCGTCAATGCCCTTCAGTTACCTTATTCCAACGCAAAATTGGAAGCGACTAATAATCTCATTAAACTCATCAAACGAAACGCTTTTGGCTTTCGGAACTTTGACAACTTTAAAACTAGAATTCTCATCGCTCTCAACATCAAAAAAGAAAGGACGAAATTCGTCCTTTCTCGATCTTAACTGATTTCAACCCACTACAGTTGACAAAGAGCCGTTTTATCTTTAATCTTCAATTTCGATTTCAAGTCCATCGCCTAGGTCAAGCGTCACTTCTTGGTTAGGTGCCAAATCTTCTGCGACAGAGGTAGGAGTGGTTCCCTCTTCATCTTCAATCAAACCGTATTGAACACGAACCTGATGGTCAATCTCATCAAAAATCTCTGGGTGATCTGCCAAATATTTCTTAGCATTTTCAGATCCTTGTCCGATTTTTTCACCCTTGTAAGAGTACCATGCTCCCGCTTTTTGGATAATATCGAGATCACTTGCGATCTTCAAGAGCTCACCAGTCTTAGAAATCCCTTCTCCGTACATGATTTCAACGAAAGCTTCCTTAAACGGTGGAGCTACTTTATTTTTCACGACCTTGATCTTGGTTTCCTTACCGACATTGGTATCTTTTTGGTCGCCAGTACCCTTGATTTGTGTACTTCCACGAACATCCAAACGGACTGAAGCGTAGAATTTCAAAGCACGTCCACCAGGAGTTGTTTCTGGATTTCCAAACATGACACCAACTTTTTCACGCAATTGGTTGATAAAGATGGCAATCGTTTTGGTCTTATTGATAGAAGCTCCGAGTTTACGCATGGCCTGGCTCATCATACGAGCTTGCAAACCAACGTGGCTGTCTCCAATGTCCCCATCGATTTCTGCACGAGGTACAAGGGCTGCAACCGAGTCGATAACGACGAGGTCAACGGCACCTGAGTCAATCAATTTCCCTGCAATTTCAAGACCTTGCTCACCTGAGTCTGGTTGTGACAAGAGCAATTCGTCAATATTCACACCAAGGGCTGCAGCATAGGCTGGATCAAGGGCATGTTCCGCATCGATAAAGGCAGCGATACCGCCTTCTTTTTGAGCTTGCGCAACAGCGTGAAGGGCAACTGTTGTTTTACCAGATGATTCTGGTCCGTAGATTTCGATGATACGTCCTTTAGGATAACCACCTGAACCAAGAGCAATGTCCAGAGCCAATGAGCCTGAACTCATCACTTGAACCTTTTGCTCCGCGCGCTCACCCAAACGCATGATGGAGCCTTTACCAAAGTCTTTCTCAATCAATTTAAGAGCATCGTTCAATGCTTTTTCACGGTCAGCTCCAAATTTTTTCCCAATTTCATCTAATTTTTTTGTTGGTTTTTTCGCCATTTTGTTCTCCTATATTCTACTGGTCCTTAGACCTATCTTTTATTATACCAAAATTTAGTCACTTAATAAAGCCTTGCGAACTAGGTTAAAAGCATGCATGACCGCAATCTGTCGAACATCTGCTCGACTCCGTCCTGCGATATTAGCCTTGATAACCTCTGTCCCTTTTGCATGTGCCAGTCCAATAAAAACTGTACCAGCTGGATGCCCCTCTAGGCTATCTGGCCCTGCCACACCCGTCAAACTAACTCCGTAGTCAGACTGAGTCTTAAGTCGTGCCTGCTCTGCCATTTTTTGAGCCGTAAACTCAGAAACGACCCCGTGTTCTTTTAGCTCTTTCTCGGAAATATCCAGCATCTTAGACTTTTCTTCTAGGCTGTAAGTGACAAAACCGCCATTAAAGATAGCTGAAACACCTGAAAAGTCTGCTAAAGTAGCCTGAAAGAGACCTGCCGTCAAGCTTTCTGCCGCAGTAATGCTTTTCTGTCTCTTCTTTAGCTCTTCTACAACGACACTTGCTAGGCTGGTTTCTTCCCCATATCCATAACAAATGTCTCGTAGAGAAATTCCCCCGAAAGTTTGACGATCCAAGATTTGATTTTCTAGGATGTTCAGTGCTTGATCATCCTTTTCTTGACTAACTGCTTTTGTAGACAAGCGCAAGGTAACTTCTCCCGTCTTGGCATACGGCGCCAAAGTCGGATCGGTTTGATGGTCAATCAAATCCGCTAAAATGGTCACCAACTGACTCTCCCCAATTCCAAAGAAACGGAGCACTCGTGAGTATAACTTGGTACCAGTCATTAACTTGGGTAAGAGTTGATTTAAGACCATGGGTTTCAACTCACTTGGTGGTCCTGGAAGGACCACGTAGGTCACGCCATCCACTTCCGACACCCCTCCGACTGCTAAACCTGTTTCATTTGGCAGTGGAGTTGCCCCTTCTACAATTTGGGCTTGGCGCTCATTATTCGGTGTCCGAGCATAGTCAGGTCTATGAGCAAAGAAAATATCCAGTTTCTCTTGTGCTTGAGGGTCAAACACTAGAGCTTTTCCTAAAAATTTTGCCAGAGTTTGTTTGGTCAAATCATCCTCGGTTGGTCCCAAGCCCCCTGTCAAAATCACAAGATTACTACGTTGGCTCGCAATCTCAAGCAAGGACAAAAGACGAGCTTCATTATCTCCAACAGCAGTTTGGAAGTAGACATCTACCCCGATTTCGGCTAGTTTCTCTGATAAAAACTGAGCATTGGTATTGACAATCTGCCCTGTTAAAATTTCTGTTCCGACAGCAATAATTTCTGCTTTCATGTTTCCTCCTACTTATCTATTCGAATTTTTTTGAAAAAATCGCAGGAAATTTCCCACGATTTGATTCTTTTCTTATTCTGCTTCTTCGTTTGAAGCGTTAGTACTGGTTGAAGGTGCTGTCCGACCAAAGGCTGTTTCGTACAGTACCGCATTGGTTTCCAATTCTGTCACTGGTTCTTTACCTAGTGAACGACGCAAGAGATTTTGCATTTCGAGCATATGTTCTGAAGTGACAATCTGATAAGAAATTCCCTGTAGCTCAGCATCTTCTCCACGCAATTGATGCGTTTCGATATTCTTGAAGGAATCTTGATAGCCGAGCAATTGTGGAATGCTCTTAGCTGACAAGTCCACATTGGTCTGCATGTTATCACTCAAAGCTTTGAGGATACCTTGATAATGGCTCACACTGTTTAGGCTCAAAACCTTCTCAACGATTTTTTGAATAACTTCACGTTGACGTTTTTGACGACCATAGTCTCCTTCAGGGTCTTGGTAACGCATCCGTGAATACACCAAGGCTTCCTCCCCATTCAAGGTTTGTTCTCCAACACCGATGGAAATCTTATTGAACTCTTCTTGGTCAGCAATCGAAATTGGGAAACCGAGTGTATTGTTGACGGTGATCCCACCAACTGCATCCACCAATTGTTGAAGCCCCTGCATGTTAACCATCACATAGCGGTCAATGTGGATATTCATCATCTTTTGAATAGTAGAAATTGCAAGTTCTGCACCACCATTAGCATAGGCCGCATTGAGTTTGGCTTCCTGAACTTGACCGTTTCCAGTCTCAATCTTGGTCAAAATATCCCGTTCCAAACTCATCATTGTGGTTTTCTTTGTTTTGGGATTAACCGTCAGGAGAATCATGGAATCACTATTACCCGCCCACGGGTCTGTACGTTCCACGTTTCCCGTATCTACCCCCATCAAGAGGATAGTCAGTGGCTCCGTCGCTTCGATAACGTTGGTTTCTTCCCCGATTTTTTTGTAAGTCTTTTTACTTAGGGTTTCTGTTCCCTGTTGGTAGATGGTATAGCCATAAACCGCTACACCTAAAACTGTTACTGCTAGGAAACCTAGCACCATTCCAATTAATTTTTTAATCATCTCGTTATTCATTTATCAGCTTGCCCATAAGACAAACATCTAAAAATATCCCTTCTGCTAAATAGGCTCCTCTTTCTTGTAAGCCTTCTGTGATAAATCCCATTTTTGAGTAGAGGTGGATCGCAGCCTCGTTTCGTTTTTGTACACTAAGTTGCAAACGGCGCAAGACACCACTGGCTTTAGCCCACTCGATGCCTTCTTCTAGAAGTATAGTCGCCAAGCCTTGGTTCCAGAATTTCTTTCGAACTGCTAGAAAAACATCACCGATATGTTGAACTCTTAAATGTTGGTCCGCTGTGATATTCAAAACACCTGCAATCTCATCATTCAGCAAGGCGAGGAGAGTAATTTGATTCTCTGATGCAGCTTGTTTTTCGATAAAAAGAGCCATTTCAGAAGCTGTCATCATAATACCATTTTCATCCAAGCTGGTAAAATCTGTCTCTTGACCGACACAATCTAAAAATGCAATTAAGGCTGTAGCATCTGAAATCTCTGCCTCACGAATACACAACTCATACTCCATCTTGAAGCTCCTTGATGAGTTGTTCAGCCCGAGAGCCATGAGCCGTAAAATGAAGACAACGACCCTCAGCTTCTTTCAAAATTTCCAACTCCAAGTAAGAATCTGGTAAATCTTCACCCAAAAGATGCCCCCACTCAATAACAGTCACACCACCACCAAAGAGAAACTCATCCAAGTCAATAGAATCAGCATCACCTTCGATACGGTAGACATCCAAGTGGTAAAGTGGCAAACGCCCTTCGTACTCTCTGACAATGGTATAGGTTGGACTTTTAATCATCTGACGGATATCCAAGCCCTTGGCAAGGCCCTTTGTAAAGGTTGTTTTACCCGCACCCAACTCTCCAGTCAAGATCAGAACATCGTCTTTTTGAAGCAAATGACCTAATCTTTCTCCGAGAGCTAGAAGCTCTTCTTCATTTTTTGTGTGCATGCTACTATTATACCAAAAAGTTTTCTTTTGTGTGAATTTTCTTTATGGACTTACTATAACAATTTTGAAAAATTCTCCTCTACTTAAAAGAATACAACTATTGAAAAAACAAACAGGATATCCCGAATCAGGTGTCCATAAAAGGAGATTTCCCTTTGGATACATTTTGGAAAAAGAAAACGTGCGCATAGAAAACCGACACTGATGTAAAGGAGAATCGAGGAAATCACTAAGGGATTCCTCAAGAAAACCATCGTAGCTAGAACGGAAATGACGACTGTTTTCTTTTTATTTAGGTGATTTTCTATATCGCGAAAAATTTTATCAAAAGGTAAGAAAATCAATAGATCTACTCCTAGCAAGAAAAAGAAGGAGGGTAAAAAGAGGTCAACCAGTTCCTGCTGCAATTTGCTAGTGGTTTGGATACTTTCCGAGAGAACCAGACAGGTTGCCAGAAGATTGACTACTAAAAGGAGGCAATAAACAAGGCTCACTTTCTTTTGAACATGTAAAATACTATGCCTAGACTGGTCTGCTGTATGGAAATAATTAATCCCAGCACACAAAACAGAAATTCCTACTATCAAAATCAAAAAATAAGCATTGGTCTGTTTTAAAGATAA
The DNA here is from genome assembly GCF_024295845.1 of Streptococcus sp. CF8-6. Classification (NCBI taxonomy): domain Bacteria; kingdom Bacillati; phylum Bacillota; class Bacilli; order Lactobacillales; family Streptococcaceae; genus Streptococcus; species Streptococcus sp. CF8-6. Next base: position 167,572 of record NZ_JANCOF010000002.1, on the reverse strand, counting down.
AAAGGATTCTTTCCATAATAGACAACTACTAAAACTAATCTGGATGACTGCAATCAGCAACAATAGGCGAATTGATTTTATCATTTCTTTCCCCTCCCTATATAGGATTATACCTTGTGAGGAATTTGAAATGATCGTTACCGCCTCAAGTGTCCTATTTTTGTACTCAACTGACCAAAAAACAGCTCTGTTATACACAGAACTGTCCTTTTACCAGTCTAATCCTTAAACCAGAGAGCAATTTCACGTTTTGCAGAAGCTTCCGAATCAGAGCCGTGAACCACATTTTGAATGGCTTGATTGTCTCCTGCAGCCTTGGCAAAATCTCCTCGGATAGTTCCTGGCAGAGCTTCTTCTGGACGAGTAGCCCCCATCATGGTCCGCCAAGTTTCAATCACTTTCGGACCTGATAGAATGCCCACCACTACTGGTCCTGAAGTCATAAACTGACGGATAGGAGGATAAAAACTTTTTTCAACCAAGTCTTGATAGTGCTGGTCAATCAAATCTTCTGAAACTACTGAACGTAACTCTAATTTTTCGAGTTTGAAACCTCGTTGCTCCATTCTTTGCAGAATTTCGCCAACCAGCCCTCTTTTCACACCATCTGGCTTAATGATAAAGAATGTTTGTTCCATACGGACACCTCCTTGGCATTTTAGTTCTTCTATTCTACCATACTTTATGAAAAAGTGAGAAAATTTTCTGAAATAAAGCAAAGAGAACCCAAAGGTTCTCTTGTTTGCTTTTATTCTACTGTTTCTTCAACTTGGATTTCCACAACTTCCTCTACAGGAGCAAGTTCTGCCTCTTCTTGTTCTGGAGCCAGATATTCTGCTTCATTGATAGCTTGTGGTTCAAGGTTACGGTAGCGAGCCATACCAGTACCAGCTGGGATGATTTTACCGATGATAACATTTTCCTTGAGTCCAAGGAGATGATCTTTCTTACCACGGATGGCCGCATCAGTAAGGACACGGGTTGTTTCCTGGAAGGAAGCCGCTGACAAGAAACTATTTGTTTCAAGTGAGGCTTTGGTGATTCCCATAAGAACTGGGCGACCAGTCGCTGGAACTCCACCTGCGATAAGAACATCCTTGTTAGCATCTGTAAAGTCGTTGATGTCCATGAGGGTACCCATAAGAAGGTCTGTGTCACCTGGATCCATGACACGAACTTTACGGATCATTTGACGAACCATTACCTCGATGTGTTTGTCACCGATTTCTACCCCTTGGCTACGGTAAACTTTTTGTACTTCACCGAGAAGGTAAGTTTCAACTGACAAGACATCACGAACAGCAAGGAGACGTTTTGGTTGGATAGAACCTTCTGTAAGAGCTGCACCGCGAGAGACTTGGTCTCCAACTTCAACACGCATACGGGCTTTAAATGGAACCACGTACTCACCTTCGCCAGTTTCACCCTTAACGAAGACTTTCTTAGTACGAGTTGAAGCATCTTCTTCGATAGCAGTAACTTGTCCTTTGACCTCTGTGATGACCGCTTCCCCTTTAGGATTGCGGGCTTCAAAGATTTCTTGGACACGAGGAAGACCCTGAGTGATATCGGTATTTGAAGCAACCCCACCCGTGTGGAAGGTACGCATTGTAAGCTGTGTACCAGGTTCCCCGATAGATTGGGCAGCGATTGTACCAACTGCTTCACCAACTTCAACCGCATCACCAGTCGCCAAGTTGATACCGTAACAGTGACGGCAGACACCATGACGAGTGTTACATGTAAATACGGAACGGATAGTCACTTCTTCCACACCAGCATTGACAATTTCACGCGCCTTGTCTTCTGTAATCAACTCATTTGGACCGATGATCACTGCACCAGTTTCTGGATGTTTAACAGTTTTCTTAGTGTAACGACCGTTGAGGCGTTCTTCGAGAGACTCGATCATCTCTTTTCCTTCTGCGATAGAACGGATCAAGAGACCACGGTCTGTTCCACAGTCGTCCTCACGGATGATAACGTCTTGGGCAACGTCAACCAAACGACGAGTCAAGTAACCTGAGTCGGCTGTCTTAAGGGCCGTATCGGTCATACCTTTACGGGCACCGTGAGTTGAGAAGAACATTTCGAGTACTGACAAACCTTCGCGGAAGTTTGAAAGGATTGGCAATTCCATGATACGTCCGTTCGGAGCGGCCATCAGACCACGCATACCGGCAAGCTGTGAGAAGTTTGAGATGTTACCACGGGCTCCAGAGTCCATCATCATAACGATTGGGTTCTTAGAATCTTGGTTGGCAACCAAACGTTTCTCCAATTTTTCACGGGCTGCACGCCATTCAGCTGTAACAGCGTTGTAGCGCTCGTCGTCTGTGATCATACCACGACGGAATTGTTTGGTGATTTGTTCTACACGTTTGTGTGATTCTTCGATGATTTCAGCCTTGTCTTCAACAACTGGGATATCGGCAATACCCACTGTCAAACCTGCAAGAGTTGAGTGGTGGTAACCGAGGTTCTTCATGCGGTCAAGTAGGGCAGAAGTTTCTGTCGTACGGAAACGTTTGAAGATTTCAGCGATGATATTCCCAAGATTTTTCTTCTTGAATGGAGGGTTGAGTTCAAGATTGCTGATTGCTTCCTTGATATCTCCACCTAGTGGCAAGAAGTATTTAGCTGGAACACCTTCTGTTAAGTTGGCATTTGTTGGTTCTTGCAAGTAAGGCAGACCCTCTGGCATGATGTCATTGAAGAGGATTTTACCAACTGTTGTAAGCAAGACCTTGTGTTTTTGCTCTTCAGCCCAAGGTTTGTTGAGGCTGTCTGTCGCGATACCAACACGTGAGTGGAGGTGAACATAGCCATTGCGGTAAGCCATAACCGCTTCGTCACGGTCTTTGAAGACCATTCCTTCACCTTCACGACCAGCTTCTTCCATGGTCAAGTAGTAGTTACCCAAAACCATATCCTGAGATGGGGTAACAACTGGTTTACCATCTTTCGGATTCAAGATGTGCTCAGCAGCGAGCATCAAGATACGAGCTTCTGCTTGGGCTTCTTCTGAAAGCGGTACGTGGATGGCCATTTGGTCCCCGTCAAAGTCGGCATTGTAGGCTTCACAGACAAGTGGGTGCAAACGAAGGGCCTTACCATCAATCAAGACTGGCTCGAAGGCTTGGATACCCAAACGGTGAAGGGTCGGTGCGCGGTTCAAAAGGACTGGGTGTTCTTTGATTACTTCTTCAAGAATATCCCAGATACGTTCGTCTCCGCGTTCTACCAAGCGTTTAGCTGCCTTGACGTTTTGCACGATGTCACGGGCAACGATTTCACGCATCACAAATGGTTTAAAGAGCTCAATCGCCATTTCGCGTGGCACACCACATTGGTACATCTTAAGAGTTGGACCAACTGCGATAACGGAACGTCCTGAGAAGTCAACACGTTTACCGAGCAAGTTTTGACGGAAGCGTCCTTGTTTACCTTTGAGCATGTGGCTTAATGATTTTAGTGGACGGCTACCTGGTCCTGTGATTGGACGACCACGACGGCCATTATCAATCAAAGCGTCAACCGCTTCTTGAAGCATACGCTTCTCATTTTGAACGATGATACCAGGTGCATTCAACTCAAGCAAACGAGCCAAACGGTTGTTACGGTTGATAACACGACGGTAAAGGTCATTCAAGTCAGATGAGGCAAAACGGCCACCATCCAACTGCAACATTGGACGAAGGTCTGGTGGAATAACTGGAAGGATATTGAGAATCATCCATTCAGGTTTGTTCCCAGACTTGTAAAAGGCATCCAAAACATCCAAACGACGGATGGCTTTGACACGTTTTTGTCCAGTAGCTGTTTTCAACTCTTCTTTGAGTTCAGTAATTTCTTTTTCAAGATCTACTTGTTTCAAGAGGTCTTGGATAGCTTCGGCACCCATCTTGGCAACGAATGATCCATAACCATACTCACGCAAGCGCTCACGGTATTCACGCTCTGTCATGATAGACTTGTGCTCAAGTGGTGTATCCTTCGGATCAATGACCACATAAGCCGCAAAGTAGATAACTTCCTCGAGGGCACGAGGACTCATATCAAGGGTCAAGCCCATACGGCTTGGAATCCCCTTGAAATACCAGATGTGAGATACAGGAGCTTTCAACTCGATGTGCCCCATACGCTCACGACGAACTTTCGTACGCGTTACTTCAACCCCACAGCGGTCACAAACAATCCCTCTGTAACGAATGCGTTTGTACTTCCCACAAGCACATTCCCAGTCTTTAGTAGGACCAAAGATGACTTCGTCAAAGAGTCCTTCACGTTCTGGTTTCAAGGTACGGTAATTGATTGTTTCAGGTTTTTTGACTTCTCCATAAGACCATGAACGGACTTTGCTTGGAGAAGCTAGGGTGATTTGCATACTTTTAAAACGATTTACATCAACCACTATTTCTTCCCTTTCTATTCTAAGTGAACTGCTTATTCTTGTTCAGCAGCTTCTTCTGTTGCTTCCGCTTTTGTTGCTTTCTCAGCTTCTTCAGCTTCAAAGGCTGCTTTAGCCTCTTGGGCTGCTTTTTCGCGGGCTTTTTCAAGGTCATCTACGTGGATGACATCTTCGTCCATTCCTTCATCCAAGTCGCGAAGTTCCACTTCTTGGTCATCTTCGTCAAGGACACGCATGTCAAGACCAAGAGATTGCAATTCTTTGACAAGAACTCGGAAGGATTCTGGAACACCTGGTTTTGGAATTGGTTTTCCTTTTGTAATAGCTTCATAAGCTTTCAAACGTCCGTTGATATCGTCAGACTTGTAAGTCAAGATTTCTTGAAGGACATTTGACGCACCGTAGGCTTCAAGAGCCCAAACCTCCATCTCACCGAAACGTTGTCCACCAAACTGAGCTTTACCTCCGAGTGGTTGTTGGGTAACGGTTGAGTATGGTCCGACTGAACGAGCGTGCAATTTATCATCAACCATGTGGTGGAGTTTGATCATGTACATGACACCAACTGATACACGGTTGTCAAACGGCTCACCAGTACGTCCATCGTAAAGGATTGTCTTGGCATCGCTGTCCATACCTGCTTCTTTAACAGTGTCCCAAAGGTCTTCCGAACTTGCTCCGTCAAAGACTGGTGTTGCGATGTGGATACCAAGAGTACGGGCTGCCATACCAAGGTGGAGTTCCATAACCTGACCGATATTCATACGTGATGGCACCCCAAGTGGGTTCAACATGATATCGACTGGAGTTCCGTCTGGAAGGTAAGGCATGTCTTCTACAGGGACGATACGAGAGACAACCCCTTTGTTTCCGTGACGTCCGGCCATCTTATCTCCGACCTTGATCTTACGTTTTTGAGCGATGTAGACACGAACCAGCATGTTAACACCTGATTGCAACTCATCTCCATTTGCACGCGTAAAGATCTTAACATCACGAACGACACCATCGGCACCGTGAGGTACACGAAGAGAAGTGTCACGCACTTCACGAGACTTGTCTCCGAAGATAGCGTGCAAGAGACGTTCTTCAGCTGAGAGATCTTTCTCACCCTTAGGTGTGACTTTACCTACAAGGATGTCCCCTTCTTTAACCTCGGCACCGATACGGATAATACCCATTTCGTCAAGGTCTTTAAGGGCATCTTCCCCAACGTTTGGAATTTCACGAGTAATTTCTTCAGGCCCAAGCTTTGTATCGCGCGTTTCTGATTCGTATTCCTCGAGGTGGACAGATGTATAGACATCGTCTTTGACCAAGCGTTCGCTCATGATAACGGCATCCTCGAAGTTGTAACCTTCCCATGTCATGTAGGCAACAATTGGGTTTTGTCCAAGCGCCATTTCCCCTTTTTCCATAGAAGGTCCGTCAGCGATAAAGTCGCCTTTTTCAACGACATCGCCAACTTTAACAAGCGTGCGTTGGTTGTAAGCAGTACCTGAGTTTGAACGACGGAATTTTTGGATGTGGTAAACGTCCAATGAACCATCTTCACGGCGTACTTCTACCTTGTCAGCATCTGCGTAGGTAACTTTACCAGCATGCTGAGCAATCACAGCAGCTCCTGAATCGTGGGCTGCTTGGTATTCCATACCAGTACCAACGTAAGGTGCTTTTGGATCAATCAATGGCACAGCCTGACGTTGCATGTTGGCACCCATGAGGGCACGGTTGGAGTCATCGTTTTCCAAGAAAGGAATACATGCAGTCGCAACGGCAACTACCTGTTTTGGTGAAACGTCCATGTAGTCAACTACTTCTGCTGGGTACTCTTGGTTGACCCCTTGGTGACGTCCCATGACAACCTTCTCAGCAAAAGTACCATCTTCATTCAGACGAGAGTTAGCCTGTGCTACAGTAAATTCATCTTCTTCATCGGCTGTCAACCAAACGATTTCGTTTGTGACTACACCAGTTTCACGGTCAACCTTACGATATGGTGTTTGAACAAATCCATACTTGTTCAAGTGACCGTATGATGACAAGTTATTGATCAAACCGATGTTAGGTCCTTCAGGTGTCTCGATTGGACACATACGACCGTAGTGAGTGTAATGCACGTCACGTACTTCATATCCAGCACGGTCACGAGTCAAACCACCAGGTCCTAAGGCTGACAAACGACGTTTGTGAGACAACTCAGAAAGCGGGTTGTGTTGGTCCATGAACTGTGACAACTGTGATGAACCAAAGAATTCTTTAACTGCAGCTGTTACAGGACGGATGTTGATGATTTGTTGTGGTGTTAAAACTTCATTGTCCTGAACAGACATACGTTCACGGACATTACGTTCCATACGAGAAAGTCCAAGACGTACTTGGTTTGCAAGCAATTCACCAACTGCACGGATACGACGGTTCCCAAGGTGGTCGATATCATCCACACGTCCGATACCTTCCGCCAAGTTGAGGAAGTAGCTCATCTCTGCAAGGATATCCGCAGGAGTTACAACATGAACCTTGTCATCAGGATTGGCATTTCCGATGATGGTTACAACACGGTCTGGGTCCGTTGGGGCAACAACCTTGAATTTTTGAAGGACAACCGGTTCTGTCAGAACAGCTGCATCGTTTGGAATATAAACAATCTTGTTCAAGTCGCCATCCAAGTGGTTCTCGATGCTTTCAATCACGCTACGAGTCATAACGGTACCAGCTTCTACCAAGATTTCACCCGTTTCAGGATCTACCAATGGCTCTGCAATGGTTTGGTTGAGCAAGCGTGTTTTAACGTTGAGTTTTTTATTGATCTTGTAACGACCAACTGCTGCCAAATCGTAGCGGCGTGGGTCAAAGAAACGAGCCACAAGCAAGCTACGTGAGCTTTCAGCCGTCTTAGGCTCACCTGGACGAAGGCGTTCGTAGATTTCTTTCAAGGCCTCGTCTGTACGAGAGTCCATTGGATTCTTGTGGATATCTTTTTCAACAGTATTGCGAACCAATTCGCTATCACCAAAGATATCAAAGATTTCATCATCACCTGAGAAACCAAGCGCACGAACCAAGGTCGTAAATGGAATCTTACGAGTACGGTCGATACGAGTATAAGCGATGTCTTTTGAGTCGCTTTCAAGTTCCAACCAAGCTCCACGGTTAGGGATAACAGTAGAACCGTAACCCACTTTACCGTTCTTGTCTACTTTGTCATTAAAGTAAACACCTGGTGAGCGAACCAACTGAGAAACGATAATACGTTCACCACCATTGATGATGAAAGTACCCATCTCAGTCATGATTGGGAAATCACCAAAGAAGACTTCTTGAGTCTTGATTTCGCCTGTTTCTTTATTAATCAAGCGGAAGGTTACAAAAATTGGTGCTGAGTAGCTAGCATCGTGGATACGAGCTTCTTCGAGCGTGTATTTTGGTTCCTTGATTTCATAGCCAACAAATTCCAACTCCATTGTGTCTGTGAAGTTTGAAATTGGCAATACATCTTCAAATACTTCCTTAAGTCCGTGGTCTAGGAAATCTTTGAATGAATCCGTTTGAATTTCAATCAAATTTGGTAAGTCAAGAACTTCTTTGATTCTTGAAAAACTACGACGGGTACGATGTTTCCCGTATTGAACGTCATGTCCTGCCAAGATGATTCTCCTTTGTAAATAAATTCCAAGCCTTGTCAATCAGGCTTTTCTAATCGTCATATGGTTTTAGAAACCCCTATCACCGTGTCCCTTTGATAAATTTTCAGAATCTTTAAATCTTTGTTACAAGCACTCAAAAACCTGAAAAAAAGCACAAAAAGAGCAGCTAAATCTGACTTTTTCAGAAGATTTAACTGCTGTGAGCCTTGTCTGGACAATATTTCAGACAAAACCTACGACAAATGATTACTCATATTATACCTTATTTAGCTAGATTTTTCAAGGTTTTTTTACTATTTTTTAAACAATCTTTTCCTATATATTATTTTAAAATTTCAAGAAAATGAATCATTATATTTTCTCTTAAAAGTTAGGAAAACGCTTGCACTAATGTTTACCTCGTGCTATACTGTTAGGGAACAACTACACAAGGAGAATTGTGATGAAAAAGATCCCATCTCAAACTGAGAAAAAAATGATTTATGGTATCCGTTCCTTGAAGAACGGAACTGGTTCTGTCCTTATTGGTGCCAGCATTATCCTGCTTTCTGCTGCAATGCCAACTATTTCGGCTAACGAAAACCTGCCTCAAACTCAGGAAAATACCAGCGCTGTGACCAAGGCCCCTACTGAGACTGAAACGAGTCAAACTCAAAAGGAAACGCCTATTTCTGAACAAAAGAATGCAAACGCTTCCCTTGATTCTAAAAAAGAAGCTCCAGCTGGGGAAACTACTGCAGCGCCAGAAACACCCAAAACAGAAGATGCTACTACAAGCCAGGCTAACAGCAAGGAAGAGAAAGTAGATAACAGCACTGCAACGCCAACTTCAGAACAAAAACCACAAGCTGACACATCTTCTGAAGAGCCCATCGCAGACAACCACTTCCGTATCCATGTAAAAAAACTCCCTGAAGAGAACAAAGATTCTCAAGGTCTTTGGACTTGGGATGATGTTGAAAAGCCGTCTGAAAACTGGCCCAATGGAGCCAAGTCCTTCAAGGATGCCAAGCAAGATGACTACGGCTATTATCTAGATGTCAAACTCAAAAATGAGCAAGCCAAGAAAGTCAGCTTCCTCATCAACAATACCAAGGGGGATAACCTGACAGGGGACCGTTCTGTAGAGCGCCTCTCTCCAAAAATGAATGAGGCCTGGCTAGATGAAAACTACAAGGTATACAATTATCGCCCTCAACCAGCAGGAACTATTCGTGTCAACTACTACCGCACCGATGGCAACTATGACAAAAAATCTCTTTGGTATTGGGGCGATGTCAAAAACCCAAGCAGTGGAGAATGGCCTGACGGTACTGACTTTACCGCAACTGGAAAATATGGCCGTTACATTGATATCCCACTCAATGAAGCTGCAAGAGAATTTGGATTTTTATTACTAGACGAAAGCAAGAAAGGCGATGATGTGAAAATCAGAAAAGAAGATTATAAATTCACTGATCTAAAAAATCACAGTCAGATTTTCCTCAAAGATGATGACGAAACCATCTACACCAACCCCTACTACGTTCACGATATCCGTATGACTGGTGCCCAACACGTGGCTAAATCTCGTATCGAAAGCAGTTTTTCTACCCTCGTTGGAGCTAAGAAAGACGATATCCTCAAACACTCCAGCATCACTGATTACCAAGGGAATAAAGTAGCTATCACAGACGTGGAAGTGGATGAGGCAGGTAAAAAAGTGACCTACATCGGCAACTTCTCTGACACCCAACACCCGTACACTGTCAGCTACAATTCAGACCGCTTTACCACACGTTCAAGCTGGCGCCTCAAGGATGAATCCTACAGTTACGATGGTCCACTCGGCGCAACTCTAAAAGAAGATGGCAAGCGTGTTGACCTCACCCTCTGGTCTCCAAGTGCTGATAAGGTTTCCGTTGTTGTCTATGACAAGAAAGACCCTGAAAAGGTAGTCGGAACTGTCGCCCTTGAAAAAGGAGAAAAAGGAACCTGGAAACAAACTCTGGATGCAAACTCTGGTCTCGGTATCAGCAACTACACTGGCTATTACTACCACTACCAAATCGAGCGCCAAGGTAAAACTGTCCTCGTTCTTGACCCTTATGCCAAATCATTAGCGGCTTGGAACAGTGACCTAGCAAAAACAGATGCCGCTCATAAGGTCGCTAAGGCTGCCTTTGTTGATCCAGCCAAACTAGGACCTCAAGACTTGACTTACGGTAAGATTCGCAACTTCAAATCGCGTGAAGATGCTGTCATCTATGAAGCCCATGTTCGTGACTTCACCTCAGATCCTGCCATCGCAAAAGACTTGACCAAGCCATTTGGTACCTTTGAAGCCTTTATCGAAAAACTGGACTATCTCAAAGACTTGGGTGTGACCCACATCCAGCTCCTTCCAGTCTTGTCTTACTACTTTGTCAATGAATTGAAAAACCATGAACGTTTGTCTGCCTACGCTTCAAGCAACAGCAACTACAACTGGGGATATGACCCTCAAAACTACTTCTCCTTGACTGGTATGTACTCAAGCGATCCTAAGGATCCAGAAAAACGTATCGCCGAATTCAAAAACCTCATCAACGAAATCCACAAACGTGGCATGGGTGCTATCCTGGACGTGGTCTACAACCATACTGCAAAGGTTGACATTTTTGAGGATATTGAGCCAAACTACTATCACTTTATGGATGCAGACGGAACTCCACGTACTAGCTTCGGAGGCGGCCGTTTGGGAACTACCCACTACATGTCTAAACGTGTCTTGGTAGACTCCATCAAGTATCTAGTTGAAACCTACAAAGTAGATGGTTTCCGCTTTGATATGATGGGTGACCATGATGCGGCTTCAATCGAAGAAGCTTACAAGGCTGCACGCGCCCTCAATCCAAATCTTATCATGCTAGGTGAAGGCTGGAGAACCTATACTGGTGATGAAAATACGCCTGTACAACCTGCTGACCAAGATTGGATGAAGAAAACAGATACTGTCGCTGTCTTTTCAGACGACATCCGCAACAACCTCAAGTCTGGCTATCCAAACGAAGGTCAACCTGCCTTTATCACAGGTGGCAAACGCGATATCAATACCATCTTTAAAAATCTCATTGCCCAACCAACTAACTTTGAAGCAGACAGTCCTGGAGATGTTATCCAGTATATTGCAGCCCATGATAACTTGACACTCTTTGATATTATTGCTCAGTCTATCAAAAAAGACCCAAGCAAGGCTGAGAACTATGCTGAAATCCATCGCCGTTTGCGACTTGGAAACCTCATGGTCTTGACTGCTCAAGGGACTCCGTTTATCCACTCTGGTCAAGAATACGGACGTACCAAACAATTCCTTGATCCAGCCTATAAGACTCCTGTTCCTGAAGATAAAGTTCCAAACAAGTCTCACTTATTGCGTGATAAGGACGGCAAACCATTTGTCTATCCTTACTTTATCCATGACTCTTACGACTCTAGTGATGCTGTCAACAAGTTTGATTGGACCAAGGCTACCGACAGCAAAGCTTATCCTGAAAATGTCAAGAGCCGTGACTACATGAAAGGATTAATCGCTCTTCGTCAATCTACGGACGCTTTCCGACTCAAGAGTCTACAAGATATCAAAGAGCGCGTCCAACTCATTACTGTCCCAGGCCAAAATGGTGTTGAAAAAGAAGATGTAGTCATCGGCTACCAAATCACTGCTCCAAACGGCGATGTCTACGCAGTCTTTGTCAATGCGGATGATAAGGCTCGTGAATTTACTCTAGGAACTGCCTTTGCTCACTTGAGAAAGGCTGAAGTCCTCGCAGATGAAAATCAAGCCGGACCAGTAGGAATCGCTAAACCTCAAGGTCTCGAATGGACTGAAAAAGGCTTAAAATTAAACGCTCTCACTGCCGTTGTTCTCCGCTTGTCTCAAGGTGGTGCCATCGTCGCTCCAGCTGTGGAAGAAAAACCAGAATTTGATCTTTCTAGCTTGAAAGTTGAATCAGAACAAGACCTAGCCCAAAACCTAGTAGCAAATCCTGACTCTCAAGAAACTGCTACAGAGACTCTTTCTCAGAAAGTCCTTCCAAACACAGGTACTGAGAGCAAATCCCTCCTTGCCCTTGCTGGATTCAGTATCCTTGCCCTTCTCGGACTTGGATGGTTGATAAAAAACAAGAAAAAGAACTAACACTCAATGAAAATCAAAGAGTAAACTAGGTAGCTAGCCGCAGGCTTTACTCAAGTACGGCAAGGCGAAGCTGACCTGGTTTAAAGAGATTTTCAAAGAATATAACCTAGCCCTCCTATAGAAAAACACCCCATGATTAGAAGACTCTTCTAGCCATGGGGTGTTGTTTTTATGATACACTTATCTATCAAATCATATATTCTACACTATAGGTGGCATCTGATAAGATACGAGCCAGAAACTGCTTGGTTCGTTCTTCTTGTGGACGACTAAAGAAATCGTGGGGATTGTTCTCCTCTACGATACGGCCTCCATCCATAAAAATAACGTGGTTAGCGACATCTCTAGCAAATCCCATTTCATGCGTGACGACCACCATGGTCACACCTTCTCCCGCCAACTGTTTCAGAACATCCAAAACATCTCCAACCAACTCAGGGTCTAGTGCCGATGTTGGTTCATCTAGCAAAATGACCTCGGGCTTGACGGCAATGGCACGCGCAATTCCTATTCGTTGTTGTTGCCCTCCAGATAGCTGAGAAGGGTAGTAGTCCTTATAGGCCAGTAAACCAACTTTTTCTAAGGCAGATTCTGCACGTTTGAGCGCTTCTTCCTTGGGAACTTTACGAGCTATAATGAGGCCTTCTAGAATATTTTCCAGAGCAGTTTTATTTGCAAAGAGATTGTAGTGTTGGAAAACAAAGGCTGTTTTTTGGCGAATTTCTAGAATGTCTTTCTTGCTCAATTTGGATAAGTCATAGGTCTTTCCTGCCAATGTCAAACAGCCACTATCAGCTTTTTCTAAGTGGTTGAGACAACGGAGAAAGGTCGTTTTCCCCGAACCTGATGGTCCTAAGATAACGACGACATCCCCTTGGTTGACCTGGAGATTGACATCCTCCAGCACCTGCCTCTCACCAAATGTTTTTGCGATATGTTCTACTTGTAACATCCTGTCCTCCTATACAAAACGCGCGCTAGATGCTTTTGCTCTCTTTTCTTTTTTCACATAGCCTTTTTCTAATACAGAAAAGCCCCACTGAATCAAACCACAGATCAAAATATACTGCAAAAAGATTACAAAATAAGACTCAAAATACTGGTAACCGTAGGACGCTTCCACACGGGCAATAGCAGTGATATCCTTGATGGTCATAACAAAGACCAGGGAGGTCCCTTTGACGATATTGATCACCAGATTGGCCAAGTTAGGCAAGGCTGAGCGCAAGGCTTGAGGAAAAACAATCCTTAGATAGGCCTGGGTCGTAGTCAGCCCAATCGCATGCGCCGCCTCTAGTTGTCCCTTGTCCACCGTCAAGATCGCTGAACGCAAAATCTCCGATAAACTCCCGACTGTCATCAAACTATAAATGATAAAGGCATAATAGAGAGGATCAAGCTTGAAAATATCAAAGTCACTTCCTATGCTTTTAAGAAATTGATTCAGCAGGCTTGGAAACAAACTATAAAAGAAGAGAATCAATAAAATCGGAGGAGTCGCTCGGATAAAGGCCAGATAGACCAGAGAAAAACTCCTCACCCCTCGAACCTTGTAGATCTGCCCCAAGGCTAAAAATAGAGCCGGTAAAAAGCTTAAGACCATAGCCACAATCATGATAATCAAGGTGATTGGCACACCTTTCAAGGTCTCCAGAAAGGTCTTTACAATATAGTCTATATCCATTTCTTACCTCCCTTTTGTTTCCAAAGACTTCTCAAGCAAACGACTCAAGCTAGAAATAACCAAGGCAATCCCCCAGTAAAGAAGTGCAACTGCCGTATAGGTTTCCAGCGAGTAGTTCCCTAAATTGCGACTAATCAAGAGATTGCCTGCCCCCATGACATCAACAAAACCAATCGTATAAGCCAAGGCAGCATCCCGCATAAGATTGAGAATAGCGGTTGTTATGTTGGGAAGAGCAACTTGAAAAGCTTGAGGAAAAATGATTCTCCAAAAAGTCTGACTTGGAGTCAAACCAATACTAAGCCCGGCCTCTGTCTGCCCCTTTGGAATAGCTTGATAGGCCGCCTTGAAAACCTCGGCAACAATAGCCGCAAACAAGAGAATCATCGTCAGGAGAACAAAAATAGTTTTAGACCAGTTGTTGATATCCAAACCAAGCCACCATTTCAGAAATTCTGGCAAGCCATAAAAAACTAGAAAAAGCAAGACAATCGGCGGTGTACAACGAAGGGTAAAGATATAGCCTTTGGAAATCGCTGCAAAACTCTTGTCTTCTCCTACTTGTGCCCAGGCCAAGAGACCTCCAAAAAGGGAACCAAGAAGAGTGGTAAAAAAGAGAATGGACAAGGTCATAGGAAGCGCCTGCCATAAGGTCGGCAAAAACTGAAAGACCTTGGAAAAATCATAAGAAACCATGCAAAACCCTTTCTAGTCTTGGAATTTCTGGCCTAGTCTTTGTCTACATAACTAAAGACATCTTCTTTAAAGTATTGCTGAGATAGCTTAGCAAGCGTACCATCTTCTTTCAACTCTTTGATTGCTTTTTCATATTCTTTAGCGAATTTCTCACCCTTTTCATCACGGTGAATCAAGGGATAAGTTGGAATGCCCTTGTATGGGAACCAGCTGAGTTTATCCGCATATTGATGGTAGGGACCATCTTCTGCTGTAACTGCTTTTTCAAAGGACAGTTTGATGTCAAAGAAGGCGTCATAACGTCCTTCCAAGACCCAGGCATAGGCATCTGCCACTTTAAAGGATTCAGCTGCTGTTAGCTCAATCGGTGCATCCTGATGTTTTTCATTGTAGCTGGTGATGACATTCCATTGGGCATTCTGTGGAGAGATGGGAACCAATTTCCCTTTATTCTTAGCAAAGTCATCAATAGTTTTGTATTTCTGTTCATCTTCTTTTCTGACAGTAAATCCGATAATGCTCGCTCCCACTGGTTCAGATGGAATGACAAACTTTTTAGCTCGTTCATCTGTGTACCAAGCTCCCTTGGTTCCGATGTCATACTTGCCTGATTCCAGACCAATCAAGAGGTCGTCATCACTGGTACCCGTATATTCAAATTGATAGTTTTCTAACTTCTCATCAACAGCCTTCAAAACAGCTACTTCATAACCATCTGATTCTCCTTTTTCATTGACAAAGTCATAAGGTACGTAGTTTTGTGTATGGGCAACCTTCAAGGTTATGACTTCAGCAGACGAAGCCGTTTCTCCCTCCTTGGCTGGAGCGCCAGCTAAACTTCTCCCGATAATCGTTGCCCCAATTACTGCAACAACTGCTACACCACCGATAATCCATGCTTTTTTACTCATCTTTTTCTCCTTTAGTTTTCAAGCGCTTCTCTCACCCACTTGATACGTTCAACTGCGATATCACTTGGAATGGTACAATCTGCCCCAAGTACCAAGCCCTGTTCCCCAGCCTCTGCAACTAGTTTCTTTGCCTCAGCCTGAATGGCATCCTTGCTACCAGTATACAGTAAGCCTGTCTTGCCATTTTCGAATCCTCCAAGAACCGTACGCCCCTTGAAAATCTCACGACCTTCCTTGAGAGTGATTCCCTCTGGTCCTACAGCCCAGTTAAAGACTTGGGCTGGATAGTCTGCAAAAAGGTGAATATCATTTCGCGCTCCCTCGTAGCCACAGATATGAAGAACAGTAACACCATCAACAGCACTAGCTGCTTCCAGAACCGTTATCTCGCTAGGTGCAATGACGGCTTGATACTCTGCTGCCGACACTCGTTGATCTTGGATACTCTGCACGCTGAGGTAGATTCCATCAGCACCAGCCTCTTCGATGACAGCTCGACTGAGACTCGCAATATCTTCTGCAATCACATCCAACACCTTTTTAAGGGCTTCAGGATCTTCCACCAAAAAATCAGCAATGAGGTCATCCCCGCCAGATACTTCCCCAAGCAGCCACTTGAGATAGGTCACAGGAGCAAAAATATTGTAAATCGAAACGATATCTTCTGTAAATTCTTGCTTGATTTTCTTAACCAAGTCAACCTGCTCTTTTATCCAAGCGTGCTCTGGTCCGAGTGGTTGAATGGTCGCCAATTCTTGAAGTGATTTTCCTTTGGCAATCGCTGGATTTGGATAAGCAAAGTAGCCATCACTCATGAGTTTGATAAAGTCTGGCTGAACTTCTCGGATAAAGCGCTTATGTCCCTCGATATTCTTCTTGATAATGACTGGATTTGAGAAACCGTGTAGCCATTCGTCTTCGGATGTGAAATGGTGCCAAAAGCCAACTGGCACACGTTCAACCTTTTCACCTCTAAATGCTTTTAAAACCCATTCTTTTTTTTCTGACATTCTTATTCTCCATTTCTTACTTTTTCAACTAATAAACTGCTTGCGATATCATTCGAGCGTAGAAAGGGGAGACTGGACTTGGAAAAATCCTGAACTCCACGACATCTCTCTCCATTTTTGCAGTGCCCATTTTTTACGACGCTTATGGTGACCAAGGCCAGCAAACCGACAACTGCAATGAAGATGCCCCATCTTTTACTTTTCATAGCTCCTCCTTTTAGAGAACAGCTGCCTGCCGAATCCAGTCCAACCTCTCTAAGTCAAAGTCATCTGGAACAGTACAGTCAGCTCCCAGAAGAATACCTTTACTACCCGCTTCAGCCAGCAACCGTCTTGTTTCATTTTGCAATTCCGCCTTGGAACCTTGATAAAGCAAGCTTTTCTTGCCATTTTCAAATCCACCTAAAACGGTCTTACCTGGAAACAACTCTTGACCCTTTGTCAAACTAACATCCTCATGATGAGTCGCCCAGTTGACCACTTGAGCTGGATAGTCCTTAAATATCGTCACATCATTGCTCGCACCTTCAAAACCACAGATATGGAGGATATTGGTCCCACCAACCTGATTGGCTGCCTCCAAAATCGCTATATTGCTCGGTTCGATATAGGTTTGATAGAGTGCTGGTGTGATGCGCTCATCTTGAATTTCCTGGGTGCTGAGGTAAATCCCGTCGACTCCACCTTGCTGGATGATTTTCTGAGTTAGGATAGCAATATCTCCTGCAATCACATCTAGAATCGCTCTGAACTGCTCAGGATTTTCAAGCAATAGATCAGCCACTTCCCTATCTCCTCGAGAAGTTTCTGTACGGAACCAGCGCTTGAAGTAGGAGATAGGGGAAAAGATATTGTAGAAAGAAACAATTTCTTCTGTAAAGGTCTCTCGAATCGCTTGTACCACTTCCACCTGTTGCTGAATCCATGGGTGTTCCTCACCAATCGATTCAATAGAAGTCAGCTCCTGAATGCTTGCGATCTTAGGACTATAGACATTACTTGGATAAAGGAAAAAACCGTCGCTCATAATTTTGACAAAATCAGGGCGAATCCTTTCTACATAATTGCGATGCCCATCAACACTTTTTTGCAAGATCCGTGGATTGTTTAATCCCTGCCCCTTTTCTTCCAGTGTTACAAAATGAAACCAAAATCCCACAGGAACTCTTTCCACTTCATCGCCTCGAATCGCTCTAAAGACTAAATCTCTTTTACTTGCCATACCTTTCTCCTTCCATTTGGATTGAAACCATCTTACCACTCCTTTTCCCCTTTTCCCAATATATATTGACTATCAACTCGATTAGAAATTTTTATATCTATAAAGAAAAAATCCCTGAAAAGCCTGATGTTACTAGCCTTTCAAAGATTCACTTTATTTTCATCTATTTTCCAAAAAGAAGCTGATATAGATTTTCTATCAAGCCGATTGAATTTTTTTATATCCATCTTCATTCCCAAATTAAGTACATGATTTTATCCTAATACCAAATTACTACTGAAAAATTTCTTTTCTCTCGATATTTCCTTGCACAAATCCCATGAAAACGCTACAATATTAATAGACTATTATTAGGAGGATGGGATTATGAAAATATCCAAAGTTACCATTACAATTGCTTCTACACTTACTTCCGTCATTTTACTGACTGGCTGTGGCACAAATTCGGCAAATTCACAGACAACACAAAGTAGTACATCTGATAATCAGGTTACCATGACCTATGATCAGTTGCGTTCAAGAGAGAACACTATGTCAACTCTTTGGTATCAAAAAGCAGCTGAAACCAAGGCACTCTATCTACAAGGTTACAATGTCGCTACTAATCGTTTGAAAGAACTACTAAAAACACAGACAGATAAACCCTACTCTATCGTTTTGGACTTAGACGAAACCGTATTAGACAATAGCCCTTATCAAGCGCAAAATGTCAAAGACGGAACAGCATTTACCCCAGAAAACTGGGATGTCTGGGTAAAAAAAGCCGCAGCCAAGGCTGTACCAGGTGCTAAAGACTTTCTCCAATTTGCAGACCAAAACGGTGTCCAAATTTACTATGTATCTGACCGCACGATAGATCAGGTAGATGATACGATCAAAAACCTAGAAAATGAAGGAATTCCTGTACAAAGCCGCGATCATCTCATGTTCTTAGAAAAAGGCGTCAAATCTAAAGAAGGTCGTAGACAAGCAGTCCAAGAAAAAACCAACTTAGTCATGCTACTAGGAGACAATCTTGTAGACTTTGCAGAGTTTTCAAAGACCTCTGAAACTGAGCGCAACCAAAAATTAGAGGAATTACAAAAAGAGTTTGGTGAGAAATTCATCATTTTCCCTAACCCAATGTACGGATCATGGGAAAGCACTGTTTACAATGGTAATAAATTGGATGCCAAGGGTCAAACTGAAGAGCGACAAAAAAACTTACAAGGTTTTGATAAATAAAATAAGAGAGCTATCTACCAGTTTACACCAACCACAAGATATCGTATTTGTGAGAATATCAAAAAAGACGATTTCCAAGCGGAAATCGTCTTTTTTACTATTTTATCTTGTACTTGGTATAAACTAGTATATATTCCACTAGATAGTATGCTCTATCACTTGTACCACTTCCACCTGTTGCTGAATCCATGGGTGTTCCTCACCAATCGACTCAACTGATTGAATTTTTTTATAACCCCTCTTTCATGGCAAAGTATGCTCGTACTTTTGGAGCCACTTGTGTGCCGAAGAGTTCAATAGCTCTCAAAACTTGATCATGTGGCATAGAACCAAGCGGTAGATGGAGCATGAAACGGTCCAAGTCTAAATCCTCAATCATGCGAATCAATTTTTCTGCCACCTGATCTGGATTGCCCACAAACATGGCACCATTTGGTCCAACTTGCTCCAAATATTGCTCATAGGTCAACTCCTGCCAGTGCGGACGGTCCTTGGAAATTGCATCCACCACTTGCTTGGTCGGATGGAAATAATCTTTGACAGCCTGCTCGCCATCTTCCGAAATCCAGCCCCAAGAATGAGCACCCACTTTCAGGTCTTTCTCCGCATGACCGGCTTCCCTACCAATCTCACGATAAGCTTGAATCAGCTTTTTAAAATAACGTGGATTGCCACCGATAATGGCATAGACAATCGGCAACCCCGCCTGAGCAATCTTCACTGTTGACTCTACATGACCTCCTGTCGCCACCCACAATGGCAATTTGTCCTGAACAGGACGAGGATAGACTTCTTTTCCAGCGATGCTTTGAGTCAATTGTCCCTGCCAGTTCACTTTGGTGCTTTCATTTGCCAGCTGAAGCAGGTCTAACTTTTCATCAAAAAGAGCTTCATAGTCTTTCAAGTCATAGCCAAACAGAGGGAAGGATTCGGTAAATGAACCACGACCTGCCATAATCTCTGCCCGTCCATTTGACAAGGCATCGATGGTAGCATATTGTTGGAACAAGCGAATCGGATCCATACTCGAGAGAATGCTGACCGAACTAGTCAAACGAATCTTTTTGGTATTGACTGCCCCAGCTGCAAGAATAATCTCTGGCGCCGATACCGCAAAGTCCTCCCGATGATGCTCCCCAATCCCGTACACATCCAAACCAACCTTATCAGCCAGCTCAATTTCTGCCACCAACTGACGAATGCGTTCATCATGACTGTAAATCTGCCCAGTCGCTTCCAGAGCGGTTGTTTCACCAAATGTTGAAATTCCTAATTCTACCATACTGTTTCCTCGCTATCTCTTTTAGTTTTTAGAGTATTTTATCACTAATTAGTTTTACTTTCAATGGATTTGCTCATTAGAAAAAGCCTAGATGAACTAGACTTTCTTGGTTTATTCTACTGTTACTGACTTAGCAAGGTTACGTGGTTTGTCCACATCGAGTCCACGGTGGAGGGTTGCAAAGTAAGCGACCAATTGCGTTGGTACGACCATTGAGATTGGTGAGAGGTAAGGGTGGACAGTCGTAAGAACGATATCATCTGTCTCTTTGGCAACATTTTCTTCTGCGATTGTAAGTACCTTAGCACCACGGGCTACGACCTCCTGGATATTTCCACGAGTGTGGTTAGCAAGGACTGGATCTGACAAGAGGGCCAAGACAGGTGTCCCCTCTTCAATCAAGGCAATGGTTCCGTGCTTGAGTTCTCCTGCCGCAAAGCCTTCACATTGGATGTAAGAAATCTCTTTGAGTTTGAGACTGGCTTCCATGGCTACATAGTAGTCTTGACCACGTCCGATGTAAAAGGCGTTACGAGTTGTTTCAAGAAGCTCACGAACTTTAGAATCAATGGTTTCTTTTTCAGAAAGAGTTGATTCAATAGACTGAGCTACGATTGACAACTCATGAACCAGGTCAAAGGCTTGCGCTTTGGCATTACCGTTTGCTTCTCCGACAGCTTTTGCAAGGAAGGCAAGTGCTGCGATTTGTGCTGTATAGGCCTTGGTTGAAGCCACGGCAATTTCAGGACCCGCGTGAAGCAACATAGTATGGTTGGCTTCACGTGAAAGGGTTGAACCTGGCACGTTGGTCACTGTCAAGCTCGGGATTCCCATTTCATTAGCCTTGACCAAAACCTGACGGCTGTCAGCTGTTTCACCAGACTGGCTGATAAAGATGAAGAGTGGTTTTTTGCTGAGAAGGGGCATACCATAACCCCACTCAGATGAAATTCCAAGTTCAACTGGTGTATCTGTCAATTCTTCCAGCATTTTTTTAGAAGCAAATCCTGCGTGGTAAGATGTCCCAGCTGCAAGAATGTAAATACGGTCTGCGTCTTGAACAGCCTTGATGATAGCTGGATCTACAACAACTTGACCAGCCTCATCTGTGTAGGCTTGGATGAGTTTGCGCATGACCGTTGGTTGCTCGTCGATTTCCTTGAGCATGTAGTAAGGGTAAGTCCCCTTACCGATATCTGACAAGTCTAGCTCAGCAGTATAGCTAGCACGCTCACGACTGTTACCATCATAGTCTTGAACTTCGACGCTATCAGCCTTGACGATTACCAACTCTTGGTCATGAATTTCCATGTATTGGTTGGTCTCTCGAATCATAGCCATAGCATCTGAGCAGACCATGTTGTAGCCTTCTCCAAGACCAATCAAGAGCGGTGATTTGTTCTTAGCGACATAGATGACATCTGGATTTTCAGAGTCAATCAAGGCAAAGGCATAAGAACCACGGATGATGTGAAGAGCTTTTTTGAAGGCTTCAAGAACTGAGAGACCTTCTTCTTCTGCAAATTTCCCAATCAAGTGAACAGCGATTTCCGTATCGGTTTGCCCCTTGAAGTGGTGACCTGCAAGGTATTCTTCCTTGATTTCAAGGTAGTTTTCAATCACCCCATTGTGCACCAAGACAAAACGTCCTGTCTCAGAGCGGTGTGGGTGAGCATTGTCTTCCGTTGGTTTCCCGTGAGTCGCCCAACGAGTATGTCCGATACCAGTTGTCCCCTCAACACCTGCTGTCTTGGCAGACAATTCTGCGATACGACCGACAGCCTTAACCAGGTGATTTTCAGCACCACCTAGGACAAAAATCCCCGCAGAATCATAACCACGGTATTCGAGCTTTTCAAGCCCTTGAATCAAAATATCAGTTGCATTTGTGTTTCCAACAACACCAACAATTCCACACATAGTATATACGACACAGACCAGCTGTGCTTTCTCCTTAAATTGGTATAGTCTAATTCTCACTTTACGGAATCAGCAAAAACAGTATATACTTGTTTTTCTCACTTGTCAAGAATAAAAATTGGTATAGTTTTTCCATCTGGTATTTTATCAAGATTTCACTTGATACCTGACAAGTCAGCATCAATTACTTATAATAAAAAGAGGAGGTATTTGCCATGTGGTTTTTCTTCGCACTTTTATCAGCTATCTTTGCAGCCTTAACGTCAATTTTAGCCAAGATTGGGATTGAAGGAGTTCCATCCAATCTAGCAACCGCTATTCGTACAGTCGTCGTCATTCTTATGGCCTGGGCCATGGTTTTCTTGACCAATAGTCAGACCGAAATTGTCAACATCAGTAGAAAAAGTTGGCTCTTTCTCATCTTATCAGGCTTAGCCACTGGCGCCTCCTGGCTCTGCTACTACAAGGCTTTGCAGATGGGCAACGCGACTGAGGTATCTGCTGTCGATAAATTCAGTCTCGTCATTACCCTCGTTCTAGCCTTTTTCTTCCTACAGGATGTCCTGACGTTTAAAACAATTATTGGCTGTATCCTGATTACGATCGGAACCTTGGTGATGATATTGTAATAAAAAGTGAGATGAACACCATCTCACTCTTTTTATTCTTAAAATCCATTATGATCGCTGAGTTCTTTGAACCAGTGGCCTGATTTCTTCAGGCGACGTTCCTGTGTTTCCAAGTCAAGCTCCACTAGACCGTAGCGGTTTTTATAACTGTTGAGCCATGACCAACAGTCGATAAAGGTCCAAATCAAGTAGCCCTTACAATTGGCTCCGTCTTCAATCGCACGATGGAGTTCACGAAGATGCCCTTTGACAAAGTCGATACGATAGTCGTCCTGAATCATGCCATTCTCACGGAATTTATCCTCACCTTCAACACCCATGCCATTCTCTGTCAGCATCCACTCAATATTACCATAATTTTCCTTGATATTTTGGGCAATATCATAAATCCCCTGCTCATAGATTTCCCAACCGCGGTGAGGATTGATTTTACGGCCCGGCATGACGTAAGGCTCATAGAAATGCTCTGGCAAAAGCGGGCTATCAGGATGCTTAGCAAAACGTGGCGCCATAACACGCAAAGGCTGATAGTAGTTCACTCCTAGAAAATCAACAGTGTTCTCGCGAATGAGTTCTAACTCTGCGGCTGTGTATTCCGGTAACAAGTCATAATCTGCTAAAATCTCCACTAACTCTTCTGGATAAGCTCCCAAGACAGACGGATCTAGGAAAGATTGGGCTTGGAAGAGGTCGGCAATGCGAGCAGCCTTGACATCTGCAGGATGCTGGCTACGTGGATAAGCCGGTGTCAAGTTTAAGACAATCCCAATCTTAGAATCAGGCAGGACCTCATGACAAGCCTTCACCGCAAGACTACTAGCCAGTTGCGTATGATAGGCAACCTTAACCGCTGCTTTGGCATCTACCTTATGAGGATAGTGAGCATCGTAAAAATAGCCAAACTCTACAGGTACGATGGGCTCGTTAAAGGTAATCCATTGGTCCACCAAGTCACCGTAAGTCTCAAAACAAAAACGAGCATAGTCTTCATAAGCCTTGACAGTTTCCTTATTTTCCCAACCATCGCCGTCTTCTTGGAGGGCGAATGGCAGGTCGAAGTGATAGAGATTGACTAAGAGACGAATCCCCTTGGCCTTAATAGCTTCAAAGACCTGACGGTAGAAAGCCACCCCTTGCGGATTGACCTCTCCACGACCTTGTGGGAAAATGCGAGACCACTGGATAGAAGTTCGGAAGGCTGTATGGCCTGTTTCTACTAGAAACTCAATATCCTTTTCCCAGTTTTCGTAAAAAGTCGATGTTTTGTCAGGTCCAATTCCATTATAGTAGCGATTGGGTTCCACCTGATACCAATAATCCCAGAGATTATCTCCTTTACCATCACCAAGCACTCGTCCTTCTGTCTGTGGTCCAGAAGTGGAGGAACCCCAGACAAAATCCTTTGGAAATTTTAGCATAGCTTTACCTCTTCGTTTACTCATTTTTCCCATTATATAGAAAAAACAAGGTAAAAACTAGTTACATTTTTGCCTTGTTTTTCTTCTGATTAAAGTTTTTATTTCTTGCTGAGGATTTCAAGTGTTTCAAGCAAGTTGTCTGCGTGAACTTCAATGGTGTCACCAGTCGCCTTGATTTTAACTTCTACGATGCCATCAGCTGCTTTCTTCCCAACAGTGATACGGATTGGCAACCCAATCAAGTCGCTATCGCTAAACTTCACTCCGACACGTTCGTTACGGTCATCCGTCAAGACTTCGTAACCAGCTCCCATCAAGTTGGCTTCCAGTTTATCTGTCAAGGCTTGCGCTTCTTCGTCTTTGACATTGACAGTAATCAAGTGCACATCAAATGGTGCCAATTCTTTAGGGAAGTTAACTCCCCAAGCATAACGGTATTCCCCTTTAGGAGTTTTATTGATAAAGAGGCGAGCGTGTTGTTCCATAACTGCTGAGAGAAGACGACTAACACCGATACCGTAACATCCCATGATAATTGGCACAGCACGACCATTTTCATCCAAAACATCTGCACCCATGCTTGCTGAGTAGCGAGTTCCGAGTTTGAAAATATGACCGATCTCGATACCACGCGCGAAGTTTAGAACACCTTGTCCGTCTGGTGAAATTTCACCCTCACGCACTTCACGGATATCCACGTATTCTGCAGTAAAATCACGACCTGGGTTCACACCCGTCAAGTGATAGCCATCTTCGTTAGCTCCTGCCACGGCATTGCGGACATCTTGCACCTTGCGGTCAGCAATGATTTTCACATTTTCTGGCAAACCAACTGGTCCTAGTGAACCAAAGCCTGCTGGGACGACACTTGCAACTTCTTCCTCGCTAGCAACGTCAAAGAAATCTGCACCCAAGTGGTTTTTCAACTTGACTTCATTGAGTTGGTCATTTCCAACTAGAAGGGCTGCAACAAGCTCACCATCTGCCATGTAGAAGAGGGTTTTGATCGTTTGCTCTTCTGGCACGTTAAGGAATGCTGCCACTTCATCGATGGATTTAACACCTGGAGTTTCCACGCGAGTTACTTCTTCTTCCGCAACGACACGGTTGCTTGGTTTGTACTCGTTTGTTGCCATTTCTAAGTTAGCTGCATAGCTAGACTCACTTGAGTAGGCAATGGTGTCTTCACCAGAAACCATCCATTTGAGCAATTCTGCCTTGATTTCTTCTTGCACTTCTGCAGGAATCTCATCAAATGAGGCAACTGACTTGTCTAAGACAACCCAGCGGTCAAGGTCTGTACGAGCAGGTGTGATGGCCATAAATTCTTGGCTATCCTTACCACCCATAGCGCCACCATCACCGATGATGGCCTTGAAGTCCAAGCCACTACGAGTAAAAATACGTTCATAGGCTGCCTTGTACTCGTCATAAGTCACATCCAAACTATCGTAATTAGCATGGAAACTATAGCCGTCTTTCATGATAAATTCACGCGTACGGAGAAGTCCGTTACGTGGACGTTTTTCATCACGGTATTTCGGTTGGATTTGGTAAAGGTTGAGTGGTAATTGCTTGTAAGACTTGACAGAGTCACGAACAATAGCTGTAAAAGTTTCTTCGTGTGTCGGACCTAGGATAAAGTCTGACTTTTCACGGTTTTTCAATTTATAAAGGTCTTCACCATAGGTTTCATAACGACCTGATTCACGCCAAAGATCGGCACTGAGAAGGGCAGGAGCCAACATTTCCACCGCACCAATCTTATCAAACTCTTGGCGCATAATGTTTTTAGCCTTTTCAATCACACGGTTAGCAAGTGGCAGGTAAGAGTAAACACCGGCAGAAACTTGACGAACATAACCAGCACGCAACATAAGGGCGTGGCTGATAACTTGAGCATCGCTTGGCATTTCGCGAAGCGTTGGGATTAGCATTTTACTTTGTTTCATAATATTCCTCGATTATCTAAAAGAAGAGTCGCATAATGTCATTCCAGGTTACAGCTAGCATCAAGACAACCATGATAACTACACCAGCCATGGTGACATAGGTTTCAATTTCTTGTTTAAGGGGTTTCCGGCGGATAGCCTCTAGGATATTGAGCACAATCTTTCCACCATCCAAAGCCGGGATCGGAATCAAGTTAAAAATTCCAATATTGATGGAAATCATGGCTAGGAAATAGAGGACATTCTCAAGACCATTTTTAGCAGCATCGCTACTTGCCTTAAAAATGGCAACGGGACCGCCGAGTTTGTTCAAATCTGGATGGAAAATCAAGTTTTTCAGAGCCGAAAGGATACGAAGCCCTGAATCAGCAGCGGTTGTAAATCCACCAACAAACATGGATAGAAAGTCTGACTTGACCCCTGGTTGAACCCCGAGAATGTAACGTCCTTGATTCTCTTCTGGAGTCACCGTAACTTGTTTTTCGCTACCATTTTCAGAAATAGTCACATCCAAGGTCGGGGCAGTCTTGTCCTTGGTATCTGCTTCCACAGCCTGGGTCAAGTCTTGCCAATTCTTAACCTCATGCGAGCCGACCTTGGTAATTTGAGCTGTCTCAGCTACGCCTACCTTAGCCAAAGCGCCCTCTGGCATGACGTGAAAGAGATTGGTCTGAGTATCTCTAACACCGCCCTGCAAAAAGATCAAGATCCAAAAAACAACAACACCTAAGATAAAGTTATTCATAGGACCTGCAAAGTTGGTGATGAGCTTGCCCCAGATAGAAGCATTTTGATACTGTACATCCAAAGGAGCGATGCGCACTTCGGTTCCGTCTTCTTCAACAACCGTTGCATCGTGACCTACTGCAAAAATCTTTTCTTCTTCCAAGACCAACCCCTTGATAAAGAGCTTGTCTTCAAAGTCAAACTGGGTTACCTGCATAGGAAGAGCCGTTTGATCCAGTTTCTTCCCTGAGAGGTTGATCCGTTTGACCTTACCATCATCAGCAAGTGTTAAACTGACTGGAGTTCCTGTCTTGATCTCTGTCGCATCATCACCCCAGCCTGCCATACGAACATAGCCTCCTAGAGGAAGGATCCGAATGGTATAAGCAGTGCCATCCTTACCGATATGGGAAAAAATCTTGGGCCCCATACCAATGGCAAATTCACGAACTAGAATGCCTGATTTCTTGGCAAAATAAAAATGTCCAAACTCATGCACCACCACAATAATCCCAAAAACCAGGATAAAGGTCAGCAATCCAATCATTCAATATTCCTTTCTTTAAAACAGGCCAAATAAGTGCATCATTGGAAATACAATCAGCATGCTATCAAAGCGATCCAACACACCGCCATGTCCCGGGATAAATTTCCCAGAATCCTTAACACCGAAATGGCGTTTCATGGCACTCTCAATCAAGTCACCAAACTGACCTGCCACACTGAAGAAGGCAGCAAAGAGACTCATTCTATAAATCCCATAAGGAAGAGCAACTGTGCTGTCCACTAACATGAAAATCACTGTTATCAGTACCGCACCTAGAATACCCCCAACAAAGCCCTCAATACTCTTATTAGGAGAAACTCTCGGAGCCAATTTATGCCTACCAAAATTCATCCCTGTCAAGTAGGCTGCGCTATCTGTCGCCCAAACGATAAAAAGGGCCAAAAGCACCTTGTCAAAACCTGCCACCCGAGCATCTAGTAAGGCATTGAAGCCAAAACCAACATAAAAACTCACAGCAATTGGGAAAGCGGCATCTTCAATCGTATAGTTTTTACTGAAAACGGTCGTCCCTAGCATTATTGTAATCAAAACACTGTAGGCAACCACATTCCCATCAACAGGCAAAAAAGTTAGGTAATTTTCTAAAGGGACTGTGAGAGCGAATGTCGCAAAAAGAGTCAAAGCGCCCTCAATGGTCATAGTCTTTAGTCCCTTCATGTGCAAGAGTTCATGGACGCCTAGCATTGCTAACAAGCCAATCCCTATCTGCAACAGGAGCCCTCCCGCAAACAAGACTGGAAGGAAAATTGCCAGGGCCAATACCGCAAACAATGTTCTCTTTTGTAAATCCTTGGTCATATCTTCTCCTAAACTCCTCCAAAACGGCGATTGCGATGGTTAAAAGCAGCAATAGCTTCCTGCAAGGCGGCTTCATCAAAATCAGGCCACAAGGTATCCGTAAAATAAAGCTCGCTATAGGCTGCTTGCCATGGCAAGAAATTGCTTAAACGCAACTCACCACTCGTGCGGATAATCAAATCAGGATCTCGCAAATCCTTTGGCAAATGTTGCGTGAAAAGATAGTCCCCAATCATATCTTCTGTGATGTCACCAGGGTTAATTTTAGCATCTAGAACATCTTGAGCCAAGCCCTTAAGAGCCTGCGTAATTTCAGCACGACCACCATAATTGAGCGCAAAATTGAGAATCAAGCCTGTATTGTTCTTGGTCAACTCCTCTGCTTTTTTCAAAGCTTCAAAAGTCGGCTTAGGCAGACGGTCTGTCTCCCCAATCATCTGAATCTTAACGTTATTTGCATGCAATTCAGGGACGTAGTTATCATAAAACTCGACTGGCAAGTTCATGATAAACTTGACCTCTTGATCTGGACGCGTCCAATTTTCCGTTGAAAAGGCATAAACCGTGATGACCTTAACTCCCATCTTGTTAGCTGCCTTGGTCACTTTTTGGAGGGCTTCCATCCCCGCCTTATGACCAAAAACCCGTGGTTGCATCCGTTTTTTAGCCCAGCGGCCATTCCCATCCATGATAATGCCAATATGAGCAGGAACCTGTGTTGGAACCTCAACTTCTACAGCTTTATCTTTCTTAAAAAATCCAAACATGTTCTTATTCCTATTCAAAAATCTATCGTTTCATTATACCATATTTCCCTATTTTCTTCTATTGCTAAGTTATTAGCTCTCCGTACAGACAAAAAATAAGCCGCCTGATTGGGCGACTTATTTTTATAGGGAGATTATTATGAAAAAGTTTTAGGAGTTTAAGTTAAGTTCCTCTTAACTTATGAACCTAGTATACCGTCCCTAACTTAAATTTTTCTTAAGTTTTTTGAGAAAGTCAGATTTTTCCATTTTTCTTGCCAATTTTTCTTGGACAAGCGTTCTTGATAGAGCTTCATTCGGTCTTCATTATCTAGGAAATGAGGAGTCGGAGAAACTTGAAACTTTAAAATATCCTCTATACCATAAGGCGCAAAGAGCTCCAAAGTTGCGTCGACATGCAAGCGGAGTCCTATCGCCGTACAGCGTTCGGGATACTTACTCATGGCATCACGAGAACTCGTGTAAGGCACAGTATGAGGACTGTGCAGATGCATATAGACCTGATTTTTCAACTCCCACTGATACTGAGGATAATCTTCTCTTAGCTTTTTCTCTAGGGATACTGTTTCCTCATAAGAAACATCTTGATCAAAGAAAATCACATCCACATCCGTCTCACGGTCAAAAGGCGATTTGTCTGACAAGAGATTCCAGATGAAATTTCTAACTGAACCTGCAGCCAACCACGAGTCTTTTAGACCAAGGTTACGAATGATGGCCAGAATAGTCATCATATCAGGATTTTTTCTAACACTATCTAGGATTTCTTGTTCATTTTTCATTGTACTCATAGCCCAAATGCTCGTAGGCTTTAGCCGTTGCAACCCGTCCAGACCGTGTCCGCATGATAAATCCTTTCTGAATCAGGTAAGGCTCGTACATATCCTCTACCGTCTCACGCTCCTCAGCAATATTAACAGAAAGAGTGCCTAGACCGACAGGGCCGCCGCCATACATCTCAATCATGGTGCGAAGGATTTTCTGGTCCACATAGTCCAAACCTTCATGGTCTACATCCAGCATAGTCAAGGCCTTATCCGTAATGACATCATCAATCAAGCCATCGCCCATAATCTGCGCAAAGTCACGCACGCGCTTGAGGAGACGATTAGCAATACGAGGAGTTCCACGACTGCGTAAAGCTAACTCAGATGCAGCTTCATGAGTGATTTCCATCTCAAAGATATCTGCCGTCCGCTCAACAATCTCTGTCAAGTCAGCGTGGGCATAGTATTCCATATGACCTGTGATCCCGAAACGTGCTCGCAGAGGATTTGAGAGCATACCCGCACGGGTCGTCGCACCAATCAAGGTAAAAGGTGGCAAGTCCAGATGAACACTGCGACTAGTTTCACCAGCACCGATCATAATATCGATGTAAAAATCTTCCATGGCACTATATAAAACTTCCTCAACAGCCATGGGCAAGCGATGAATCTCGTCAATAAAAAGAACATCTCCTGGCTCCAAGTCATTCAAAATTGCTACCAAATCACCTGCTTTTTCGATAACGGGACCAGACGTCTGCTTGAGATTGACTCCCAATTCATTGGCAATGACAAAGGCCATGGTCGTTTTCCCGAGACCTGGAGGACCAAACAAAAGAACATGATCCAGCGCCTCATCACGCATTTTTGCGGCTTCGATAAATATTTGTAGCTGATCCTTGACCTTGTCCTGACCGATATATTCACGTAAATATTGGGGACGGAGGGTACGTTCTACCAACTCCTCATCACCCATGATTTCATTATCTAAAATTCTACTCATGTTTCTATTATAGCAAAAATCCAGCCTACAAACAAAAAAAGCCACCTGATTGGGTGGCTTCTTTAGGGAGATTATTATGAAAAAGAAAAGTTTAGGATTTCATTAAATAAAGGGTACTCAATGAAAATCGAAATCAGACTAGGCAGATAGACGCAAGCATAACTGTAGTTAGCTAAGTCGACTCTGACGAAGTATGGTGAGATTTTCGAAGAGTATTAGGAGGTCTTTATTTAATGATTATATAATACAAGATGAATCTTAAAGCTAACTTAACTTTTTCTATGATTGATTATTTTTTTAACAAAAGAAGCAAATTGTTTTCACAATTTACCTCTTGAAATAGGGAGGCATAGATATTTACGGCAAAGCATTTCCTGCGCTTTTATAAATTTTATACCATTCAGAACGTGGCAAATCTACTTTAAATGCTTCTGCACTTGAGCGGATTCGCTCTGGATTCATACTTCCGATGATTGGTTGCATATTCGCTGGATGCCGTAAGATCCAAGCAAGGACAATCGCTTCAAAGGAAACTTGATGCTGCTCTGCAAACTGTTTAAGTGTCTTTGTCAATTCTACATATTTAGGATGATCCATAAACAATCCCTGTGCCAAATCAACTTGGAATGGCGACCATGGCTGGATAGTAATATCCTTCAATCGGCAATAATCCAAGACGCCTCCATCACGATTGATGGCAAAAGAATTGTGCATATTAGCATTCAGACCTTGATCAATCATAGGCGTATGAGCTGGGCCAAACTGCAACTGATTGACAATCAGTGGCTGCTTGACGCTCTTTTGCAAAAGTTCGATTTGGTAAGGATTTTGATTGCTAACTCCAAAGTAACGCACTTTCCCCGCTTGATACAAGCGATCAAATGCTTCTGCTACTTCATCTGGCTCGACCAGAGCATCTGGACGATGCAAAAGCAAGACATCCATATAATCGGTCTGTAGGCGTTTCAAACTGGCTTCTACTGAGTCAATGATATATTCTTTTGAAAAATCAAAATGATAATTCGTATGCACATCTCGCAAGCCACATTTTGACTGAATGATCACTTGATCACGTAAAATTCCCGCATCTTGCAAGCCTTTAGCAAACTTAGCCTCTGACTCGCCACCTGCATAAACATCGGAGTGATCGTAGAAGTTAATACCGATTTCCTGAGCGGTCTTCAACACAGTTACAATCTCATCTGAAGACTTTTCAGCCATCCGCATACAGCCCAAGACCAATTGACTAGCTTGTTCCAATTCATTCCCAACACGGATATATTTCATTGTTTTTACAACCCCATTTCTTTAAATACCGGCTGATCAATCAAGGACAGTTCTTCAACTTTTACATTTTCCGTCTCAAAGACGATAAACTCATTTTCTTCCTTCAGAAATCCTGACGGAATATACAGATATTGAATCGGACCTTGACTCCAATAGCGTCCTAGATTAAAGCCGTTGACACTGATACAGCCTTTACCATACTGCGAACAGTCGATAAAAGTATCTGCTATCTCATCTAATTTTACATTAAATTTGTAAAAAACGGGTGATACAATCTTATCTGGCACAGGATTTGTACATTCTAGCTTAGACAACATGGCCTCATCAAACTTCAAGGCATAGTGTTTCCAACCTTTACGGAATTGGTGGTTGATCATGATACCACCTTTTACACCTTTAGACTGGCTAGGAGCATTCAATTTATACCCATAGTTGACACGTCCCATATTTTCTACCAACACATCAATTTGAATACGCTCTGTATCAGCAGAGAATAGCATTTCATCTCCCAGCTCTTCTCTATACTGAGTAGCTAAGTGCTCTTGATTGATATAGAAATGACAACGATCGTGAGTTTCTAATGCTTTCAGTCGCTCTTCGTGATATTGATTCTTAATATCTGAACGATAAAGGATGTAGCCATGATTCTGCCCAATACGCTCCATTGACTGTGGATAATCGTGTATAATTTCCTCTGTGATCTGTGGAGCTACATCCAAAAGATCTGCAGTTCCTTCAACAGGAAAGCTTCCATAAGTTCTGGCCTTACGAATAATTGGATCCATTTGTTCCAATTCTGGGAAAAGTTCATGCGTCACACGTTGGACAGCATAATACTTCTCTGTTGGCACACCCCATTCTGTAACCGGTGCATCGAAATCATAGGATGTAATTTGTGGTAAATCTCTTGTTTTCCGAGCAGAACAGCCACTGATAAATCCAAAGTTTGTTCCTCCACGTAGCAAGAAGAGATTCATACTACCGATCTGCATCATTTCTTTTACATCCTGTGCGAGGTCTTCAGCATCTCGGCGGACAATTTCTTCGCCCCAACGGCTAAACCAACCATCCCAGAACTCTGTACACATAAGCGGCCATTTTTTACCATGACGCTCCATAAAAGCACGTAAATTATCTGTATTTTCCTTCGCTTGCGATCCAAAATTTCCTGTTACAAAGATATCATCTTCAATCAAGGTACCTGATTCCAAAGCTTCGATCCAAGTTCCATCTGATGTAAAGAGTGGAACACTGACTCCACGATCTCGCATCATTTTCGCAATGTTGCGCATATATTCCTTGTCTTCCGCATAAGAACCATACTCATTCTCCACTTGCATCATGAGAATAGGACCGCCCTCTGTAAACTGATAAGGCAAGAGCTTTGGAAAGAGCCAATCATAAAAACGACTAACCTTTTCTAAAAACAAAGCATCATTTACGCGGAAACGCATGCCAGGATAATTGAGTAACCATGGTGGCATTCCACCAAAATCAAACTCAGCACAGATATAAGGGGTCGGACGAACAATCAAATGAAGGCCCATTTCCTGTACAAGATCAAAGTAAGCTTCAAAATCAAGTAGGCCGTCTCTTACAAATTGCCCTTCTTGAGGTTCGTGCAAACTCCAGGGAATATAAGTCTCAACAGTGTTGTAACCTAGTGCTTTTAAGTTGTGGAGTGTTTCTCGCCATTGATCAGGATGAAGGCGAAAATATTGAATGGCTCCTGATAAAATTTTAAAAGGCTTCCCATCAAGATAAAATTCATCACGTATTTCAAAATTTATCATATTATTGCTCCTGTTGTTTGTCAGCCATCTTGACAAATGGCAAGTAAACAAAGGTAGAGATAGCGATATTAATGAGTGATAGAACGATCGCTCTCCAGTCAAAGGCTGTCGCAAAGAATCCGTACAAGACAGGAGGCATCACCCACGTTACGTTCTGAGTAACAGGTGCAACAAGTCCCCATGCAGTTGCCCAGTACGAGACAGTCACCATCAGAAGTGGCGTCACTACATACGGAATGAACATAATTGGATTCAGTACAATTGGCAGACCGTACATCACAGGCTCACCGATATTGAAGATCATTGGGTAAATACCCAATTTTGCTACTTCGCGATAATGTTTATTTTTAGCTTGCCAAAGAATTGCAATTGCGACACCAATCGCATCAAACCAAACAAAAGCACCAAATGAGTTATCTGTCCACATATATGGAATAGCTTGCCCTGCTTGGAAAGCTTCTAAGTTTGCAAGCATGGTAACACCAAATAGACTAGCCATGACCGGTGCTAAGACATTACCACCATGAAGTCCAAAGAACCAGAAAATCTTATTCAAAAATACAATTAACAAAACAGCCCAGAAACTTTGTGACATGCTAAGAAGTGGTGCTTGAAGGACTTTATAGATCCAGTTAATCATTAATTCACCAGTCACAGTATTGAAGATATAAGTCGCAATACCGATGACATACATAGCAATCGCAGCTGGAATGATAGACAAGAATGGCTTCATGATTGCAGGTGGAACAGAATCTGGAAGCTTGATTGTCCAGTTACGATTCATGACTTTACAAAAAATGATAACAGAGACAAAACCAATTAAAATTGCTGTAAAATAGCCACGAGCACTAATTTGGTCGCCCGGAATCACACTATTAAGTGTTACTGCAAGGCTATTACCAGTTAATTTAAACTCTGGTAGTTTCTCAACTGCCTTACCAACCGCTTGGCTATTTGAAGCCAATTCAAATGTCTTTGTGATAGAACCACCAATCGTAATAACATAAGAAGCGACCGCTACCAGTCCAGCTGACACCTTATCTGTTTTGTAGATTCGAGCAATGTTTACACCGAAGGTAAATAAGAACAAAAGAACAACAATTGGAATACTTCCCTTGAAGACTAACCAGTTGATGTCAATCAACCACTGGAAAGTACTTGTGATCCAAGTCCAACCAAATTGACCTGGAAGGTCAGACAGAAAAGCATTCAGCATTAAAGCAAATGAACCTGTCATAATGACTGGCATGGTTCCAATAAAGGAATCACGAAGAGCAACGAGGAACTTTTGATTTCCTATTTTATTGGCAATCGGCATCAGGCGCGCTTGCCATTTATCGACAAAATTACTCATAATAGTCTTCTCCTTTTTTTTCTATTTTTTGATAGAGAGCAATGATTTCCTTAGCCAAGTCAACAAAAGCGATGCTCGTCATTAAGTGATCTTGACCATGAATCATAAATAAATTAATTTCGTTTTTTTCTCCTTGCGCCTCTCTAGTCAGCATATCTGTCTGAGCATGGTGTGCCTCTAAAAGTGCCGCCTGAGCTTGGGAGAGTTTTTCTGTAGCATCATCAAATTTCTGATTTTTAGCTGCTGCAATGGCCTCTAAAGCACAAGATTTTGCTTCTCCGCCATACATAATTAACTGCATTGCAACTTCTATAGATGATTGTCTGTCCATACATCCTCCTATTGCATCAAAGACTCAGCTAGCTCTAGCACTTTGTCCCCCTTCATCATGCCGTAATCCGTCATAGGAATGACATCTACTGGAGTAGTTGCTAACTTTTCTCTAAAATCATCCAATAGATAGCGTACCTGAGGGCCTAATAAGACAACATCAACTTGGTGTTCGGCTAGATAGCTTTCTGCTTCTGGAACTGGAACTGCAAAAATGTTTGCTTGCATCTCTTTTTCTTTTGCTGCTTTTTGCATTCTTGTTACCATGAGACTTGTACTCATACCTGCAGCACAGACTAGCATGATTTCTTTTGTAGCCATATGTTTCCCCTCCTAAATAATTTGGTATTTTAAAAATTAAAACAAACTTATTATTTGTAATATGTAAATAAAAAAGCTGTTTTTTTGTTTATTTAAGTTTATTGTTAATTTTCTATAAATATTATATACTGAATTTTTGAAAATGTCAACGCTTTCATGTTGAGTTTTTAATTATTTTTTGATAATATATCAGCTGAGGTAAAAATTATGACATTAACTCGAAAACAAGCTGAAATCAGGGCAACAATTCTAGATCAACTCTATGCAAAACGCCCGATTTCTCGTATCGATATTTCAAAAGAAACACATATCACTCCTGCTACGACAGGCAATATCATCAACGAACTCATTAAAGAAGGATTGGTGCACGAACTAGGAGAATTAGAAGACGATAGTGTCGGACGTAAAAAAACTTTACTAGACATCACTGCTCGCCAACACTTTTATTTGGGGTTTGAGATTTCTGAAAAGTATCTTGCTTTAGTGATTGCTGATAATATAGGTGATATTTTGGCTAGCGAATGGCATACACATCATCTAGAACATCAAGGCGGTCCTAATGATATTGAAATCATTCAACTTATCCAACATTTTTTACAAAAAAATAAGAATTTTTCTATTTCAGCAATTGGGATTGGATTGCCAGGACACGTTAAATTAGACGAAAGCCCGCAAATCATCTCTAAAAACCCACTTTGGGAAAATATAAACTTAAAAACAATACAGGATGCTTTTGCTGTTCCCGTTTACTTTGGTAATAAATCTCACTGCCTCACCTTGGCAGAGCGACTCTTTAACTATCATTCTACAGATAGTAATTTCATCGTTTATCATGTTGCAAGAGGTATTCATTGTTCATATATGTATAACGGAAGTATCTATAGTCAAGAAAATTTCCTGATCGGAGAAGTCGGACACACTGTCATCAATCCTGAAGGCGAACGGTGTCCTTGCGGTAAAAATGGTTGCCTGCAAGTCTATGCCAGTGAGAGCGCCCTGATTGACAAAGCAAGCTTGCTCTATCGCTCTTCCCGTGTCTCTTTACTTCGAACCTTAGTGGCCGATTCTGGTGATATCAGCCTCAATACACTTCTTACAGCTTACCAATTGGGAGATCTTGGTAGTATTGAGTTAATCAATACCGCCTGTAAATATTTGACGATTTCGATTTCCAATCTATGCCAACTTATTGACACAGAACGCATTTACTTAGATGGCGAAATCTTCTCTTATCCTATAATTGCAGAGCAGATCCTCTCTCGCTTACATCACATGGTACAACTGTTCCCACATCAAAAACAACCCGAGATTACCATCAAACCGTATTCTCATTTGAATGTTGCTAGAGCTGCAATCAGCCTATGTATTAACGAAGCTTTTCTTCATAAAAAAAATTGAGAACCTACATGGTTCTCAATTTTTATATATATATTTTAACGATTGATCGAACGAGCAATCATCGAAACCGTATGGCGCTGGCCACGAAGCGCTTTGCTCATTGCAAAGATGTTCTCCACTGGGGCAAGACAACCATATCCTGAATCTCCAATATGCTGAATGTCTACACCACAGATTTTATTGCGGATTGCCATTTGCTTAACAATATCTGTATCCGAACTCTCTTGACTCGTTCCAATAGCGCTCATTACGAGAGCCCCTTTTTTATGTGCCAACTGAACGATTTGTTTCAAATCTGCATCATCAAATCCTGGAACACTTCCCACCGCTGGAGCTAGGATAATATCTGCTCCCGCTTCAATAAATTGATCGATAGCCTCCAAGTCCGCTACTGGCTCATCTACTCCTGCACCATGCATTTTTCCAGCAATGAGCAAACCTGAAAAATGCTCTTTCACTACTCGAATCGTATCGATAATTGCCTGATTGGTTACCCCTGTTCCTGGATTTCCTGTCAAGCAAATAAAATCAACACCATATTGTTCTGCTGCCTGAATGGTTGCAGCACTAGCTTGCCTACCTTCGTTAATCTCTTGACGATCTTCGGCCATTTGCGCCTGCGTATCAATCGGTTCTAAATTGACTCCGATAGGACGTCCAACTAAGTGATGTAGCTCCTCTACAAAATTTCCTTTCCCAGTCAAACCATCCACATAAGGATTGAAGAGATCAATACCATTTAGCAAAATAAGGTCTGCACCAAAAGCTCTAGCCATCTCAGAATTCGTAATATCACCGATATAAGATTCCTTAAAAGCCACATTTTCTGATAAGATGATCCGTCCCTCGCTAGCTTTGATGCTTTGTTTCAGCTCACTAGCTGTCATACTTAAAATCTCTGATGCATTAGAGCTAATAAATCGTTTGACCATATTTCTACCTCTTTTTGATTTTGTTTATAATTTGTTAATTATTGCGATTTAATTTTTATTTTACAGCTTTTTTATTTATATTTTATTACCAATTAAGTATAACACTTTTATATCGAAATGTAAACGCTTTATTTTTAGAAACTAAAAAAAGCTGATACAGAAGTAGCAAAGTTTTTTCTAATTTCTAAAATTTTTTTTTGTTAATTTTTCCAAATGGGATTTCCTTTCTCAAACAACAAAAAAGCCACCTGATTGGGTGACTTCTTTAGGGAGATTATTATGAAAAAGAAAAGTTTAGGATTTCATTAAATAAAGTTAGGAGGTCTTTATTTAATGATTATATGATACAAGATGAATCTTAAAGCTAACTTAACTTTTTCTATGATTTATCATTTTTTAAAAATTTTCTCCAAATGGAATTTTTTCTCAAACAACAAAAAAGCCACCTGATTGGGTGGCTTCCTTAGGAGATTATGATGAAAAAGAAAAGTTTGGGATTTCATTAAATAAAGGGTACTCAATGAAAATCGAAATCAGACTAGGCAGATAGACGCAAGCATAACGATAGTTAGCTAAGTCTACTCTAACGAAGGCTGGTGAGATTTTCGAAGAGTATTAGGAGGTCTTTATCTAATAACTATATAATACACGAGGAGACTTAAACTTTACTTAATAAAAAATAATTTTTTTATCTTTTTCGATCCACCCAAATCATTCCTGTACAGTCATAAGTAGATAAAGTTTCAAATCCCAGAGATCGATAGAATCCCAAGGTTTTTTCTGTCTGTTCGGTCACTAGTTGGACTTGATAGGCATCTTTGAAGTCACCTAAAGCCTCTTTCATCAAGTCGCTACCAATCCCTTGGCGCTGATAGCTAGGCAAAACGATCAAATCCTGGACAAAAATCGATGAGAAACCATCTCCGACCAAACGGACCAAGCCCACCACGGCATCGCCATCAAGTGCCAGGTAAATCGCTAATGAGTGAGACAAGGCCTTCTCCAACATCTGAGGTTGATGGGTATAATTTGTCCATCCAACTGCCTGATAGAGATGCAAAACATCCTCTAGCTTAACAACTTCTTGCTTTCTAATAGTTATCATCTCAATACCTCTCAGAATTCTCTTAAGCTCTTGTACTGCTGTCCTTTTTTATCAAAATTTTCAGGAACCAACCATGCTTCCAAACGAGCTTTAACTTGAGGCCAGTCCTTATCAATCATAGATAACCAATCCGTATCACGAGTACGCCCCTTATAAACGACTGCCTGACGAAATGTTCCTTCATAGACAAATCCCAAACGTTCCGCAGCTCGTCTGGATGGCAGATTTAGAGCATCGCATTTCCACTCATAGCGACGATAGTTAAGCTCCTCAAAAACATAGCGAGCTAGGAGATACTGAGCTTCAGTTCCTATCCGTGTTCCCTTGAGCTCTGGAGAAAAAGTGACTGCTCCCACTTCTATTACTCGGTTATTCTGGTCAATGCGCATGAGAGAAAATGTTCCCAAAGCCTTACCAGTTGCCTTGTCTATAATCGCATAGTAAAAACGGTCCTTACGAGCTAACATCTGATTTAAGACGGTAACCAGTTCCTCCATATCTGCCACCGGCTCCTGAAAGAGGTAGGTCCACATCTCCCGAGGAGTATCTGGACCATAAACAGCTAATAAATCCTCCGCATGCTTTTCCACCGAAAGAGCCTCTATCCGAGCGTAGCGCCCTTCTAAGAAATCAATGGAAGGCAATTCACCTGGTGTATAACTTTCCATTGGCTCACCAATCATCTGACCATATTCATTTACTGGCATCGTTTTCTCCTTGTTTTACGCTGAAAATACTATATCCTAAATTGCTCTATATGGAAACTAGCACTCTCCCCAAACTTCATCCTCAACACTACATTAGTGATTCGTTTTCTTTCTTTTATCTTCTAAGGCTTGATTAATTCGTTGGGTGAGCTTGTGAGTTTGCCAGATCTGGTACAACCATATCAGTCCATAAATCAACAAAAAAAAGAACCAAAGCAAGGGACTCAACAATGCTGAACCCCAGCCAAAAAATAAGTAGGTTAATACTAAAATAGTAGCTGTCGCTAACAAATGAACTCCTACACGTATACTATAAGCAAGAAACTCTAGTCTTTCAAGGATTAAAGTCAGTACCCCCATAATTCCACTCATCAAAAACAAAGCTAGAATATTTTTTGTCGTTGGTGCGGGATAGGTAATACCTGAATAAAACTGAGCCAATAACACCAAACTCAAATAAACAAAGGAGGCCGTACGCATTCCTGATACAAAATAAGCAATCAATCGCTTCATGATTTTCTCCTATAAACCTAGATAATCCATTAAGGACTTAACGTATTTCCGACTCACACTCGATTTGAGACCCCGAGTCATCTTAGCCATCATGTTCCCTGAAAAGCTATCCGATAATGACTCTAAATGGTCAATGTTTATAACTGAATGACGTGATATCTGTATGAAATTACGCCGGTTAACCCGATTCTGAAAGTTTGTCAATGTTTCCTTAGTTTTATAAATCCCATCTACCGTATAAATGGTCAACAAATTCTTATCGATATCTGCTAGAATAAGATCCTCAATTTTCACCATAACCAGATGATCATCCGTTCGAATAGGAATGACCACCTGATTAGTCGTTGAAAATTGTTCTAAATACTCCATGACTTCTCTTGCTTGATCGGTTAACTGAGCTGCCTGAATTAAAATGTGTGGGTCTTTTTCTGAAAACTCTGTCTTCATTTCAAAACGAATCTTCATTTTCTCTCCAATACATCTTTATTTTCTCTTGCT
The DNA here is from genome assembly GCF_024295845.1 of Streptococcus sp. CF8-6. Lineage (NCBI taxonomy): Bacteria > Bacillati > Bacillota > Bacilli > Lactobacillales > Streptococcaceae > Streptococcus > Streptococcus sp. CF8-6. Next base: position 126,540 of record NZ_JANCOF010000002.1, on the reverse strand, counting down.
AAACACTTTAACAAATAACATCCAAAGAAGAATAGCGACGAGACTGATAATAACCACTATAAAGTATGTTTCTTCCTTTGTCAATAGTTCTTGCCAGTTGATTTGGATTCCCATTTTTTCTTGAAATTCCTGTAACAGACCGCTATTTCCTGAAAATGCGGTCTCTAACCGCTCTTTCATCAAGACTTGTCGATAGAGAGAAGCAATATAAGTTGCAGGGGTACATTTCATGAAAAGCTGTGCAGAATCAGGTAATACTCCAATGGGGATATAAGTTCCTACTAAAAATCCAGAAGCAGTTCCCACTATCGTTGCCAGTTTACCAAGGCTATCTACAGATTGAAAACGGTAAATCAAGAGAACATTTACCAAACTTGAAAGCAGACTGCTTAACAACATAATCAAAGCGATTTCCGGTAAATGACTGATAACTGGGCTCTCTTTAAAATAAAAACTCATAACAGCATACATAAACATCTGCATAACAAAAGAAATGACAATACTACTGATTAGATAGGAGGCCTGTAAGCCCCAGTTACCTAAATCAGTCAAGTATAGATCTTGATCCACTTGATTTTCGCGGTCCTGAACCATTTGTTTAAGAGCTGTAAAACTGGTTGTCATCCCAGTCACAGCCAACGTCCCACCCATCAGCCAGTTATTTAAAAGGTTCGTACTATTAGGGAGTTGGGACCAAGAGTCCGTCAAATTCTTCTGCAAAAAAATGATATAAAGGAGGAAGGAAATCAATGCCCCCAATAATGAGAAAAATACCCCCGAACGATTACGAAAATATAAGATAAAATTCCGTTTCAATAAAGCTAGCATTAGCGAACCTCTCTTCCTGTAAGTGCAATAAAGGCATCATCCATAGTACCCGGACGAAACTCAAAAGAATCAATTTCTTCTCGAACTTTTGCCAAATATTCAATGGCTTCCTGTGACGTCCCTGGATAAAAAAGATATTCCAACTCATTTTCTTCCTCTACTGTCATTCCAGCCTGTAGCAATTTTTCTAGAGCCTTCATTTCCTTAAAACGAATTTTTAGGATATTAGATGCATACTGACTTTTAATAGCAGTCGCAGAACCTTGCGCAATCACTTTCCCATGATCAACGATATAGATCTGATCCGCTTCATCTGCTTCATCCAGATAATGAGTCGTTAAGATAATAGTCATCCCTTCATCTTTTTGTAGTCGATACAGTAGATCCCAGATGGATTTGCGCGTCTGAATATCAAGACCTGTCGTTGGTTCATCCAAGAAAAGAATATCTGGTCGCGAAAGAAGAGCACGCGCAATATCAACCCGACGTTTTTGTCCACCTGACAAAGTCCCATATTGTTGTTTCTGGAAAGCAGTCAAACCCAGTTGATGGATCAAATCATCCACACGACTTGCTGCAATCTCCTTATACTGTTGAGCACGAATCGTGAGATTTTCCCTAACCGTCAACATCTCATCCAGTACACTGGCTTGAAAAACCACTCCGATTTTCGTATTTGGCGCATATCGAATCTGACCTTGTGTCGGCTTTTTCAAACCGATTAACATGGAAATAGTGGTTGATTTCCCTGCACCATTGGGTCCCAAAATAGCATTGAAACTTCCTTTTTCAAACTCTAACTGAATATCATCGACAGCCATATGATTGCCGTACCGTTTAGTCAAATGTTTCGCTTGTAAAATCATCTTTTTTCCTCCTCTTAACCACACTAGTTTAACAAAAAGAATGAAAGAAAAATCGACTTTTGAGATAAGCAGTTAAAATGAAAGGACAAGTGGTAAAATAATGGGGGTTAAATTAAAGTAGAGCAGGCTCGCTTTTCTCCTATCTAATCACTAGAGGAAGTTTAAAATCACTTACAACCACACATTATATTTTTAAACATGTGCTATAAAAGAGGTGTTTTATAGCATCCGGCAGAAAAATCCAAGAGTCAATAGTATTGTTCTCGCTAAACCAAACAATAAAAAATGAATCAGAAATTATGGCACACACTCCCTTCTAGTAAAATGAAAATGCTGAATGGGGCAGGATTGAATTTGAAGTAAGCAAGTATGGTCCTGAATTTGAAACGGCCATTAACGATAAGTCTATCTAATAGGAAAGAAATCTTCAATACAAGCAAAAACAGCTCTTGTTATCCAAGAAGAGCTGTTCTATTTTATGAAAGAGAATCACTAGTGCCCCTTGTGCTTCTCTTTACGTTTTTGCTGTTTGCGTTCAAATTTCTCTTGCTTGAGCAATTGCTTTTGGAGACTAGACTGTTGTTTTGAATGCTTTTTTCGTTCCTCGTACTGCAACTGTAAAAGCTCTTGTGACTTAGAAGAAACTTTCTGCTTCACCTGTTTCTTTACAGCTCGCTGCAAACGCTTCGGATTCTTAATCTTCACATGCTGTTTGACTGTTGCCTCTGGACTAAAAGATAACCGAACAAACTGAGTCTGTAAAAGTTTCAAAATTTCATCCTCTTTTGGTTCCTGACCAAATGTCACACGACAAACTTGATAAGTTCCCTCATACTCTTGTTCAAACAACCCATGCCAAAATCCATCTTCAAAATAAACTGTCAAGCCAATTGAAACGATTTCCACGACAGCACCTCCTTAAATCTATCCCTAAGAATGGACAACCAAGGAGGAAGGTTACTGATAGGCTTGCCTATGTCTGGACTACCAACCAGAACTGTGTTTTTATCTTAGTTGGGACTATTATAGCACGGTTCAGCACTATCTACAAATTTTTCAAATGTGTATCAAAAAAATTTATCGTAGCAAACCAAGAGTCTACACTTTCTTTCATTAATAAGCGCCAATCTTTTCGATAACGATGATTCGGTTGATAAGCAACCGTCAACATATGCCCTGTTTCATGGTATTTTTTAAACAAAATGGATTTCCCTTTATAATGTGAAATAATATCATCTATCGCAGATGACGCATCCCATATTTCATCAACATCGCTTCCTAGTAATAACAAAGGAGAGGCAATTTTACTCACATCAATCTGAGCCCTACTATCTTCAGGAATATGTTTTCCAAAAAACTTGTTTAACAAATAATTTCCTAGTTGAAATTTTTGATACGGAAGTTCTTTTTGCAAATATGTCCAAGAAGATGAATGAGAGTTGAGTTTTCCCTTTATTCCCTCAAATATTACATTTGAAGGGGAATTGAGTACCAAACATTGCACTTCATCCAAAATACTTTGTCCAGCCAGAACAAGCTCTGCTCCCTTAGAGCGACCATATATTCCTATTTTTGTATCATCAACTTGAGGATGATGATATAGAAAATCTTTCGCTTCCTCCAGACATTCTATCGGAATTCGTTCTAAGTTTTGGGGCAATCCCTCTAAACCAAAATAAGCTATCGCAAGGCAAATATAGCCTCTAGAAGATAAAAGTTGGGCAATGTTCTGAGCTTTTTCAATTCTTCCCTCACTACCGCTAACAGTAATCACGGCTGGCGCCTTTTTTAACTTTTCATCATAAAATAATCGACCTTGAAAATGCTTATCATAAATATCTCGATACCTTATTCCCAAATTCATATAACGCCTTACAAAACTTTGCTCCGCGACCACATCTTTCCCCAGCCTGATTTTAATTTCAACACCAAAACAATCTCGTAAAGGAATTCTATCAAGAGAACTGGGTAATCTCCTTTTCCTATTCTTCAGCGGCTTCACATTAAAGAATAAGCCCATTTCTGAAACCCCTTTATAAGATCCCGAAATAGATGCTGTCTGAGAGGTATCAATCATACCGCCCTGATCAGATAAAAAAATTGCGGTTGATTTCCACACGACATCATGATCTAAAAGTAAGGGAGCATTTATACAGTAATAATCAGACAGGTACATTTCTACACAATACCTTGTCCTTGGTTCTAAACCATTGATAGTAATATAAAAAGATTCATCTGCTAAATCAGTTTGTGAAATCAGTTCAATGTTTACAGTCATATCTTCTCCTTTTGTTAATATACTTAACAACTAAATTTAAAATTTACCGTGACTTTTACCACGGTAATTCTTCCCATACCTTTTCAATATCATCCATCAATTTCACAACTGTTTGAAGCTCCTCCTCGCTATAGTTGTTTAAAACTGAAAAGACCGATTTTTCAATATATGCTTGTTGCTCCTTATGGATTTTAAAAACTTCGATGCCTTTGTCAGATAATCTCAAATATTTATTTTTCCCATTATTCGGAGCAAAATCAAAAACAACTAAATTTTTTTGAATTAATCTCCTAACACTTTGAGTTATTGCACTTCTCGAAACTTCTAATAATTCAGATAATTTTACTAGATTTAAGGGCTGATTTTTCCCAATCACAACAATCAAATGTACCTCATTCAAAGTAATGGATTTGTCAACACCACTTTTATGTTGATTTTTTTTTAACTGGTCAAACGCTGAAATAAATCTATTGAAACGATTATTAAATGTAATAAATTCTTTTTTATCCATAATCTCTCTTTTCTTTGTTAATAACATTAACAAAATAGAAACTTCCTGTCAAATAAAAAATCCTCCAGATTCTACTCTGAAGGATTCATTTTTATTTTACAACAATATTGACCAGTTTGTTAGGTACCGCAATCACTTTTATGATTTCCTTACCGTCAATTTCAGCTTTGACTTTTTCATCCGCTAGAGCAATATCTTGCAATTCTTCGCGTGACAAGTCTTTCGCGACCATGAGTTTAGCACGGACTTTTCCTTTAATTTGGACGACTATTTCGATTTCGTCTTCAACTAATTTACTTTCGTCCCATGTTGGCCAAGCTACGTAAGAGATGGACTCACCTGTTGCTGCAACTGTTTGCCAGAGTTCTTCTGCCAAGTGAGGCGCAAATGGTGCGATCAATTGGATAAAGCCTTTGGCGTAATCCACATAGAGTTTATCTTCCTTGTTGGCAGCGTTAACAAAGACCATGAGTTGGGCAATGGCTGTGTTAAATTTCATGGACTCAATTTGCTCAGTAACAGATTTAACGGTTTCGTTATAAACCTTGTCAAGAGCGCCATTGTTTTCCGCAACAATTTCTTTACTTGTAATCAGACGGTAAACACGGTCAAGGAACTTACGGCTTCCTTCCAGACCTTCTTCAGACCAAGCGATTGAAGCATCAAGTGGCCCCATAAACATTTCATAGACACGAAGGGTGTCAGCACCGTATTGTTCCACTACGTCGTCTGGATTGACAACGTTTTTGAGCGATTTAGACATCTTGGCTGGTGCTTGCTCCAACTCTTCTCCTGTTTCCACATGGAAGAAGGAACCGTCACGTTTTTCAACCTTGTCAGTCGCTACAAGAGCCCCACGGTGGTCACGGTAGCTTGTCCCCAAAATCATTCCTTGGTTAAAGAGTTTTTGGAATGGCTCTTTTGTTGGAACCACACCGAGGTCATAGAGGAATTTGTGCCAGAAACGAGCGTAGAGCAAGTGAAGAACGGCATGCTCTGCACCACCCACGTAGATATCCACTGGCAACCATTGTTTGAGGAGATCCTCATCAGCCAATTTCTCAGTGTTATGAGGGTCAATATAGCGGAGGTAGTACCAACTTGAACCAGCCCACTGTGGCATGGTATTGGTTTCACGACGACCTTTAACACCATCTTCACGAGTCACTTCAAGCCAGTCTGTCAAGTTAGCTAGTGGACTTTCACCAGTACCTGAAGGACGGATGTCCTTAGTTACAGGCAAGACAAGTGGCAATTCACTTTCAGGAACAGCTGTTGAAGTTCCATCTTCCCAATGAATGATTGGGATTGGCTCACCCCAGTAACGTTGACGACTAAAGAGCCAGTCACGGAGACGGTAGGTAACCTTCTCCTGACCACAGCCTTTTTCTTCCAACCAAGCCACAATCTTAGCAATAGCATCTTCTTTGTTCAGTCCATCTAGGAAGTCAGAGTTGATGTGAAGGCCGTCTTCTGTGTAGGCAGCTTCTGCTACATTGCCACCTTCAAGCACTTCTACGATTGGAAGGTCAAATTGTTTAGCAAATTCCCAGTCACGTTGGTCATGAGCAGGTACAGCCATTACCGCACCTGTCCCATAGCTAGCAAGAACATAGTCGGCAATCCAGATTGGAATTTCTTTGCCATTGACAGGGTTGATGGCATAAGCACCCGTCCAAACCCCTGTTTTTTCCTTAGCAAGGTCGGTACGAGCCAAGTCAGACTTGAGACTAGCTTGGTGTTTGTAGTCCGCAACTGCATCAGCTTGCTCTGGGCTTGTGATGGCATCTACTAGTTCATGCTCAGGAGCCAAGACTGTGAAAGTCGCTCCGAAAAGCGTATCAGGACGAGTAGTAAAGACGGTAAATTCCTTGTCAGTCCCCTTCACTTTGAAGGTTACATTGGCACCAGTTGATTTCCCAATCCAGTTACGTTGCATGTCCTTGATAGACTCTGGCCAATCCAACTCATCCAAGTCATTAAGCAAGCGCTCTGCATAGGCCGTGATTTTAAGCATCCATTGGCGCATCGGTTTGCGGACAACTGGATAGCCTCCACGTTCAGAAGTTCCGTCCGGAAGGACTTCTTCGTTTGCAATGGCTGTTCCCAATTCCTCAACCCAGTTTACTGGTACTTCGGCTTCATAGGCCAAGCCTTTTTCGTAAAGCTTGGTGAAGATCCATTGCGTCCACTTGTAGTAGTTTGGATCTGTTGTGTTGACTTCACGATCCCAGTCATAAGAGAAGCCAAGCGCATTGATTTGGCGTTTGAAGTTGGCAATATTTTCAGCTGTAAATTCTGCTGGGTCATTTCCTGTGTCCATGGCATATTGCTCAGCAGGCAAACCAAAGGCATCCCAACCCATTGGGTGAAGGACATTGTAGCCTTGCGCACGTTTGTATCGGCTGAGGATATCAGTTGCAGTATAACCTTCTGGGTGTCCTACGTGCAATCCAGCTCCTGAAGGATATGGGAACATATCGAGAGCATAAAACTTCGGTTTTGATGCATCTGTTCCTGTCTTAAATGTATGATGTTCTGCCCAGTAGCCCTGCCACTTAGGCTCAATTTCTTTATGATTGTAAAAACTCATGGTCTCTCTCCAATTTTATGATGTTACTATTATACCATTTTCAAGAGATTTTTACAGATGAAATCATGAAGTTTCCATTGATACCTATTACAAAACATACTCTAACTATTTCCTTTTAATTGACCACTAAAATTGAAAGTTGTATAATGCTAGCTGGAGGAAATAATCATGGATTTACAAACTATTTTTGCATATGGGTTCATTCTCATTTTCATCATCACAGAAACGTGGATTAAAAGGAAAACAAAATCAAACAATGAAAATAACTCTGAAGACAAAGGAAGTCGTTACATCATTATTGGTAGTGTTGTTTGTTGTCTTCTATTAATGAATGAACAACTTCTACCTTCTATAGCTCAATTGCCACATTTTTTGATCTATATTGGAATTCTCCTTTCTCTAGCCGGCTTTGTATTACGTATCTATGCAGTTAATTATCTTGGGAAGAATTTTACACTTGCGGTTCAAACAACAGATAGTCAGCAGTTGGTAGAAGCAGGTCCCTACTCTATAGTAAGAAATCCTGCCTATACTGGTAGCATCGTATCCATACTTGGCTTGTCAATTGTTTCATTAAATCCTCTCACAATTATTATTTGTCTCATTCTATTGGTAGTTGGTTACAGTATTCGATTAAAAGTAGAAGAAAAAGCCTTATACAATCATTTTGGAAAAGCATATGAAACATACTGTCAAAAGGTTCGCTATCGAATTTTCCCTTATATTTGGTAATTTCATTCAAATATAACATATCTTTCAACTAGGTTTGACTGATTGCTAAACATGATAAATATTTTTTTAATGAAGGATTGAGCTTTGCGTTATGCAAGATTCAATCCTTTTAGTTTGATTTCATTCTGTTTATATCTCCTTTATGGTATTATTCTCCAAAATGATTCTAGCCTTCCTTTCATAACATCACATCCCCCAAAAATTTTTACTTTTTCGGAAATATTGATTTAAATCATATCCTTTAACTCAAAATTAGCTCCTAATCGGAGCTAACTTCTATTAACTATTTGTCTCTTGTAGCTACTTCCCCTAACTTCTTTAACTCATATTTCTCGTTTTAGATTTCTTTAAGGTTTTTATTATATGATGTAGAACTCTGTAATTGAAAACATTAGGTAAACAAACAGAGAATAACGTTCGTAAAAAAGGAGAAAAATTATGAAAAAAACACTATCACTTCTCTATTTCAGCTGGATATTTCTACTTTTGTCAGGATGTTCTTCAACAACAGAAGCTGAAACTAGCATTGAAAATGATACGGATAAGACTTTAGTTGTTTATTCGCCTAACCCTGAAGATCTTATTGAAGAAACAATCCCAGCTTTCGAAGAAAAATATGGTATCAAGGTTGATTTAGTCCAAGCTAGTACTGGTGAATTATTCAAGAAAGCTGAGGCTGAGAAAGAAGCTCCTGTAGCCGATGTCATTTTCGGAGGTTCCTACGCACTCTTCTCTTCTAACGAAAAGCTCTTTGAACCGTATACTTCCCAAGAAAACGACCAAATTATCCCTGAATATCAAAATAAAACCGGATTCTACACCCCTTATACACTTGACGTCAGTGTCATCATTGCCAATTCAGCTCTTACAAAAGACATTAAAATTGAAGGCTACAATGATTTACTCAATCCCAAATTAAAAGGAAAAATCGCTACTGCTGATCCAAGTAATTCTTCTAGTGCCTTTGCTCAATTAACAAACATGCTTGTGGATCAAGGGGGCTATGAAAATGAGCAAGCTTGGACATATGTGAAAAATCTATTTAGCTTAGTAGATGGGAAAATTGCTTCTAGTTCTTCAAATGTCTACAAATCAGTCGCTGACGGAGAAATGGCTGTCGGACTCACCTATGAAGATCCTGCATTGAAACTCTTAAACGATGGCGTTGATGTAAAAGTCATTTATCCAAAAGAAGGAACCGTCTTTTTGCCTGGTAACGCAGCTATTATCAAAAATGCCAAACACATGGAAAACGCTAAAAAATTTATCGATTTCCTTCTTTCTCAAGACATTCAGGATAAACTAGGAACTGAAACAACCATTAGACCCATTCGAAAAAATGCTAAAACCAATAAAAATATGAAAGCAATGACAGAAATCAATATCGCTACTGAAGATTCAGATTATGTCATCCAAAATAAATCAGCTATTCTTAAAAAGTACAATGATATTTTCACTAACATTCAATCGAAACAGTAAAAGAGGGTCACTATGAGTGAGATCAAAATTATTAACGCAAAAAAAATCTACCATGATATTCCTGTCATTGAGAATTTAAACATTACGATTCCAAAAGGAAGTCTTTTCACCATTCTTGGACCTTCAGGTTGTGGAAAAACGACCCTTCTTCGAATGATTGCAGGCTTCAACAGTATTGAAGGCGGAGAATTTTACTTCGATGATACTAAAATAAATAATATAGAACCCAGCAAACGCAACATCGGCATGGTTTTCCAAAACTACGCTATTTTCCCACATTTGACTGTCCGAGATAATGTTGCTTTTGGTCTTAAACAAAAAAAGGTTCCAAAAGATGAATTAGTTCGACAAACTAATAAATATCTGGAACTAATGCAAATTGATCAATACGCAGATCGAAAGCCCGATAAGCTCAGTGGTGGACAACAACAACGTGTCGCCTTAGCACGTGCATTAGCTGTTAATCCAAGTGTTCTCCTCATGGACGAGCCACTTAGTAACCTGGATGCGAAACTTCGCTTAGATATGCGCCAAGTTATTCGAGAAATTCAACACGAAGTGGGAATTACAACTGTATATGTGACCCACGATCAAGAAGAAGCGATGGCTATTTCAGACCAGATTGCCGTTATGAAAGATGGGATCATCCAACAAGTCGGACGACCAAAAGAACTCTATCATAAACCAGCTAATGAGTTTGTGGCAACCTTTATTGGACGCACAAATCTCATCCCATCCAAACTACAAAAAAAGAGCGACAGTGCTTATATCGTCTTCTCAGATGGCTATGCCCTCCCTATGCCAGCTCTTGATCAAGCTAAGGAACAAGCTGTTCTTGTGAGTATCCGTCCCGAAGAGTTTATCAAAGATGAATCTGGAGATATTGAAGGAATCATTTCCGATAGTGTTTATCTTGGACTCACCACTGAATATTTTGTAGAGACTGCATTTTCTTCAAAAATACAGGTCAGCGAAGAATCAACTTTTGAAGAAGATCTTCAAAAAGGGGATCGAATTCGTCTACGAATCAATACTCAAAAGTTAAATGTCTTTTCTGCAGATGGTTCCCAAAATCTTATTACAGGAGTTGGCTATGAAAGGTAAAAAATTAAATATTTGGACAGCCTCCTCATTCTTCATCTTTCTTACCTATCTTATTTTTCTTGTTTATCCAATTATTATTGTACTCAAGCAAGCACTCATACATGAAGGTCAATTCTCACTCGCTAATTTTGAAGATTTCTTTAGTAAATCCTATTACTCTGAGACACTAGTAAACAGTTTTAACGTCTCCATTACTTCTACTGTAACTTCCCTAGTTTTAGGGACTTTATTAGCTTACCTCTTTTCTATATATGACTTCAAAGGAAAGAAATTTTTACAGATATTGATTATCATAGCATCCATGTCAGCTCCCTTTGTAGGTGCCTATTCTTGGATTCTACTTCTTGGTAGAAACGGAGTTATTACAAAATTTCTAACCAACACACTCCATTTGCCTGCTTTTGATATTTATGGCTTCAAAGGAATTGTACTTGTGTTTACACTTCAGCTATTCCCATTAGTTTTTCTATACGTGGCTGGAGCAATGAAAAGGATTGACCATTCCCTTCTTGAAGCCGCTGAAAGTATGGGGATATTTGGATTCAAACGTATGATAACAGTTATTTTGCCCCTTTTAGTTCCAACTTTACTTGCCGCTGCCCTACTCGTATTTATGAGAGCATTCTCCGACTTCGGAACTCCTATGTTAATTGGTGAAGGATATCGAACTTTCCCTGTTTTAATTTATAATCAATTCATTAGTGAGGTTGGCGGAAATTCTGCTTTTGCATCTGCTTTAGCAATCATGGCGATTATCATTGCTTTAACAATCTTTCTTATTCAAAAATATATTTCCAATCGCTATAGTTTCAGCATGAATTCTCTCCATCCAATTGAGCCGAAAAAAACTACAAAAGGAAAAATGGCAGCAATTTATGCAACAGTTTACGGAATTGTCTTATTTTCTGTTCTACCTCAATTATTTTTGATTTTTACCTCTTTCCTAAAAACATCAGGTATGGTATTTGTCAAAGGCTATTCTCTAAACAGTTACAAGATTGCCTTCAATCGCATGGGAGCTACTATTTTTAATACGATTCGCATTCCTTTGATTGCTTTGATTCTAGTTGTTTTATTTGCATCATTTATCTCCTACCTAGCTGTTAGAAAACGAAATTTGTTTACAAACTTAATTGATAGCCTTAGTATGGTACCTTATATCGTACCAGGAACAGTTCTCGGTATTGCCTTTATCTCTTCATTCAATACAGGTATCTTCGGAAGTGGCTTCCTTATGATTACAGGAACAGCCTTCATCTTGATTATCTCCTTATCTGTAAGAAGACTCCCTTATACAATCCGCTCATCTGTTGCTAGCTTACAACAAATAGCACCTAGTATTGAAGAAGCAGCTGAGAGTTTAGGAAGTAGCCGTCTCAATACTTTCAGTAAAATCACTGTTCCAATGATGTTACCCGGTATTATTTCTGGATCTATTCTATCATGGGTAACAATGATTTCAGAACTATCTACTTCTATCCTGCTATATAATGCCAAAACAAAAACTATGACCGTAGCTATCTACACTGAAGTACTTCGTGGAAATTATGGCGTAGCAGCTGCTTTGTCAACTATCCTCACTGTCTTGACAGTTACTTCATTATTACTATTTATGAAAATTTCTAAAAACAATAGCATTACCCTCTAGTTTTCCCCTATCAAAAACAGCCAAAAGGATATCCCTTGGCTGTTTTTTCTTATTTTGATATGGTTATCAAATCTCTAGTTTATGGCAAGCCGTTCTATTTTGACTGAATAGAGGGCTCTTCCATCTTCTCACGTCCGAGCTCTCGATAGCTACGGTCACCAACAACTTCTACGCTAAACTGACCGTCCTCATATTCAAGAATCGTCACGCTACCATTATCTAGACCATGTGGATGCATACCATTGATCAGATACACAATAGTCCCAATGGTCATTCCATGGCTGACGACGAGAGCATTGCCCCCACCTTGTTCTTCCATTTCTTTGGCAATCGTTTCAAAACCTTCTTTGATTCGACCACTGAGTTTTTCCCAGCCTTCTGCCCAACCAGCAGTATCAACCTCTACCAAACCTTCTGCTAGTTCTGCATAGGACAACTGATGAACATGGTCCACATTAAAAATACGAGGAATCAACCCCATAAAGAGGTCCCCATCATAGGCCCCATCAAAACTACCAAAGCACCACTCACGGATTCGCTTGTCCATGCGGTAAGGGATTTTCCCCTGCAGTCCAAGTTCTTCTAGGATAATTCCCATGGTTTGAATAGTGCGACCTGAATCACTGGAATAAGCGCGGTCAAACTGCAAGCCAGACTCTCTCAAGCCAATTCCCAGTTCATGGATTCCCAACTCACCTTCTGCAGTCAGAGGTGTATCACTCCATCCTTGAGCACGTCCAATGGTGTTAAACATCGTTTTCCCATGACGGACCAAATACAATCTTACTTTAGACATTTTCTATCCTCCATTTTCTTCTATTATATCATGGATCAAAGAAATATTCGGCTTTCAAAAGCAAAGCCAACATTTGTAAATTATCCAAAAGAAAAGCTACCCTCATGGTAGCTTCCCTAGGAGATTATTATGAAAAAGTTTAGGATTTCTATTAAATAAAGTTAGGAGGTCTTTATTTAATGATTATAGTATACACAGTCATCCTTAAACTCAACTTAAATCCTCTCGCTTTTTTATTAATTTTTAAAACTATGGATTGGAGCTGGGATTTGCCCACCGCGAGAGATGAAATCAACAGACGAAGCCCCGTTGACCTTCATAACTGGAGCTGTCCCTAGCAAGCCTCCAAACTCAATCATATCACCTTCTTTGCCCTTTGGAATAATACGAACAGCTGTCGTTTTCATGTTAATAACACCGATTGCCGCCTCATCCGCAATCATAGCTGCAATGGTTTCAGCAGGAGTATCTTCCGGAATGGCAATCATATCCAGTCCAACTGAACAGATAGCAGTCATGGCTTCTAGTTTCTCTAAATTCAGAGAGCCATCTTGTACCGCAGCAATCATCCCCTCATCTTCAGAAACGGGGATAAAAGCACCTGACAAGCCACCGACTTGGTTACAAGCCATCACTCCGCCCTTCTTAACTTGGTCATTCAAAAGAGCGAGGGCAGCCGTCGTCCCATGCGTACCAACTGTTTCTAGGCCCATTTCCTCAAGGACACGAGCCACAGAATCACCAACTGCAGGAGTTGGTGCCAAGCTTAGGTCTACAATCCCAAAGTCAACACCCAGTCTCTCGCTGGCCATTTGACCGACTAGCTGACCGATACGAGTAATCTTAAAGGCCGTTTTCTTGACTGTTTCCGCTACTACATCAAAGCTCTGTCCACGAACTTTCTCCAAGGCGCGTTTGACAACACCAGGACCTGAAACACCAACATTGATGATAACATCTGCTTCCCCAACACCATGGAAAGCCCCTGCCATAAAAGGATTGTCCTCAACAGCATTAGCAAATACGACCAACTTGGCCGCACCCATATCTGATAAGTTCGCTGTTCCCTTGATGATACGCCCCATATCAGCGACCGCAGTCATGTTGATACCTGACTTGGTTGAGCCAATATTGACGGACGAGCAGACCTTATCTGTCTCAGCTAGAGCACGGGGGATAGAATTGATGAGTATCTCATCACCTTTTTGATAACCCTTTTGTACCAAGGCAGAGAATCCACCAATAAAATCAACACCGATCTCCTTGGCAGCCTTGTCAAGAGCCTTTGCCAAAACAACATAGTCCGTCGCATCAGTCGCTGCACCAATTAAAGAAATCGGAGTCACCGATACCCGTTTATTAACAATAGGAATCCCAAGTTCTGCAGCAATTTCGTCTCCTACAGCCACTAAATTTGCAGCTTTAGTGGTGATTTTTTGGTAAATCTTTTCAGCAGCACGTTCAATATCTGGATCAATACAATCCAAAAGGGAAATCCCCATGGTGATGGTTCTGATATCGAAGTTCTGCTCCTCGATCATGGCAATGGTTTCTGTAACTTGTCTAATATCCATAGCCACCTCCTAGATATTATACATAGCGTCAAAAATCGCCGCACTTTGAATATTTATTTTGACATTCAAGGTCTGACCGAAAGTTTCAAACTCATTTCGAAGATAAGTGAAATCCTGTTTTTCGTCACTAGAAACGACCGCCATCATAGTAAAGTATTCATCCAACACCGTCTGAGAAATATCGTCAATATTCAAACCCAACTCTGCAATCTTAGTAGACACGCCTGCAACAATCCCAGCCTTGTCCTTACCAACCACTGTAATAATAGCCTTCATTCTTATACCCCATTTCTACGATTATTAGAAAACCTGAACGTTTTTGATTTTCTTTTTTCCTAGTATAGCATATTTCCGAAAAAAATACTAAAAAACGCCTGCTTACGAAGTTGTTCTTAAACAAAAAAACAATTTCGTAAACAAGCGTCTACCCTATCAAATGATGATGAGTGTTCCCGCTAGGACCGAAGTCCCAGCGGTAGACCAGAGCTAGACTAAGAGCACAAGACTCCATCATCATAACACTCAACAAAATTGATGATTTTATACTAATTCGATGATTGCCATTGGCGCAGCATCACCACGACGTGGTTCAGTTTTAAGGATACGAGTGTATCCACCGTTACGTTCAGCATAACGAGGTGCGATTTCTGAGAACAATTTTTGAAGTGCTGTAGTAGAAGTGTACTTATCAGTTGCTTCATCATAGTTTTCAGATGCGATTTCATTACGTACGAAAGCAGCTGCTTGACGACGTGCATGCAAATCACCACGTTTACCTAGAGTAATCATTTTTTCAACAGTTTTACGGATTTCTTTAGCACGAGCTTCAGTTGTCACGATTGATTCGTTGATCAAAAGGTCAGTTGTCAAATCGCGAAGCATTGCTTTACGTTGTGAGCTAGTGCGTCCTAGTTTACGGTAAGCCATGTATTCCTCCTTTATTTATCTTTTAATCCAAGACCCAAGTCAATGAGTTTGAGTTTCACTTCTTCCAAACTCTTGCGTCCAAGATTTCGTACTTTCATCATCTCTGCTTCAGATTTTTCTGTCAAATCATGCACAGTATTGATACCGGCACGTTTCAAACAGTTGTATGAACGCACAGACAAGTCCAGTTCCTCAATCGTACGATCCAAAATACGATCGTCAGATTCAGTATCAGCTTCTTTCATCACTTCAGTTGACTTAGCAATCTCAGTAAGATTTGTAAACAAATCAAGATGTTCTGTCAAGATACGCGCTGAAAGCCCCAAAGCATCTTCTGGAATAATTGTTCCATTAGTCAAGATTTCAAGGGTTAATTTATCAAATCCATCATTGCTACCTACACGAGCAGGCTCTACTTGATAGTTGACTTTTGTAACTGGTGTATAAATAGAATCTACAGCAAGTGTTCCAACTGGTGCATTATCTTTTTTGTTTTCATCAGCAGGTACATATCCACGACCACTGTTAACAGTCATTGTCGCTTTTAGAGAAGAACCTTCACCGATTGTAAAGAGATAATGATCTGGATTTACAATCTCAATATCACTATCAGTCAAAATGTCTCCAGCTGTAATTTCAGCAGGACCTTCAACGTCAAGTTCAATGATTTTTTCGTCTTCAACGTATGATTTCACTGCAATCCCTTTAATGTTCAGAATGATTTGCATCACGTCTTCACGAACACCTGGAACTGTGTCAAACTCATGCAAGACACCTTCAATGTTGATAGATGTCACTGCTGCTCCTGGTAGAGAAGCTAGTAGTACACGACGAAGAGAGTTACCAAGAGTTGTACCGTAGCCACGTTCAAGTGGTTCGATTACAAACTTGCCATAATCTTTATTTTCATCAATTTTTGTTATATTTGGTTTTTCAAACTCAATCATTTAGTTACTCCCTCTTAAACGAAAAGCAGTGTAATGCGATGATTATACACGGCGACGTTTTGGAGGACGAGCACCATTGTGTGGCACTGGAGTCACATCACGAATTGCTGTTACTTCAAGACCAGCGGCAGCAAGCGCACGAATAGCTGACTCACGACCAGAACCTGGACCTTTTACAGTAACTTCAACTGATTTAAGACCGTGTTCTTGTGCAGATTTAGCAGCAGCTTCAGAAGCCATTTGAGCAGCGAATGGTGTAGATTTACGAGAACCTTTGAAACCAAGAGCACCAGCTGATGACCAAGCAATTGCATTACCATGCACATCAGTAATCATAACAATAGTGTTATTAAATGTAGCGTGAATATGAGCAATACCAGATTCGATATTCTTTTTCACACGACGTTTACGTGTTGGTTTAGCCAAGACTTTTACCTCCTATATTATTTTTTCTTACCAGCAATCGCAACAGCTTTACCTTTACGAGTGCGAGCGTTGTTTTTAGTGTTTTGTCCACGGACAGGAAGTCCACGACGGTGACGAATACCACGGTAAGAACCGATTTCCATCAAACGTTTGATGTTCAAGTTTACTTCACGACGAAGGTCACCTTCAACTTTGATTGCATCCACTTCACGACGGATAGCATCTTCTTGATCTGATGTAAGGTCACGTACACGAACATCTTCTGAGATTCCAGCAGCAGCCAAAATTTTCTTAGATGTTGCAAGTCCGATACCATAAACGTAAGTCAATGAGATTACTACGCGTTTGTCATTTGGAATGTCAACTCCAGCAATACGAGCCATGTTTTCTCCTTTCTATCTTATCCTTGACGTTGTTTGTGTTTTGGATTTGCTGGGCAAATTACCATAACACGACCATTACGACGAATTACTTTACAGTATTCGCAAATTGGTTTGACCGATGGTCTTACTTTCATTTCTTATCCCTCCAAGTTTTTCGATTATTTAAAGCGGTAAGTGATACGTCCACGTGTCAAGTCATATGGACTCATCTCGACAGTAACACGATCTCCCGCTAAAATACGAATATAGTTTTTACGAATTTTACCAGAAACTGTTGCTAAAATCTGATGTCCATTTTCAAGTTCAACCGTAAACATTGCGTTAGGCATTGTATCGACTACTTTGCCTTCAACTTCAATCACATCGTCTTTTGCCACGCAAAAGCACCTCCATAAATTTCGATTCGATGCCTCTGAAAACAGAGACAACAATTATAAGTCAGACTATCTCAGTATAACATTTGTAGCGATTTTTTGCAAGTGTGAAAAACGCTTTATTTCAAATTTGTCAATACTTTTTCGATGTCTTTGAACACATCATTGATATCTTGATTTCCTTCGATATCGTGGACCAAACCTTTGGCACGGTAGTGAGCAATGATTGGTTCACCTTGTGCAATATTCACGTCCAAACGACGCTTCACTGTCTCCGGTTTGTCATCTTCACGTTGGTAATAATCTTCTTCCTTATAGTCAACTGGTGGGTTGAAAACTTTGTGGAAGGTTTCACCTGTTTCGCGATGGATGATACGACCACTCAAACGTTCCAAGAGACAATCTGGGTTCACTTCGATATTGATCACACCTTCTAGTTCGATACCGAGTTCCGCCAATGTTTTATCCAAGGCATGGGCTTGTTCAATCGTACGTGGGTAACCATCCAACAAGAAACCTGTTTCCTTGATGTCGTCCTGTGAAAGGCGTTCTTTAACAATTCCATTTGTAACTTCATCTGGAACCAACTCACCTTTGTCGATGTATGACTTTGCAAGTACACCCATTTCAGTTTGATTTGCCATAGCAGCACGGAACATATCTCCAGTTGAAATGTGTGCCACGTGGAATTGCTCCACAATTTTAGCTGCTTGCGTTCCCTTACCTGCTCCGGGTAAGCCCATAATCAAAAGATTCATGATAGGATCTCCTTATTTTGTATTTAAATAGAAGCAGAAATCTCTTTCAACTCCTATTTAAAAACAAAATAGAAGAGGGGAGACGAAAATCTCTCTGATAGATAGATCTTCATACTCCACTCTCTAAGCAAAAGTAATTTTGCTTTTATTCTGTTTTATCCATGAAACCAACATACTTACGTTTCAATAGGTAACCTTCTAGCTGTTTGATTCCTTCGATACCAGTTGAGATAATGATCAAAAGACTAGTTCCCCCAAAAGCAACAGCTTCTGAAAGACCAAAGACATCTTTTGCCACAATCGGCAAGATTGAAATCACACCAAGGAAGATTGATCCGACAGTCGCAAGGCGACGAAGAAGTTTCGACATGAACTCTTCAGTTCCCTTACCAGGACGGACACCATGAATGTAGGCTCCACTCTTTTGCAAGTTTTCTGCTGCTTTCTCTGGATTGATCTGTACAAATGTATAGAAGAATGTAAAGAGAATGATCAACAAGGCATACATAGCAACACCTGTCGGAGATGTTGTAGATAACATTTCCTGTGCTGTACGTACCCAAGCCCAATCATGACCTGTAGCACTCAAAAATTGAAGAATGGCTGCAGGTGCTGCTGTAATGGAACTTGCAAAGATAACTGGGATAACCCCCGCCGGGTTCACCTTCAATGGAAGGTATGAACTTGATGGGGCTCCTTGAGCAACTTTTGTATATTGGATTGGAATTTTATATTCTGCCTGTTGAACAAAGGTTGTAAAGTAAACAATCAACAAGACAGCGATAATCAAAATAACGACAAAGATAACAGATGAAGTCAAACGGCTACTTGGAATATTGACGAAGTAGTCAACATAGATTCCTTTAATCATTTCAGGAATTGAAGCAACAATACCTGCAAAGATGATCATAGAAACACCGTTTCCGTATCCCTTATCTGTAATTTGTTCCCCGAGCCAAGTTACAATCATACTACCTGCTGTGAGGATAATACCGATAGTAACAAAGACTTGTGGAGTTAAAGCTGTCGTTAATAATTTCGCTCCAGATAGAGTATTAAATCCTGCTGTAATCCCGATAGATTGAACAAATGCAAGTACAAGTGCAATATAACGAGTAGCCTGGTTTAGTTTTCTCCGTCCCACTTCCCCTTGTTTGCCCCATTCTACAAACTTCGGTAAAAGATCCATTTGTAGCAATTGAACAACGATTGAAGCAGTGATATACGGACTGACTCCGAGTGCAAAAACGGAGAAGTTCTTCATGGCATTCCCTGAAACAAGACTAAGCATGTTCAAGAAAGATAAACCACTGAGAGCTTCTAAACTTTTTGCATTCACACCTGGAACAGTGATACTTGTCCCAATACGGAAAACAAGAATGATAAAAATCGTAAAGAGAATTTTTGATCGAACTTGTTTAACCTTGAGCGCTTCTTTTAGTAATTTAAAAAACATGGGTCACCTCTCTTAGATGACTTCTACAGAACCACCTTTAGCAGTGATAGCTTCCTCAGCTGATTTAGAGAATTTAGCTGCTTTCACAGTCAATTTCTTAGTCAACTCACCGTTACCAAGAATTTTAACTCCTGATTTTTCAGCTTTCACAATTCCTGCTTCGATAAGCACAACTGGAGTTACTTCTGCACCGTCTTCAAAGACGTTCAATTGGTCAAGGTTTACAATTGCGTATTCTTTAGCGTTAATGTTAGTGAATCCGCGTTTTGGAAGACGACGGAACAATGGAGTTTGTCCACCTTCAAAACCGAGGCGAACTCCGCCACCGCTACGAGCTTTTTGACCTTTTTGACCGCGACCAGATGTTTTACCGTTACCTGATGAAGTACCACGACCAACACGGTTACGTACTTTACGAGAACCTTCTGCAGGTTTCAATTCATGAAGTTTCATTATTATTTTCTCCTCTTTTGTAAAATGCTAGCGCCGATAAGAGAGAAAAGGTTGTCTCCCTTATCAACTCGCCTATACATCGTCATCTTAGATGACTATACCTAGTTTTAGGGGATGAGTATTGCCACATCCCCTAAAAATTCATTAGTTTACTTCTTCAACTGTTACCAAGTGAGATACTGCAGTGATCATACCACGGATAGCAGCGTTGTCTTTTTTGATAACAGAGCTGTTCAATTTGCCAAGTCCAAGTGCTACAACAGTTTTACGTTGTGATGGAATGCGTCCGATTGGAGACTTAGTCAAAGTAATTTTAATTTGAGCCATTTTATCCCCTTTCTTATGCCAAATCAGAAACTGAGATACCACGAAGGGCAGCAACTTCTTCAGCGCGTTTCAATTGTTTCAAACCTTCAACAGTTGCGCGAACAATGTTGATTGGAGTGTTAGAGCCAAGTGATTTAGATGTAATATCTGCCACACCTGCCAATTCCACAACGGCACGAACTGCACCACCAGCGGCAACTCCAGAACCTTCTACAGCAGGTTTCAACAATACTTTAGCTCCACCGAATTCTGAAAGAACTTCGTGTGGGATTGTTGTTCCAACCATAGGAACTTCAATCAAGTTTTTCTTAGCATCTTCTACTGCTTTGCGGATTGCTTCTGGAACTTCTTGAGCTTTACCAGTACCAAATCCTACGCGACCGTTGTGGTCACCAACAACAACAAGAGCTGCGAAACGAAGACGACGTCCACCTTTAACAACTTTTGTAACACGGTTGACAGCAACTACGCGTTCTTCTAATTCAACTGCATTGTCTTTAAATGCCATTTTCTAGTGTCCTCCTATTAGAATTTCAATCCGTTTTCACGAGCTGCATCAGCCAAAGCTTTCACACGTCCGTGATATAGATATCCACCGCGGTCGAACACCACTTCTGAAATACCTTTAGCGTTTGCACGTTCTGCAACGAGTTTACCGACAGTAACGGCTTGTTCAGTTTTAGTTCCTTTTGAAACTTCTTTGTCAAGAGTTGAAGCACTTGCGAGCGTTACACCCGCTACGTCATCAATCACTTGAGCGTAGATGCCTGTATTAGAACGGAATACGTTCAAACGTGGGCGATCAGCAGTTCCAGAGAGTTTTCCGCGAACGCGACGGTGGCGTTTTTGGCGGAGTTTGTTTTTATCTGGTTTAGAAATCACAGTTTTCACCTCTTTAGTTTTAAATCGTGTGCTATGCACTAAGTTGGAAAATAGGTTGGTGGTTGAAAATCAACCACTCAACATTATTTACCTGTTTTACCTTCTTTACGGCGAACGAATTCACCAACGTAACGGATACCTTTACCTTTATATGGTTCTGGTGAACGAAGGCTACGTACGTAAGCAGCTGTTTGACCAACTACTTCTTTTGAAATTCCGCTAACAACGATTGTTGTTGGGTTTGGAAGTTCAAAAGTAATTCCTTCTGGAGCTTCAACTTCGTCTGGATGTGATTTACCAACAGCCAAAACAAGTTTAGATCCTTGAAGTTGTGCACGGTAACCAACCCCGCGCATTTCAAGTTCTTTCTTGAATCCTTCTGATACACCAATTACCATGTTGTTCAAAAGGGCACGAGTAGTTCCGTGGATTGTTTTCATTTCTTTTGAATCGTTTGGACGGTGAAGAGTTACTTCAGTACCTTCCACACGAATTTCAATATCTTTTGAGAACTCACGAGTAAGTTCTCCTTTAGGTCCTTTTACAGTTACAACGTTGTCATTGTTAGTGATTTCAACACCAGCAGGCAACACGATAACTTTATTACCAATACGTGACATGTTTTTATTCTCCTGTTAAATTGTCAGGCCAGAACGGCCAGTTTTCACGGGGGTTAAAGATACTTATTGAGTTCAATAGCTAAATTGAACACGCTCTAAGAACTGTGCAAAATAGATAAGTTGTCTTGTTTGTAAACAAACTTCTCCAACTTCCTAATTTTGCTTTGTTCTTCACGAGCTTTGTATCTTGATTTTACCAAACGTAAGCGATAACTTCCCCACCAACGTTCTTTTGGCGAGCTTCTTTATCAGTAAGCAAACCTTCAGAAGTTGAAAGGATAGCAATTCCAAGTCCGTTAAGAACTTTTGGAAGATCTTCACGTTTTTTGTAGACACGAAGTCCTGGTTTAGAAACACGTTTCAAGTTAGTGATAACTTTTTCACCGTTTGGTCCGTATTTAAGGAATACACGGATGATGCCTTGTTTGTCATCTTCGATGATTTCTACGTTCTTAACAAAACCTTCGCGTTTAAGGATTTCAGCAATCCCTTTTTTGATGTTTGATGCAGGTACTTCAAGTACTTCGTGTTTCGCTTGGTTAGCGTTACGAATACGAGTTAGGAAGTCTGCGATTGGGTCAGTCATAACCATTTTGTTTTTCTCCTCTTACTAGTAGTTTGCAAGTTGCACTTGCTAGTTAATGATTGAGCTATGCTCAGATAGTATTGACACATTCAAATGAGAGAACTCTTATTTGAACACGAGCTACAACCTGTGCAAAAAAGATAAATTTGTTTTGGGGCATCGCTCCTTCACCAAATTTCCTATTTTTGCTGTGGTTGTTACGCTCTTTGTATCATGATATTACCAAGATGCTTTTGTTACACCAGGAATTTGTCCTTTGTAAGCTAATTCACGGAAGCAAACACGGCAAAGTTTAAATTTGCGGTAAACTGAATGTGGACGACCACATTTTTCACAACGAGTATAAGCTTGAGTAGAGAACTTCGCTGGACGTTTGTTCTTAGCAATCATTGATTTTTTAGCCATTAGATTTACCTCCTATATTATTTTGCAAAAGGCATTCCAAGGCCTGTAAGCAATGCACGTGACTCTTCGTCAGTGTTAGCAGTTGTTACGATAACGATGTCAAGACCACGAGTTTTGTCAACGTCATCGAAGTTGATTTCTGGGAAGATCAATTGTTCTTTCACACCAAGAGTGTAGTTTCCGCGTCCATCAAATGATTTTGTTGGAACACCGTGGAAGTCACGCACACGTGGAAGTGAAACCGAAACCAATTTGTCCAAGAATTCGTACATACGTTCACCACGAAGGGTAACTTTTGCACCGATCGCTACACCTTCACGAAGACGGAAGCCGGCGATTGATTTTTTAGCTTTAGTGATAAGTGGTTTTTGACCTGAGATAAGTGCCAATTCTTCAGCAGCTTTTTCAAGACTTTTAGCGTTTGATACAGCTTCACCAACACCCATGTTCAAAACGATCTTATCTACTTTAGGCACAGCCATCACTGATGAGTAGTTGAATTGTTCTGTCAAAGCAGGAACTACTTCATTAAGATATTTTTCTTTTAAACGATTTGCCATTATACTTCTCCTTTCCTTCGTGATTAATCAAGCACTTCGCCTGATTTTTTGTTGTAGCGAACTTTTTTACCGTCTACAAATTTGTAACCAACACGACCAGCTACACCATTTTTGTCCAATACTTGAACGTTTGATACGTGGATAGCTGCTTCTTTTTCGATGATACCACCTTGAGGAAGCTCGTTAGTTGGACGTTGGTGTTTCTTAACGATGTTAACACCTTCAACGATAACTTTGTTTACTTTTGGAAGGGCAGTAAGGACAACAGCTTCTGTTCCCTTATCTTTACCAGCGATTACGCGAACTTTGTCGCCTTTTTTTACAAACATTAGGTTTCTCCTTGATTTTTCTTACGCCCATAAGGGCACCCTGGAGTTGAATCCAGGGGACTAGTTTGTTTGTTTTTACTCTGCGAAAATTAAAGCAATTCTTCATCAGTTTCAACTCACCTAACTTAAGTTATGCTTTCGTCTCACTTCCTAGACTTGTTTTAATTTTCATTGAGCAATCAATTAAAGTACTTCTGGAGCAAGTGACACGATCTTCATAAAGCCACCTTCACGCAATTCACGTGCAACTGGGCCAAAGATACGTGTTCCGCGAGGAGTTTTGTCTTCACGGATGATAACTGCTGCGTTTTCGTCAAATTTGATGTATGAACCATCAGCACGACGAGCACCTGATTTAGTACGAACGATAACAGCTTTTACAACGTCACCTTTTTTAACCGCACCACCAGGAGTAGCTTGTTTTACAGATGCCACGATAACATCACCGATGTTTGCAAATTTACGTCCTGAACCACCAAGAACTTTGATAGTCAAGATTTCGCGAGCACCGCTGTTGTCTGCGACTTTCAAACGAGTTTCTGTTTGAATCATTTCAGTTTTCTCCTTTCAGGTTTGATTAGATGATGACCGCTTCTTCAACAACTTCTACAAGACGGAAACGTTTTGTAGCTGAAAGCGGACGAGTTTCCATGATACGTACGATATCGCCTTCTTTGGCAACATTGTTTTCATCATGTGCTTTGTATTTTTTAGAGTAGTTAATACGTTTACCATAGACTGGGTGGTTACGTTTTGTTTCAACTACAACTGTGATTGTCTTGTCCATTTTGTCAGATACAACACGTCCAACAAGAACTTTACGATTATTGCGTTCCATTGAAATTTCTCCTTCCCTAGTCTATTATTTCGCTTCAGATTGAACTGTTTTGATACGAGCGATTTGTTTTTTAACTTCCTTCAAGCGAGCTGTTTGTTCCAATTGACCAGTAGCAGCTTGGAAACGAAGTTCAAACAATTCTTTTTTCAATTCGTTTTCGCGCTTCGCGAGTTCTTCTTGAGAAAGACCACGAAGTTCTTTAACAAATTCTTTTACTTCATTAAGTTTCATGCCTTCTCCTTATTCTGCTTCACGTTTTACGAATTTACATTTAACTGGCAATTTGTGGCTTGCAAGACGAAGTGCTTCGCGAGCGATTTCTTCAGATACACCAGCGATTTCGAACATCACTTTACCACGTTTAACTGGTGCTACCCAACCTTCAGGCGCCCCTTTACCAGATCCCATACGCACACCGATAGCTTTAGCAGTGTATGACTTGTGTGGGAAAATTTTAATCCAAACTTTACCACCACGTTTCATGTAACGAGTCATGGCGATACGAGCAGCTTCGATTTGGCGGTTAGTGATCCAGTGGCTAGTTGTAGCTTGAAGACCGTATTCACCGAATGCTACTTCTTTTCCACCTTTTGCTTCACCGCGCATTTTTCCACGGAATTCACGACGGTGTTTAACACGTTTAGGTACTAACATTGGTTATTTACCTCCTTTAGTGTTTTTACGAGCTGGAAGAACTTCACCACGGTAGATCCATACTTTAACACCAAGTTTACCGTATGTAGTATCTGCTTCTTCCCAAGCGTAATCGATATCTGCACGAAGTGTATGAAGTGGAACAGTTCCTTCAGAGTATCCTTCAGCACGGGCGATATCTGCACCGTTCAAACGACCTGATACTTGAGTTTTGATTCCTTTAGCTCCAGCACGCATTGCACGTTGGATTGCTTGTTTTTGTGCACGACGGAAAGCGACACGTTGCTCCAATTGACGAGCAATTCCTTCACCTACAAGGTGAGCATCCAAATCAGGTTGTTTGATTTCGATGATGTTGATGTGTACTTGTTTTCCAGTCAATTTGTTAAGTTTTGCACGGAGTGCATCAACGTTAGCACCACCTTTACCGATAACCATACCTGGTTTAGCAGTGTGAAGTGAAACGTTAACTTTGTTTACTGCGCGTTCGATTTCGATAGTTGAAACTGCTGCGTCAGCAAGTTCTTTTTGAACGAATTTACGGATTGCAAGATCTTCATGAAGGTAATCCGCGTATTCTTTTTCAGCATACCATTTGGCATCCCAATCACGGATGATGCCGACACGCATACCAATTGGATGTACTTTTTGACCCACGATTTTACCTCCTTATTTTTCTGCAACAGCTACAGTGATGTGAGCTGTACGTTTGTTGATTGGTGAAGCTGAACCTTTCGCACGTGGACGGAAACGTTTCATAGTTGGTCCTTCGTTTGCGAATGCTTCAGATACTACCAAGTTAGCTTTGTCCAAACCAAAGTTGTTTTCAGCGTTAGCTACAGCTGAGTTCAAAACTTTCAAGATGATTTCAGCAGCTTTGTTTGGTGTGAATGTCAAGATTGCAATAGCATCGGCTACGCTTTTACCACGGATGTTGTCAAGAACAAGACGTGATTTACGAGGTGAAACACGTACTGTACGAGCCATTGCTTTAGCTGAAGTAATTTCTGCCATTTATGTTCTCCTTATTTTCTACGTGTTTTCTTGTCGTCTGCAGCGTGACCTTTGTAAGTACGAGTTGGTGCAAATTCACCAAGTTTGTGACCTACCATGTCCTCTTGGATGTAAACAGGTACGTGTTTACGTCCGTCATAAACTGCAATAGTATAACCAATGAAACTTGGGAAGATCGTTGAACGACGTGACCAAGTTTTGATAACTTTTTTCTTTTCGTCGTTAGCTTGAGCTTCAACTTTTTTCATCAAATGCTCATCGACGAAAGGTCCTTTTTTAAGACTGCGTCCCATTTTTATATTTTCTCCTTTAAATGTTGTACCACAGCGGCTTGCGCTCACATGGAGCGCTACCGAGCTGGCGGATTTCCTAGTTGCTTAGGCGACTAGTTTACTATTATTTCTCGTTGCGACGACGAACGATAAGTTTGTCAGATTTCGCTTTCTTGTTACGAGTTTTAAGACCAAGAGCAGGTTTGCCCCATGGAGTAGATGGTGCTTTACGACCAACTGGTGCTTTACCTTCACCACCACCGTGTGGGTGATCGTTAGGGTTCATTACAGAACCACGAACTGTTGGGCGGATACCTTTCCAACGGCTACGTCCTGCTTTACCAAGGTTTACAAGTCCATGTTGTTCGTTTCCGACAACACCAACTGTAGCACGACAAGTTCCAAGAATCATACGAACTTCGCCAGATTGAAGACGAACAAGAACGTATTTACCTTCTTGACCCAATACTTGGGCAGAAGCACCAGCAGCACGTACCAATTCTCCACCACGACCTGGTTTCAATTCGATGTTGTGGATCAAAGTACCAACTGGGATGTTAGCAAGTGGAAGAGCGTTTCCGACTTTGATATCTGCTTCAGGACCTGAAACGATACGTTGACCAACTTCAAGACCTTTTGGAGCGATGATGTATGCTTTCACACCGTCAGTGTAGTGTACAAGAGCGATGTTTGCAGAACGGTTTGGATCGTACTCGATAGTTTTAACAACTGCTTCAACGTTGTCTTTGTTACGTTTGAAGTCAACCAAACGGTAGAAACGTTTGTGTCCACCACCTTGGTGACGAACAGTGATACGACCGTTGTTATTACGACCAGCCTTGCTCTTCAAAGCAACAAGCAATGATTTTTCAGGAGTGCTTGTTGTGATTTCAGCGAAATCCAAAGAAGTCATATTACGGCGACCGTTTGTTGTTGGTTTATAAACACGAATTCCCACGATATTTCCTCCTTAGATTATTCAGCTTCAGCAGCGAACAACTCGATTGCTTTTGAATCAGCTGTAAGTGTAATGATAGCTTTTTTAGTTTTGTTAGTAAAACCAGTGTAACGTCCAACACGTTTCGCTTTTGGTTTTACGTTGATTGTGTTAACATTGGCAACTTTAACACCTTCGAAAGCAGCTTCAACAGCTTGCTTGATCAAAAGTTTGTGTGCACGAGTGTCAACTTCAAATACATATTTTCCTGATTCAAGTTGAGCCATTGAGCTTTCAGTGATGACAGGTTTTTTGATAACATCATACAAATTCATTATGCAAGAACCTCCTCGATTTTAGAGATAGCTGCTTGTGTGACAAGAAGTTTGTCGCTATTTGCGATGTCAAGAACACTTGCAGTTGTAGCAGTTGCAACTTTCACATTTGGAAGGTTACGAGCTGAAAGAGCTGCGAATTCATTTCCTTCTTCAAGGATAACAAGAACTTTAGAATCGATGCTCAATGCTGCAAGAACTTTTGCAAATTCAGCAGTTTTTGGAGCTGTAAATTCAAGAGAATCAACGGCTACAAATTTGTTTTCAGCAACTTTTTCAGAGTAAACTGATTTAAGAGCTAGGCGACGAACTTTTTGTGGAAGTTTGTAGCCATATGAACGTGGAGTTGGTCCGAAGACAACACCACCACCACGCCATTGTGGTGAGCGGATAGAACCTTGACGAGCACGTCCAGTTCCTTTTTGACGCCATGGTTTGCGTCCACCACCTGATACTGCAGAGCGGTTTTTAACAGCGTGTGTTCCTTGACGAAGGCTTGCGCGTTGGCTGATGATTACATCAAACACAACTGATTCATTTGGTTCGATACCAAATACTGCATCGTTAAGAACAACTTGGCCAGCTTCTTTACCAGTTTGGTCAAATAATGTTACGTTTGCCATTGTGACTGATTTCCCCTTTCTTTATTATTTAACAGCTTTAACTGCTGATTTGATAGTGATAAGAGATTTCTTAGCACCTGGTACGTTACCTTTGATAAGGATAACGTTCTTTTCTGGAACAACTTGTACAACTTCAAGGTTTTGAATTGTTACGCGGTCGCCACCCATACGTCCTGCAAGGTTTTTACCTTTGAATACGCGGTTAGGCGCAACAGGTCCCATAGAACCTGGACGACGGTGGTAACGAGAACCGTGAGCCATTGGTCCACGTGATTGTCCGTGGCGTTTGATAACACCTTGGAAACCTTTACCTTTAGAAGTACCAGTTACGTCAACAACGTCTCCAGCTGCGAATGTTTCAACTGTGATTTCAGCACCAACTTCCAAGCCTTCAACGTTTTTGAATTCACGAATGAAGCGCTTAGGAGCCGTGTTAGCTTTCGCTACATGTCCTTTAGCAGGTTTGTTGCTCAATACTTCGCGTTTGTCATCGAAACCAACTTGGATAGCGTTATATCCGTCTGTTTCTACAGTTTTAACTTGAAGAACAACGTTTGGAGTTGCTTCAATAACTGTTACAGGGATCAATTCGCCAGCTTCAGTGAAGATTTGAGTCATTCCCACTTTTTTCCCTAAGATTCCTTTTGTCATGAGAAAATAGTTCCTTTTCTATATTTTTTATTCAAAAAGTTTTTAACGAGCGTTTTTCATGCTCAAGGTTTCAAACTTTGGATTAAAGTTTGATTTCTACGTTTACACCACTTGGAAGATCCAATTTCATCAACGCATCAACTGTTTTTTGAGTTGGGTTAACGATATCGATCAAACGTTTGTGTGTACGCATTTCAAATTGTTCGCGAGAGTCTTTGTATTTGTGAGTCGCACGAATGATTGTGTAGAGGCTACGTTCAGTTGGAAGTGGGATTGGACCCGCAACTTGTGCACCTGTACGAGTAGCTGATTCTACGATTTTTGCAGCCGCTGTGTCAAGCGTACGGTGTTCGTATGCTTTCAAACGGATACGGATTTTTTTGTTTGCCATCTTTTTCTCCTTTTCGTCTATTTAAGATAATAGGCTAGCTCCACAAGAAAACCGACGCGCGTTGCGTGGCAATGCAACCGAGCGTGTCGCAACCTCTTGCATCAAAGCTAAGGCTGTAATTTACAGCACCATAATAGAATAACACAAAGCCCCTGCGATTGCAAGGGATTTGCGAGCTTTTTTCGTTTTTTTACTAACCTAAGTTACTAGAGTATGTTCTGATCCTCTTTCGTAAATAAAACTTAGTTTGACAATTTACCCATTTTTGGAGGTGGCGATAAAGATAGATACTGTCTGATCTGGATCATATTTTTCAAAATCAATACTATACTGACGTCGCAGTTCTCTTGCTTCTTCTGCCTGCCAAATTTGTTGCCAGGTATGAAGAAAACCTTTTGAATCACTTGTATCCACCTCAAATACTTGGTAGGTTTGTCCTGAAGTGTCAAAATCCCAGTCTTCTTTATCGGATAGACTACAGAGCGACAAGCTGTAATCCCCCTTGTAGTCGCTGACATAATCATGATAGACTGCATAAATCGAAAGCCCTTGGGCAAATGCCTCCTCTACTTCTTTCTGGTGTTCCTGCCATAGATGGCTAATTTTTTCCATCATGTTTGGATCTTGGAAATTATTTGTAGAGATACTACTGATTATTTTTAAAAACATTCCTTCGCTCCTTTTACTTTCACTTCTAAGGTGACTGACTAGCAATCAACCTCAGCTCTAAACTTTCTAGCTACCAAGAGGCTAATTCACGCAACAAAATGAAATAGCATTCTTTGCGTATAGGATATATCACACCATTCACTATCAACTCCCTTTTCCCAGAAAAAACGATGCCTATAACAGACAAAACGTTCAATTTATCGGTCTCAACCAGAGCTGAAAAACAATGCAGGCTTCAACCAAGACCATCCTTCCAATTCTTATTGATATAGTCTGGAAAGTTTTTAACGAACATTTTTTGTGCTCAAGTCTAAGACATAAAGGGATTCCAACTCAAAGCAAAAATAGGAAATCGACGCGCGTTGTGTGGCAGTGTATCCAATCGTGGTCACAACCTCTTGCATCACAGCTAAAGATGTGATTTACAGCACCACGGTAGAATAACACAAAGCCCCTGCGATTGCAAGGGATTTGTGAGCTTTTTTTCGTTTTTTTAGGATGAAACTGTTTTCTCTTTTCATCTTTCCAAGATTACGGATTTATATCTATAAAAACCGCCTTTTCTTCTATATAGTGTGTGTCATTTTGACCTTGAATGTATCTTCTGATTGATCTACTAAAATGTCCGCTTTAGACTCGGTTTCTCTATAGTATCGCAGATACTGCTCCCGCCTCATCTGATGGCTAGCCAATACAAAAGATGCATCACGATTTCTCATAGTCGTATCTCGAGCTAAGCGCCTCTTTAATTCGGTCTCCTCATCCGTGTAGAAACAGATGGTTTTGTCAAAGAGTTCCTTGGGTAGAAAACCCACAGACATCCCTTCAACAATAAGAATTGGCTTTGCTCCAGACAAGACCTCGCTAGCTTTCCACGGTTCATCGATTGTCAAGACATCCATACCTGCCTGCAAGGCGAGAATATCTCTCTGTAAACTTGCCAATTCATGCGCCACTGGCAGACAAGCTGTCACCTTTTGATCTGGCGCTTGCTTTGGTACTACCAGGTGACGTTCTAAAGTGATATAGGGATCTGTTTCTAGTAAATTTACTGTAGTAGAATCTAGGGCTTGATATAATTCCTGAGCGAAGGTTGACTTGCCTGAAGCCCCATGACCGTAGATCCCTAGCGTCCTAATTCTTCCCGTTTCGATCTCTGAAACCAGTTGTTCTATCAGGTCTTTTTTCTTCATTCTCTCTTCACCTGTTCATAGTTTTCTTTTCCGTCATTAAGCTTGTCCCAAATCACCACTTGCCCACTTTTGAGGGATTTTTGCACATCGATAATTCGTTGATTAGAAGACCCTCGAAACTGGAGCATGAGATTGCGCTTGCTTTTATCATACCGTCCATCAACAAGGATGTCAATCAGCGACAAGAGTTCCAGTTTATCTGGAGTTTCCATCATCATTTCCTCCCACGTGTAGCCCGTCCAGGACCAGATGTCTTTGTCTGGCAGTTCCTTTCGAATGCGCTTAACGAGGGGCAAGAGGATACCAGTATTGAGAAAAGGTTCTCCTCCCAGTAAGGTCAAGCCTTGAACATAGGGTTGGGCAAGGTCTTCCATGATTTGTTCTTCTAATTCTGCCGTATAGGGAATGCCTGCGTTGAAAGACCAAGTCGCAACATTATAGCACCCCTCGCAGTGAAACATGCAACCTGATACATAGAGAGAGTTGCGTACACCTTCTCCATCGACAAAGTTAAAGGCCTTATAATCAATGATCCGTCCTTTACTAAGTTCCTCACTTTTCCATTCACCTGGTTTTGGTGTATTCCATGTCATCCTTTTACTCCAAATCTATCCAGTAACGTTCTACACCATTGCGAACATCCTCAAACACCCCACCATTTGCCACAATCACCGCCCTACTAGCAGGATTTTCCGTACTACAGGTCACAAGTGCTTTTTTGATGTTCTTCTCCTTGGCAACTTGCAGGCCTTGTCTGAGGGCTTCTTTGGCATAACCCTTGCCTCTTTCAGAGGGGCGGATGGAGTAGCCAATATGACCCCCATTTTCTAGTAAGTAGTCATTTAATCGGAGACGAAGGTTGAGAAAGCCAAGAGCCTGGCCTGCTACGTCAAAACTAACCAGCTGGATAGCAGGAACCCAGTTTTCAGGAATATTGAGTCCCGCTTCCGCTTGAAGATTTTCTTCTAGCCACTCTTCATAAACAAAATTGTTGGCGTTCCAAAACCCACCATCATGAGGGGACTGTGCTTGTTCAAACTCTGCCATCATCTCTAAAACTGTTTCTTTATCTGCTAATCTTGGTCTACGTAATTCCATCCTTACCTCCCGCTAAGAGAAAAGCGAGAGCGAACTCTCACTTTTATTTTTTCTTGTTTTTGTTTAAAAACTGTTCTCTGAGGTTGAGCAAACGTTCTTTTTTTCCCGCTCCACCTTTAGAGTGTTTCTCGTGATAACGGGTCACTTGTGCGCGTCCCTTATCGTCTAATTGGTATTTCCCCATTCCGTTTCCTTCTAATTTGTTACTTCATGTCCAGCTGTTTTGATAGTAGAGCCATTCATGTGTTTGACACGCGCAGCGATTTCCTTGTGGCGTCCGTTAACCATCGGACGTGCTTGAGGATTTCCCAGATAACCACACGTACGTTTGACCACATCTACTGTTTTAGGGTCGCTATTGCCACAGTTTGGACAAGCAAATCCTCGCTCAGTTGGTTCAAAATCCCCTTCAAAGTCACACTTGTAGCAACGATCAATCGGAGTATTGGTCCCTAGATAACCGACACGGTCATAGGCATAGTCCCAGACAGCTTCCAAGGCTTTAGGATTTTGCTGAAGGACTGGGTATTCACAATAATGGATGAAACCACCTGACGCACCTGCTTCTGGATAAACTTTCTCAAAGTCTAATTTTTCAAACGGTGTTGGATTTTTCCGGACATCGTAGTGGAAAGAGTTGGTGTAGTATTCCTTATCCGTAATATCAGGAATAGAGCCGAACTTCTCTGTATCCAAGCGGCAGAAGCGATCTGTCAGACTTTCAGACGGTGTGGAGTAGATAGAGAAATGGTAACCATATTGGTCAGACCACTCTTCCACTCGACGTTTCATATCACGAATAATATCCAGTGTGAATTCCTTGGCTTCAGGATTGCTTTCCCAGCTATTTCCAAAGAAGACAGTAGCCACTTCGTACAAACCAATGTAGCCCAGCGAAACTGTCGCACGGCGATTCTTAAAGAGTTGATCAACACTTTCTTCTTTTCCGAGACGGCGTCCGAAGGCCCCGTACTGATAGAGGATTGGGGCATTCGCTGGTGTTGCTTCCTTGGTCCGTTCAACACGGTAAACCAGAGCATCTTCTGCGATGTTCATCCGCTCATTGAAGATTTCCCAAAACTTATTCAGATCCCCTTCAGACTCGAGGGCGATACGAGGCAGATTGACTGTCACAACACCTAGATTCATCCGACCTGAATTGACCTCAACACCATTTTCATCTTTCCATCCTTGAAGGAAAGAACGGCATCCCATAGGAACCTTGAAAGAACCTGTCAACTCAATAATCTTATCGTAGGACAAGATATCTGGGTACATCCGCTTGGTTGCACACTCAAGGGCCAACTGTTTGATGTCGTAGTTAGGTGAACCTTCCTCTAAGTTGAGTCCTCTTTTTAGCGTAAAGATGAGTTTAGGGAAGATAGCTGTACGGTGTTCTGAACCAAGCCCCTTGATTCGGATGTTCAAGATAGCTTTTTGAATTTCTCGCTCAAAACGACTAGTCCCTAAACCAAAACCGAGCGAAGTAAATGGTGTTTGTCCATTTGAAGTGAAGAGGGTGTTGATTTCATACTCAAGAGATTGCATAGCATCATAGATGTCTTTTTGGGTTTTCTTCCAAGCGTAATCTTCCCGTTTGTCAGGCAAGACCCACTCTTCCGCATCCTTGAGATGTTTTTGATAATTCTTCTCCGCATAAGGCGCCAAGACTTCATCGATACGGTCAGCTGAGCACCCCCCGTACTGGCTAGAAGCAACGTTGGCGATGATTTGAGAAATTTGAGCTGTCGCAGTCTGGATAGACTTGGGACTCTCTACCTCTGCATTCCCAATCTTAAAACCATTTTCCAACATGCCTTTAAAATCAATCAAACAGCAGTTGGTCATAGGAGTGTAGGGGCTGTAGTCCAAGTCATGATAGTGGATATCCCCTTTTTGGTGAGCATTGGCTACGTGCTTAGGAAGCATTTGCAGTCCGATTGATTTCCCAACAATCCCCGCTGTCAAATCACGTTGGGTATTAAAAACATCACTGTCTTTATTAGCATTTTCATTGACAACCGCCTGGTCTTTATTGAGAAGTTTATGGATACTAAAGTTGATATCTGTCGCTTTTGAGCGCTCAAAATCCCTTTGTGTCCGATAAGTGATATACTCCTCAGCCAAGGCATATTCTTTGGCTTCAAGGAGTTCATGTTCTACGACATTTTGAATTTCGTAAATCTTGACACCTTGAGGGAAGCGACTGTGAATTTCAGTCACGATTCTTTCAACTAGACCATTTAGGCGTTTTTCTACTAGAGGCGTAACGTCCATAACCTTTTCCGCCGCCTTGTGGAGAGCCTTGTCAATCTTGTCTACATCAAACACCACACGTCTACCATCTCGTTTTTCAACGAACAAGGTGGGAACGGTTACAAGCTTTTCTTCTAATACAATCATATCCATGCTCTTTTCTAAAATGTTGTTCTATGAAGTATTATACCACTCTAAAAATAAAAATCAATATCTTGTGTCAAAAATCCTAAAATTTTTAAAATTCCACAAGATATTGATTTTTTGTTATTTTGATTTATAAAGTTTGAACTCGCTAGTATCTGTCTGAACAAGCTCATAGTTTTCACTGAGCCAGCTCTCTACATCTGACCACAAGGCAACTTTTTGATTGACCACAATCATCTTCGGCTGATTCTCTTTCAGGTCATTCATCAGTTTGGTTTTATTTTCATCGCTTGCAGTATAGAGTGTTGGAGTTGATAGAGAAGTCGGCGCCAAGCGTTCACTTGCACGGTAGAAATCAGGACGATCATCCCATGCATAGACACGATCCTCAGAACTCGTTTGTTGTTTGACCATGCTAGCAAGACGTTCTCTCTCCTGATAAGTCGCTGGGTGAGAAAGGTAGCGACTCACAATAGGAAGAACAATAAGGTAGGCAAGGGCAATCAGTGGTAGATAGAAATTTCCTTTAAAGAAAGAAGTTTGTTTCTCACGTCTTCTTCTACGACGACTCCCTCCATCCGAAACATCTTCCTTGATTCCTGTCAGAAGGAGCAGGACCAAGAAAGGAATTAGCACCACAAGACGAGTACCATTGATGGTTTCTTTGGAGAGAATCAAGATTCCCAAAGAAACCATCAATCCCAAGCTAGCAGCAATTGAGAGGGCATATTGCTTGGCTGGTTTTGACTGGAACAAGCCTGCAAAGAGCAAACCAAGGGAACCTAATCCAATAGCAAGCAAGCCATAGAAGGCTGCATTTTCAAGCAAATGCGAGTTCGAAAAGAGGCTAAGAGTATTTACCGGATATAAGGTTTGGCTAATGGCATCCCCAAAACTACCTGTCCACACTGTATAGTAGCCTAAAGGATAGAATAAGAGTGAAAATCCTAGGGCTGACGCAAAAAACTGATATAGACCATGAACAAAGTGACCTTTGCCTAGATTAAAGCCGATAATTCCCAAGGCCAGTACAGCCGCAAACAAGGCGGTTTGGATTGGCGCAAGGAAGAAAGCAAGTGCAAGGCTCATCCCCACTCGTACAAATCCTTTGTCGTCCTTTGGAAAAGCGAGATAATTTGTAACGATACTCAATGAATAAAATAGGAAAGGCAGGGCTAGCAAGAGAGCATAGCCACCACCAAAAGCGAGGCCCGCTACAAGCAAGTATAAAATAAAGACAACTCGCTCCGCTTCCTTTTCTTGGCCGGCAAGAGTATCCGCGGCCTTAAAAAGAAAAACACCTGCTCCAAACAAGGCCAACCACTCAGCCAAAGCAAGCAAAATACTGCCTTGAAAAAGATAGTTTAGCACATAATAGAGCAATCCCTCCGTCCCAAAGTAATCTGTATACATTTGACCATTTTGATGCAAGGCCCAACCTGTATAAAGATCCTGAGTTTGTTGCGGACTGACTAAACCAAAAATAAAAGGCAGGGCAACCGAAATGGCTGTGGCCACTAAACTCCAAAGCAAAATACTAAAAAAG
This sequence comes from Streptococcus sp. CF8-6, assembly GCF_024295845.1. Lineage (NCBI taxonomy): Bacteria > Bacillati > Bacillota > Bacilli > Lactobacillales > Streptococcaceae > Streptococcus > Streptococcus sp. CF8-6. The sequence continues at coordinate 90,074 of NZ_JANCOF010000002.1, read as the reverse complement.
GGAATGGGAGCTCCTTCTCGTTTCTCTGGCACTGACCAGTCTTGGTAATGAGATTCTTCTTGTTTTTCATCTATTTTCCCGTATACGTTCATTCAATTTCTCCTCTAAGTTTATCTGTTTTAGTATATCAAAATCTTACAGGAATGTCAGCTTGGGATTGATATTTGCTGAATTTCTTATCCAATATCGCAAAGCGTTCGATTTCACGAAAACGGTGAAATCGGCTGTTTCTATACTCTCTGATAAAATCATCATCTTCTAGATTAAGCATGGTTTTCTCCTTTACTTATCTATTCGTAAGAAGACAAAAAAGATCCAGCTTTGGGCTAGATCTTAGTGGATAGTTAGAGCATAGGCGCAAACAACTGGACAATTTCCTTGATTAGGCTTTGATACCAACTGGTTTTGATAGTGTGAGGATAAATTTCTTGAGAAACTTTAAAAATCTCTTCGAAGTCCCTTTCAATATCGATGATGGACTGCGTTCTATAAAGTAAGACGGCATTTTCATAGTGGTGGAGCAAGCTACGATAGTCAAAATTGATGGTCCCCACAGTAGCTGCCTCTCCATCGACAAGCATTTGCTTGCTATGAAGGAATCCCGGACTGTACTCATAAATACGAACCCCCGCAGATAGCAAGTCTGGATAGGCTCCTCGAGTAACTAACTGAATAACCTTCTTATCTGGGATACACGGCGTCACAATTCGCACATCTACCCCTCTCAGAGCTGCATTTTTGATACTTTCAGTTAGATCGTAGTCCGCAATCAGATAGGGAGTCGTGATGTAGACGTAATCTGTAGCTTGATTGATAAGATTTTGGTAGACCGTTTTTCCAACTTGGGCTCGGTAGATGGGTTTTGGCCCACTACTATAGGGAATACAGAGCCCCATCCCATCTTTGGGCTGATTTTCGAGATGGTATTGGTCAAAGTCACTAATCTCTCCACGGTTGATGTACCAGGCAGATAAAAAGAGTCTGGTAAAAGCCTTAACTGCTGGTCCATCCAACCGAATACCGCTATCCTTCCAATAACCAAAGCGTTCGATATGGTTGATATACTCATCGGCCAGATTGACACCACCTGTATAGGCAATTTGACCATCGATAACCATGATTTTACGGTGATCACGGTTGTTATAAGCAACAGTTAAGCGCGGAATCACCTTGTTAAATTTATGGGCTTCAATCCCTCGACTACGAAGCTGAATAGTATAATCCCCAGGTAAGGTTGCCATACATCCAATATCATCATAGAGAAGCTTCACCTCCACTCCTTGAGCAGCCTTTTCTTCCAAAATTTCTAAGATGCTGTTCCACATCAAACCTTCTTCGATGATATAGTATTCGAGAAAGATAAACTTCTCTGCTTTCTTGAGATCCTCTAGCATCTGGCGCCACATGCTTTCACCAGATGCAAAAAATTGTGTATCCGTTCGATCATAGACATCGGCATTCGTGTCCATGCTGAGGAGAGATTTGATAACCCCGTAAGCCGATTTGTCCTGCTCTTTTAACTCCAAACGGAGAGCTCTGCTATTGTCCTCTCGGTCAACCATTGATTGGAGCTGCTTTAGCTGCTTCAATTCTTTTTTAGATAAACGACGTTCTCCAAACATGATATAGAGCAAGGGGCCAAAAACTGGCACAAAGGCTACTAACAACCATGTTACCTTACTCTCAGGATTCATGGACCGATTGACAATCGATACAATAGTCGCTAAGCTCACTAAAATGACTAGGATAATCCAGAGAATCGGAGCCATCTGCCCTAGATAGAGAAATAAACCAAAGACGATAAACAACTCTGCCAACATGATGGTAATACTAAAACCATATTTGGACATGAGTAGCTGCATTTTTCTAGCTGTCATACATTCCCTTCCTTTTCTAACATTCTCCCTCACCGATAGATAAACTAATGTTTCTACTAGTATACCTCAGTTCAGGGGTAGATGGCAACCTTTTACCTTTTTCTATTCAAACTATTCCAAGAACTGCAAGATTCTTAAACTACACCCTCACTATACGAAGCGCTGCCCTTTTTATATTTTTAACTAGGGGATTAAGAGGCTTAAAAAGAACTACCAAAATGGTAGTTCTTCTATAATTATTTATATTTTGAGGAATAAGTCCCTTCCACTCTACTTAATCTTTAGAAGAGTTCTTTGTAGAGTGCAATAGTTTCTTCTAAAGTTGGCATAAATGGATTGCCTGGCGCACAGGCATCGATCAAGGCATTCTTAGAAAGGTAGTCAAAGTCAAAGTCTTTTTCTTGGATACCGAGTTCAGTGAGTTTCTTCGGAATACCTACTGTTTCAGACAGTTTCTCAATTTCAGCAATAGCATAGTCAGCACATTCTTGGTCTGTTTTCCCTTCAACATGAAGTCCCAAGGCCTTGGCTACATTGCGAAAAGCTTCTGGTACACGCTTGGCATTTTCACGTTCTACAACTGGGAGGAGCATGGCACAGCAGACACCATGTGGCAAGTTATATACCGCACCGAGTTGGTGAGCCATAGAATGAACATAGCCCAAACCAGCATTGTTAAAGCTCATACCACCGAGGAAAATGGCATTGACCATCGCCTCACGCGCTTCGATATCTTGTCCATTTGCCACAGCACGAGGAAGGTACTCTTTGATGAGTTCAATAGCTCCGATAGAGAGTTTCTTGGTCACATTATAAGCACCTGGTGTTACCAAGGCTTCGACAGCGTGAGTAAGAGCGTCCATACCTGTCGCTGCTGTCAATCCTTTCGGTTTTGAAAGCATGAGTTCTGGATCATTTACAGAGATAAGGGCGAGACTGTTCTTATCAACCATTACCATCTTGACCTTGCGTTCTTCGTCAGTAATAACATAGTTAATGGTAATTTCTGCAGAAGTTCCAGCTGTTGTATTGATTGCAACCACTGGCAAGCCTTTTTTAGCAGACTTATGAAGCCCCTCATAGTCTTGTGGCTTTCCACCATTTGTAGCGATGATAGAGATACAACTAGCCGCATCCTGAGGAGATCCTCCTCCAAGACTGATGATGAAGTCACAACCATGCTCTTTCAAAGCAGCCACTCCGTCTGTGACGTTCTTGCAAGTCGGATTTGGCTCCACATCGCTAAAGATCACATATTCGATCCCTTCAGTATCTAATGGTTTTAGGACCTTAGGTAAAATATCACTTCCTTCGATGAACTTGTCTGTCACCAAAAGAGCCTTCTTATACCCTAGTTCCTTGATATACGGACCTACTTCATTTACAACACCTTTACCAATAAGGTTAACTGATGGAACGTAAAATGTAGCCATATGCTTTTCCTCCTGCGCATCTGCGCTATTTGATTATTTACTATAAGTATACGACCTTATAAGAAGTTTTACAAATATTTGTAAGCGTTTTAAGTAAAAAGTTAGTAAAGAACAGCTAGCCACTTTTTCAAGAAAAAAGCTCCAAAAAGATGAATTTCATCTCATTGGAACTTTTACTTAATCATTATTGCTTAGTTAATACCACTCGGTCAGATGCCTCTCGGTCCATATCGTCGATAATCAATTGATTACCATTAACCGTATATATTTTGACATCATCACCGATAATGACACGTTGATTCTCTGGTTCAAAGCTGACTTGCTTGATTTCCTTATCTCCATCTGGCTCGACCTCAGTCCATGCACCAGTTTTACCTGTTACAACAAGAGTGATTTGGTCATTCTCATCTTTTCCAGTATAGGTACCATCGATATTCGTAGGTTGAGCTACAGTAGTGTCCTGACTTGAGGATGCCTGTGGTTGACTAGCACTTGTCGTAGCGCTAGAAGATGATTCTTGTTGAGTAGATGATTGCTGAGCAGGGGCTTGTGCCTTAGGTCCACAAGCTGCTAAAAGACTAAGAATTGCTAGGGAAGCAATAGAAAGTGTGAATGTTTTCGTTTTCATAGCAATTTCCTTTCTTTTGTGCCAATGTTTTGCTGGAATCGTTTCCAGATATACCTCCTACCTACAGTATAGCAACATAAACCTAGAAGATCAACTAATCTCGTCGATTCCTAGCAAACTCGCTCGCACTTCCGAGATAAAGTAGAGGGAGCCCGTCACAAAAAGCAAGTCCTGGTCATTGGCCTTTTCTTCAAATTCTCTGATAAAGTCCCCATATGAAAGAATCAAATCGTAACCCGCCACATCCTTTTCATCCAGAGAGCCTTGGTAGTCAAAGCCTGTTACCTTAAGTTCCACCTCAGGTAACTGCTTAGATAGATAACCTAGCATCCCCTGATAATCCTTGCGTTTAAGTGCTCCAAAAAGGATGCGAACCTGGTAACCTTGCTGGATTTTCCCTTGGATAAACTCTACCAGACGACTTAAGGCAGGAAGATTATGAGCCCCATCTAGGTAGATTCTCGGATGAATCCGTTCCAAGCGACCTGCCCAGTGAGTTTCTTTCAAAGCCTGTCTGATAAGCTCTGCTTCGACATCTTCCTCTCTTGACGTCATAAACAGAAGAAAAGTTTGTAAAGCCAAGGCGGCATTTTCTTGCTGATAAGCACCTTCCAAACCGATTTCAAGCTGGGAAAAGCTTGCTAGGCTACTTGAAAAATCCCCCGCATTCAATGTGAAGCCTCGCCCAGCTTGATAAAGGTCTACGTCTAACTCCCTCGCTGTATTTTGACAGACAAGCTCTGCTTCTGGAGCGAGCTTAGCAATGACCGCCTTCTTTCCAGCCTTGAAAATGCCAGCTTTCTGCTCTGCTATTTTCTCCAGACTATCGCCCAAGGTCTCCTGATGGTCTAACCCAATAGAAGTAATAACTGCAATCTCTCCTGTTACGACATTCGTTGTGTCAAGCAAACCACCAATCCCCACTTCTAGCAGAACTAGATCCATTCCCTGCTCTTTAAAGTAAAGCAAGGCAATCAGAGTCAGTAATTCAAAAAAGGACAACTGGTCATGGGTTTGCAAAAGCGTCTTTTCCATCTCCTTGACTTGGTTAGCTATACGGATAAAGTCTTCATCGGCGATCGGTTGTCCATTGATACAGATTCGATCATGGATGCTGATGATATGGGGAGAGGTAAAGGTCCCAACGTTTTTTCCATGAACTGCAAACAACTCCCTCATAAAGGCAATAGTTGATCCCTTGCCGTTCGTTCCTGTTACATGGATAATGGGATAAGCCTTCTCAGGATTCCCTAGCAAATCCACTGCTCGCTGCATTCTTCCAAGTCCAGATCTAAAGTTTAAACCAATCCGACTATGGAGCCATTCTTCTACTTCAAACATACATCTCCTTAACAACAATCCAATCAACTAGCGCACTAAAGTTTTACTGTAAATAAAAAGCGAGGCCGGGACAACAATCCCAACCTCTTACCTGGTTAGCTAATCACTAGCTACTATAAATTTCAACGTAGGCTAAAAACGTTCCCCGAACGTTCCTACTTTTTCTTATTTCTAGAAGCAGGGCTAAAAATGTCCCCCGGACATTTTTACTCCTCCATAAAGCTGTTGAAGACTTCTTCAATCATGTTCCATTCGTCTTCTGAGTCTTCTGGAATTGGTTGCAATTCGCCTTCTGTTCCATCTTCATTTTCAGTGAATGAGTAGGCTTGGATTTCAACTTCACCATTTTCATCTTCTTCTGCATTAACTGGCACTAGCAGAACATAGTTTTTACCAAATTCTTCTTTCCCATCGATAGTCAAAAGAATTTCAAACAAGGTTTCATTTCCTTGCTCATCTACTAGTGTAATCAATTCACGTTCTTCGTGGTCATGGTTGTGATCGTGTGACATAGTTTCTCCTCTGTCTTAAAATTTTCTATCTAAATAATTTTGCAAAATCAGCTGAGCAGCCAACTTATCAATAACTTTCTTGCGTTTGTTACGGCTGATATCTGCTTGTTCAATCAACATACGTTCCGCAGCAACGGTCGTCAAACGCTCATCCTGATAGTCTACCGGCAAACCAAAGAGCTCCTCTAGCTTGGCACCATAGGCTTGACTGGCTTCTACTCGCGGGCCGCTGGTATTGTTCATGTTTTTAGGCAGACCTACTACAAAGCGTTCCACCTTATAGCTGTCAACCAATTCCTTGATACGGTCAAAACCGAACTGGCCCTGATCCTCATTAATCTGGATGATTTCAAGTCCCTGAGCGGTGAAGCCTAGGGGATCGCTAATCGCTACCCCTACTGTTTTTGAACCGACGTCCAATCCCATAATTCTCATAGATTATAGATCGACTCCTTGTCCTTTAAGGTAGTAGCGTACCAATTCTTCAACAATTTCATCACGCTCATACTTACGGATTTGATTTCGTGCATTGTTGTAACGAGGAACGTAGGCAGGGTCTCCACTCAATACATAACCGACGATCTGGTTAATCGGATTGTAGCCCTTGTCATTCAAAGAAGCATAAACATCTGTCAATGTTTCGCTAATTTCTTTCTTATTGGAATCATCCAATTTAAACCGTACAGTTTCTTCAGTAAATCCCATTCTAACACCCTCTTTCCTTAGAATAGTACTATTATAGCACATTCCCTGACGTTCTACAAATAAGTCAGTTTGTTTATTTGGATTTTCTTACTGTTCTGTCGCCCCATTTGCCACTCTGTCAGCAATATACTGGCTAGGTTCGTTTTTTAAGAGATTTTCAAGACCAATATTTTTTAAATATTCTAGTTGAGATGCCTTTTTGACATCCAAAACTTGAAAATCATAAGTCGTTGTGGTCTGGATTTCTGTCTCGCTGAGTAGCTTGGTTTCCAGTGTAAATCCTGCCAGTTTGCGCGCCTCTTGGATAGTCTCATCCTTTTCTTCTGCTTCTTGAAGCGCTTTTTGCGTCTCCTCTAGGCCATTTTCAGAGATAAAGTTCTTGAGTTCATCCCCGACAGGTCGTTTTTGCTGGATGGTCAAGGTCAAAAACTGACTGCCTTTATAGGTAATGGTCTGAATCTGCTGCGTCCCATTTTCTGACTTCGGCATCAGCAAGGTCTTGGTGACAACCGTATTCTTTTCGGCATTGTCCAAAACGGGAAGGTTGGATTGGAGAGGTTCAGATGCTGTTGTGGAAGCAGCAGGAGTTTCCTTTTTTTGCCCACATCCCGCAAGCAAAAAGAGGAGAGCAAAACTAGCAATTAGTAACTTTTTCATAATTCCTCACTTGATTTTAAAACAAAAGAGCAAACAAGGCCAGGAGTCACTCCCAGCCTTGATGTTTTATAGAGCTGCACGTAGACGTGCTTCTGCATTTTCTACATTACGGACAGAGCGTGGCAAGAAGGCACGGATATCATCTTCTTTATAGCCGACTTGTAGGCGCTTCTCGTCAACGAGAATCGGACTCTTTAAGATCCGTGGTGTTTCCATGATTAAGTTGAGCACTTCATTGACACTCAAATCCTCGATGTCAACTCCAAGTGCCTTAGCGTAGCGGTTTTTTGACGAAACGATACTGGCAATTCCATTATCTGTTTTCGTGAGAATATCTAATAACTCTTCTCTTGTAATTCCTTCTTTACCGAGATTTTGTTCTTTATAACTTAACTGGTGGGCATTGAGCCAGGTTTTCGCTTTTTTACAGCTAGTACAACTTGAGACTGTATAAATTTTGATCATGTACCTACCCCTTTCGCTACATGTTACTATCAGTTTAGTCTATTATACCATAAAAAACATCCGACTTGCGACCTATTTTTAAAAAAAATTAACTTTTTTCGCGATTTTCGTACTTTTTTCTTGACAAAATCAATTTATAACCAACTTTTAAATTTTTTGATATACAATCGTTTTACAACTGTAACACTTATCATATAGAGAACGATAATCAAAAGCAAAAAGAGGAAATAAATTGGTTCCAAAGGGGTTAAATGAAGCAGGCTAGCAATTGAAGAGTAGGGAAGGAAGGTCACAAAACTAGCTGCTAGCAAGGTTGTTCCAAGAACAAACCATGATGGACGACTTTGTAAGAAAGGAAGTTTTGCTGAACGGAGCATATGGATAACCATGGTTTGGGACCACATGGATTCAATGAACCAACCTGTCTGGAACAAAATGATAAAGCCCGTTGCCGACTCTGCTCCGTGAGCATAAGCTTGACCTGTCGCCATTGGGACAATAACAAAATAGAGTAAGATAAAGGTCAAAATATCAAAGGCAGAAGAAATCGGACCCATCCAAATCATAAAACGAGTAATAGACTTGGCTTCCCACTTATGAGGATGCTTCAAAAAGTCTTCATCCACATTATCAAATGGCAAGGCAATGCAAGAAAGGTCGTAGACGAGGTTCAACACAATCAAGTGAATCGGAGCCATAGGCAGGAAAGGTAAAAAGATACCAGACACTAAAAGAGAGAAAATGTTCCCGAAATTAGAGCTGACCGTCATCTTGATATATTTGGTCATATTAGCATAGACCTTACGCCCTTCAACCAGCCCTTTTTCAAGCACCATCAAATCCTTATCTAACAAAATGACATCAGCCGTTTCTTTGGCAATATCTACTGCTGTATCAACAGAAATCCCCACATCGGCCACTTTCATAGAAGGGGCATCGTTGATTCCATCTCCCATATAGCCGACACAATGTCCATTAGATTTGATTTGTAAAATGATTCGTGCTTTTTGATCCGGAGAGAGTTTGGCAAAGACAGTCACTTTCTCAACTGCTTGGGCCAACTCTTCGTCCGTCATGGCATCAATATCCGAACCCAACAAGATTTGATCAACGTCTAGACCAACTTTTTCGCAAACTGCTTGGGTTACCTTCTCATTGTCCCCCGTCAAGATTTTCGTTTGAACACCGTGTTCTAACAAAGCTTGGATAGCAGGTGCTGCTGATGGTTTTGGTGGATCTAGAAAGGCAAGATATCCTGTTAGAATCATCTCTTTTTCATCTTCAACGGAGTAAGCAAAACCTTCTTTTAGGCCTGTTTTATAGGCGACTCCCAAGACTCGCAATCCCTGTTGATTGAGTTGGTCCACTTCTTTTAAGATTTCCAATCGGATATCATCCGTCAGAGGGCTAATCTGACCTTGATATTCCACATGGGTTGAAATCGCAAGCATTTCCTCTAGGGCACCCTTGGTTACCAAACTAACAACTTCGTTCTCATCTTTGACGATGACACTCATCCGTCTGCGTTCAAAATCAAAGGGTAATTCATCTATTTTTTGGAAGCTAGTATCCAAATTTTGTAGAATAGCGTGTTCTTTAGCTTCTTTTTCAGTTCTACTGATAATGGCACGGTCCATCAAGTTTTTCAATCCCGTTTGAAAATAGGAATTAAGGTAGGCCCGTCTCAACACAGACAAATCCAAATCTCCATGTATATCCAAAGGATATTCCAGGACAATTTCGTCTTGGGTAAGGGTTCCGGTTTTATCCGTGCATAGGATATCAATAGCACCTAGGTCCTGTATGGCATTGAGTTTTTTGATGACGACTTTTTCCTTGGCCATGATAATGGAGCCTTTTGCTAAACTGGCCGTGATGATCATAGGAAGCATCTCAGGTGTCAATCCAACACCAACACTCAAAGCAAATACGCCAGCTTCCAGCCAGTCGCCGTCTGTCAAGCCATTGGAGAGAAAGACGATGGGAACCATGACTAACATCAAACGGATCAAGAGCCAAGAGATGCTGTTCATCTCCCGCTCAAAAGAGGTTGGTTCGTCATAGGTATTGAGAGTCTGCTCGATTTCTCCCATCATGGTATCATCACCGACCGCTAGAATCAAAGCCTTGGCACTTCCTGATATCACGTTGGTTCCCATAAAGGCGAGCGCTTCTGCTTCTAGCAGACTATCGAAGTTTGACTGACTCATTTTTGACAAGGCTAGTTTTTCAACCGAGTCACTCTCACCTGTCAAACCAGACTGTTGGACAAAGAAATCACGTGATTCAATTAAAATGAGGTCTGCCGGAATCATGTCCCCAGCACTTAACTTGACTATATCTCCAACGACCAAATCTTCAATTGCGACCTCTAAACTCTGGCCTTCGCGAATAACTGTGGCTGTATTCACAATCATTTTTGATAGATTGGTCGCAGCCTTGTCACTCCGCAGTTCTTGGACAAAGCGTATGCCACCAGAGATTAGAACGAGAACGACGATGATGATAGAGGTCGTCGGATCTTCTTGTCCAGGCTTCGCCAGCCAGACATTGGTCACCATGGAGATCATAGCGATGACCAGTAGGATGATTGTAAATGGATTGATAATAGATTCGTAAATCTTTTTGAGGATACTGTCTTCTTGACCCTTGGTGATGGTGTTTTCGCCATATAGATCACGATTTTTCTCCACCTGCTCCTCAGTCAAGCCTGTTAGACTTGTCTTATAAAAAGATAGAGTTTCGTTTAAGGGTGTGTGAATAGCTGTTGCTAATCTTTCTTTTGTAGTTTTCATTGGTTTCTCCTATCTGTATGAATGATGTGTTTCATACACAGAGACCAATCACTTTATAAGGGCAGAACGACACAAATCAGCGATTGGCTGTGTATGTGCGGTTCTGGATGATCGTCAATTTGCATCGTCTGTCTCCTTTCCTTGTTCTAAAACAGTAGAAAATCCCACCATAAAATGGCAGGATTAAAAAACTAATTATCTGTTTTTTCGTTCAAGCTTTAACTCCATAGGGCGATGTAATGAGCTTAGTCTTGGCCTTCGCGACCAGGACTGTTGACCAACGAGTAGTGTCTCCACTGCTTTGCGGTAGTCATCCGTATCCCTATGGTAGCCTCACCTACCGTTTTCGTCTATCAGTATAAACCTTTAAAATATAAAAGTCAATGATTTATCTTAATTTTCTTAAATAACAATTAATTCCTTCGGCGCTAGAGTCAACAATTCGCAACCGTTATCTGTAATCAGGATATCATCTTCAATACGAACGCCGTATTTACCTTCAATATAAATACCTGGTTCATCAGTCAAGACCATACCAGATTTAATGACTTCTTTGGAAGTTTGGCTAAAGTAAGGTTCTTCGTGAATATCCAGTCCGATACCGTGTCCAATACCGTGGGTAAAGTAGTCGCCATAGCCTGCCTCGATGATAATATCACGAGGGATTTTGTCAAAGTCGCGGAAACCTAAGCCAGCCTTAGTCTGGTCAATCAAGGCTTGGTTGGCTTTCAGAACAGTATTGTAAATTTCTGCCTGCTCGTCACTGACATGACCGAGGTAGATGGTCCGTGTCATATCACTGACATAGTGGTCGTAGAGACAGCCGAAGTCCATGGTGATGGCTTCTCCTGCTTCAACCGGTTTGTGCATTGGATGAGCATGGGGCTTAGAAGAGTTGATGCCACTTGCTAAAATGGTATCAAAAGACAAGCCTGCTGCTCCCAACTCACGCATGCGGAAATCAAGGAAGTTGGCAATTTCGATCTCAGTTTTTCCTGGTTTGATAAAGTCAAGCGCATCACGGAAAGCTTGGTCTGAGATAGAACATGCCTTACGAATAGTCGCAATCTCTTTCTCATCTTTAATCATACGAAGTGCTTCAACAAACTGAGTCTGCGGAAGCAAGTCGATTCCTGCAAAAGCTGCCTGCATACGGTGGTAATAAGAGACCGAAATCTCGTCTTCAAAACCGACGCGAGACAAGCCCATATCCTTAACAATGCCTGCAATAACAGCCAATTCATCGCGGTCAGCCACAATCTCAAAACCTGTCACTTCTTGCTTAGCTGCAATGATATAGCGAGAGTCTGTCACCAAAACCTGACGGTCACGGCTGATAAAGACTGTTCCATTTGAACCCCAAAAACCAGTCAAATAATAGACGTTTTTAAGGTTGTTGATGATAATACCATCTAGTTCTTTTTCTTGCATTTTAGCTAGAAATGCTTGCACACGTTTATTCATGATGTAACTTTCCTTTCAAATAGTGTCCTGTGTAGCTGGCTTCGTTGGCCGCTACTTCTTCTGGGGTTCCTGTTGCGATGATGGTTCCGCCACCGACACCGCCCTCAGGTCCCAAATCGATGATATGGTCTGCCGTCTTGATGACATCCAGATTGTGCTCAATGACGAGGACAGTATTGCCATCGTCGACAAAGCGAGCTAAAACCTTGAGCAAGCGAGCGATATCCTCGGTATGAAGCCCTGTCGTCGGCTCATCCAGAATGTAGAAGGATTTTCCTGTCGAGCGTTTGTGGAGTTCGCTAGCCAGCTTCATACGCTGGGCTTCTCCCCCAGAAAGGGTGGTAGCTGGTTGGCCTAGCGTCACATAGCCCAACCCCACATCCTTGATGGTCTGGAGTTTGCGTTGAATTTTCGGAATGTGTTGGAAAAATTCCACCGCATCGTTGACCGTCATATCCAAGACTTGCGAGATATTTTTTTCCTTGTAATGAACTTCTAGGGTCTCACTGTTGTAGCGGGTTCCGTGGCAGACTTCACAAGCCACATAAACATCTGGCAAGAAGTGCATCTCAATCTTGATAATCCCGTCACCTGAGCAGGCTTCACAGCGACCACCCTTGACGTTGAAACTGAAACGGCCCTTCTTGTAGCCTCGAATCTTAGCTTCGTTTGTCTGGGCAAAAAGGTCACGTATATCGTCAAAAACTCCCGTATAGGTGGCAGGGTTAGACCTTGGCGTCCGTCCGATCGGGCTCTGGTCAATGTCAATCAAGCGGTCTACATGCTCAATCCCTGTGATGGTTTTGAATTTACCAGGCTTGTCTGAATTGCGGTTAAGCTTCTGGGCAATGGCTTTTTTGAGGATGCTGTTGATTAAGGTCGATTTCCCTGAACCTGATACCCCTGTCACTGCGATGAATTTTCCTAGCGGGAAGCGAGCGGTAATATTTTGCAAGTTGTTCTCACGCGCACCCGTCACTTCGATAAAACGACCATTTCCGGTACGGCGCTCTTCTGGAACTGGAATGGCACGTTTTCCTGACAAGTACTGGCCTGTAATAGACTTACTGTTACGGGCCACCTGCTTGGGTGTTCCTGCGGCGACAATCTCCCCACCAAAAACACCGGCACCCGGACCAACGTCAATCAGATAATCCGCCTCTCGCATAGTATCTTCGTCATGTTCCACCACGATGAGAGTATTGCCCAAGTCACGCATCTTTTTCAGACTAGCAATCAGGCGGTCATTATCCCTCTGGTGAAGACCAATCGACGGCTCATCCAGGATATAAAGGACACCTGATAGGTTGGACCCAATCTGGGTTGCCAAGCGAATACGCTGACTCTCCCCACCTGATAGGGTTCCTGCCGAACGTGACAGAGTCAAATAGTTGAGTCCCACGTTATTGAGGAAGGTCAAACGATCCTTGATTTCCTTGAGAATGGGACGAGCAATGATGGCTTCATTTTCAGACAGGGTCAGCTGGCTCACTAATTCCAAATGGTCTGCGATAGACAGGTCCGAAATTTCACCGATATGTGGCCCTTGCTCACCACCCACACGGACAGATAAGGCCTGATCGTTGAGACGGTAGCCGTGGCAGGTTCCACAAGTCAGCTCATTCATGTAGAGTCGCATCTGGGTACGGGTGTAGTCACTGTTAGTCTCATGGTAACGACGCTTGATATTATTGACAACTCCCTCAAAGGGAATGTCAATATCGCGCACACCGCCAAATTCATTTTCATAGTGGAAATGGAATTCCTTGCCATCAGACCCGTAGAGAATCAAGTTTTTATCTTCTTCTGACAAGTCCTCAAAAGGCTTATCCATATCCACTCCAAAGGCTGTCATGGCCTGCTCTAGCATGTTTGGATAGTAGTTGGATGAGATAGGATTCCAAGGTGCTAATGCTCCCTCACGCAAAGTTTTGCTGGTATCAGGAACCACCAAGTCAACATCCACCTCCAGCTTGATGCCCAAACCGTCACACTCACTACAAGAGCCAAAAGGAGCATTGAAGGAGAAGAGACGAGGCTCTAACTCTGGTACGGTAAAACCACAAACCGGGCAGGCATAGTGCTCAGAAAAGAGCAACTCAGAATCGTCCATAGTATCGATAATCACATAGCCTTCTGCGATACGAAGGGCAGCCTCGATTGAGTCAAAGAGACGGCTACGAATGCCCTCCTTGATGACAATACGGTCGACCACAACATCGATATTGTGTTGCTTGCTCTTGGACAACTCTGGAACTTCGGTAACATCATAGACTTCCCCATCCACTCGGACACGGACATAACCGTCTTTCTGAACCTTTTCAATGACACTCTTGTGTTGCCCTTTTTTCTTACGAATGACCGGAGCTAAAATTTGCAGACGTTGCCGTTCCGGTAACTCCAAAACCTTATCCACGATTTGTTCTACAGAAGAAGCCTTGATAGCCCCGTGCCCGTTGATACAGTAAGGCGTCCCCACACGTGCGTAGAGGAGACGCAGATAATCATTGATTTCAGTCGTCGTTCCCACGGTCGAACGAGGATTTTTACTGGTTGTTTTTTGGTCGATGGAAATAGCTGGGCTGAGGCCATCAATGGCATCTACATCTGGTTTTTCCATGTTGCCCAAGAACTGACGAGCGTAGGCTGACAAGCTCTCTACATAGCGGCGTTGCCCCTCAGCATAGAGGGTATCAAAAGCTAGACTGGATTTCCCAGAACCTGACAAGCCCGTTACGACAACCAGCTTGTCTCTAGGAATCTCCACATCGATATTTTTTAAGTTATGGGCACGAGCCCCATGAATGACAATTTTATCTTGCATCTTTGATCTTTCTAGTCCATTATTGCTTTCCATTATACCAAAAAATGTGAAATTCTATTACCCAAAAAGCTGTTTTTATAGTATAATAGTATAATAGTACGGTGCAAAAAATGAATCACTGAATAGTAGGAAAGGATAGGGGATATGAAACAAGTTTTTCTCTCAACAACAACTGAATTTAAAGAGATCGACACGCTTGAACCGGGTACTTGGATCAATCTCGTCAATCCTACACAAAATGAATCACTGGAAATCGCTAACGCCTTCGATATCGACATTGCCGACCTCCGAGCACCACTCGATGCGGAGGAAATGTCCCGTATTACCATCGAAGATGAGTACACTTTGATCATCGTGGACGTTCCCATCACAGAGGAAAGAAACAATCGCACCTACTACGTTACGATTCCGCTGGGGATTATTATCACCGAGGAAACCATTATCACTACCTGCTTGGAATCCCTCCCAGTTCTCGATGTCTTTATCAACCGTAGACTGCGCAACTTCTACACCTTCATGCGTTCACGTTTTATCTTCCAGATTCTCTACCGCAACGCTGAACTTTACCTTACGGCCCTTCGTTCGATCGACCGTAAGAGTGAACAGATCGAAAGTCAACTTCACAAGTCCACTCGAAACGAAGAGCTGATCGAGCTCATGGAATTGGAAAAGACCATCGTCTATTTCAAGGCCTCACTTAAGACGAACGAGCGCGTGATTAAGAAATTGACCAGCGCAACTAGCAATATCAAGAAATACCTAGAAGACGAAGACCTACTCGAAGACACCCTGATTGAAACTCAACAGGCCATCGAGATGGCAGATATCTATGGAAATGTCCTTCACTCTATGACAGAGACCTTTGCCTCTATCATTTCCAACAACCAGAACAACATCATGAAAACTCTGGCTCTCGTGACCATTGTCATGTCTGTCCCAACCATGATCTTCTCAGCCTACGGGATGAACTTCAAGGATAATGAAATCCCTCTGAACGGTGAGCCACACGCCTTCTGGTTAATCGTCTTTATCGCCTTTGCTATGAGTGTCTCGCTCACTCTCTATCTCATCCATAAAAAATGGTTCTAAGAGGAATCCCTATGTCTCAGATTGATTTACAAAAATTAACTAAGAAAAACCAAGAGTTTATCCATATCGCTACCCAACAATTTATCAAAGATGGTAAAACAGACGCTGAAATCAAGGCTGTTTTTGAAGAAGTCATTCCTAAAATCCTTGAAGAGCAAGCCAAAGGAACGACAGCTCGTTCCCTCTACGGCGCTCCAACTCACTGGGCCCATAGCTTCACTGTCAAAGAGCAATACGAAAAAGAGCATCCAAAAGAAAATGACGATCCAAAACTCATGATTATGGACTCAGCCCTTTTTATCACCAGTCTCTTTGCATTGGTTAGCGCTCTGACTACCTTCTTCTCTACAGATCAAGCTATTGGTTATGGGTTGATTACCCTCTTGTTGGTTGGGCTTGTTGGAGGGGTGGCCTTCTACTTGATGTACTACTTTGTCTACCAGTATTATGGACCAGACACAGATCGTAGCCAGCGCCCTCCTTTCTGGAAATCAATCCTCGTCATCCTCGCTGCTATGCTTCTCTGGTTGGCTGTCTTCTTCGCAACAAGCTTCCTTCCAGCAGCTCTCAATCCAATCCTTGCTCCACTGCCTTTGGCTGTCCTAGGAGCAGCCCTTCTCGCTCTTCGCTTCTATCTCAAGAAACGCTTCAATATCCGAAGCGCAAGCGCGGGCCCATCACGTTATTAAGAAAAGTGAAAAGCTATGGCATATAGTCAATCTTTAGCTCAGCAGATTCGAAAAATCCTAGCACTCAAACTTCCTCCCCAAATTTTTGAAGAAGAGCTAGAAGAAAAGAAACTGTTTGGTGGCCTGGCCTTTATGATTCGTGGGAAAATGGTTCTTACAGTCAGTTCCAGAAAGAACGAGCTGGTTATGGTGAGAATAGGCAAAGAAATGGAAAAGCAGGTTCTACCCCGAACAGGAGCCTATACTACATTGATGAGAGGGCGACCTTATCATGGCTATATAGACCTAGATATAGAAGGTCAAAAAGAACTGCCTTACTGGATTGATTTAGCTCTCTCCTATAATCAAGAGTTGACCAAGTAACTCATATCTAGTGAGATTAGAGATTAGAAAAACGAAAAGCAACTGCACAAGCGGTTGCTTTTTCACTTGCTTTCTTGAAATTCAATAGAACTTCTGAGTCTGATTCTTATAGTTTTCTCTCATCTTTTGTGATAAAATAGGCTCATACTCAATGAAAATCAAAGAGCAAACTAGGAAGCTAGCCGCAGGCTGTACTTAAGTACGGCAAGGCAAAGCTGATGTGGTTTGAATTTGATTTTCGAAGAGTATCAATCTATTTCTAGGAGGATGAGATATAGTTTCTACTATTGGTATCGTTAGTTTGTCTAGCGGTGTTATCGGAGAGGATTTTGTCAAACACGAAGTCGATTTGGGTCTCCAACGTCTCAAGGATTTGGGACTCAATCCTGTCTTTTTGCCCCATTCGCTAAAGGGCTTGGACTTTATCAAGGATCATCCTGAGGCACGTGCAGAGGATTTGATGCAGACCTTTTCAGACGATAGCATCGACATGATCCTATGCGCCATCGGTGGGGACGATACCTATCGTTTATTGCCCTACTTTTTTGAAAATAACCAACTACAGAAGGTTATCAAACAAAAGATTTTTCTTGGCTTCTCAGATACAACCATGAACCACCTTATGTTGCATAAACTAGGGATCAAGACTTTTTATGGCCAATCCTTTCTAGCAGACATTTGTGAATTGGACAAGGAGATGCTGCCCTATAGCCTTCACTGCTTTAAAGAACTGATCAAGACAGGAAAAATCTCAGAAATCCGCCCTAGCAACGTTTGGTATGAGGAGCGGACTGATTTTAGTCCCAAGGCTCTGGGAACAGCTCGTGTCAGTCATGTAAATACCGGTTTTGACTTGTTACAAGGAAATGCCCAGTTTGAGGGAGAAATTCTCGGTGGTTGCCTTGAATCACTCTACGATATCTTTGACAATTCTCGATACGCAGACAGCACGGACCTCTGCCAAAAGTACAAACTCTTCCCTGACTTATCCGACTGGGAAGGAAAGATTCTCTTGTTAGAAACAAGCGAAGAAAAGCCTGAGCCTGAGGATTTCAAAAAGATGTTGCTGGCTTTGAAAGAAACTGGGGTATTTGAGGTCATCAGCGGACTCTTGGTCGGAAAGCCAATGGATGAAACCTTCTATGACGACTATAAGGAAGCACTATTGGATATCATTGATAACAATATCCCGATTGTCTATAATCTAAATGTCGGCCACGCAACGCCAAGAGCCATTGTTCCCTTTGGCGTCCATGCCTATGTAGATGCACAGGAGCAAGTCATTCGCTTTGACTATAACAAAAAATAAACAATTTCTCCATTTTTGTGCTTTGGTATTGATTTTCGTTACAATTTGTGTCTGAATTTATTGCATTTTGCTTATTTTTATGATATCTTTTTGAAGGAGGTATATATGACTAAACAAAAAATAAATCAAATTGTCGGTTCAATCGGGGCCTTTATCGGGATTATTGTATTTATCGCCTACATCCCACAAATTTTTGCCAATTTACAAGGCAACAAAGCTCAACCATTCCAGCCTTTATCCGCAGCAGTATCTTGTTTAATTTGGGTTATTTACGGATGGACAAAAGAACCTAAGAAGGATTGGATACTAATTATTCCAAACTCAGCTGGCGTTGTCTTAGGTGGACTGACATTTCTTACTGCACTATAAAAGTTACTAGCATATAATCAAAAAGCTGAGAAACTCTTCTCAGCTTTTTCTATATTCTCAGATAATTAGACGCCTGCACTCACTTATTTCCGCTTTTCCACTCACAATCATTCTCGTGGTCGTCAATCAGACCTGCCGCTTGTAGAAAAGCTAAAACTGCGACTGGACCTGTGAACTTGAAGCCTCGTTTTTTGAGATCTTGAGATAACTTTTCAGACAAGGCTGTTTTAGCAGGTGCTAGGTGATAGTCAGGAACATCATTCACGATCGTTTTTCCCTCAACAAAGGACCAGAGATAAGCGTCAAAAGAGCCAAAGGTTTTCTGGACTTGTAAAAATGCTTGGGCGTTGGCACGCGTCGCAAAGAGCTTGGCACGATTTCGGATGATGGCTGGATTCTCTAACAAGGCTTCCAACTCCCCATCTGCCATCTCCGCGACCGCCTGAATTTGATATCCATGAAATGCTTCTCGGAAAGCTTGGCGTTTGTTTAGTACCGTTTCCCAAGATAGAGCAGCCTGATAGGTTTCCATGCACAATAACTCAAACAATGCTTGGTCATCATGGAGGGGGTAGCCCCACTCCTCATCATGATAGGCTACATATAAAGGGTTGTTCATTTTAACCCAACCACAGCGTTTTGGCATACTCTTCTCCTATTTTACCAACATCTTAAGGGCCGACTTGATATAGTTCTCAGCTGTATCTGTCGTTCCTTCAAAGAATTTCTTGATTTTCTTAAGCTCGGTTGCCTTGTAGCCCAGTGCCAACATGGCTTCCATAGCTTCTTCCAGTTCTTGGTTTTCAGCGCTGGTTTGCACTGCCACCTTGGCAGGAAGGTCATCGCTAGCCACAACTACCTTACCTTCCAAGTCTAGCACCATCTGTTGGGCTGTTTTCTTGCCAATTTTAGGGAACTTAGTCAAGTAGGTAATGTTCTTAGTCTCGATTGCTTGAACCAAGCCAGCATTGTCATCGGCTGCGATAATAGCAAGAGCTGATACAGGTCCAATACCTGAGACCGAAATCAGACTGAGGAAGAGTTTTTTCTCATCTTCTGAGCGAAAGCCATAGAGCAGATGCGCGTCCTCACGGACAACTTGGTGCACATAAATCTGGGTCTCTTGATTAACCTGACCTGAGTAAGCATAGGGATTGGCTACATGCAAGATATAACCAATACCATTCGCTTCTAGGACAATGTATTTAGCAGTGATTTTGGTAATGATTCCTTTTAGATATTCGTACATAATTTTTCTCCATTATTTTGCCTATCTAGTATACCATATTTCCTTAAGACAAACTGCAACAAAAGGTGCAACCTCTGGTTGACAAATAGTACAGGAGATTGTATTCTCATTATAAGTAAAAATTGTTAGGATAGAGGTAGAAAAAGGAGGATAGAATCATGAAACTCGCAGAAAAACTATTTGAGCTCAGAAAGGAAAAAGGTTGGTCCCAGGAAAAGCTAGCAGAACAAATCAATGTTTCTCGGCAAAGCATCTCCAAATGGGAGTCTGGACAAGTACTTCCTGAAATCGAAAAAATCATTGAATTAAGCAAGATTTTTCAAGTGACAACTGACTATCTCTTACTGGATGAAAACTTTGAAAAAGGTTCCACGGCAGTGATTTTGGAGGAAGATAAGGACAAATACTATAAAGAAGTTAAATCCTTTGGTCTCTGGCAGGTGATTTATATTTTCGTATTGGCTCTAGCTATCTATCTCTTTTTATCCGGTTCTAGTTTCCCAGCCGAATTCACCGCCTGGATTTGGCTGACCTTCGTTCTCTTGATTGCTTCTGCAGTTGCTATCAACAAGGCTCTCAAAACCAAACAACGTTATCTTGATAAAGTGATTGGTCTTGAGAATCCTTCAAACCAAGACGATTCTGCGAAATCTTGAGTCACCTAGTTCAGTTTTCACAACACTTTTTATAGGACTGGTCTTGTCAAGCAAGTGTAAACCTCGTGTCAAGTTGCCCATGTCCATTCAAAATGCCCACCTTAGAAAAGCTAAAAAGCCTTGTTTGGAAAAAACAAAGACTTTTTGTGTTCTTAATATTTCCCCAACTCACGGAGACTGGTGTGATTTTCCTGAATGCGTCGGAACATCTTTTCCATGTCTGACTTGGTAAAATGCACCAAAACAGGACGTCCATGGGGACAGTTATATGGATTGTCACATTGAGAAAGCTGATAAAGGAGCTGTCGAGCTGAATGGTCATCGATACGATGGTTGGCCTTGATAGACCGCTTGCAGGACATCATGATGGCTAGCTCTGCTCGGTATTTTTTGATAGAAACTTCCTTAGTCAAGAGCAGCATGTCGCACATTTCATAGATACCTGACTCAATCTCTTCTTCTGCCATCCAAATAGGATGTTCACGTAGGATAAATTGATTTTCTCCGTACTCTGCTAAAAAGACACCCACTTCCTCTAAGAGAGGCATTCTTTCCCTGAGACGAAGGACATCATCCGCAGGAAATTCAAAAATATAGGGTACTAGGAGTTGTTGCTGGCTCTGGTCAACATTGCCAATGCTTTCACGGTATTCCTCGTACTTGACCCGTTCCTGAGCCGCGTGTTGGTCAATAATATAGAGTCCATCTCGCCCTTGAGCAAAGAGATAAGTCCCGTGCATCTGCCCGAAAAACTCCAACTCTGGGAAGCTGGATGCTTCCTCTCTCTCCAGCTTGTCATAAGCCTTATCGAGACTAGCTAGATCTAACTCTGGGTGGTCTAGTTGGTCGTAGTTAGCAGGCTTTCTCTCTGCAAAATGCAGTTTTGCTGGCTTGGTCAACTGATCCAAGGTTTCCTTGGCAAACAGGGTTAGGTCCCTACCCTCCTCAGTTAATTCAACCTGGTGATCAGCCACCTCAGCTTGACTAGGTTTTGAGAGTTCTGTTTTTTCATAGTAAAGCGTATTTTCTTTGAGTGGGAGAATGGTCTGCTCCACCTTTTGACGATTACGCACGGTCGACTTGGCAAGATTTTCTAAAGCATCAGGAATCAAGACTTGTTCCTTGAGACTATTTGAAATAGCTTCTGAAAGCAGCGCCATCAGTTCTCTTTCCTTAGAAATCCGCACTTCTTGTTTGGTTGGATGGACATTGACATCGGCTAGATAGGGGTCAATATGGATGTGAATGACAGCCAGCGGAAAGCGCCCTACCATGAGTTTGCTGCCATAACCATCCAAAATGGCACGATTGAGCAGGAAGTTCTTGATATAACGGCCATTGATGAAGAGGCTGATATAGTTGCGATTAGCTCGAGTTAACTCAGGCAGAGACACAAAACCTGTAATTTCGAAATCTAAGTCAGAGTTCTCAATTTCAATCATCTTCTTAGCACTCGCCAAACCATAAATTCCTGCGATGGCTTGACGCAGTTGACCAGTCCCTGCTGTCCGCGTCATTTCCTTGCCATCACTGATTAAACTAAAAGAAATCTCAGGATGAGCTAATCCTAGACGGTTGACAATATCAATGATATGAGACAACTCCGCTTGCTGGCTCTTCATATACTTGAGGCGGGCAGGTGTGTTGAAAAAGAGGTCCTCCACACAAACTTTGGTCCCCACAGGACTAGTCGCTGGGATGACTTCCTCAACTTCTCCCCCACGCGCAACGAGCTTGGTCCCATGACTCGCACCATCCACCGCCGTCAACAAAGTCAAGACACTAACAGAAGCGATAGAGGGCAGGGCTTCACCTCGAAAGCCGAGCGTCCGAATCCGAAAGAGGTCTGCCTGATTTTTTATCTTACTGGTCGCATGGCGACGCAAGGCCAATTCCACCTCATCGTGGGCAATTCCATGACCATTATCAGTGATTTGAATTTTCTTGAGACCAGCTTCCTCAATCTCAATGATAATCTGGCTAGAACCCGCGTCAATGGCATTTTCTACCAACTCTTTGACCACACTGGCAGGACGTTCAATCACTTCTCCTGCCGCAATCTGGTTTGCCAGCACCTCTGGCAATTCAATAATATGAGACATCTTTCAGCCCCTTTCTGTATCTATTTTCCTAGAAATTGATTAGTGCTATTATACCATATTTCAGATGTTACCAGAAAAAGCAAATACCACATAGACTCCAAATCTCTCCACATAGACAAAAGCTCTTGCCATGGGTCGTAAAATAGTGGTATACTCAATAAAAATCAAAGAGCAAACTAGAAAGCTAGGCGCAGACAGTACTTTAGTACGGGAAGACGACGCTGACGTGGTTTGAATTTGATTTTTGAAGAGTATTAATAAAGGTGTACAAGAAGTGAGATTAACCTTGTATAACTGAAAAGGAGGGAAATTTATGAAAGTAGAATTACAGATTAAGGAGACTTATGAGGAGGAAAAACTGATTGTCCAAACTCCTCAGCCGACCGAAAAAGTCCAGAAAGTCATCGAGTTCGCAGAAAATCTTGACCAAAAAGAAACAATCAAAGGTAAGATTGAAGATCAGGTCTATCTAGTTGAAATTGGCAAGATTCAGCGCTTCTATATCGAGAATCGAAAGGTTCTAGCAGAAACTGCATCTCAGACATACAGCATTGATTTGCGGCTCTATCAGGTTCTTGAAATTCTGCCGACAACTTTTATCCAAATTTCCCAATCTGAAATCGTCAATGTCGACTCCATCTCTCATCTCAAACTCACTCCCAACGGCCTGGTCGAAATCTTTCTCAAAAACGAAAGCTTCACCTACTCTTCACGCCGTTACCTAAAAACCATCAAGGAGAAATTAGAACTATGAAAAAACAAATCTTTCACGATGCAGCTGCTGGTGTACTTATCGGCTTCATCCTCTCTATCCTTTTTTCACTCATTTATGCCCCAAATACCTACGCACCACTAAGTTCCGACTCTCTCATCGGCCAAGTGATGACCCAACATCAGATTCACGGTGCCTTGGTCTTGCTCTACTGCACACTTATTTGGGCAGCTATCGGTATTCTCTTCAACTTTGGAAAGCGATTATTCAGCCGTGACTGGAGCTTGCTCCGTGCAACTCTGACCCATTTCTTCCTTATGCTAGTAGGCTTTATCCCATTAGCAACCCTAGCAGGTTGGTTCCCCTTCCACTGGATTTTCTATCTCCAACTCATTATCGAGTTTGCAATTGTCTACCTCATCATTTGGACTATTCTCTATAAAAGAGAAGCTAAAAAAGTAGACCACATCAATCAACTTTTGGCCCATAAAAAGTAATAGAGAAAAACCCACTCACAAAAATGTGAGTGGGCTCTTTTTATAACTTTTGTTTGAGCTCGACCAAGACATTCATAGCCTGCATCGGTGTCATATTGTATACATCCAGTTTAGCTAATTCTGCTAGGATAGGATGTTCTGCAGGCGCATCAAAGAGTGACATCTGCTCTGTGACAGCACTTGTTTCTCTCATCGGCGCAGGACTTTCCGTCCCTTGATTCTCCAGTTGAGTCAATATCTTATCCGCCCTTGCTAAAAGTTCTGCTGGTAAGCCAGCAATCTTAGCAACATGGATACCGTAGGATTTGTCAGCTGGTCCTGGTTCGATCTTATGAAGGAAGGTCACCTGCCCATCCTGCTCCAAGGTCGCCACATGGACATTGACCAAGTTTTTCAAGCTGGACTCCAGACTGGTCAACTCATGGTAGTGGGTCGCAAAGAGGGTTTTGGCTCCGATATGTTCATGGATGTATTCGATGATGGACTGAGCAAGAGCCATCCCGTCATAAGTTGCAGTCCCACGTCCCAATTCATCAAAGAGAATCAAGGAATCCTTGGTCGCATGAGAAATGGCATTGTTGGCCTCCATCATCTCCACCATGAAGGTTGATTGACCTGAAACCAAATCATCTGCCGCTCCGATACGGGTAAAGATGGCATCGAAGATAGGCAAATGGGCGCTTTCTGCCGGCACATACGAGCCTAGCTGAGCCATAACCGCAGTCATGGCTAGCTGGCGCATGTAGGTAGACTTCCCACTCATGTTGGGCCCCGTAATCAGTTGAATACTGGTATCTTCTGACATCTGGATGCTGTTTGGAATGTAGGTCTGCGCTCCCATAACCTTTTCAACGACAGCATGGCGCCCTTTCTGGATATCGATTTGTGAATCGTCTCCAAACTCAGGTCGAATCAAATGCTGAGTTTCAGCCACAACCGCCAGACTTTGCAAGACATCAACTGTCGCAATTCCTTGGGCTAAAGCCTGCAAACGCTGGATGTACTTGCCGACTTCTTCACGGATGCGCATAAAGATTTCGTACTCTAGGTTGGCTGACTTCTCACGCGCCTCCAACATATCTCCCTCTATCCGAGCTAATTCCTCGGTACCGAAGCGTTCTGAATTTTTCAGCGTTGCCTTGCGGAAAAAGTGGGCGGGCACATTTCCCAGTTGCGAATTGGTCACATGGAAATAGTAGCCATCCTTTTTATTGTAGTCAATCTTAAGCGTGCTGATGCCAGAGTTTTCTCGCTCCTTAGCCTCAATCTCAGCAATCCAGCTCGTCCCTTCTCGGAGCACTCGGCGGTACTTGTCTAAGGTCTCATCAAATCCAGTCCGAATAATGCCACCTTCCGTAATCACGTGAGAGGCCTCTGGAGCAATGGCTGCGCTAATCAAGCTCTCCAACTCTGGAATGGCATCCAGCTGTGCGATGAGACAGGAGAGAGCAGGCTGCTCCATTCCCTCTAAAATCGCTCGAATCCGTGGTACACTAGATAAGGTAGTCGCCAACTGCAAGAGATCCTTAGGATTGGTCTTTCCAAAAGAAACCCGACTAGCCAAGCGTTCGATATCATAAACACCCTTGAGACTGTCCGTTAAATCACTACGCTCAAAGAAGTGATCAAGAAAGACCTGCACCACCTCTTGACGTTGAACGATTCGTTCCTTATCAATCAAGGGACGATGAATCCAAGAACGCAAGAGCCGCATACCCATAGCCGTTTTGGTTTCATCCAGAAGCCAGAAAAGACTGCCTTGCTTCTTGCCTGAACGGGCATTCTCTACCAAATCCAGACTGGCCTTGGTCGCATAATCCATCTGCAAGAAATCTTTGATTTCATAGCGGATAACTGGTTTAAGATGGTTCAATTCCCGCATCTGGGTCCGATGAACATACTGGAGTAGCTTACTAGCTGCCGCTTGCTCCACAGCTACAAGTCGTGGATCCAGTAAATGAATATCCTCAAAGCCTTCCTTCTCATAAGAAAGCACCAGATTCATCTGACGGCTGAGGATTTGTTCTTCTTCCTCAGACAAGTCATAACCCAGCACCACTTCTCGAGCCTTGAGGTTACGGATTTCCCCACAAACCAACGTGAAATCCAATAGCCCCGTCACATAAAAATC
Source organism: Streptococcus sp. CF8-6 (assembly GCF_024295845.1). NCBI lineage: Bacteria > Bacillati > Bacillota > Bacilli > Lactobacillales > Streptococcaceae > Streptococcus > Streptococcus sp. CF8-6. The sequence continues at coordinate 64,207 of NZ_JANCOF010000002.1, read as the reverse complement.
ACCCGTCACCAGATCCATATAAGCCAGGCCGAATTGATTGCCATCACGATCTAAGGCAACCAAGAAATTATTCTGACTATCCGGCTTACTGCTATCAACGACCGTTCCAGGTGTGATGACCTGGACCACCTCTCGCTTAACAACCCCAACCGCTTGTTTGGGATCTTCCATCTGTTCTGCAATGGCAACTTTATAGCCCTGCTCAATCAGAACATCGATATACTGCTGGGCAGAATGATAGGGGACACCCGCCATGGGTATCGGATTTTCTGCATTTTTATTCCGACTCGTTAAGGAAATTTCTAAAATCTGTGCTGCATTAATTGCATCTTCATAGAACAACTCGTAAAAATCACCCATTCGAAAAAGCAAAAAAGCATCTGGGTATTGTGTCTTAATATCCACATACTGTTGCATGCCGGGTGATAGCTTTTCTGTTGCCATTTTCCGTCTCTCCTTGCTAAAAATAAGTCTTGAGAGCAACTCCCAAGACCTTATTTATCTTTCATCAAATCTAGCAAACGATCTTCCATCAGCTTGGCAACGTGCTGGTCTCGACAAATAACCAATAAGGTATTAGCACCAGCAACCGTTCCTAAAATCCATTCATCCTTGTTTGCATCTACAATGTTTGCTAAGACTGCAGCTTCCCCAAGTTTGGTATGCAGTACCAAGGTAAACTCTGCTCTTGCAACTCCTTCTAAATGATGAGACAAAAACTCAACTAAATCAATCTTATCTGTCTCATTTGCTAGTACATAATACACCATATCATTTTTCTTAACCTTGGTCAAGCCGATTTCACGCAAATCACGTGACAAAGTCGTTTGTGTCACATAAACATTACGAGCTTCTAAACGATCTTGAATCTCTTTTTGTGTCCCAAGTTTTTCTTCGGTGATCATCTTTTTAATCAATTGATGCCGTTCTCTTTTTCTCATATTATCCTCTTAAGTGAATATTTATAACAAGTTTTACATTTATTTTATAACTATATTATACCAAAAAAAATAGATAATTCAAAAAAATTCTTTTCTTTCTCAAAAAATGTAGTAAATTGTGTTAAAATAGTAAAAAAGCCCAAAAGGAGCCCTTATGAATACAAAAGAATTGATTGCTAGCGAGTTGGCTAGCGTCATTGATAGCCTGGATCAAGAGGCTATTTTAAATTTACTGGAAACACCTAAAAACTCAGAAATGGGAGACATCGCCTTCCCTGCCTTTTCTCTAGCAAAGGTCGAGCGTAAAGCTCCGCAAATGATTGCAACAGATATTGCTGAAAAAATCAACAGTCAAGCCTTTGAAAAGGTTGTTGCCACTGGACCTTACATCAACTTTTTCCTTGATAAAAGTGCTATTTCGGCTCAAGTATTACAGGATGTCATCACTGAAAAAGAGCACTATGCCGACCAAACCATTGGCAAGCAAGAAAATGTCGTTATCGATATGTCTAGTCCCAATATCGCAAAACCATTCTCTATTGGTCACCTGCGCTCAACTGTTATCGGGGATAGCTTGTCACATATTTTCCAAAAAATCGGCTATCAAACGGTCAAGGTCAACCATTTGGGAGACTGGGGCAAACAGTTTGGAATGCTGATCGTTGCCTACAAGAAATGGGGAAATGAGGAAGCCGTTAAAGCGCATCCAATCGATGAACTTCTTAAACTCTACGTTCGCATCAATGCTGAAGCTGAAAAAGACCCTAGCTTGGATGAAGAAGCACGCGAATGGTTCCGCAAACTGGAAAATGGAGACGAGGAAGCCCTCGCTCTCTGGCAATGGTTCCGTGATGAAAGTTTAGTGGAATTCAACCGCCTTTACAATGAATTGCAAGTCGAATTTGACAGCTACAACGGGGAAGCCTTTTACAACGATAAGATGGAAGCTGTTGTAGACATTCTCGCTGAAAAAGGACTTCTTGTTGAGTCAGAGGGAGCCCAAGTTGTCAATCTTGAGAAATATGGAATTGAACATCCAGCCCTTATCAAAAAATCTGATGGTGCAACTCTCTATATCACACGTGACTTGGCTGCAGCCCTTTACCGTAAAAACGAATACCAATTTGCCAAATCCATCTATGTTGTTGGTCAAGAGCAATCTGCCCACTTCAAACAACTCAAGGCAGTGCTACAAGAGATGGGCTACGATTGGAGCCAAGACATTGTCCATGTTCCGTTTGGTTTAGTAACAAAAGAAGGGAAAAAACTCTCTACCCGTAAAGGAAATGTCATCTTGCTAGAACCGACTATCGCTGAGGCTGTTAGTCGTGCCAAGGCCCAAATCGAAGCGAAAAATCCTGAGTTAGAAAATAAAGACCAGGTTGCCAACGCTGTTGGAGTTGGGGCTATCAAGTTCTATGATCTTAAGACCGACCGTACAAATGGATATGACTTCGACCTTGAAGCTATGGTATCCTTTGAAGGAGAAACTGGACCTTACGTTCAATACGCCTACGCTCGTATCCAATCTATCTTGCGCAAAGCCGATTTCAAACCAGATACAGCAGGCAACTACAGCCTGAATGATGCTGAAAGCTGGGAAATCATTAAACTACTCCAAGACTTCCCACGTATTATCAATCGTGCGGCAGATAATTTTGAACCTTCTATCATTGCGAAATTTGCGATTAGTTTGGCTCAAGCTTTCAACAAGTACTATGCACATACACGTATCCTAGATGAAAGTCCTGAGCGCGACAGCCGTCTGGCCCTCAGCTATGCAACCGCAGTCGTCCTCAAAGAAGCTCTTCGTTTGCTCGGAGTAGAAGCGCCGGAGAAGATGTAAATCGCCAAAGTTACTTGATTGCGGAGCAATCTAAGTAACTAACGCCAAATCCTATTCGGACTTTGGCTAGGCGCTTCACTAGTTTTAGGACATAAATATGATCGATTTATGTCCTAAAACGTCGTAATCTTAAAGTTATTGGAACTAAAGCTCCTAATTGCTAGACGCTAGCCGCTTATATGCGGACTAGCTAACTGCTTCACTAATTCACCTAACCAAATAATATCGATTTGGTTAGGCTCATGTCGTAATCTTTTAAATTACTTGAAAGCAATCTGAAAGATTGAGGCAAAATAACATTTATATTTTGTTCGGCCTTGCAGCTGTTCAATGAAATAATTTATTCACTTTTACTATTTATCACACTGGGAGATTTCCTATGAGCCAATATGCTTATATCCTCGTTGTACTTAGCTTGGTTTTCCTTTTTCTGCTCAATAAGTACGAGAAGGAAAGACTTCAAAGACTCTACCAAGAGCAACTCTTGAAGGATGAGACATTTAGGTCTGACATCAAAGAGAAAATTCACACGACTGAAAATATCAATGATGTCATTGCACATATCAATAAAACTTACCATCTGGGAATGTTGCTCTCAAAAGACGTCACAGATCAATTGAAATAATTAAAATCCGAGAAGCTTTCTTCTCGGATTTTTTAGGCTTACCATATTCTCCTTGGAGAAATTTCATTAATACATGTAAAGTTTTCTGTAATTTTCTATATTTTTTCAAAATGGCCTTGCATTTCTTTTAAGATTTTTGTAGAATAGTAGCTATCTATTCAGATTATTCTGAAAATTCAAAAATAGGAGCGTTTATTATGTCACAAGTTACGTTATCAAACCAGTCAACCTGGGCAAGCAAACTAAAGGCAATGGGGCCAGGAATTCTAATGGCTTCTGCAGCCGTTGGAGGTTCTCATATCGTATCCTCTACTCAAGCTGGTGGTTCTTATGGGTGGTCACTACTCCTCTTGGTTATCTTGGCCAATGTTTTTAAATATCCATTTTTCCGTTTTGGAGCCGAATATACTGCCGACACTGGTAAAACCTTGGTGGAAGGTTATGCCGAAAAAGGAAAACTCTATCTCTGGATTTTCTTTGTCCTCAACGTCTTCTCTGCCATGGTTAATACAGCTGGAGTCGCTATCCTTTGCTCAGCTATCATCGCTAGCGCTTTCCCAATGATTGGTCTTAGCATCACTCAATGGTCCCTTATCCTTGTTGCAGTCATTTGGGCCATGCTACTCTTTGGTGGCTACAAACTATTGGATGGTATGGCAAAATGGATCATGTCTGCTTTGACCATTGCAACAGTTCTTGCAGTTATTATTGCAGCAATTAAACATCCAGAATACAGCTCTGATTTTGTCGAAAAGACACCTTGGCAAATGGCGGCCCTCCCTTTCATCGTTTCCCTCTTAGGATGGATGCCTGCTCCTATTGAGATTTCTGCCATCAATTCACTCTGGTCTGCTGAAAAGAAAAAGACTGTCAACTTTAATACAGAGGACGCCCTTTTCGACTTTAACGTTGGTTACATTGGAACTGCTATCCTAGCTGTATTCTTCGTGGCACTAGGAGCACTGATTCAGTATCCTACAGGACAGGCAGTTGAAGCCGCTTCAGCTAAGTACATTTCTCAGTTTGTGGGTATGTATGCCTCTGTTCTTGGAGAATGGTCCCGTTATTTGATTACCTTTATCGCCTTTCTTTGTATCTTTGGAACGGTCATCACCGTTATCGATGGCTACTCTCGTGTCAATCAGGAATCGCTACGATTCTTGATTCTTCAAAAAGAGGATACTCGTAAATCTTTGAACATCTGGATGACCATTACCGCTATCATTGGTATCGTCATCATCAAATTCTTTGCTGGTCAAGTTTCCACCATGCTTCGCTTTGCCATGATCGGTTCTTTCCTAACAACACCATTCTTCGCTCTTTTGAACTATGTTTTGGTGACACGTGAAAATAAAAATCTTCCTTCTTGGCTAAAACTCCTCGCTATCGCAGGATTGATTTTCCTCTTTGGCTTTGCTATTTTCTTTATCTATGCACTTGCCATCGGAAAAGCAGGATAGTTTATAAAATGGCACCCTGACAGGGTGCTTTTTGCATACACAAAAAGCAGTTGAAAATCTCAACTGCCCCTCAGTACTACTTTATTTTTCTGTTTCTAACTCATACAAGTCCGCGATAATCGCTGCGACTTTTTTAATATCTCCCAACATACCACGCATTTCAAAGTCTGCTAGGACCGGGAAGCCAAAGCGCTGGCTATACTGCTTGGCTGTCAGGCAGTATTGATTGTTAAAATTGCGATTACCAGATCCCACTACCCCAAAACACTTACTAGCATTGTCTCCATAAGCGATAAAGTCGCCCACTGGAGTCGTAAGAATCTCAACATCGCCGTTATCGACACCATTTCCACCTTCCAGATAGGTCGGCAAGAAAGCGACATAGGGATGCTCCATTTCAAAGAATTCTTGGCCTTCCTTGACCAAATCCTTGATATGGATTTTTTGGACCTCAATTTCTTCGTACTGAGACAAGAGATAGTCCTTGAGTCGGGTTACAAAACTCTCTGTATTCCCACTCAGACTGATATACACTAAGGATATTTTTTTCATGTTGACCTCGATTTTTTGTTTACGATTAAAAAAGAACTACCAAGATTGTAACTTGATAGTTCTTTTTTGTCAATACTTAGGCAACTTCTTCTGCTTCGACTTCTTCGGCCAAATCTTTTTGTTGGCGCCACATCTTGTAAAAGACTAAGGCTAAAAAGAGAACATTGATAATGATGAACAAAATATTCGTTCCTTGTGCCAATGCTCCCATTCCTAAGCCGAGAGTAGTATCTTTGATTAATTGAACCGCATCTTGAACGTTTATATAGCTATAAACCAAACCAACAATCGCTAGTAGAACATAGCCAATATAAGCATAGTTTGCGAATTGCACATTTTTACGTACTAGAAATACAAAGGCTACTACAACTAAAATTGCAGATAAGACAATCAACAACGTATTAAAAATAGAGTGCGATGACGCTGTTACTTGGTAAGTATAGTTAACCGTGTCTTCTATTTGCTGAGCAGTAAGGGACCCACTATTAGATAGGCTTGTACGAAGCACATCTTTACTTGGCAATGGACTCAAGATTCCAAATAATGACATAGATGAAATGAGGGCTGATAGGACTAACAAGACCCAAAGATAAATAGGATTCTTTTTCATGTTTTCCTCCATAAGATATTTTGAACATTATAGCATTTTTTGTACAGGAATACAACTTTTACAAGCTGGTTTCAACTTGTTTCCGATAAGCTTTCGGTGATTTTCCGCACAATTTACGGAAAACCTTGTAGAAATATCCAACATTACTGTAGCCAACTGCATAGCAAATATCTTCAATGCTATCACTGGTCGAAAGTAGGAGTTGCTGCGCTGCTTTTATTCGCTGTTTATTGAGCAATTCCGCAAAGGTTGAGTTGGTTTCCCTCTTGATCAGCTGACCGAGATAGACAGGATTGATAAAGAGATCCTTGCTAATATCCTTAAGTGAGAGCTCTTTCTGATAATCACGCCCAATCACTTCCAGAACACTCACCACATTTTCATTCATGCGGTACTGGCCAAAAAACTTGGTCAAGGTTTCTTTGATATAGGAAACCAATTCTTCAAAGGTGTTAATGGCATGGATAGCTTTGACAATCTCGGTCATATCATCTGCTTTTAGGTGTTCAAATAAATGAAAGACATCCATGACAAACTGAGTGAAGAGCTGCTTTGTGATGGCCACGCGCGGGGTATTCTTCAAAACAACCTTCTCTAGCAGGGTTAATTCTTCGATGATTTGATTGATATTCCCTTGGATAATCACCCGATAAATCGGCTCATAATAAGAAAACAAACTCTCGGATTTTTCTAGATTAACTGAACCGTAGAAGAGGGCTTTTTCAGCGTTGATCTTCCAATTCTCAAAGGACTGCTGGTAAGGTGCTTCAAATGGTGTCACAACGATGCCATCTAGTGGTTGATCAGATATGAAAATCTGCCAGTCTTGTCCCAAAACATAGTAAGGAATGGTAAAAGAGCCCTGCTTTTCCTTGGAAAGACCAATCCACCAACTGTCTTTACCTGACAGGTAGTTTGTAAATCCTATCTCATCCAATTCTTGACTGAGGGTCTGACTTTGCTCCACCTTTTTCTGAAGCTGTTGCGCAATTTTTTCTAATAAATTGCCCAACTCCACCTTGTCTACTGGCTTGACCAGATAATCCACGACACTAAGGTTCATGGCTTTTTTGACGTAGTCAAACTCCTGATAACCAGACAGCAAGATATAATAGGTATCTGGAAGTAACTCTTTCATTTCCCTAATCATCTCAAGCCCGGTCTTATCTGGCATGTTGACATCGGAAATGACCACATCTACTGGATTTTTCTTAACATAGTCCAAAGCATCATCTGCGTGATTAGCTGTCGCGACGACTTGCATATCCCATTTTTCAAAGGGGATTAATCGCTTGAGCCCCTCTGTCACCATGTACTCATCGTCTACTAATAAAACTTTATACATTTCTACCCTTTCTATTCATCCTGGATAGTGATATGGTAACGAACACCTTCTTGCTCAGCTGACTCTACACTGATTTGGTAGCGATCCCCAAAGTAGAGAACAAAGCGTTCGTGTACATTTACTATTCCAATTGACTGCCGCCCTCCACTATAGCTTGCCTCGTGTTCAAAACTTCGTTGAGCTAATTTTTCCTGCAAGCTAGCTAGTTTCTCAGCGGGCATTCCCCGACCATTGTCTTCCACCAGGATTTCAACGAATCCTTGACCCTTCAAGGCTTTGATACTGATGACATTATCCGTTCTGCGATGGTCAACACCATGGGCAAAGTAGTTTTCTACTAATGGTTGGAGTGTAAATTTTGGAATCCTCATTTCTTCCAATTCTGGTGCAATCTTGAAACCATAAGCAATGGATTTAGGATAACGCACCATACAGAGATAGCTATATTTTCGGCAAAATTCCAACTCCTGCTTCAAGGTCGTTTCCCGCTCGTCGGAGATATTATTTCGTAACAAGCTACTAAATTCATAGATAATATCTGCCAGTTCATCCTGACTTTGCATGACGGCATACATCCGTAAAAACTCCAGAGTATTGTACATAAAGTGAGGATTGATTTGAGCCTGCAGGGCTCGCATATTGGCATCTTTTTGGCTGAGCTCTAGCTGATAGATATCATGGATATTTTTTTCCAGGCGATCCAACATATCATTGGTTGTTTCTGCAATGAGAAGCAATTCTTGGTCTTTTTCAGAGGTATCGATTCGAAGGCCTTCTTCTCCTTGAGCAATCACCTCGATCGAATCTACTAGGTCTACGACCTGCTTTTGGTAATTTGAAAAAGTCTGTCTAAGGGTCACGTACAAAATGATGATAAAGAGAATACTTAGCCCAATAATGACAGCTGAACTCGTCAAAGTTCCAGTAAGAACAAAATTTTTAGGAACAGCAACTCGAACCTGATAACCATGAGAGGTGACACCTACAAACCAGTTTTCTCGCTCGGCTGAGACCTTCTCCCCAATATGGAACATCTCGGTCTCAAAAGGCGAAGTTACTGTTACAGCCATCGGGATATGACCCCTTGTATTGTCAATAGCGCCATGTAAAACATCTGGGGATAGGGAGATATAGATCACTCCTAAATCCTTGTCAGACACAGGATCGGAAACGGGAATAGCAAAACTATTGGCTGTCGGCTTAAAACCCTCCGCAGGAATTTTCTCTCCACTGCGTTTCTCTCTAGTCGAAACATAGACTTCCTTGTAGTCCTGAAGAACAATAGCCACTCCAGTCACAAAATCATTCCGAACATAGAGGTCATCAATATTTTCATACAGGGAAACCGAGATATAAGGTGAAGTTTTACGCTCTAATTGCCAATAGAAATAGTCTGGGGTGCTAAGACTGAAATACTTGTAAATCCCTTCAATACGGGCCTGATTTTCAACCAAAGACTGGGCAAGTTGGGTTGACTCTCTGTGATAATATTCCACTTCACTCACTGTCCGAGTGGTCACACGTTCTGCAACCCGTTGGGCCTCTTTCTCACGTGAATCCCAGTCAGCATACGATAGCATAATCGCAAAACTGGCAATGACCACGATCATAACCAAACTATAAATCCGTAAAAGAGAGTGAAGCCAAAATTGCTTCATTCTATTTTGTCGCCAATTTTTCATGGATACTTTCATAAATAGGTTCCAACATATCACTGATAAAGAAATGCCACATTCCAATTCCTACGAAAAAGAGCAAGGCAGGCATATAATAACCAACTCCTACAAGGAGAGCGGACCCGAGTAAAACCTTGGCAATCGCAGGTAAGCTCATAAAAATCCCGATAAGGGACAGTTTCAAGGTATTTTGGTAGGATAAATCAAAGTAGACCTGAAGTTTCAAGGAAACAGTATAGGCTAGAAAGACAAGAGCAACTACAAGGATGTTAAGAAAGGTCGCTAAGAGGTGGAAAATCGTCTGGTGGGGCAATTGAACTAGAAGATACAAACCATAAACTAGGACAAGATCCACAAATACAAAACTATAGAAAGCCAGATTACTCTTGACAAAATTGCTCTTATACAATTCCCAAGCTTCCTTCAAATGGTAGGCTCGATAGGTATAACCATGTTCCGCATACAAACTCATAAGAGTTGCACTAGCTGGTGCCAAACCAAAGACCACTCCTCCTGCTAGTGTTAATAGCCAGAAATAAGCCGTCGCCATCATTCCCAAAAAGATACGATTAAAGACGAATTCTAGAAATTTTCCCATACTACTCTCCTTAAACTAACGATGTAACTATTATATCATATTTCAAGCGTTTTCAAAAATATAGAACTCCCATTTACAATCCTCAAAAAGCGTGATACAATTGGTTTTGTTAATTCGCATCAAGGAGATTCTCATGAAGAAAAATATCTTAACCACCCTCTTGGCTGCCGTCCTCTACTTTCTCTGTGTAGGGATTGGAGTCTTCCTAGGACACCTGGTCGATCAAACAGGCAATATGTTCTACGCGCCGGCCTTTTCTGCCCTTGTCGGTGGCAGTGTCTACATGCTTCTTTTGACGAAGGTCCCTCGTTTTGGCGCTATCACCACTCTAGGACTTTTTATGGCACTTTTTTTCCTAGCTAGCAAGCATGGCGCTGGTGCCTTTCTCCCAGGACTCGCCTGTGGTCTTGCAGCAGATGCCATCGCTCGTCTCGGAAACTACAAAGACCGAATCAAAAATACCCTCTCCTTCCTCGTCTTTGCTTTTAGCACAAGTGGGCCTATCTTCCTCATGTGGATCCGTCCCAAAGCTTACGTGGCTACCTTACTTGCGCGTGGGAAATCCCAAGAATACATTGACCGTATCATGGTCGCTCCAGAGTTGGACAAAATCCTTCTCTTTGTTTCGAGCATTCTCCTTTGTGCCTTGATTGGGGCTGTGGTTGGGCAAACCATTAGTAAAAAGCTTACACACAAGATCTAATCACTAAAAAAGAGCCCTTCGGCTCTTTTTATTTATGACTTAATTTCTTGGTCAAGAAATCTCCCAAGAACTGGATTGTAAAGATAATCAAGATGATAATGATGGTTGCCAAGATGGTCACATCGTGATTGTAACGGTTAAATCCATAGGCAATGGCCACATTACCGATACCACCAGCTCCAACTGCCCCGGCCATAGCTGTTTCTCCAACAAGGGAAATCAAGGTCACAGTCGTCACACGAATCAAATCTGGAAGACCTTCTGATAGGTAAACACCCACGATATCCCAGAAGGTCGCTCCGCTCGCTTGAGCCGCCTCAATGACACCGCCATCCAGCTCAGCCAAGACAACCTGCACCTGACGGGCAAAGAAGGCAAAGACTGCAAATGAAAGTGGCACAAGGGCTGCATTTGGACCGATACTAGTCTTGACGATCAAGTGAGAAAGTGGCGACATGATTGCCAAGAGGATGATGAAAGGAACCGCACGGAAAATAGAGGTAATCTTGTCTAAAATCCAAAAGATAACCTTATTTTCCAAGACACCACCTGGCGCTGTCAAGACGAGGAACAGACCTGCAACGAGCCCCAAGAATCCTCCGATGATGAAGGAAAGAACTGTCATATAAAGAGTTAGGTAGATAGCCGTTCCCCAGCCTGCCTGACCAGCCCAGCCCATCTTGTAGACATTTGGTAAGTAAGTTTGAATCAACTCTGTCATTTTACTGTCCTCCCTTCAATACTTTTAACTGCACACCAGCCTGACGGATGGCTTCTTGAGCACCTGCTAGTGCTGCTTTTTCACCTGACAAGACCACAACCAATTCTCCAACAGGAGTGCCATCAAGAATTTCGATATTTCCATAGAGGATATTGGCCGTTACTTGGTAATGTTTGTACAATTCATTCAAAAGTGGTTCGTCTGTCGAAGCCCCTGCATACTTGAGTTGCACTAAGATACTGTTCTCAGACAAGTGCTCTACGATTTCTTGCTTCTCAATCTTGACCATGGCTTCATCAATACCTGTAGCTGTTGAGATAAAGTCCTGTGTCAAAGGTTGTTTAGGGTCTGAGAAGATTTCAAGAACACTTCCTTCTTCAATCAAACAGCCATCCTGCATGACCGCCACACGGTTGGCAATGTCTTTGACAATCTGCATTTCATGCGTAATCAAGACAACGGTCAATCCTAATTTTTGGTTCAAATCTTGCAACAAGGCCAAAATCTGCTTAGTTGTCTTAGGGTCGAGGGCAGACGTTGACTCGTCTGAAATCAAAATTTTTGGATCATTTGCCAAGGCACGCGCAATGGCCACACGCTGTTTTTGCCCTCCTGATAGTTGTGAAGGGTAGTTTTCAGCACGATCCGCCAAGCCAACCAAGTCTAACAACTTGGCTACTTTAGCTTTCTTTTCTTCCTTGCTGAGTCCAGAGTGTTTGAGGGCAAAGGCTACATTTTCCTCTGCTGTCTTTTGACTCATCAGGTTGAAATGCTGGAAAATCATCCCAATGTCTTGACGCTTACGACGCAACTGCTCTGTTGTCAAGATCACCTTACCATCAAAAATGACGTCGTTATCAATGGTAATTTTCCCAGCAGATGGCTTTTGCAAGAGGTTAATCACCCGTACAAGAGTGGATTTCCCTGCTCCAGAATATCCAACGATTCCGTAGATATCCCCTTCTTGGATGTGAATGGTCACATCCTTGACTGCTGTGATGGTTCTCTTCTTCTGGTGAAAAGTCACATCGATCTGATCTAACTTGATAATATCTCTACTCATAGCTTCTAATCAGCTCCTCTACTAATTCAATATGGGTGTAGTAATCGGCGATTCGCACATTTTCATCTCCACCGTGGTCTCGGCTATTGGCATTTCCTAGACCGAAGGCCACCATGGGTACCTCTAAGGCATCAAAAACCGTATGCATGGGCCCTGTCCCAGCTGTAGTCGGCAAGACTGATACGCCCTGTGGATAGAATTTCTTGGCCAACTCGATCACATTGAGAATGGCTGGTGCGCTCATATCGCTTCGATAGCTCATCTCTCCCAAGGTATAGTATAATTCTACCTTATCAAAGCCATTTTTGTCTAGCTGTTTCCGAATTTTTTCCAGAACATCATGCGGTTCTAGGCCAGGAACCAAACGAACCTCTAGCTTAGCACTGGCTTCTGCTGGCAAAATCGTTTTAACCCCTTGCCCTTGATAACCTGACTGAATCCCTTCGATATTAAGGGCTGGCTCGAAAAAGAAACGTTTTAGGAAGGCTACACGATCCTCTTGTAAGAGAGGCAATTCCAAGCCATAAATGCGACTGATTTCCTCTGGATTGCGTTGGGCGTAGGTATCTATCAAGGCTAGTTCTCGTTCATTTGGCTCTTGAACATTCTCATACAAGCCTTCTACCAAGATACGTCCATCAGCGGCACGTAGGCTACTTAAGGCCTGGATAAGATACCACGGTGCTGACTCCACGACACCACCATAACTTGAGTGGATATCCACATCCGCACTTTTCACCTTAGCATCAAAGGTCACAATCCCCTTGTTTCCGCCAGAGATTTCCAGCTGTTCTAAGGCGTTCTTGGTCCCTTGTTCCCAGACTAGCAAGTCCGCTCCACGAAGTTTGTCTGCGTGTTTCTCTAAATACTTATCTAGATCCATGGAAGCAGACTCCTCTGCCCCTTCCATGATAAAACTGATATTGACAGGCAGGTCATCATGGTGCTGCATATACTTTCTCAGAGCACTCAAACGAGCTGTGATGTGGCCTTTGTCGTCGTCAACCCCACGCCCATACATAAAGCCATTTCGCACAGAAAGGGTAAAAGGATTCTCTGTCCACACCTGGTCGCCATCCGCTGGCACGGTGTCATAGTGATTATAGAAGATCAAGGTCTTGGCATTCGGACGCGAACTCTTGAAATGCGCCATGACAAAGGGAGCCGTATAGCTCTCATCAATCTCCACTTCAGCCCCTACACGCTTGAAAATCTCACCCAGATAGTTTGCGACCTCCTTGAGTCCAACCTGTTGGGCAAAGACTGATTTCTTAGAAATCAAGGTGCGCAAGACTTCAAAATAATGTTGGGCCACATGATCCTTCTCAAATTTTTCAATCTGCTCTTGTTCGCTAGGAAAAACCATTTTCTCTCTCTTTCTACTACGTACTTGTGTCTTCAGAACGACCACAAGTGCCTCTTTAAAATCAACTCTCTATACAAAAGCAAGAGGTGGAAACTCTCTCCCACCTCCCTGTGTCTTATTACCAAACTGGTTGGTCCAAACCGTCTGATGTTTCTTCGATAACTTTTTTCACTTCATCAGTGTGGTAAGCCGCGATAATTTTCTTGATGGCATCAGCCTTAGGTGATGATTCCCAATCTTTTTTCGCAACGATGATGTTGTACCATTGTTTTGAGTTTTCATCAGCTTGTTCTTTGAAAAGTGCTTTCTTGTAGTCCAATTTTGCTTCTGTAACAAAGGTATTGTTTACAACGGCAGCATCAACTGATGACAATGAACGAGCTGTTTGGCTAGCGTCCAATTCAGTAATCTTCAAGTTCTTTGGATTTTCTGTGATGTTCGCAACTGTTGCAAGGGCAGTTCCAGAAACATCCAATTTGATCAAACCAGCTGATTGAAGCAAGTAAAGCGCACGGCTTTCGTTTGTTGCATCGTTTGGTACGGCAATTTCACCGTTATCTGGGATTTCTTCCACTTTGGTGTATTTGTTTTCCTCTCCATTTTTACCTGAGTAAAGGCGGATTGGTGAGATGTAGGTATCTGCAATCGCTACAAGGTCTTTCCCGTTTTCTTTGTTCCAGTTGTTCAAGAAGTTGTAGTGTTGGAAAGCATTCAAGTCTACTTCACCATCAGCAGTTGCCTTGTTTGGTTGAGAGTAGTCTGTGAACTCTGTGAATTCCAATTTAATGCCATCTTTTTCAACCAATTCTTGGATTTTATCCCAACGCGCTTCTTCAGAACCGCTACGGTTAACTGTTGCAATTTTAACAACTGTTTCATTGTCTGCTTTCTTTTCTGCATTTCCGCAAGCTGCAAGAGCCAAACCTGCGACTGTAGCAAGAGCTGCTACACCGAGCCATTTTTTAATTTTCATGATTCTTTCTCCTTTAAAAATAATACCGTAATAGTATCTCATACTTTATTTGATTTAGCAAATTGTTATTAGATAGGCAGACATATAGTTTGAAACTATATACCTAAAAATTGAGAAATCATCCGCCTTTCTCAGACTGGATGATTTCATACGACTATTTAATATCAGCTTCTGCTGGGAGATAAGTGTCTCCGAAGAACTGTTTAGACAATTTTTCAAGAGTTCCGTCTTTGTAGAGTTCTTGGATGCGTTTGTCTACAAATGATTTCAACTCATCTTGACCTTTAGCAAGAAGGGGGTAAACGTAAGGTTGTTGGTCGCTTGGAAGTTCAATGACTTTCAAGTTGTCCAAACCTTGGTTCTTGATAACTGTTTCAACACCGATTTTATCAAAGATCTTGTAGTCAAACTGACCATCGCTCAAACGTGACATGATTTGTTGGAAATCAGCCTTGGTGTAGTTAAGAACCGTTGGATTGTCTGCGTGTTGTTTGTTATAATCTTCTAGCTGTTTAGCTGATGTTGTCCCTTGAACAACCTCAGTAGACTTGCCTCCGATATCATCAAGTGACTTGATGCTGTCGTCATCTTTCTTCACAACGAGAACGTTAGGGTTTTTAGCAGTTGGTGCTGCATAAAGGTACTTTTCAGCACGTTCTTTAGTATAGCTGATATTGTTCACAGCCATTTGGTAACGGTCAGCGTCAAGCCCTGCAAAGACTCCTGACCACTCTGTCTTTTCAAACTTGACATCGTATTTGTCAGAGTCTTTAAAGATAGCACGAACTACTTCAATCTCATAACCAGTCAACTCGCCATTTTCTTCGTAGTTGAATGGTTTTGGTGAAGCATTGGTTGCTACGATAATTTCTTTCTTACCAGATGTTGCTTCGCTAGTTGCAGTATCTTTCTTATCTCCGCCTGAGCAAGCTGCTAGTACACCTGCGGCAACAAGTCCTAGAGCAGCAAGAGATGAATATTTGACGATTTTTTTCATGTCATTTCCTCCAAAATAGAATACTGTACTATCTTAACAGAAAATATTTTTTTTCGCCATTATATGATATCTATCTCGGTGATAGGTTTTTTTTATGGCTGACTAAAAGACCAGACGCAAGACTGCAATCAAGACTACTCCAAAAAGAACCGTACCCACTAGATTGCGGTAGCGAAAGGCTACCCAAGCCGTTGGAAAGACTGCTGAAAAGTCCAGCCATTTGATCTGAGGAAGGCTCCCAACCTTTCCGGTCACTACGCTTGAGAGGATCAAGGCAAAGATAATGGAAACAGGCAAGAACTTCAAAAAACGCTCAACGATAGCTGGCAACCCCTTGTACTTGACCAAGATGAAAGGAATCATACGGGGAATCCAAGTCACTAGGCCTGAAAAGATAACGGCTAACAAAAGATATTTACTGACCATCTAAGACCACCCCCATGGTACAACCTAGCAAGGTCGCAAACAAAACAGCTAGCGACTGAGGCACCACTGTCAAGAGCAAAAAGAAGGACACCGCAACCACGGCTAGGATCCGCAGTAGATTCCGTACAGGAACCCGTCTTTGCATAATCTGAAATTGCGAGGTAAAAATCCCGATAAACATCCCAACAAGGGCAAAGTCTAGTCCAAAGACCTCAGGATTTGGAAGAAGCCCTCCTAAAGCTGTCCCCGCAACTGTCCCAATAAACCAGGCCATATAACTATTGAGATTGTTCCCATGCATCCACATAGGATGGACCTTGTCTGTATGGGCTAATTCGCCCATCAAAACCCCGTAGGTCTCATCTGTCAGGAGACTAGACATGCCGATATTTTGCCAGAGACTAGTATGACGGAAATAAGTTGATGCATGCAAGCTCAGCAAAAAGAGTCGCAAGTTGATCAAAAAGACCGTCATAGCAATAGCTGCCACAGGCGCTTGTACCGCAATCAGTGCCAACATGGCAAACTGGGCGCTCCCAGCATAAACAAAGAGGCTCATCAAGCCCATCTCAACAGGTGTCACATAGGGCGCGCCAATAATCCCACAAGCCAGGCCAATGCTGACATAGCCAAGGGCAGTCGGCATGGCTGCCTGTACACCTTCCCAAAATCCTTTTTCTTTCATCCTTCTCCTCATATTTTCTCCAATTGAGGCTGTTCATCATCACAGCCACAGCACGGACTATTATAACATATTCAAAGAAGAGAAAAAAGTTTCGGATTCGAAACCTATTGCCAGCAAAAAGTGCTGAAGAGGGAGTATCATGGATACATAAGAAATTGATCCACTCGGATAGTATACTTATCGGTTTCTGTGTCTGTAGCATATTTATTTTCTGTCGGATAGACATCGACCCAGAGTTCCCACTGTTGTCCCTTCAACTTGACCTTATAGCGATAACCGTCATCATAGAGGCCTACTGTCTCAGTTGTCAAGGACTGGTAATCTGGGAGTGCCTCCAGTTCTTTTTTTACAGTCTGGGATAAGTTATTGAGCAATGCTTGCTGCTCAGCTTTTGAGGTAACGGGAAAATAAGCCGCTACTGTTTCCAAGTGATGCGACTTTGAAAATGTGAATCTTACTCGACCTGTATGGCCCTTCAAAGAAATATTTTCGTAATCATAGAAAAGGCGGCCTGTTTTATAGAAATAAGGGTCTTCTGCACGCCAAGTATCGCGATAGGCCATTTCCTCTTCTTCCTCCACCTCGCTAGCCTCTCCCAATACTTCTTCAAAAGATTTAACAGGCATACCGAAAGAAAGGGATTCAAACAAGACTAGTTGCGTCTTTTTGATATTCTGGCAAGCTGACAAAAGCATGAGTAAAGCTCCAAGAGCAAGCAGACTACTGATTATTTTTGTAAATTTCATATTTCTACTATACAAAAAAGGTTAGGATTGACAAACTTTGAATTTTCTGATTACATTTTGAGATTTGTTCTCTGAATTATGAGGAAACAAAGAATTGATCAAAAACTAGTAACAGACAGTCAAAATAAAAAAGACTGAAAAAACAGTCTTATTTATAATACTTAGCTAGTCAGTTCCTTTGTTTTTATGATTGGCAGAAACTCTAAAACAACAACGGCAAAATCTGACCAATGCCATTGTAGACTATGTGCAGCCCAATAGGCCAATAAATGGACTTTGTCACTCTAAATAAGACTGCAAATATGAGACCGCCACCCATATATGAGAAAAAGTCTGTCAAAACCCAACCGTGGTTACTAATGTGCAAGATTCCAAACAAAGCAGCCGAACCGAGCACATCCAGTCCCCATTTCTTTCCTTTTTCCAGAGCGGTCATCACCAACCCACGATAAATCATCTCTTCAAAAATGGGACCTGCAATTACAGGATAGAAAAAATACATTAAAAATGCCGTAGCTCCTGTAAAAGTAGGAGCAGCATGTTGATAAGAAATTTCATTTCGAGTAGGTGGGAAAAGAAAAAAGGTAACGAAATTCCAAATAACAAAAGCAAGCAGAGCTAAAAATGAATAGACAAGATAGGATCCTTTAAACTTTCTACTGTTGATTTGTTGCCATTTTCCCGACCAAATCATGGCAATAAGAGCAAATAAAACCACAAGAAAATTCAACATCATATCCGACAGATAATAGGTAAAGTCAGATAGACCAGTAACAAGGTTGCTGCGTAAAACTAGACCACTGAACTTCTGGTCAGCAATAACTAGTAGAAAAGCCATAATAAAGTAGTGACGTGAGATTATCTTTTTCATTCTATTTTCTCCTATACTATGAAATAAAGACAGCCCCTACCCAAGAAAAGGCAAGGACTTTGGATATTAATAACGTCGGCGGTCATAATCAGAGTCAGGTTTATCGTTAAAATATTTCTGCCAGAAATTAGTGATTGACCAAGGTGTCCCTAGGCCTCCCCAGCCTCCCCAATTTCCACCACCTGGGATATTCGCAACATTCACAAGATCTCCTCCGTAAACTGCCTCTAGCTCCACTTCTGTTAGTTCCATTGTTTCTGCAAATTGTAAATTCAACATCATTTACACTCCTTCAATTATTTCTATTTGTAAACCACTTCTGCGACCTAGGATTTGCTTCAAATGTCTTACAAGGACAGTATAACACGAAAATTGGCTTATTTTAAAAAATCGCATATTTGATATTTTTTCTTATGGAAATTTCACATTTGCGATTTTGATTGATTTGATTATTTCACTGATATAATATAGTTACCATTATGTAGGAGGACATGAAATGAAGAAACAAATCATAACATTATTGACAATCGTTGCTGATATTATTATCATTTCCCATCTTTAACTAATCGATAAGTGCTTTATATTGCCGAAAACGCAATTCAAAAAGGGCTGTTAATTGTGGATTTTCTAATACTTTCAGAGATTGGATAAAGTTTTCAATCTCTTTTTGATTGCTTCCCTTAGTTTGAAGGAAAATGCTCATCTTCTTTAAAAACTGCCACAATAGTTTCTCAAAAACATCGTATGGACGGAGCATACTCTCCAACTCGGCTTCAAAGATTGGGATATAAGAAAAAAGTTTGCGCTCCATGAGCTCTGATATGATATTCAGAAAGCCACTTTTCATATACAGCCTATTGTGTGCCAATTCTTTAAATTCCTTGGATTTTTCAAGTAAAGAGGTTGATAAAAAAATCAGGTCTTGGTTGCTCAAGAAGGGCATGGTATTGCAAAAAAGATAGAGTTCAAACCAGGTCCAAGACTCGATAGCATAGAGGTAGGTGGTCAAAAACTCACGATCCTCCTCTTCAAGTAGATAGCTTTTATCCAGAGAATGGATAGCGTTTTTAATCACAATAGCATTCAAACGACGATAAGTCTGTGCCACCTGTTCCTGCTCGACCGTCTCTAATAGTTGCTCTAAACCTGCTATATCTTGATGAGCAAAGCGATCCACAACTTTTCGACCGATTCGCATGTGTGGGGATTCTTGATAGTTGTTGAGCTTGTGCCCAAACTCATCGAAGGTCATATTTATCCCTTGGATAGCTAGGATCAACTTATCCGCAGACAGCATGGACTGCCCTAGTTCAAACTTGGATAGCTGGGATGCTGTCAGTCCAGCACAAGCCACATCTGACTGCTTGAGTTTTCTCGCCAAGCGCAATTCCTTGTAAAATTCTCCCAATTCCATTCTCTCAATCATCTGACCACCTCCTAATTTTTACATATTATATCATATTATATCATCATTTTTATAGTTTTGTCAAAATATTCTGACATTTAAGAGCGCAAAAAAAGCCAGCCTCAAGCTGACTCTTTATTCTATAGTATCAAAGGCGAGACTTGGTTTGGCATTGAGATCCAAGCCTGCAAAGTTTTCTTTGTTCCACTCGCTGACGCTGGCATAAGCAATCATTCCTGCATTGTCTCCGCAAAGTCGAAGAGGAGGAATGATGACCTTGACATCAGTGATTTCGACTGCCAAGCGTTCTCTAAGACCTTTATTAGCGGCTACACCGCCTGCTACGACTAGGGTTTTAACAGGGTATTTATCTAAAGCTTTCTTGGTTTTTACCATGAGAATATCCATGACAGCTGCTTGGAAGGAAGCACACAAATCCTCTGTAGACAAGCTTTCTCCCTTTTGCTCGGCATTGTGGTGAAGATTGATAAAGGCAGATTTCAAACCTGAAAATGAAAATTCCAGATTGTCTTCCTTGATCATGGCACGAGGGAAGTCATAAACATCCTGACCTTGATGGGCCAACTCGTCAATCTCACGACCGGCTGGATAAGTCAAGCCCATGACACGACCGACCTTGTCATAAGCCTCCCCAACTGCATCGTCTCGTGTCTCCCCAACAATCTTGTAATCGCCAGCCTCTGACACATAGACCAACTCGGTGTGTCCTCCGCTGACCAAGAGTGCCAACAAAGGAAACTCCAAAGGCTCCACACTCTGAGCTGCCATGAGATGCCCAGCCATGTGGTTGACGGGGATAAGTGGCAGACCATGCGCCCAAGCAAAGGCCTTGGCAGCTGCCAAGCCAACTAGTAGAGCTCCAACCAATCCAGGTCCGTAGGTAACGGCAACAGCTGTCACATCTTCTTCTGTAATTCCTGCTTCTGCTAGAGCCTCCTCGATACAGGCTGTAATAACCTCGACATGGTGACGACTGGCTACTTCTGGCACTACGCCCCCAAAACGTTTGTGGCTCTCGATTTGACTAGCAATGACATTGGACAAGAGCTCGTCGTCGTTTTTTAGGACAGCGACACTGGTCTCATCACAGGATGTTTCAAATGCTAAAATATATCTATCCTTCATTTACTTCTCTCTTCATGATAATGGCGTCCTCAACTGGATTATGGTAATAAGCCTTTCGCTCAGCGATGACCGCCATCTTTTCTTTCTTGTAAAATGCTTGCGCTCGTTGGTTTGACTTTCTAACTTCGAGGAAAATTTCCTTATCTGTCGGCAATGTTGCAAACAAGGCTGACGCAATTCCCTGACCCTGATAGGCTCCTTTGACAGCGATTTGCAGGACTTCTGCCTCAAAGAGATTCTCCTGCACGGCTAGAAATCCAATCACTTCTACCCCATCATAAGCCAGAGCATACCAAGTCTGATCTTGGGACAGGTCTGCTTGGATTTGTTCCAGCGCCCAAGGACTGACTGGGTAAACAGCTACCATAACAGCGTAGATGGTTTTAGCTAGTTCAGGCTGTCCTTGAATTCGTTTGATTTCTATCATAGGCGTTTAATGTAAGACTCTCCAGACTCGGTGTGGTTCTTGAGCCAGTTTTCCTCAGCCTCAACTCGTTTGAGGTAATTTGGCACAAAGTCGTGCAAGGAGTCTGCTTCCTTATCCCAGGCCCAAAGAGCGAGATTAGCTGCATTTGGCAAGCTTTCTTGGTAGCTGGCTTGTGGTAGTTGTTCTTGGATTTGTTCCACAAAGGCTCCAACTTCTCCGACAAAGGTTACCTGTTCAGCATCCTTGACCTGCTCTAGCACTTCCGCAAAGGACAGGTGTGCTTCTGACATGACAGGCTTGGCATTTTCATAAAATCCTGCATAAACATTGTTGCGACGAGCATCCATCAGGGGAACAAGTAAGCCTTCTTGTTGACGTGGTACCAGAGCCAATAGACTTGACATACCAACCAACTCAATGTTCAGGGTATGAGCCAAGGTCTTGGCAGTTGCTACCGCAATTCGTAAGCCAGTATAACTACCTGGCCCTTCCGCCACCACGATTCGATCCAAATCCTTGGGCGTCCAATCCAAACTTGCCATCAAAAAATCAATGGCAGGCATGAGGGTAATACTGTGATTCTTCTTGATATTAATCGTCGTCTCAGCAAGAACCTGCTTGTCCTCTAAAATGGCTAGAGAAAGAGCCTTGCTGGACGTATCAAAAGCTAATACTTTCATAACACATTCCTATCTTTTTGTCTGTTTACTATTATACTACAAAAGCTGACGCATGGGAATTTTCTTTCTTTCCAAACAAAAAAGCCCTACCACTTAGACAAAAAGAAGTGTAAATAAGTCATATATGCCTTAACTCGATTTTCGATGTGAGAAATCATCATCGTAAAAATAAAAATAGCACCTAAAAATAGAAAAATCCATCCCATCTATCAAGGCGAGGTGGATTTTCTGTATATCTAGATGAATAATTGACTTTAGGCATTTAAACCAAAATAGAAAACGAACCAGACAACATAGGTGATAAGGAGAAGAAAAATTGAATAGAGCGTCACAAAAGCAAGCTTCCAAAGGAACTTTGTTTTGTGGTGTTCCAGATGCACAAACAGAGCATTTCCCCCATAGACACAGGCTACAAAGACTACAAACATCAAGAGGCGAACCCCTACTGCAAATTCAAACAAACTAAACATTCTTAATCCTCCTTTTGGTATTCCTATTTTTATATAAACTGTTGACAATGTTGGTCTATCAATGTTAAAATGTAATTCAACACTGGTAGGAAAATCAGATTGAGTCGTTGACTCTTCGGGTTGCAGTGCTATCCCTGAAACTTTGA
The DNA here is from genome assembly GCF_024295845.1 of Streptococcus sp. CF8-6. Taxonomy (NCBI): domain Bacteria; kingdom Bacillati; phylum Bacillota; class Bacilli; order Lactobacillales; family Streptococcaceae; genus Streptococcus; species Streptococcus sp. CF8-6. The sequence goes on along the minus strand of NZ_JANCOF010000002.1, from coordinate 41,729 downwards.
TTTCTAAAGAACTGAAATTGCGATTGAACAATTCGCCCCCAGTGTTTGACTGCTCTTGACTTTGGTCAGGAGCTTTTTGATGCTTTTAAAGTTGATTCCCTCAGTAAGTTATAGTAAAGTATAAATATCGAGAGGATAACGTAGGGTGACTGGTAACAGAGCGTTCAGTTGGTTATCTTCGTTAAAAGCGTAGATGATTTTTTGATTGGCAAATCTATCTAAATATTGTTGTGCTGACCGTTGCAAAGCATCCGCATACTTATTTAAAGTCCTTATGTCCGCATCTTCAGGGTATTTGTAGCCACCACGCAACCGATAACTTGACTTTACTGACTTGTCAATGTTAAAATATAACTGAACATTGGTAGGAAAATCAGGTTGAGCCTTTGGCTCTTCAGGCTGTGGTGCTGTCCTTGAGGGTTCGCCTTCTAAATAACCGGAATTGCGATTAAATAGTTCGCCCCCAGTGTTAGATGGCTCTTGACTTTTGTCAAGAGCTTTTTCTTTTTCGACCTAAAACAGAGACTTTTCAATATTATCCTTGAATTCTCACATATTACTCTTAGACTTTTTGAGAATACTCTTTGGCATGATTAATCTTTCCGTCAAAATTTTTATTTTTTAAATCGTTGATGTAATTCTTTTGTTCACCCTGAAAATAAGTCAATAGAGGTTCTTTATTGTCCCTAAGTTGAAGTGTTTCCAAGGCAGAGTAATAACATTTCTTATTCAAAACATCTATAATGAAAGGAACAATTCCTTCTTTTAGACACTCCGATTCTTTTTACTGGCAAGCATAGCAAGATGGTACCACCTTGCTGTTTTTAAAAGATTTATCCTGCCCCCCAATATTTATAATTTGATATTTGGGAGCAGGTAAATCTTTTAAATTTATTTTTGGGTATCCCCAAACCCCTAACTAAACTACTTAGTAAACTTCTTTACACTTTCAATAATTTCATTTTTAATATTTTGATATTCTTCTTCTGAAATACCTTCAAGAAAAGTAATTGTTTCTTTATATTCATTATATAAACCTTCATCAATTTCTTTTAGTTCATCAGCATATTCATCTAAAATTGAAATAGCTTTTCTCTTTTTGGATTCAATGAAAACTTCGTTTCTTGAATATGTTTCATTCTGATAATAGAATAGATTTAATAACAATGTTGTTTCAACTGTTTCATTCATTTTTTATTCCTCCGTTTGTTTTTTTTCTTGATATAAATCCATCAGATAATTGAGCGACAATATCATTTATAGATTCGCTTCTTTGTCGCTTGATAGTTCTTTTTTTGGAGATTGACTTCTCTCTTCTGATTGTATCACTTTTTCAGATTTTAATCTATCAATTTTTTCTTCAAAAGCATTTTTTGTAATTTCTTTTGATTTGTATTTTTCAAGTACAGTATCAATTTTTGTAATAAGAATATTCGCTTCTTTTTGGACGATATTAATTTGTTCTTCAAGATCTTTCAATCCTTCTTTATCTTCTGTCCAGGAAGCAAGATAACCAAAAGTATATTCACTTGTATCGATTCCATAGTGGTTTGAAACTACAAATGCAACAGATTCTGCTTGAAGTTCTCTCTCACTTCGTGATAGAGGATTGTCAAGAATTTTTTCGATAGAATGTAATTCTGAATGTGCCATTTCATGAATAATAGTTTTTAATGTTTGTTTTTCAGACATACCTGTTTGAATAACAATTTCATTGTTTTGTCTACTGTAATATCCTCCTGATCCTGTTCCAATGTCTTCAAATCTAATTGGAACTCCATTTTTTTCTGAGACTTCTTTCATAGATTTGTATAACACAGCATAATCTTTAAAAGTACCTTTTAATTCGTAAACAGGCTTAGGAAGCTCTTTTCCACTTGTTTGTGAAATATCAAAAACTGACACAAGTCTAAATGAAGTAAATATCTGTTCATTTCCATCTTTATCAAGTATAGGTTCCTTTGTGATAGGATCTCTTTTTTTCAGAGAAACAGGTGCCATAATTCGTAGAGGTTTTTCTCCTTTATTTACATGTCGTTCAAATTCGTTTTTCCATTTTGAATATGAAGTAACTAAAGTTGCTTGTGGATTTTGTTTTAAAATCAATTGCACATTTCTAGGAGAATATTCATGGAATTTGCTCATTGCTGTTAGATATTCTTTATAAGTATCAGATTCGAAATAATCTTTTATTCCATCTTTTAAAACATTGTATAATTCTTTTGGATTTTTCATATCAATTATTTCTGAAAGACTTTTTACTTGTTCTTTTTGGGGATGATTACTATCTATAGGATTGGAACCAAAACTAATTTCTTCATGATCCGATTTCCCATCACCATCAGTATCAGGACTGTAAGGATTTGTTCCCTGATTTCTCTCAACCGCATCAGGAATTCCATCACCATCAGTATCAATAGAAAGTTCTTCTTTCTTTGCTTCAGCTATTTTTTTATCTTCATTTTCTTTACGGATTCGTTCTATTTTTTCTAAAAATATTGCTTCTTTTTCCATTCCTATCCCTTCATATTTAACAGTATTGTTCTCAAAAGTATTTATACTTTGAATAATGTCTTGAGAAGCTTCCTTCTGCTTCTTTTCTTTTAAGATAGATAACATCTCCTCACCACCATCTTTAACATATTCTTCATTGATAGATAGTTTATCAAAGTGCCCATCACGTTCACGGAAGACTCCAAGAATAATCTTCTTATTAGCTTGTTCTAATTCTTTAGTTAGTATTCTTCTTGTTTTAAACACAGAAACCGGAAGAAGTCCATTTTCTTCAGTAGCTCTAAAAAGAATCATAATATCTTTATCATCAGCTTTTATCAGACCATCAAAGCGTCCTTGATATCTAGGTATATCTTGTAGTTGGCTAAAGTAAAAGGAACTTGCTTTGGTAACAACTTCTAAATCGGTTAAAATTTTTATTTTATCTAAGAAAAAATCATTGTTACTTAAACGAATATCTTCGTAGCTAAGTTCTCCGCCTTTAGCAAAATCGTAAAGAATTTGTTCAGGAGGTGTTCTTTTATTTACAATTTTTAAGCCTGTCAAGTGCATAAAGTTCTTTTCTAAGAAGTTGACTGTCACAATATTTCCATCAGAAGTAAAATAGTTTATTTTACTATTCGCTAAATTATCTCTATAAAATTGAGCCGCTTTCTGAATATCATGCCCCCTCCTATTTAATTTATTCAAATCGTATTCATCGATAGAATGGTCTATGCTTGTCTTAGTTGACTTAAATCCTCCTTTTATGGTAAAATTTAAATGTTGAGAGGATAATGTAGGGCGACTGGTAACAGAGCGTTCAAAGGTACTTGTTTCAAGTACGGGTGAGGTGCTACCTTCAGCTTCGGACTGTAAATAACCCTTGTACTGATAAGTCCTCTCAATTTTTTGTTGCTCTGAATCTGAAACAATCTCTTGACTTCGATTAAGAGGTTTTTCTTTTAGATGATTATTATCTATAGGACGGGAACCAAAACTATGCTCTTCATGATTTGATTTCCTATCACCATCAGTATCACGAGTAGCTTCTTCTTTAGTTGCTTCAGCTATTTTTTTAGCTTCTTCATTTTTTAAGATGGATAACAGTTCCTCACCCCCATCTTTGACATATTCTTCATTAATAGAGAGTTTATCAATGTGTCCTTTTCGTTCACGAAAAACACCAAGGATAATTTTCTCATTTCCCTCTAGTTCATAGGACATATTTTTGCTAACTTTCATAACTGAAGTAGGAACTCCAACACCATCAATGTCTCTCAATGCAAGTAATAAGCTTTTATCTTTAGCTATGATTGCTTGAGATAAATTAATTCTGTTAAATTTTTCAATTTGATATAAATTATCAAAATAGAAAGAACTTGCATCAATAACCGCTTCAAAGTCAGATAACACTTGCAATTTCTTAAATGCTGCTCCCCGATTAGCAATCATAATATGATCAAACTCTCCTTTACCTTCGACAAAGTCAAGTAATGATTTCTCCGAGGATTGATTTTCTTTTACTGGTGCTATTCCGGTAAGATGCATAAAATTTTCTTTCTTAAAAAAGACAGAAACCATTTTAATTTCATCTTCTTCTTTGAAAAAATATGATACCTTGCTATCTGCCACTGTATTTAAATACCAGATAGCAGTTTGTTGTAACTGTGGTGCATATCTATTTAACTTACGTAATTCATTTGCATTAATTGGGTGATAATTAGGTTTATAAATTGACTTTTCTTCGTCTAATATGGTAAAATGGAGCGAAGATTGAGACTGAGTTTGGTTCGGTGACGAGCCATTCAAAGGTTGCGATTTATTCGCTTCAGGTAGAGGTGCTGCCTTCTGAGAATTCTCAGAAAAATCCCCGACTACGTTCTCAATCTTTTTTATTTGCCCTTGAGAGTTATCGAGGGCCTTTTCTTCGCTCATTTTTAAGTAATCATTCCAAGCCATTTTTTCTATTCCTTCCATCTTTGAGGGTAGATCTGCAGTTAAGCCGATTTTTTTTGCTGTCAATTTTTCAATGAAAGCATGTCCTGCGTCATCATTATCAATAGCAAGTGTAATTAAGTCCTGATGATTACCATCCTTAAAAAAAGTGCTTAATTTAGCTGTTTCAGCAAGGAAGGAAGATTTTTTCTCCTGGTCAACCTCGTCATTCAGTTCACCAACTTCAGACAAGAGTTCTGCTACGTGACGACTCACAGTTGATTCTTTTAAGCCATCCATAGCAACTAGACGGACATCTTGAAGGTTATCCTTATGAAGTTCATAATAACTCATTAAATCAATAGGAGATTCTGCAAAAATCAAACGTTTTGGTTCTCCAATATCAACATTCATTCCTGTAGTGCCATCAGAAGATCTCATAATTTGTTTTAAGCGCCCTTTATCATATCGTGAATGGTTTTCTACTATCCCTTGAAGGGATGCTCCTATGACCTCATTATGTTTGTCTAGACTCTTAAACACTATTACAGGTTCAAAATAATCTTCACTTTTTTTAGTAGCCTGCGCAAGTACCTCTTTTCCTATAAAAAAGTCTATTGTTTCATTAGATAGCCCTCTTATATTATGTAAATATTCTCTTGCTTCTCTCAAATCTGTTTCAAAAGGTTCTAAGTAGTATTTGAAATGTTCTTTTTCAGAAACAATAGTGGCACTAGCAACTGAAATTTCTTGATTCTCTAAGAAATGTTTAGCTTGTTTAAAAGTGTATTTTTCGCCTGTAAGTTCTTCCTGTACCACTTGAACCATCTTGATAACATCCCCTCCAATTGAACGAGCAAACCAATTGAAATAATTGTCTCTAGTGTTTAGTGTGAAGGAATCATGTTCTTTCCAAGAGAAGGTATGAGTTCCTGTTCGTTTAACTTCCATACCCAACTTATCAGCTACCTCTAAGATTGAAAGATTCTTAAGATTTTCAATACTAGTCATTGATTTCTCCTCTCTTCGTTGAGTAGTCATGGTTTTAATTTGAAGTAGAGAATCTATGTTTTCTTGTAGATAGTGTAGTTGGTTATATGATGCAGGAATTTGTTCAACTTCTAAAATATCCTCATAGTGAACAGGGTATGTAAAGAGATGAGGAGATAATTTTTTAAATTCATCTAAATCTATTTGTCTTATGATAGTGCCAATAAATTGATTTAGAATTTCCCCTGGTTTACTATCTTCTGTTATGTGTTCTTCTAACACGAATTTTTTCAGAGAGTTGGCCATAGTTGAAATATCTACTGCTGAAAAGAACGAATCAAAATAACCTACCCCGTTAATTTTTATTTCTTGTTTCATTTCTACTCCCACTATTATATTTCAAAAGGTAGGTCCATATCAATTACATCAGAAGCGCTAACTTCTACCTGTATATCATGCTTCACATTTATATCCCAATCATCAACATCAGACATGGAACGTATATATTGATACCAATTAGAATCATTTGGTGCACTAGCAAGCTCTTTGGCACGTGGATGCTGGAAAACATTAGTTTTCTTATCTCTAAATACATTTTGTTTAGAGATGAAAATGAGAGCTTCATCTGTACCTATACGTGCAACTTCATCAGGAGTAAGTAGATCACGTTGAATGGTCTGAATCGATTGACTACTAGATCCTTGTGTCCCTCTTGTTTGAGATTGATTTTTAACATTAATTGTCTGTTTCCCACTACGCATAGAAAAATAGGTCATTGTTTCTTTATCATTTGTACCCAAATAAATCAAGGTAGCACAGTTATTAAAGATAGTCTCCCATTGTTCCTTATAAAGTGCCTTAAGTTGGCTGATGGCTTGAATTATAATATCAATAGAAATTTCACGTGAACGTACTGAAGATAACGTTTCAGTAAAGTTTGGAAAACGTCCAAAGTTAGCAAATTCATCTAGAATTAAACGTATATGGAGTAAGTCTTCAGGCTTACAAGTAGGGTGTAGCCCTTGGATAATTTCATCTGCTGTTTTTGGTAACTGTCTAAACATCATTGTAAACATTGTTGTAGCAATGAAGTTAAATGATTTATCTGTTTCAGGTATAGCAATAAAGACTGCGGTTTTTTCTGTCTGCCATTTCTCCATTTCCATTGAATCACGTGAGGTTAGATTTCTTATGGATTCGTGGTCAAATACAGCAAAACGTGAAGATGCAATAGATAATACAGAAGTCATTGTTTTACCTTCAAAATTGCTATTAAACAAATCCCACTGTCTGTTAGCATAGTTTCCTGGCAATTCTTCTTCAAGTTCTTCAAACATTCTTTCTACAACACTAGGAATTTCATCATTATCTTTTTTGATATTTCTTAAAAGATCTGCTACCTGAGCGATATTGGGTTCGTATTTATTCAATACTTTACCATCAAAATAAAGATACCCAATTAATGCTCTTATCAGGAGCATTTCTGCCTGATTCCAAAAATCTTCACCGATATTATCTGATCGTTTTGTACCTGCTATAATTGCTTCAGCAACCCTATCAATATCCAATTCATCATGCATATAGTGAAAAACATTGAATTGATTTGAATTTGTTAAAGTTACCAAATCAAATACCTTGATTTTATACCCATTGTTTTCAAGCATTTTACCGGTTTCACGTACTAGAAGTCCTTTAGGATCAGTGATGACAAATGAACTATTCATTTGCATAATGTTAGGTTTCACAAAAGTAAATGTTTTACCATCACCCGGCAATCCCACTGTAAGAGTATTTTTGTTAAGTTGGCGTTCAAAAGGTAATCGTTTATTGTAGAGTCCCATTCGTGCATTTTGACTGAAAATCATATCATTTTCAGGATTTTTATCTCTAAAACCCTCTAGTTCTTTTAGAGTTGCATAGCGAGCTGAACCATATTCTTCACCATATCGATAATGCCCCTTGTCACCTATACGAAAATAAAAAATTAAAACAATGAATGAAGCGATACCGCCACTAAATAAGCTTATTGTTGTAAATTTAAAATCAATCAGCGATTTACTAGACCAATTAGCAAGCATCCAATTGATTCGATCATTATCAAATAAAATAACCCCTGGTGTACTTGGAGCAATATCATACAGTTTAACTAACCAATGAACTACATAAAAAAGAAGTGATCCTACAACTAGATAAGGAATGAATTTTCGTCGTTTCTGTTCACTAACCATTTATAATCCTCTTCCATCTTTTGAAATTGTTTTCTGAGCTGTTTTAGCTTTTACTTTTGATTGAATATCACGTTTAACTTGTTTTTTGTAGTAAGTTATTTTGTCTTTCAAGTTCATATTTTTAGGTGAGTTAGTGAGTTTTTGAATCATTTTTTCTGATTTTGTTGGATCTGTTAAGTCATTAATAACCCCTTTAAAACTATTTTCAAGGGCCTTAATATTCTTAGCATCAATAGCAATTGTACTGGTGCCATTCTTATTATCCTTTATAGAAAATCCAATGCCATATTCTTTCAAATACTTTTTAAGTCGTTCAGAATTGAGTTCAGAGTTCATAAATGTTTCAAAATGCTTCGTTTCTTTTGTAGCCAAGAATTTATTCCAATTTGTTTGTTTATGAAAGTCCTTATTATTAACATAATTTTTAACATTATTATAGTCTTGTTCAAGACTGTAATAAAGTGATTTTATCAAAAGTTCTCCACTTAGTTTATAAATGTCTATTACTTTCATAGCGATTTGTTCTTGATCCATTTGTATCCTCCTTTCTAAGAAGAAAAGCACTCAATATTTATTGAGTGCCCATTATTATATTTTTAAATTGAACGCTTTTTAAAGAAATAACCTAGGAGAGTTGCTAACAAACCAATTCCTGCAAAAGTCATCATTAGACTCTCTTTTTCTCCTGTATTTGGTAGTGTTTTTAGTTTTCCATCATGACTAGTTACTGAAATAGTTTTATCTTCGTTTAGTGTTCCTCCAACTTCTTCAGGAGCTACAACAGATCCATCAGAAAGAACTACGTTACCATTTCTTGTGCCAACAATTGAATCCCCTGTATTTGTCTGAACCGGTGCTTGAGGCGTTACTTCTTCAACGACTTGACCTGTGACTTGTGAAGTTGTCCCAACTTGAGAAGCTCCTGTATCAGCTGCTGTTTGAGCGGATACATTCGGGTTATTTGTTGGAGCGTCTACATTTTTGTCCTTATCTTGATTGTTTGATGAATTTGTTGTTGCATCAGTTAATGGATTTGTTGTTGCGCCATTCGCTAAAGATGGTTTAACTTCATTTGAATCTGATGAACTTGTTGGAACATTTGAACTAGGATCTGATGAAGTTGTTGGAACATTTGAACTAGGATCTGATGGTGCAACTGAAGATGGTGTTTCTTGCTCAGAAGTAGTTTCTGATGGTGCAGTTGATACAGCAGGTACATCAGTGTCGCTTGATGGAACTGTTGAAGGTTCGGAACTTGGAGCTACTACAGCAGGTACATCTGTTGAGGCAGGAACTGTAGTATCTGCAAATGTTAATTGAGGACTTACTGATGCAAGTAGTGCTACTGATGAAAGAGTGATTAGTTTATTAAATTTAGTCATTTTATTTCTCCTTTTTAATGTTTGCTTTAATGTTTATTTTTATATTTATTTTAATGAATACGGTTATTCGGTGAAGTTAGAAATTTGTGGTTGATCCACTAGAACATATCCATAGGTGGATCCTTCTTCAGCTTGAAAAGGAAGAGTTAGCCGAACTGTTTTGATATTTGAATTCTCTTCTAATGTTGTCACTACAAATGTAACATAAATTATGTTATCAACTTCAGATAAAGACTCGTAAATTGTTGATTGAACTTGGGAACCTTTTTTAGCCTCTACTCCTTTTAATTTTGAATCTTTAGTAAAAAATTTAATTAAGTTATCTGATTTTCCTGAATAATAGTTTGCAATGAAAAATCTTCCAACTACTTCAATTTTTCCTTGTTTCTCTTCAAGACTTATTCTATTTTCAAGCTCTGTAATTTTTCCATTCTGTTTTTGTAACAACATAAATGTTGTTATAGAAAATCCTATTGTACAAATAACTAAGAACAGGGAAATAAGTGAAACTAGAGATAGTTTTTTATTTCTAGCTTGTTTCTCTACTTTTTTTTGAGACACTTCTTTAGTTTTTTGCATCTTGCTTGTTTTTTGAATAACCTGGTGTTCTTTAGATGAAATGGATTCTTCTTTTTCTACACGTATTGTAGATGGTATATTTTTAGATGAAAGGTCTTCACTAACTTCTACCGTTTTCCGATCTGTTACGACTTTCTCTTTTGATTTTTTCTCCTTCGGTTTTGATTTTTCCCCTTTACCACGATTTAGAAAACCAAAAGACTTTTTCTCTTTTTTAAAACCAAATCCTGAAAAAACTTCCTCAACAATCGATTCAAGAGGTAATGTCAAATTTAGACTATCTAAAATTTTAGATTCTTCTCCTAAGTGTTCAACTTGTAGTTTCAGAGTCTCCCCTCTATCTTCAGCCCAGACTGATTTTTCATTAATTAAAGAGAGAAGTTCATCCCTATTTTGACATATTTCTTGTTGCCGAGTTTGTGTATTAGTAATCCTGAACATTACTATCACCACCAGTCTTAGAAGCTATATTTGTTTCTTTTGCAAATCTTTCTAATTCTTCTATTGATTTACCTGATTCAGTCATTAGAGCAACAATATAATCAGCTTGAACAGTATTTAAATTTTTACTAATATCTTTTTCTTTTTTCAAAAGAATAGATTTCTGATCCTGAATTTTTTTAAGTTCCTTCTGATACTTTTCTATTTTACCCTTCAACGTTTCACTCTGAGATTTTCTAGTAACCATTCTTTTTTCTCCTTCTCGGTATCTAGTTAGTTTCTTTTTTTTGTTCGCCTGTTCCCTTAGATTGTTCCTCAGACGGTTTAGAACTATCTAAAATTCCATAGTCACCAGTCTGGTCAGTTAAAATAATTGACTCGATCTTATTAACCTTTAATGTACCATTATCATTAATATAACTCAAGCGTAATGTCTTTTTGTTCAAAACATCTTTTTGTGCGGTATCCAAATTCTTCTTATCATCAAGTAAAGTATTTACATAATTAACTTGAGTGATAACTTGTAATTTTTCTTGATTGATATAAATTTCAGCGCTTTGAAATTTATAATCTATTACAAAGCCTTTGTAAGTTTGGTTTACAGCTTCTTCTTCTTTTGCGACTTGTTGTTTATAAAGCCCATCTGTCATATAATCTTTATAACGATTTCTATTTTCACCCAGATCTTTTTTAGTGTAGTAGTTTAATAGAAACTCCTTAACCTGATCCTGAGTAAGGACTTGTGCAGATTGTGCTTCCTTTTGTTCTGTATCTTCTTTTTTTGTATTAGTCGCTGTTATTGATTGCCCAACTCCTACTCCAATCACTACTGCGAGAACCAGAAGTAGAATATAACCAATAAATTTTATTGCTTTAATTTTTGCTAAGTCTAACATAATTCTCCAATCTTTTTTATTTTGGCGGGATTGCAAAGGATAAATAACTTTGATTAGTCCAAACAGTCCAGTGAATTTGATTTTGAACACCTAAGATGTTACATTCTGATACTAAAAAAGTTCCATCCTCATTGACATGTTCAACATAGGCTACATGACCATATTCAGTTGGTGTTCCCCAGAATCCACCTTGTATAGACATAACTGCTCCTGCTACTGGTTTATCACTATACGTCCATCCTAGACCAACTAAATTTCTAACCCAATCTTGACCGTTTCCTAACCAATTATAATGTGGTGCATTTGCCTCCACTAATCGATTATATACATACCAAGTACATTGTCCTGCTGGATATGTATTACCATTTAAACTAGAAGAAACTGTTGCTCCTGATGGATAGCTTTTAATTTTAGACGAATATTCTGGAGGAAAACCCCAAGAACTTTCGAGAACTGAACTTCCTCCTCTGCTACTTCCTCTAGGTTTTTTTAGATAAGATAAAACCTGCTGAGCATTATTTTGTCGCTCTTTTAACTTATCTCCTGAATTTCCTTCCCAATACACTAAGAAGTGATTAGTTAGTGAATTAACATCGTCATTGGAATGAAGAACATCTTTTAGAATTTGAATATAATAAGGACTATCTCCGTTTAACATAAAATCAAGTTGAAGTTCAAGATCATACCATTTTTTGCCTTTATCTTTTGCATAGTTTAATAATGCTGTATGCCGAACAGAACCATCTGCAGTATCTGTCCACTGTCCTAGTCCAATTCCTCTATGGACGATATTTGGATATTTGCCTCCATAAATTTCAGCATTTCCCATATTCAACCAATTAGGATCATCCCAGGAGCTAGCTGATGCTCCAACAGGGGGATTCAGATAGTCTCCTTCAGCCCTTTTTGCTGTGATTGATGATTCAGTCCAAAAGTTCCCTAGCATCGCGGAAGTGCCATTTAAAGTTACATCACTATCTTGTTTTTTTAAATAGTTATATATATTACTAATTTTTTTACCAATATCTCCATCAAGATTCATATCTGAAATTACAGAAGTGGTTTGATTGTACTCAACTTTTGGAAAATAGAAACCAACATTGACCCAAACCCACTCTTTCTTTTTCTTATTTTTCTTGAGTTTTTGATAGTAAACTTCTTGTCCTGAAGTATCACTAACTTCTCCAATCTCAGAACCAACCTTAATCCGGTCGCCATCATTTACACGTATGTTGGAAACATTTTTATAGGTAAACTCTGCTGTTCCTGTTGTAATAAGAACATCTTTTTCTTTTATAGAAATCTTACCTTCCATTACAGCATAGAGTTTTGATCCTTGATTAGCTTGTAAAACTGAACCATTATATATTTCCGTTTTAGAAACATAACCAAACCGTTTATCGATTCGTATCGGATCTAATTTTTCATCATTAATCTCAGAACTAAAAGGGTTTGCTAAATCATTATAGGTCACATAGTAACCAACTTGTTTAGCTTGCTCTAAAACTTCGTTATACTCTTTTAACTCAGATTCACTCAACTTAAGATACTTATTTTCTGAAGAAGTGTAAATATCAGCCATTGTTTTAAGATTATCTTTATCCTTATTTAAATCGTCCCAAATAGTCGACAAAAGATCTTTATAAGGTTTGTTGAATTCCCACCACTTTTTATCTTTATTATATGGAGAATCTAATTTATAATCCTTGTGTTTATAGCCCATAAACATCATGATTTCATCAATATTAGTCCAATAATCAACTTTATCTGTGGATTTTTCTCTGTCAATCTTCGAAATATATACCCATGTATCTGTAAGATCAAATTCGTTTTGAGATACTGTTGTACTTCCTCCCCCTGCTATTGCACCAATAATAGCAACTAATAGGAAAGTAAAGAATAGAATAAGGTAAGTTTTTACTGATAACGGATTCTTAATTATGCTGAATAGGGGTTTGCTAACTTTTGAAGCTATTTTTTTAGTTTTCCTTCCAAATTTAGCAGTTTTAGAAGCGTTTATTCTAGCTCGCAAACGTTGATATTTGTTTTTAGCTTTTGTTTCCCAACGAGCAGATATCGGCGTCCTAGTAAAACCTCTACCACGAACAAGATTGTAGGTTCTGTTTCCTCCTGAATAGATACCTTTTGTTGCTCCTGAAGAAATTTTAACAGAGTACTTCCCAAGCTTTTTAACTTGCTCAACTCGAGCGTGTGTCTGCCTGATTTTTTGGCGAGCAGAAGCAAGATCCTCTAAAGTATCATCACCTTGTAAACTTGTATCTACAAATTGACTGGCTTGACTATGTACAACTCTTCCAACTTTTTGAAATTTAGTCTCTCCCTGACGTTCAATTGCTTTATGTTTTCTTTTATATGAGCTCGGAGAACTCTTCCTTGTGTACGCGGTCTTCCTTGTTTTTTTCGACAACCCAACACCTCCTATGCATCAGTCGCAACTAATTCAAATAATTTTGTATCTTTAGGGATTGGATTTTCAAAAGGCACAACAACCTGACCAGCAACAATTAAACCTGTTCCTTTTGCCTTTGGTTTTTCAATATACCTTGTTAGAGTTGGAGTTAGGCTAATTGCTTTGGACAAAGCCGTTAAATCTGATTTTTTATGCTTCAGAAGAATCATAAACTCACTATTTGAGACTAACTTCCGGCCTTCTTCTTTATTCATGAGTGTTTCGATATTTTGAGTAATAGCTGTTGCTATTGCTCCATACTTACGAACACGTGAGTAAAGTTCTGTAAAGAAAACAGCTTGAGCAACTTCTTTAAAGAAAAGTTGCACCTCGTCAAAATAAATACGCGTAGTTAATTTACCTTGAGAGGATACGACTTGATTCCAAATATAGTCCTGAATAACCATCATTGCAAACGGCTTTAGTTTCCCTGTTAAACGCTTCAAATTAAATACAACAAATCTATCAGTTATATCTACATTTGTCTCATGAGCAAAGATATTCTGAGAACCCTTCGCATAGATTTCTGATTTGAGAGCTAGCTCTTTTGCTTCAGGTTCTTCTTGTTCTTGTAAAATATCATGCCAATCTTTTAATGTTGGCTTTCTATCCATATTTGCAAATCTAGAGTATGTTTCACGAGTGACACGGTCAATAATAGCATATTGAACATCTCCTACTTCATCTAGAATTGATTCAAACAACCCCATCAATAGATTAGATTTATCACCTATTGGATCATTATCTTCATCCTTCAATTGACTCATATCAGGCAAATCCAATAAGTTCAAATGAGATTTCGAACCAATAAAAATATCGACTTGTTGAGCATTGAATTCTCGTCCAATGTCGGAATATTCATCTTCGGGATCCACAATGATAATCCTATCTTCAGGATTTTTTAGATATGTTGGTATAATTTCCATAGTTTTAACGGTAACAGATTTACCTGAACCTGATGAACCAAGCACAACTCCTGAACCTGTATTAAGGTCAGCCTTACGGTCGACAGTGATTACATTATTAGATAATTGATTTTGACCATAATACAATGCACGTGGACTATTAGATTTTAAATCAACGTTAGTAAACGGAACTTGAGTAGCGATATTAGCAGTTGTCATGTCACGAACAAAGCGACGTTTTACATTTAAAAAAGTATGTCCTATAGGTAGAATAGTATTCAGTCCTTCTTCCTGGTAATAGTAGCATTCCTGGAAGTCAACTCCAACTTTACGTGATGCTGTTTGAATTTTATCAGTTATACTAGCAAGTTCCTCTTCATCATTTGCTTTAAAATAGATAGCAATGAGTCCTGAGAATGCTTTTTGGTCATTATCATCAATTTCTTCTTTCCAACGCCTTGTAGATTCCGAAATTTCACGAGAACGACCACTTACAGCCAACTCTTGATCAATCCCTTCTTGAGCACCTGAGCGCTGAGCTTTAACCATTTCAGCTTTAATTGTTGTATCAATATTATTGATTTTCTTCATAAAATTAGATGGCTCATAAGGTTCTGCATGTATTGTAATTGCCAACTCAACACCAATGTCAGTCAAATTTTTGATCATCTTATCAGTTAAAAAAGTAGGAAAGTTTCTAGCATACATAACTCTTGCTACTTCTTCATTAATTCGAAACCGATTCTCAAGAAATTGAAGTCTATTCGGTGCAATAAAATCTTTTGTATGTAATTCTGAAAGGGCTATATCCTTAAAAGTATAAGGCATTTTCCGCTTGCCAAGTAGTAGTTCTGAAAAAATATCAAGCCTTTCTTTTCCATCCAGTTCCTCAAATGAAATATCCATTTGAGCATATTGATTTTCAAGTGAATTCCCAAGTTCATTCAAATTAGAATCTGCTTGATTCTTGTTATATGCTTCAGTCCTAAGAGTAACATATTTCTCTACCTGAAAATTCTTTGAATCACTTGAGAATCGGCTCTCAATAATGTCATTGTATTCCCTACGGAAATCATCAAAGCCATCTCCAACTTCATCATATTTGATCTGTTCAACAACATTTTCTTCAATTCTTCTGTTAATAACTAAAAGCTGATAGGTAGATCCAGCATCAAGTGAATTCAATGCTTCAGCATGCGTATCAATCACATCAATTTTTTCTTCCTGATTTGCAGAAATATAAGCCACATCACCTAGTCTGTAAGTTCTTGACCATTCATTTTTAGCAATATGCATTAATCCATTTTCAAACAAACTATTATACCTAATCGTATTTTGTGTTGATGCTTTCATTGAACGTTTTAAACGTGCTTTTCGCTCTTTTTCAGCTTTCGTCAAATTCTTTGACTTTCTTCCAAGATTTAAAATCATCTTTTGTGAACTCCTCTCCTTCCCTAAATTCTGTCATATATGCTCTTTTCTGCACTTTTAAATTAAACAGTATCTTTTCCTTCACAGCCTCATCAAACCCCAAACCGTATATAATAAACGGGGGAGCAATTAATAAAGCAACAAGATACATAAAAATATCTGAAAGTTCCATTAGAGAAATTGAGATTGTTAGCGATACGACAACACTTATCCCTATCATCATTACCAATAACCGTTTTGTCAAACCAAATGCAATCGGTCTTTCGTAATTATCGAATTCTTTCAAAAATTCACTTCCTAATTTATTCATATTTTTTCTTCCTAGCTATAATAAAAACACTTTGATAACAAAGTGTTTGTTCAACATATAAAAATTCAATCTAATTTTTAATTTCTGAAATTGTAACAAAAATCGAAGCTATTAAACCTAGCCCCATAATAATTAAAACAATAGTACCATTAAATGGCCTGATACCAAGTGCTGTATGATTTAAAATAACTGTATCATATACAACATATACAATAAACCAAAAAATTGCAAATAAAATTGTCAATTTAAACCAATTAAGTAATATGGACATTAAAAATAACGGTGTTGCAATTAAAAATCCCACTATTAATACGACTATTGAACCTAGAAAATCAAATATTGTTTTTAAACTTGATAACTTAAAAGTAAATCTCTGTTTTTTAGGAGTCATTTCTTCTATATCGTTGCATTTTTCATTGATTGGAATTGATAACTTAAAATGATTTCCTTCTCTTCTAAACGAATATTTTTTTTCTGACATTTTACACTCTCCTACAAAATTTTTTAAGTTGATTCTTTATATACTTTATCAAAAATAGCGTCCCAGGATAGTTCTCTAATCAAGTTGTTTACTTTGCTCTTACCTGCATTATTCTTAATGGCATCACCAATTTCTTGCACGTCTAGCCCTACAACTTCAGCCATCCATAATTTGAGTTGGAAACTCGGATATTTACGAAACTTTGTTCTCCATTTTAACATTGGCTCTTGACTTCGGTCAAGGGCTTTTTGATGCTTTTAAAGTTGATTCCCTCAGTAAGCTATAGTAAAATATAAATATTGAGAGGATAACGTAGGGCGACTGGTAACAGAGCGTTCAAAGGTACCAACTTCTGGTACGGGTGTGGGACTGCC
The DNA here is from genome assembly GCF_024295845.1 of Streptococcus sp. CF8-6. Taxonomy (NCBI): domain Bacteria; kingdom Bacillati; phylum Bacillota; class Bacilli; order Lactobacillales; family Streptococcaceae; genus Streptococcus; species Streptococcus sp. CF8-6. Next base: position 24,811 of record NZ_JANCOF010000002.1, on the reverse strand, counting down.
CTCAGCTTTGAGCTGTAAAGACCCCTGACTACCATTGGTCCTCTCTTTTTGCTTACTCTTAAATTAAGTGCTTGTCTTTACCTTTTAGTAAGCGCTCCACTCCATGCTATTTCTACATCGTTATACTTATAGATTGACTTCTTAGCCTCATAGATGATAGAATTAAGTAAAGGCTGAGATCGAGTTTGATTTGGTGACAAGTCATTCAAAGGTTGCGATGCATTCGCTTCAGGTAGAGGTGCTGCCATCTGGACTGCTCCAGGAAAATCCCCGAGTTTTGTCTCAGCCTTTTTATTTGCTCTTGAGATTTCTCAAGAGCTTTTTCTTTTTTCAAAGATATCATTCTGTCCCAACCATCCACTCCAACGATTAATGAAACTAGAACTGTATTCTTCCTCAAACCTACTATCTCTTTAGATTCCCCCTTTAATTATAACACCTAAGCGCTCTCCGACCAAATCCTACCTGTCTTTTTGCTCCTCCTTCCCCTCCCGACTTTCTCCATTTCCGTCTTTTACTAATTTTTCATTTTGTGGTATAATTGAAATAATTGTAACGAATCAAGGTCAATCTAGACACAAAATGGAATGAAATCAAGCAAATCTCTGCTAAAAGTTTGGAATAAGCTGACCTGTAAATAGAAAGGAACTATATGATTTACAAAGTTTTTTATCAAGAAACAAAAGAACGTAGCCCACGTCGTGAAACAACACGCTCACTTTACCTAGACATCGATGCCAACTCAGAACTTGAGGGCCGTATCGCTGCTCGCCAACTTGTCGAAGAAAACCGCCCAGAGTACAACATCGAATTCATCGAACTCTTGTCTGACAAATTGCTAGATTACGAAAAAGAAACTGGCGCTTTCGAGATTACGGAGTTCTAATATGGCCTACACTCTTAAACCTGAAGAAGTTGGCGTTTTTGCCATCGGTGGTCTGGGAGAAATCGGGAAAAACACATACGGAATTGAATACCAAGACGAGATTATCATCGTCGATGCTGGGATTAAATTCCCAGAAGATGACTTGCTGGGTATCGACTATGTCATTCCTGATTACTCTTACATCGTGGACAATATCGACCGCGTCAAGGCTGTTTTGATTACACACGGACACGAGGACCACATCGGTGGGATTCCTTTCCTGCTCAAGCAAGCAAATGTCCCTATCTACGCTGGACCACTCGCCTTGGCTTTGATCCGTGGAAAACTCGAAGAACACGGTCTCTTGCGCAACGCCAAACTTTACGAAATCAACCACAACACTGAGTTGACCTTTAAAAATCTTAAGGCAACTTTCTTTAGAACCACTCACTCTATTCCAGAACCTTTGGGGATTGTCATTCATACTCCTCAAGGGAAAATCGTCTGTACGGGTGACTTTAAGTTTGACTTTACTCCCGTTGGGGAACCTGCGGACTTGCACCGGATGGCAGCCCTTGGTGAAGAAGGCGTACTCTGCCTCCTCTCTGACTCGACAAATGCAGAAGTGCCAACCTTTACCAACTCTGAAAAAGTCGTTGGTCAGTCCATCATGAAGATCATCCAAGGCATCGAAGGACGTATCATCTTTGCATCCTTTGCCTCAAATATCTTCCGTCTCCAGCAAGCAACGGATGCCGCTGTTAAGACTGGACGCAAGATTGCGGTCTTTGGACGTTCGATGGAAAAGGCCATTGTCAATGGGATCGAGCTTGGCTACATCAAAGCTCCTAAGGGAACCTTTATCGAGCCAAATGAAATCAAAGACTACCCTGCAGGCGAGGTTCTGATCCTCTGTACAGGTAGTCAAGGCGAGCCGATGGCTGCCCTCTCTCGTATCGCTAACGGAACCCACCGTCAGGTGCAACTCCAACCCGGCGATACCGTTATCTTCTCTTCAAGTCCTATCCCTGGAAATACCACTAGCGTCAACAAGCTGATTAACATTATCTCAGAAGCTGGTGTCGAAGTCATTCACGGAAAGATTAACAATATCCACACCTCTGGACACGGTGGTCAGCAAGAGCAAAAACTCATGCTCCGCTTGATTAAGCCAAAATACTTCATGCCTGTCCATGGTGAATACCGCATGCAAAAAGTCCACGCTGGACTAGCGGTGGATACGGGTGTCGAGAAGGACAATATCTTTATCATGAGCAATGGTGATGTGCTTGCTCTTACTGCTAACTCAGCCCGTATCGCAGGGCACTTCAATGCCCAAGACATCTATGTCGATGGAAATCGTATCGGTGAAATCGGCGCTGCTGTCCTCAAAGACCGTCGTGATCTATCTGAAGATGGTGTCGTTCTAGCAGTCGCAACTGTTGACTTCAAGTCTAAAATGATCTTGTCTGGTCCTGACATCCTCAGCCGAGGCTTTGTCTACATGAGAGAATCTGGTGACTTGATTCGCCAAAGCCAGCGCATCCTCTTCAATGCAATTCGTATCGCGCTGAAGAACAAAGATGCTAGCGTGCAATCTGTCAATGGCGCCATTGTCAACGCTATTCGTCCTTTCCTCTATGAAAACACAGAACGTGAACCGATTATCATCCCGATGATCCTCACACCAGATGAAGAATAATAAATCAACAAAACAGCCCCGTCTTCGGAGCTGTTTTTCTCTATACTTTCTTTTCTTGGGTTTTAGAAATACTACGATTTTTACCTTCCAGATAGACCATCAAAATAGAAATATCTGCTGGATTTACTCCCGAAATGCGGCTAGCTTGGCCGATGGTTTCTGGATTGATGAGTTTGAACTTCTGACGAGCTTCTGTCGCGATAGAATCAATATCATCCCAATCAATATTGGCTGGAATGCGTTTTTCTTCCATGCGCTTCATCTTGGCAACCTGATCCATAGCTTTGGAAATATAGCCTTCATACTTGATTTCTGTTTCAATCAATTCGATAATCTTGTCATCCAAGTCCTCTGCAGCTGGTCCGATGAAGGCCACCACATCTTGATAAGACACTTCTGGACGGCGAAGGAATTCTTTGGCTGTCACTGCATCTGTCAACGGCTTGAAGCCCAGCTCCTCAACCTTAGCATTGGTTTCCTTAACTGGCTTAAGTTTGATGCTGTCAAGACGCTTCATCTCATTGTCAAATTGATTTTTCTTGATTTCAAAACGAGCCCAGCGTTCATCATCCACAAGGCCAATCTCTCGACCCATCTCGGTCAAACGCATATCAGCATTGTCATGACGGAGGATGAGACGGTATTCAGCACGACTGGTCAAGAGACGGTAGGGTTCAATAGTTCCCTTTGTCACCAAATCGTCAATCATGACCCCAATATAACCGTCACTGCGCTTCAAAATCAATTCAGGCTTGCCTTGGATTTTCAGAGCCGCATTGATACCTGCGATAATCCCTTGACCAGCAGCTTCTTCGTAACCTGACGTTCCATTTGTCTGACCAGCAGTAAAGAGTCCTGAGATTTTCTTGGTTTCCAAAGTCGCACGTAACTGGTGTGGCAAGACCATATCGTACTCAATGGCATAACCTGTTCGCATCATCTCTGCATTTTCCAGACCTTTAATGGAATGAACCAGCTCACGTTGGACATCCTCAGGCAGACTGGTTGAAAGACCTTGGACATAGACTTCCTCTGTATTGCGTCCTTCTGGCTCAAGGAAGAGTTGGTGACGTTCCTTGTCCGCAAAGCGCACAATCTTGTCCTCAATTGATGGACAGTAACGAGGTCCCACCCCCTTAACCACACCTGTGAACATAGGCGCACGGTGGAGGTTGTTTTGGATAATCTCATGACTGATACCGTTGGTGTAGGTCAACCAGCATGGCACCTGATCTTTGACATAGTCTTTATCACGCGAAGTATAAGAGAAGTGATTTGGCGCTTCGTCCCCTGGCTGAATCTCTGTCACGTCGTAATTGATAGAAGAAGCCTTGACACGTGGAGGTGTTCCTGTCTTGAAACGACCAATTTCGAGGCCTAATTCCTTAAGGTTATCAGCAAGGTTAATCGAAGCTAGGCTGTGGTTAGGACCTGACGAGTACTTGAGGTCGCCGATGATGATTTCCCCACGGAGGGCTGTTCCTGTGGTCACAATAACGGCTTTTGCTCCATACTCTTGGTGAGTCGCTGTTCTCACACCAACTACCTTGCCATCTTCCACCAAAATCTCATCAATCATGGTTTGACGAAGGGTCAGGTTCTCTTGATTTTCAACTGTCTTGCGCATCTCCTTAGAGTAAAGTTCCTTGTCAGCCTGCGCACGAAGGGCACGGACAGCTGGACCTTTCCCAGTGTTGAGCATCTTCATCTGGATGTAAGTCTTGTCAATGGTCTTGGCCATTTCGCCACCGAGGGCATCGACTTCACGCACGACAATTCCCTTAGCAGAACCGCCGATAGAAGGATTACAAGGCATGAAAGCCAGCATTTCAATGTTGATGGTCGCAAGCAAAACCTTACAGCCCATACGGCTGGCTGCTAGAGATGCTTCCACCCCCGCGTGCCCCGCACCAATTACAATAATATCGTATTCTTCCGTAAAATTATAAGTCATTTCTTAACCTTTCAAAAATTTCTCGCAAATAAGGAACTAACTTCTCCTCCTCTAGAGCTTGATCCATAGTAACCCATTTAAAATGTGTATGCTCTTCAGGATCTAATCTGATAATTGGCTTCTCCCCAACCCACTCTGCTTTATAAACTAAGCGAGTAAAGACAGTATCCTTAGAGGTATCCAGTTGACTATCTTCGTGAAGAAGTTTGAACGAACTGCTATCTAGCCTAACTCCCACTTCTTCAATGCATTCTCTAAGAGCACCATCTCGCGGAAGTTCACCCTTTTCAACCCCGCCACCAGGAATATCCCAGTAAGTTGGATAAACGTTGGGTTCTCCTCTTTTAATTTCCGAACGCTGAATGAGCAAATAATCACCACCACTATGAATAAGTACATGGGCAATAAGCTTAACCATCATTTTCTCTCCTATTCCTCAAGATGAATGTGTCTTAGTTGGCCATCCCAAGTTGGCAGAGCTGTTTTTAAAAAGGCTGGAACTAACTGGATATTCTGGAGCTGATCCAAGTTGATCCACTCACAGGGCTGCCTTTTCTCATCCTCCTGCATGGTCAACGGAGCATCCTCAAGCAAGTCCACCAGATAATGAAACTCGATGTTGTGATAGGAAACACCGTCTTGTTCAAAACGATTTTCAACCACGAAAGCTAGCTGCCCAGCTTGAGCTTTGACACCTAGTTCTTCCCTCACTTCACGGATTACCGCTTCTTCCGTGCTTTCATTGACTTGAATCGCACCGCCAATTGTGTAATACTTGCCCTTGTCTTTGGTAACTAGGAGCTTGCCATTTTGGATAATCAAGGCTGTCGCACGAACGCCAAAAACCGTATTTCCCACTTTTGTCCGAAAGTCTTGTTGAGTCATTCTTGTCCTTTCCTCTAAACGACACAAAAACAGTCAAAACTCCAAAGAAGTGCAGGACAAAAAAGCCTGCAACATCCATGAGCTTTGACCATCATTTCTATTGCTTTTATTATTGTAGCAAATTGAGAAAATTTGTCAATCTAAATGTACTGACAAACTTGTCCATCGCGGTAGGCATTGTCAATCAAACCGCCACCTAGACACTCTTCGCCATCGTAAAAGACAACTGCCTGTCCTGGTGTAATCGCGCGTTGTGGCTCTGCAAAGATGACCTCTGCCTTGTCTCCTTTGACATGTACAGTCACCTTAGAATCAGGCTGACGGTAGCGGAATTTAGCTGTGCATTCTAGCGTAAATTCCTCTGGCATGTCACGAGTAAAGTTAACTTGACTAGCCTCTAGGCTAGTTGACATGAGCGAATCATGGTAGAATCCTTGGCCGACATAGAGGATATTCTTGCTTAGGTCTTTTCCGACAACGAACCACGGTGCATTGTCACCGCCGTGTTGCCCACCGATACCGAGTCCACCACGCTGACCAATCGTATAATACATCAGACCTGCATGCTCCCCCATATCGCGACCATCCACAGTCATCATGCGACCAGGCTGAGCTGGCAGGTAGTTGCTGAGAAAGTTTTTAAAGTTCTTTTCTCCGATAAAGCAAATCCCTGTCGAGTCTTTCTTCTTAGCGGTCGCAAGTCCAGCTTCTTCTGCTAGTCTGCGAACTTCAGGCTTTTCCAAATGCCCCAGTGGGAACATGGTTTTTTGGAGTTGTTCTTGAGAAAGTTGGCTGAGGAAATAGGTCTGATCCTTGCCATTGTCCACGCCACGAAGCATGTGAACTGTCCCGTCCTCATCACGCGCCACTCGAGCATAATGCCCAGTCGCTACATAATCTGCACCCAAGGTCATGGCATAGTCCAAAAAGGCCTTGAACTTGATTTCCTTGTTGCACATAACATCTGGATTTGGCGTGCGCCCCGCACGGTATTCCGCTAGGAAATACTCAAAGACGCGGTCCCAGTACTCTTTTTCAAAATTAACAGAGTAGTAGGGAATGCCGATCTGGTCTGCCACCGCAGCCACATCCTTGTAATCCTCGGTCGCCGTACAGACGCCGTTTTCGTCTGTGTCATCCCAGTTCTTCATGAAGATACCGATCACATCGTAGCCCTGCTCCTTGAGCAAGAGAGCCGTCACCGACGAATCAACACCACCACTCATCCCCACAACAACACGTGTTTTAGAGTTATCACTCATGGTAAGTCTCCCATCTATTCGTTTATTCACGATTGAAGGTCGTGTGTGCTTCACGATTGAAGGTCGCTTGAGCAGTATTCATTATAACACGCTTGATTGGAGAAGACAAGAAAGAGGCTGATAAATCATCTCAACCTCTCTTCCTTACTTTGCAAACGAATCAATTTTCCCCTTTAAGTTCTTTCTTCGCTTGTTCTATCTGGTATTTCACTTGCTCAAAGCCGGTTCCTCCTAAGGAATTCCGTCTCTGAACAGCGGTTTCTGGACGCAAGTAGATATAAATATCCTCTTCAATCAAGGGATGGTAGGCTTGCAACTCCTCCAAATCCCAATCTTGGATATTTTTACTATGCTTGATAGAGTCTAGAACCAATTTCCCTACTATTTCATGCGCTTCTCTAAAGGGGAGGCCTTTTTCAGCCAAATAATCTGCCAGTTCGGTCGCATTCGAAAAATCATTCTCTGTAGATTGCTGCATTTTGGCCTTATTAACCTGCATGCTCGATAGCATACCTGCCAACACATCCAGAGAATTCAAAATCGTTTCTACTGTATCAAACAGGCCTTCCTTGTCCTCTTGCAAATCCTTATTGTAGGCCAGAGGCAAAGACTTCATGACGGTCAATAGTCCAAGCAAGTGCCCGTAAACCCGTCCTGTCTTCCCTCGAATCAATTCGGCCATATCAGGATTTTTCTTCTGGGGCATGATAGACGAACCCGTTGAAAAGCTATCAGACAAGCTAATGTACTGATACTCAAAACTGCACCAATTGATGATTTCCTCACAAAAACGACTCATATGCATCATCAACATGCTGGCATTTGACAGAAATTCCAAGATAAAATCACGGTCACTCACTGCGTCCAAGGAATTGGTATAGGGTTGTTGGAAGCCCAATAAATCACTCGATAATTGACGATCGATTGGAAAAGTTGTCCCCGCTAATGCAGCCGCACCCAGGGGAGATAGGTCCGTATGTTTTAGGTTAAATGCAAAGCGTTCGCTATCCCTTTGGAACATATTGTAATAAGCCATGAGATGGTGGGCAAAACTAATCGGTTGGGCGTGCTGCAAATGGGTATAGCCTGGCATGATGGTTTCCACATGTTTTTCAGCCAAATCCAGCAAAACACTGTTCAGATTCGCCAACTTATCCAAAACATGCCCAAGCTGCTCCTTTAGATATAAGTGCATATCCGTTGCGACTTGGTCATTCCGAGAACGAGCCGTATGTAGTTTCCCAGCCAGAGGACCGATTTCCTCTGTCAGCAACACTTCCATATTCATATGAATATCTTCATTTGCAATATCAAAATGAAGCTCCCCTGCCTCTAAATCTCGCAACAAAGCTTTCAGACCATCTTGGATCTGCTCTGCCTCTTCCAAGCTCAAAATGCCAGTCTGTCCTAGCATTTGAACATGAGCTAGGGAACCCATCAAATCAAATTTTGCCAGCTGATGATCAAAGGAAATACTCGCACCGAACTGCTCTACCCAATCTTCCACAGTGCCTTCAAATCGACCACCCCATAATTTTGTATTTTTCGACATATCCTGTCGTCCCTTTCTATCGCGTCACTACTCAACATTTTTCTGAACTTCTGAATAAACCTTAGTCGGAAGCCCCCAAAGCTTGATAAATCCAACAGCCGCATCTTGGTCAAAGGTATCCGCACTGGTATAAGTCGCCAAATTTTCATCGTAAAGAGAATTTGGTGATTTCCGAGCCACTACCTGGGCGTTCCCCTTATAAAGTTTAACTTTTGCAGTTCCATTGACAACTTTCTGTGTCTCCTTGATATAGGCAATCAAAGCCTGAGTTGCTGGGCTAAACCACAAGGCATTATAGATGAGATTGGACAACTCATTTTCGATAATAGGTTTGAAATGAGCCACTTCTCTCACAAGAGTCAAGTCTTCAATCTCCTTATGAGCTGCCAATAAAGTCACAGCACCTGGGCACTCATAAATCTCTCTTGACTTAATACCAACTAGGCGATTTTCCACATGGTCAATACGACCAACACCGTGTTTACCCGCAATTTCATTGAGCTTTTGAATCAAATCCGCCACTTTCATCTTCTCACCATTGAGGGAGATGGGTACCCCACAGCTAAACTCAATGTCAATAAATTCTGGACTGTCTGGCGCCTCTTCTGGCGAAGATGTGATTCCAAATGCTTCTTCTGGCGCTTGGTTCCAAGGGTTTTCCAAGACACCACATTCATTTGCACGTCCCCAAAGATTTTGATCGACAGAGTAAGGATTGTCAAGGTCAGCAGGAACTGGGACACCGTTTTCTTTGGCATATTGGATTTCTTCTTCACGAGACCATTTCCACTCACGAACAGGCGCAACTACTTTTAAATTGGGATTCAAAGCTGCAATAGAGACTTCAAACCGAACTTGGTCGTTTCCCTTGCCTGTACAACCATGGGCAATTGTGGTTGCCCCCGTCTGATGAGCTATTTCAACGAGTTTTTTTGAAATAAGAGGGCGACTCAGAGCAGATACCAAGGGATACTTCTGTTCGTAGTAAGCATGTGCCTGAAGAGCCACTAAAACATAGTCATTAGCAAATTCTTCCTTAACATCAATGACATAAGACTCAACAGCCCCAACCTTGAGAGCTTTATCGTGGATGAACTCCAAATCTTTTCCTTCACCCACATCCATACAAACAGCGATTACATCATAGTCTTTTTTTAACCATGTAATAGCAACCGATGTATCCAATCCACCTGAATAGGCTAAAATAACTTTTTCCTTACTCATTTCTCTTCCTTCTTTCTATTTTTCGATAGAGGCTTTAAAAGCATCGTCAATCAATTTGTCCAACTCCCCAGAATCCTTCAACTTCTGGATGGTTTTGTCAACCGCCTCTTTTAATTCTTTACTGTCTTTTTTCATCGCCACAGCGTAGGAATCTTCTTTGTCATTGTCAAAATCAAACTCAGCGATGGCTAGGTCTGGATTATTCTCTACAAATCCTTTCGCCACTGGTTCTTCAAAGATAACCGCATCTAGTTGCCCTGATTTCAAATCTGTTATCAAATTTCCATTTTTAGGAAGTGAAACGAGAGAAGAATCCTGCAAGGTTTCTTTAGCCAGAGTTTCCTGGATAGAACCTTTCTGCGCTCCAACCTTTTTCTGGGCCAAATCCTTGACTGATTGGTAATTCGTTAATTCAGATTTTCTTACGATAACCTTATTTTTCGAAGTGTAGTAGGGAATTGAAAAATCGTAAACTTGACTTCTCTCTTCCGTTTTAGAAACACCTGATATGGCAAGATCGGCCTTACCTGAATCAAGACTAGCTAGTACATTGTCAAAACTCATTGGAGAGAGCTCCACTTCTACACCTAGTTCCTTTGCGATGGCTTTGGCTAGCTCAACATCTGAACCTACAATCTGATTTTTCCCATCGACCAATTTCTGGTATTCGAATGGAGCAAACTCTGGATTTAGGGCCACCACCAATTTTCCTTTAGCCTTAATGCCTTCAACACCTTGGGATTGAGTGTTACTACAAGCAAATAATAAGGGAAACATAAGCAAACCAAACATCGTCATCAACACCTTCTTCACTTTATTCATAGAAGAGCCTCCTTTTATTTTTATACTTTATTGTTGTATAAATAATACTCCTCTCGTTTTCGTTTGTCAAGAAAAAAACTGTATTTTATTTCATTCAAATCAACAAAAAGCTTATTATATGATATATTTTTACACATAACAAGCTTATTTATACTATTTGAGTTTTAAAACAATTTGAAGGATTTTGTTGGAATTATACAAATTGAGCATTGCTGAGAAGATTCTTACGCTTTTTGTTATAGAGAAACAAAAAAGAGCCCTAAAGGACTCTTGTATTCTTAGTACCAACCGTTGTTAAGCCAGAAGTTCTTGGCAGCTGTCCATGAACCGTAACGTCCTGTAACGTAGGCATCTGCTACACGTTCTTGGTTTTCAGCTGAGTAGTCACCGTTCAAGTATGAATCTGTCAATTGGTAACGTCCGATGTAACGTCCGTTTGTAGCTGTGTAGCTACCACCTGATTCTTTTTGAGCGATCCATTCTTTAGCTTCTGCTTCAGAACCACTTACAGTAGAAGCTGCTGCAGTGTTGCTTTCTGCTGCTGGAGCTGCTGGTGCAGCTGGGGCTTCATAGGTTGTTGTTTCAGTTACTTCTTCTGCAGCTGCTGGTGCTTCATAAGTTGTTGTTGAAGCTGCAGCGGTTGCAGTTGCTGTCGATGGAGCTGTTCCTTCGATAACCAAAACTTGGTCAACAAAGATAAGGTGAATATCTTTGATGTTATTTTTTGCTGCCAATTTTTCAACAGTTGTGTTGTACTTCTCAGCGATTTCTGAAAGAGTATCACCTGATTTAACTGTGTAAGTTACAGTTTCTTGGGCAGATGCAAGTGATGGAGCAAAGAAAGCAAGCAAAGTTGCTACTCCTGCGATAGTTGTTTTAATTTTTTTAGTTGTTAATGACATATCTAAAAATTCTCCTTCCATTGGATATATCTATGATACCTTTTAAATGTTACCGTTGTTTAACGGTTTTATGTAGAAATATTACAAAAATGTTTTATATTTACCGTTTTAAGGATGTTTTTGTCACAAAAGACCTTATTTTATACTAACTTTAATCATTTTAAGCTTTTGATAAGGGAAATAAGCGCAGAGGTCCATTCTTTGATATAATAGATATAAGAATCTTTGTAAGGGGAAACAGATGCACTCACTTCGTTTTCAATCTGTCTTTGACATTATCGGACCAGTTATGATTGGCCCATCAAGTAGCCATACTGCTGGAGCTGTTCGCATCGGGAAAATCGTCTCTTCCATCTTTGATGATACGCCGACAGAAGTCGAATTCCAATTATTTAATTCATTTGCCAAAACCTACCGTGGTCATGGAACCGACCTTGCTCTCGTCGCTGGTATATTAGGTATGGATACGGACGATCCCGACATTCCAAATAGCCTAGAGATTGCCCATAAACGTGGTATCAAGATTGTCTGGACCATTCAGAAAGACAGCAACGCTCCTCATCCTAATACCACTAAAATTACTGTGAAGAATGAACACAAATCCATCAGTGTGACAGGAATTTCCATCGGTGGAGGAAATATCCAAGTTACGGAACTTAACGGCTTTGCTGTCTCTCTCAACATGAACACACCGACCATTATCATCGTGCATCAGGACGTTCCAGGTATGATTGCCCATGTTACTGAAGCCCTCTCTCGTTTCGATATCAACATCGCGCAGATGAATGTAACTCGAGAAAAAGCTGGAGAAAAAGCCATTATGATTATCGAAGTCGATAGCCGAAGTTGCGAAGAGGCGATTGAAGAAATCCGAAAAATCCCTCATCTCCATAATGTCAATTTCTTTAAGTAGGAGGAAACATGTTTTATTCTATCAAAGAATTGGTCGAGCAGGCGGATCTAGACTTCCAAGGAAATGTCGCAGAGCTCATGATTGCGACAGAATATCAATTAACAGGTCGGGAACGCCCAGAAGTTCTCCTCCTCATGGAACGCAATCTAGAAGTCATGAAAGCCTCTGTCGAGCTCGGTCTCAGTGAAAACAAATCCCGTAGTGGCCTAACGGGTGGAGACGCGGCCAAACTAGACCGCCATCTCAAAAGTGGCAAGGCCTTGTCGGACTTTACCATCCTATCAGCAGCCCGTAATGCCATCGCGGTCAATGAACACAATGCGAAGATGGGCTTGGTCTGTGCCACTCCAACCGCAGGAAGTGCTGGCTGTCTGCCAGCCGTTCTCACCGCTGCTATCCAAAAATTAGACCTTAGCCACGAAGAACAGCTGGATTTCCTCTTTGCTGCTGGTGCCTTTGGATTGGTTATCGCAAACAATGCCTCTATCTCAGGTGCTGAAGGTGGCTGTCAGGCCGAAGTTGGCTCTGCCTCTGCCATGAGTGCCGCAGCCTTGACCTTGGCTGCAGGTGGGACCCCCTATCAGGCTAGCCAAGCCATCGCCTTTGTCATTAAAAATATGCTGGGCCTCATCTGTGATCCCGTCGCTGGTTTGGTCGAAGTTCCCTGTGTCAAACGCAATGCCATGGGAGCCAGCTTTGCCTTTATCGCAGCAGACATGGCCTTGGCAGGTATCGAGTCTAAGATCCCTGTTGACGAAGTCATCGATGCCATGTACCAAGTCGGATCTAGTCTTCCAACTGCCTTTCGTGAAACGGCCGAGGGTGGACTCGCCGCCACACCTACTGGTCGTCGCCTACAAAAAGAAATCTTCGGAGAATAAGTTTATCTGTTAGGAGAAATCATGCCCTCTATCTCAGCTATCTTTTTTGATCTGGACGGAACCCTGGTTGACAGTTCCATCGGGATCCATAATGCCTTTACCCATACCTTTAAAGAGCTAGGAGTTCCAAGCCCTGATGCCAAAACCATTCGTGGTTTTATGGGACCACCACTTGAAAGTAGTTTTGCAACATGTCTTCCCAAGGAACAAATCTCAGAAGCTGTGCAGATATACCGCTCTTACTACAAGAGAAAAGGCATTCACGAAGCCCAACTCTTCCCCCGAATAACGGAATTACTCCAAGAACTTTCACAAAACTACCCTCTCTACATCACTACAACAAAGAATACTCCTACTGCTCATGATATGACTAAAAATCTGGGAATCCATCATTTCTTTGACAGCATTTACGGTTCCAGTCCTGAAACACCTCATAAGGCGGATGTTATCCGTCATGCTTTGCAAACGCATCAACTCCTTGCAGACCAAGTCCTCATCATTGGGGACACCAAGTTTGATATGATCGGAGCTCAAGAAACTGGCATTAAAAAGTTTGCTGTTACTTGGGGATTTGGAGAAGAGGCTGATTTACTCAGCTATCAGCCTGACTGGATTGCCCGTACCATTGACGATATCATTAGCCAGCTCTAACCATACAAAAATACTCCTAACACTAGTGAACTAGGTTGAGGAGTATTTTTTATATGTTGTTACTATCAGAAGGAATCAACTCCATGCTTAAGCAGTAATTTGATCCTGTTCTTCAGTATCTGCATCTTCATCCTTCTTACTTGGCCAAGCAAGCATCACAATAAGAGCAATCGGTCCAACGATAGGAACCAAAGCTATGAAAATAAAGGCCCAGTGGAAACCAGCGTCTCGTAAGCGGCGAAGCGACTCAGCCGTTTTTAAATGAAGTAGAAATATCTTAATATTTTCGTACCATTTCTTCAAACCGAGAGTCTTCCGTATTCTCTTTATCTTTATCTTTTTCACTATTCTCTATCACTTTTTCTCCAAATCGTTGACTTGGCATAGCGAGCATAACGAGCAGTGTTATTGCACCCAAAGGAACAAATACAATAAAAATATAGGCCCAATGGATACCCACATCTCGTAAGCGACGTACTATCAGTGCTAGTAGAGGAACAAACTCTACTATAAACAAAATAATACACATACTGAAGACCGCAATATTCCTGATGGCTTTATCAGATTCTACTCCAGTAAAAAGTGAGTAGTAGGCGGGCAAGAAAATTATCATATTTAGCAGCCAAACCCACCAAAATTCTGGACGTGTGGAACGACCAGAAAAATTTGCATAGCCTTTGAAAAAACTCCTAATAGCACTCAGCATACAAAAATCTCCTTTTGATTTTAATACTTATTTCGCAAAGTTATGTTACCAGCTTAAAAAAGAGGTAGTTTTTAGATTGTCTGAAATCACTCTCCTAATAGATCACATAACATCGTCCCTTGAATAGTTGCGCTTATTAAACCTTTGAAAGATCCGATGTTCTCTACTCTCTATTTATAAAAACCAGCTTTCTGATTCTCTCAGAAAACTGGCGATAGTTGTTTCATTATGAAGGTAGATGGACACTCTTACTCAGCATGAGTTGTTTCATTTGCAAAAGAAATGATCGCTTCTTTGAGCTCATCTCCACTGAGTGAACGGAACTCCTCTATTTTTTGATTGATGGCTTCTAGAGGCATGACATTTACCTTACCAACGAAAATCTTGTCCATGACTTGGTTATCAACCAATTCGGTCGAAACCAAGAGTTCTTCATAGAGTTTTTCACCTGGGCGGATACCGACCTCAACGATTGGAATTTCACTTTCCGTGTGCCCACTTAGAAGGACCATTTTCTTAGCCAAGTCATAGATCTTGACTGGTTTGCCCATGTCAAGGATAAAGACTTCTCCGTCCTTGGCATAAGCGCCAGCATGGATTACCAGACGACTGGCCTCTGGAATGGTCATGAAGTAACGCGTCATACGGAAGTCTGTCACCGTTACAGGACCACCTTCAGCAATCTGGCGTTCAAAGACAGGAATCACGCTACCACGGCTACCCAGAACATTCCCAAAACGAACTGCACAGTAGGTTGATTTGCTGCGTTGGTTAAAGCCAGTGACAATCAACTCTGCCACGCGCTTGGTTGCCCCCATAACATTGGGTGGATTGACCGCTTTGTCAGTCGAAATCATGACCATCTTAGGCACTTTGGCCTCATCCACAGCCTTGGCAACATTGTAGGTTCCGAGGATATTGTTTTTGAAGGCTTCTTTTGGATTGCGCTCCATCATCGGAACGTGCTTGTGAGCAGCGGCATGGTAGACAATGGCTGGTTTATACTGTTCAAACACCTGCAAGAGGCGATCATAGTCTTGAATATCTGCAATAACAGGAACATAATCAATCCCTTGGAATGTACGGATCAATTCATGATAAACGAGATAGATTGAGTTTTCACCATGTCCAAGCAAGACAATACGCTCGGGATTAAAGCGACTAACCTGACGACAAATCTCTGAACCAATCGAACCACCTGCCCCTGTCACCAGGATGGTCTTGCCTGTAATCTCAGTACCCAGACGCGATTCGTCGAGACGAATTTCCTGACGGCCCAAAAGGTCTGTGATATCAATTTTTTGGAAACCACTACCTGGTTGATGGAGTCCTTGAACGACTGTCTCAACCTTAGGCATCTTGTAACATTTGACGCCTAGCTTATTACACATCTGCAAGATGCGTTCGTACTCTGATGGGTCAAGCGAAGGGATCGCTACGATGACACGCTCGATTTGGTGACGTTTAGCTAATTCAGGTAGATTATCATAAGAGCCCAGAACTGGGATCCCACCTAGTTTTTGTCCCTTTTTCTTTTCATCGTTATCCAAAATCCCCACTAGCTCAAGGTCGCTAGTTGGATGTTGGTAGCTGTTCATAAAGAGGGCGCCACCATCACCAGCACCGATCAAGAAGGTACGGCGATGCTCTCCATCTCCACTACCTTGCTTGCGCTTAGAATAAATCAGCTGCCAAGTGATACGAGGAAGCAAGATGAGGAAGGTACTCAACAAAATGAAGAGTACGATGAAACGGATAGAAAACAATGGAAGAAAGGCATAGCAGATTCCATAAGAAAGAACACTGCTGAGCATCACTCCGAAAAAGATTTTCATGAAATCCGTAATCTTGCTATAACGACTGATACTAGCATTTAGCCCCCAAAACGCAATCATGATTTGATAGAGGAGGAAGGCTAAAAGAGTGTAGATCACGTAATCCACAGGCGCAGGATTTATAAGGCCATAAAACAAGATATAAGATACGATGATGGAAACCACCATACTCAAAATATCGAATATCCCCCAAAACACTTGTTTTTGCTGTTTATTTAAAATTTCAACCAGATCAATCACATAATCTGTTAGTTTTTTATTCATAGGAATTTACTCCCCCTTAAAAGAGTCAGATGATACTGTTGTTATGATAGCCTAAATCATTCAGTCTATCGGGGCTTACTTTCTCTTTCTTAAAAGTTTGACGAAGATAAACTGACGTACAAAGCCTGGACAAAGTGCAACAATTGCCTGAATGGCTACACTTTTAGCATATTCCATGTAAGAAATTTGCCCTCGCTCAAGCATGCGCTGGCGAGCTTGACGATAGAGTCTAAGGTAACGCAAGCCACCTCGACGCTCAAACATCCCTGCACCGACACGAACCTTACACAAGATTTGATCTAGGTTCCCAGTCTTGGCACCTGCAGCAATCATATTGAGCCAAAGGAGGTCATCCTCCATGTAAAGGCCATCTTCATAGTTGCCCGCCTTGAGGACCCTGTCCTTTTTGAACATGACTGTCATATGGTTAAAGGCGCTTCTCATTCTCTGATAAGCCACAATGTCTGCGTGCTGAGTTGGAACACGACGATAAGACACAATCTCATCTGGATTGTCAATGAACTCTGCGATATGCCCACCTAAGAGATCGAGATCTTCTTTCTCCATTAGCTGAAGCTGTTTCTCAAAACGATCCGGAACGGCTAAATCATCCGTATCCATGCGAGCAATAATATCATACTGGCACTGTAAAACGCCGTATCGAAGAGCCAAGCCTAAACCTTGATTTTCTTCTAAGGGGCACCGTTTAACTGGAATGTCTGACTGAGCTTCCACTTCATCTAGCACCTGATAGAGTTCGGGTGTGAGCGGGCCGTCCTCAACAAGAACAAGTTCGCTCGGTTTCAAGGTCTGGTTTTGAACACTTTTGATAGCATCTCTTAAAAACGTCGGATTTTCCTTTACATAGACCGACATCAAGACGCTGATTTTTTGCTTTTCAGGCACAGTTTTTCTCCAATGTATAGATTTCCTTCCACTATTTTATCACAAAATTTCCTAGTTTCCTATTTTTATATCAAATCAAGGAAAATTCTAGTAAAGAAATCTGTCTCTTTTCACTTTATTTTCACTTCCATTGATTGAACTGTCTTGGCTGTCATTACTTGACATTATAAGGAAAAAACCTTAAAATAAGCTGTTATTAAAATCATCCTATCGAGGTTTTTATGAAAAAACAATCACTCTTTTTTGTTCTAGGAATCGTCTTAATCGGGACCGTTTTACGATCTCCCTTTACTGCTCTTCCAACTATTTTAGGAGATATCGCTCAGGGACTAGGAGTGGAGGTTAGCACTCTTGGGATTTTAACCAGTCTCCCTCTCTTGATGTTTGCTCTTTTCTCTGCTTTTGCAAGCCGCTTGGCACAAAAAATCGGGTTGGAACACCTCTTTACTTACTGTCTCCTCCTCTTAACTGTTGGCTCTGTCATTCGGATTTTCAATCTTCCCCTTCTCTATCTAGGGACCTTAATTGTGGGAGCAAGCATTGCGATCTTCAATGTACTCCTCCCAAGTATGATCCAAGCAAATCAGCCTCAAAAGATTAGTTTCCTAACAACTCTCTATGTCACTGCCATGGGAATTTCGACAGCCATCGCTTCTTATCTTTCGGTCCCTATCACCCAAGCTAGTTCTTGGAAGGGACTCATCCTCGTTCTCAGCTTTCTCTGTCTGGTCACTCTGCTAGTCTGGTTGCCAAATCATCGCCACAACCACCACCTAGAAAGCCAAAAAGAAAAGCAAGTCAAAGAGAATATTCTAAAAAGTAAAGATGTCTGGGCTATCATTATCTTTGGCGGGCTTCAGTCCTTGCTCTTTTATACAAGTATGACCTGGTTGCCAACTATGGCTGTTAGTGCTGGTCTTTCTAATAGTGATGCGGCTCTTCTGGCTTCTATCTTCTCACTGATCAGTATTCCTTTTTCAATGACTGTTCCAAGTCTGACCACTCGTCTGTCAGATGGTCATCGTCGAATCATGCTGGCAACTATCTCTATCGCTGGTATGATGGGAATTGCCATGCTCTTGTATCCAGCCAATAATTTCCTCTACTGGTTAGTCGTCCATCTCTTGATTGGAACGGCCTGCAGTGCCCTCTTCCCCTACCTCATGGTTTGCTTTTCTCTTAAAACCAGTTCTCCTGAAAAGACAGCTCAGCTATCAGGACTAGCGCAAACAGGGGGCTACATCTTAGCTGCTTTTGGACCTGCCTTGTTTGGTTATAGTTTTGAACTTTTCCAATCTTGGATCCCAGCTGTCCTTGCCCTTCTAGTCATCGATATCATCATGACTATCTCACTCTTTATGGTGGATCGGGCTGAAAAAATCCTCTAAACTTCTAGTTTATACTAGGAGTTTTTTATATGTAAAATTTTTATACATATTTCTTGACAGGGCTTTCAACTTGAGATACAATATATTTGAAAAGAGTATATATAAAATTTTTATATAATATAAAGGAGGTTTCCCATGTACTTCCCAACATCCTCTGCCTTGATCGAATTTCTCATCTTGGCTGTACTGGAGCAGGGGGATTCTTATGGTTATGAGATTAGTCAAACCATTAAGCTCATCGCCAATATAAAAGAATCTACGCTCTATCCCATTCTCAAAAAATTGGAAGCCAGTGGCTTTCTGACCACCTACTCTAGAGAGTTTCAGGGGCGTATGCGCAAATACTACTCCTTGACCAATCGGGGCGTAGAGCAGCTCGTTACTCTAAAGGAAGAGTGGACGCTCTATACCGACACCGTCAACGGCATCATAGAAGGGAGTATCCGCCATGACAAGAACTGACTATCTGACTCAGTTAGAAACTTATCTCAATAAACTGCCTGAAGCTGACCGCATCGAAGCTATGGACTACTTTAAGGAACTATTTGACGATGCGGGTTCAGAGGGCGAAGAGGAACTCATTGCCAGTCTGGGAACTCCAAAAGAAGCTGCCCATGATATCCTATCTGATCTTCTCGATAAAAAAGTCAATGAAGCCCCTGCTCAAAAGAATGACCGCCAACTGCTACACATTGCCCTACTTGCCTTACTAGCAGCCCCTATCGGAATTCCTGTTGGAATTGCAATTATATTAACCATTATCGGGCTTTTTATCGCAGCCGCCTCCGTCATTCTAGCCTTCTTTACCGTCTCTGTGACGGGTATCCTGCTGGGCGGAGTCTTTATCGTAGAGAGCTTTAGTGTCCTAGTCGAAGCCAAATCTGCCTTTATCTTGATTTTCGGGGCTGGTTTGCTTGCTATCGGTGCTTCTTCTCTTGTTCTATTAGGCATCTCCTATGTAGCTCGTTTCTTTGGGCTCCTGATCGTCCGCTTGGTGCAATGGATTCTTAAAAAAGGAAAGAGAGGTGACAGACATGCGTAAATTGACAAAAGGATTTCTCATTTTTGGTGTGGTTTCTACAATCCTTGGTTTTATCATGATTATTGTAGGCGCCCAGTCCAATGGTATTCAAAGTTTGCTTGCCATGTCAAAAGACCCCGTCTATGACAATCGTATCGAAGAAGTGACCTTCGGAAGTGAGGTGGAAAAAATTGATTTGACCCTTGAGGAACATAGCCTAACCATCACCGAGTCTGTAGATGACAAGATCCACATCACCTATCATCCGTCCGTGTCTGGTCGTCACGATCTGACTACTGGCATGAGTGACAAAACACTAAGCGTCACTGACAAACAAGCCTCCCAACATCGCTTTCTCGGTTCAGGAATCGAAGGCCTACTTCGTATTGCCAGCAATTATTCTCACCGTTTTGACGAAGTCATTCTCTCCCTCCCTAAAGGAAGAAGATTGCAAGCTATCACCGTCTCAGCCAATCGTGGACAAACCAATATTCGTCAAGCCAATCTTGAAAATGCGACAATCAAAACAAAAGGCTATCTCTTAAGAATAACAGAAAGCTCTATCAAGAATAGTACACTAACGACACCTCATATCATCAATATCTTTGATACCGAATTTACAGATAGCCAGGTCAAGACGGAAAGGGAACACATCTATGCTGAGAATATCAAGGTCCACGGCAAGGTTGAGCTAGAGGCCCATTCCACTCTAAACCTCATTCTCTCCCAGAAAGAGACTGACCGTATCAATCTAGATCTTTCTTCTCAACATGGTGGTATCTATCATAAACCCAAAGAAGAACATCGTGGACAAAAAGAGAATGAACTTGCCAACCCATACAAGACAGACAAAGCAGATATCAAAGATCTACTCATTGCAAAAGCCAACCAAGATATCTACCTACCTAAAGAAGAGCACTCTGCTCCGTCTAGAAACCATTGACAAAAACGCTTTCATCTGCTAGGCTAAAGATAGAAACGACCATAAAAAAAGGAGGTTCCACCATGACACAAGAATGGTTTGAAAGTGCCGATCTTGAGAAGAAATCACCTCAGACGAAATCGGAAAACCAGCCCAGCGAGCCTGAGACTTCAGAAACTGTGGAAACTGAACCACAAGTAAGCGAAGAAACTTCTGTCTCACCTAAAGAGTTGGAAACCCATGAGGAGGAAGCTCCCGAAATGATTGAAGAAGCCCAAACCAAGGAAGAGGGACAAGGGAAAGCTGAAGAGGAGCACAAGCAAGAAAACCCTGCAAAAGAGAAAAGCATCCTCAGCAAGGCTTTAGAAAGCCCCTATATCCCAGATATTGACCCTCGTAAAACAGCCCGGTTCAAAGAAGAAATCGCACTATTTTGGACTTGGCTGCTGGATGCTATCCAAGAACCAACTGCCAGCAAGACTACGGACCAAAAGCATCGTTACAGTGTCTTTGGCCTGCTCACTTTGCTGTCTTCTATTAATCTTTTCTTTAGTATCTATCATATCAAGCACCTCTACTATGGCTATATGGCATCTATTGCCAATAGTTTACCTAACCAGCTCCCTCCTTTAAATCTCTTTGCTGGACTTTCTATCTTAGTCGCTAGCGCTCTATTTTACTTTTCTATCATTTTGGGAGGCTTTACTGTCCGACGTGTGCTGGATCAGGAGAGCGACTTCACATTCCAAGAAGCTTGCGATCGTTACAGCCGACTCTTTGCTATTCCGCTTGTCTTAACGGCTCTAGCGAGTTTCTTTGCACTCTTTGGTGGCTTACGATTTGCTGGTATCCTCACTCTTCTAAGCATGGCCATCTTTGCCCTTGGAAATCTCTTTATGATTAGCAAGCCAAGTAAGACCAGTAGCCTTGACCCATTTTATCGTTTCTTGCTAGCTGTCTTACTTGATGGTGCTATTCTCTTACCCTTCTTCATTGCAGAGCTCTCGCTGACAGTAGACTACCTTCGCATCCTGACTTTCTTTTAACCAAAATCCCTGCCATTTATTAATGACAGGGATTTTTATGCCTACTCTTTTTTAAACAAGGCCTACTCGATGCTTGCCAATTCTTCAAAATCTTGTCCTAGGATGGCTTGTACTTCTAATTGATTGGCATCTAGTTGGTGGTAAAATGCTTCTGGTAGTGACTCTAGGAATCTTGCATAGTCCAAGCGGGCGATGGCTTCATAGTCTTCTGCTTTTGAGCCATCACCAGAAATCGTCACTAGGTCAATCTCCCAAACAAGTTCCTTTCCTGCCAGCTGCTCAGTATAGGATGCTGGTACAAAGGGTTCCTTAGGTAAAATCGTCTTGACTCCTTGGGCTAGGTGGTAGATACCGTGTACCTTGCCTTGGGCGTCTGGGTAAAATTTCACACTGGCAAGGTAGGCATCAGAGCCTTGAACCTTCTTGACTAGCTCTTCAAAACGTGCCAATCCATCCTCAGCCAAAAAGCTCTCGAGGTATTCCTTGTTGAGATAGATAGAGGACAAGAGCCCTTGGCAGTATACTAGACGAGCCGCTTTGTCAGCTAGATAATTCTGAACTATTTGTCGGAAATAAGCTTCAAATTCAAACCCTTCTAGCCCTTCTACCACTTGCCCCAACTTGCTCGATAGGGCTTGGAGGAGAGCTTCTACAATCTCCCAGTCCGCTCTAGTAAGGAAGTCTGGAATCACCACTTGATAGCCTTTTCGACTATCCGCATAGTTCACCTTGAAGAGAAATTGCGACTGACCTACAATCCCACACTCCACGTACTCGAGACGATTGAGGGGCTGACGGAGATAGACCGCATCATAACTGTGTGACTCCAAGCCCTCCACCAAAGCCAAGATGGACTTGGCAGTCAAGACCTCCTGTTGTCCTAGAATGCTTTCTTTATTTGGGATAAAAAATGTTTTCGCCATAACTGGTCTCCTTTGAAATCGTTTACATATAGTATAACCTATTTTCCTGAAAGATACAGAAACAAATTTTAGATTTTTAGATAAAAAGCATAGAAAAACAGCCCCTGAGGAGCTGTTTGATGTTATACAGTAGCGACTTGATCCAAGCTTTCACCGATAGCTGCTAGACGCTCGATCACTTCTGCTTGTGTCAATTCATTTTCTGAAACATAGCGGTTGCGAGGGTGAACACGACACTCGTGTGAGCATCCACGGAGGTACTTGTCTTCATTTTCTTCTGATGTTAGAATACGGCGGTTACAGAAGGGATTTCCACAGTTGACATAGCGTTCACATGGTGTTCCATCAAACCAGTCTTTCCCTACGATGGTTGGGTTGACATGGTTGACATCGACGGCGATACGCTCGTCAAAGACGTACATTTTCCCATCCCAAAGCTCACCTTGAACTTCTGGATCTTTACCGTAAGTTGCGATTCCTCCGTGCAATTGGCCGACATCTTTGTAGCCTTCACGCACCATCCAGCCTGAGAATTTCTCACAGCGAACGCCACCTGTACAGTAAACCACGACACGTTTGTCCATGAATTTTTCCTTGTTGTCACGGACCCATTGTGGCAACTCACGGAAGTTGCGGATGTCTGGGCGGATAGCCCCACGGAAGTGTCCTAGGTCGTACTCATAATCGTTACGTGTGTCAAGGACAACGGTATCTTCGTCAAGAAGGGCTTCTTTGAACTCTTTTGGAGACAAGTAAGCACCCGTCGTTTCAAGTGGGTTGATGTCGTTGTCAAAATCGTTATCTTCCAAACCAAGGTGAACAATTTCTTTCTTGTAGCGAACAAACATCTTCTTGAAGGCTTGTTCACTTTCTTCGTCAATCTTGAACCAGAGGTCTTCCATGCCTGGGAGGCTGTGAACGTAGTCCATGTATTTTTGAGTTGTTTCGTAGTCACCTGAAACAGTCCCGTTAATTCCCTCGTCAGCGACTAGGATACGGCCTTTGAGACCGATTGATTTACAGAAAGCCAAGTGGTCTGCAGCAAATTGCTCTGCGTTTTCAATTGGAATATAAAGGTAGTAAAGTAAGACACGAATATCTTTTGCCATAAGATTTGTTCTCTTTTCTATTCTTAAATTTTCAGAATTTTTCATTCAACTATACTAGTATACCCACTTGGGAAAACGAATGCAATTTATTTGACCGGAAATTGTAGAAAGAGTCCTACCCCTGCACTTCATCAGTAACCATAGCGAATCGCAGATAATTCTCTCAATTTTTTTATTTGCTTCGCTTGACTTTCTGACAAACTTAGCTTGTTATCAATCAACACACGTGAGATGTCAACGTTCATTTGATTCAATATAAACGGAGTAGAAGTCCCATCGTCCTTTAATCGTTTTTTATAAATCACTAACTGATTTTTCAAGGGAGTAAGTTGAGGCGCAGCCTTTATATCTTCCAATAGATGATCAATGATGGTCATCGCTTCACAACGTCTTTCACTTCCTCCAGCAAACCATTTTAATGGTGTCATTCTCATTTTTCTCCTGAAATTCGCTTATAAATTGAAAAACTATAATTCCTAACTCTCCAGCCAGTATTTTACCCAAACACCCTATGTAAAAAAGTCAGCAGAAATGGCAAGGTCGCTACAATATTATTGATCACATGCACCGCATAGGATGGATAAATGCTCTTGGTATAGCGGGTCAAACCAGCAAAGATGATTCCAGATGTTGTAAAAACGAAAATATCTAACAGACTAGGCAGACTTGAAAAATGAGGAAGAGCAAACAAAATGGAAGGAAGAAGCAAATCAAGGCCAAATCGCGAATCTTTAAAGAAAGCATGTTGCAGTAATCCTCTATAGATTAACTCTTCCATCAGTGGAATCAGAAAGAACAGGGCTATATAGATACCTAGCTCTGCAAAGTTAGTCCCACTATAACCAATCAATACAGCCCAACCTTCAGCAGTTGACTGAACATGTTTAGCTGTCTGAACGTTAAAAGAGATCTGGAGCACTACCACTAATACTGTCAAAATCGAATACCAAAGCCATTTTTCTCTTGGAATGCGAAAGAGATAACCATGGCCTGTCTTAACAAGAATCACAATCATGACTCCGATAAATAGCAAACTCAGGATATTTTGAATCCAGAAGAAATTGCCAATCTGGGAAGA
>NZ_JANCOF010000017.1:0-580 GCF_024295845.1 Streptococcus sp. CF8-6 | reverse complement strand
ACTTGCCGTAGAAATTCATTCGTCCACTCAGTATTACATCCTCCAGCAATGAGGAAGAAGGAATCACCTGTCTGAGCATCTACTGCCCCATAACAATAGCGATATTCTCGCATATAATGACTATGAATGTTAGGTCGAATTCCTTGAGGAGCCCAACAAGAACTCATCTTACTGATTCTCCCGAAACCAGCTTCATCTTGGTACATCAAGCGTACTTTGTTATAAGACCCCCTCTTCTTTAAAGCGCTTACTTAAGGTCTCGAATGTAGATTTTATTTTTAGACGTCTCAATTGTTTGAGCGTCTGCCTTCTTGGGATGTTCAGGTCGAGGAGTGACTGTTCGCCAACCATGGCGTTTCAGGAGACAATAGAAACCATCACGTGTAGAAGTGCGACCAATCTCTTTTTGATAGGCTTCAAATAACTGATTGACAGTTACAAATTCCCCAGCCTGAGCAGCTTCTATATGACGTTTTAGAAATGCTTGTTCTTCTTCGTAAGTCATATATTCTCGATGACGTCCACCACGAGTCTCTTGAAGAAGAGCTTCTAAACCAAACTCCTTATATTTTTTCAAATT
>NZ_JANCOF010000016.1:0-643 GCF_024295845.1 Streptococcus sp. CF8-6 | reverse complement strand
AGTTGATTGATTCTAGGACTAACCAGATCATCATCTTCAAACTCTCTTATCCTCATTCCCCTAGTGAGATAAACAGTAACCAAAATAGAAGCTAAGTTAATAATAACTAGAAGCAATTGAAAAACTAAGGAAAAATGTAAAAACTGACGAGATAAAAATAGATAAGTAGAGACAAGCAAAAGCAACTGACCCAGGAATAATCTCGCAAAGAATATGATTCGTTTTTTAGCAAGAAAAGCTTTCATTTCTTTTCTTTCTTTTTAATTAAAACAAAATAGATCATAACCGCAATCAGATAGGCTATGGTATAAAATAGATGATACCAAATACTCTCCCTAAGCGGATAAAGAAAGATGGACATGATCAGATACAAGGTTAAAATGATTAATATTTTTTTCTTCATAAGATTTCCTCCTAAATGTATGCTTTATCTTAGTTTAGCTACAACCTTTACACTGCTAGTATAGCACTCCTTTTGAGCTTAATTCACCCAAATCATGAATGGTCATCGAAACGTCTTGAATTGCTCAAAGAGCACAATTTCCTTAGTCAACTAATAAGAAGTGAATAAGATTAAATTCTATTATTCAGAAATCTAATCTTATTCACTTCTTATAATCGATAATTATTTTTTAATCTATTA
>NZ_JANCOF010000015.1:0-1373 GCF_024295845.1 Streptococcus sp. CF8-6 | reverse complement strand
CCTTGCAAGTCCCGCTTCATCCACTCTGGAGTTCGACCTCCTGTTAAGCGATTGACGCCATCAATACTAGCAATGCCAATGATCTGAGTCAAATCTACAGCTCCTATGGCAGTCTCTGAAACCATACTTCCAGCTGCACCAATAAAACCTTCCGCAAACAGGAGAGAATCCTTCATCAACGTAAAATATCATCTAAACCACAGGACTACGATTTAAATCATAAATATCTATTTGGTTTTTTTCAAATAACATTTCTAATTTTTGATACCCATTCTCAACAAAAAAATGGTACTCCGACTCAGAAATCGGAACTGCAAACAACCAAGTTACATATTCATGATCAAATTCCAAATCGTGCAACTCCCATAAAAATGGGATAGTCAATAACATGTGCTTCATATTAGAATCTAGATAATAATTATCTATTGCATTTAGAAATACAGTCCCTGGCATACAAGGAGATGATCCATTCATCACTTTAAAAGCACAGTCACTTATTATATTTGGAAACAAATCATTCCTACTATCTGTTGAACCAATAATTTCTGCTCTTAAAGATTTATCATCTATCTTTTTGTTCAAAGTGTAGTCTGATAACCCAACAGTGGAGTAAGAAGATACGTGTTCAATTGGAGAATCATCACCACAAAATATGTCAATTTCTTTTCCAGATTCATCTTTAAATGCATATACTCTTGGAGTACCGCCAACATCATCTAAAAGCTTTCTAGCTATCTCTTTTTTATCATATTCCATAGTAAGTCCTTTCTTCAAAATCATGGACCAAAATAAAAATCCGTCTTATCTTCACCAATGTGACTTCTATTAGATTCTGGTAACTCTGGTCTATAGCTATTGGGATTATTATATTCATCTAAAAATTGTTTACGAGTTATTTTTCTATCAGCCGCACTTTGTTGGTGTTTTCTAAATTCATGTCCCGGTTTATGCCCCATATCCCAAGGCTCCTCAATATCCATTACCTTTTTAGTAATAGGATCTTTGACAACACCTTGTTCATCCTTAGCTTTATCCCAGACAGTTTCCTTTGTATTCTTCCTATAACCTGATGGACGCTTGTAAAGTTTTTTCTCTGAATCAGATAGCTTACGCGGAACGAGTTGCCTTACTTCTCCAGAACCACCTACTCCTCGTACTACATCATCCGCATGTTTGCTTGAGAAGTGCATCACATCACGCAGAGTCTTACTCTCGACGCTGAAGGTAGGCATTGAGCCCATACCTCCCGCAAAGGCAAATGCCTTTTTACGAATGCCGACTGGGATTCGGGTATCTAATAATTTCTCGCCAAATTTTCCAATGACATTATTGCTCTTCGCAAGAATCTTGTCAACCTTTGAACCCCATTTTTC
>NZ_JANCOF010000014.1:0-1639 GCF_024295845.1 Streptococcus sp. CF8-6 | reverse complement strand
AACAGGACAAAAATTAAAAATAAAAAAGGAGTATTTGTCATGAATACAAAAATGATGTCACAATTTAAGATTATGGATACTGATATGCTCGCTTGCGTTGAAGGTGGAGATACAGTAGGGGCTGGAGAAGTTGTTCAAGCATTGGGAGTTTGTACAATAGGAGGTGCAGCTCTGGGGAGTGTTATCCCAGTTGTGGGAACTCTTGCTGGAGGGATTTTAGGAGCACAGTTCTGTACAGCAGCTTGGGGAGCTTTGAGGGCAAGTTAAACTTTTAAAGATAGTAGTAAGGAGAAGATTTATATGAGATATAGATTATTTGTTGTTATTTTCTTGACTAGTATTTTGGATATTCTTTTAGGGACATTTTTGCAAATCTCTAATGTATCGATTGGGTGGATTGTTCTCTACAGTGGCTTGTTCGAAGTAGGAGTTTTCCTTCTTGCTAATAAAGGAGTAACGGTAAAAATCAAGGAAGTAGAAATTCGAAATCGCTTTAAATTTATTTTTGGAAAAACGTTATGGTTTCAAATCCTTTTGCTTATCTTTGTGATGGTCAAACTGTATCTTGGTTTGGATGCGAAGTTGATTTTATTTTACGGACATATTTTCATTATCTTTAATGCCTTAATCTATCTTTTATCTACTAGCCAAATTAATTTAATAAAGAAAGTGTGAAAAGAATGGAACAATCAGTCAATAATTTCTTCGTTTTATCCGATGAAAAACTAACAACGATAACAGCTGGTGATAAACAACTTGCAGATGCATTTTTAAGTGGAGTAGGTGGTGCAGTTGAGGGGATTTCGCTTTGTATGCAGACAATCCCTTTTCCAACTCCTCAGATTTATTTGATTTGCGCAGCTGGTGGGGCAGCAGCTTCAGTTTTATGGCCACATTAGAGGATTGAGTTAGTATAGAGAGCTATTAATCTGGGTATTTCTTTGAGTTTATACTCTCTATACTGTATAGGAATATATCATGTATAAACACTTATTTTTTCCATATTCAAAAACCTTAGATTGGTTGACACCCTATATTCTAGTCTTGGCTTCCGACACCATTGCCTTCAATGTTTTTGTGCTAACCTTTGTGTCCGTTGTGATCTTCTATTTCTTGAATCCCATGATAGCTTTTATAGCTATATTCTTTGGTGCTGGCTATGTTGTCGGATTTTGGTTATTAAAATGGTTTGTTTTAGAGAGATTGGAGGTAAAGAATGGCTTGTAGGAAGGCTTACTTAGTGTTTAAGTGATTATACCTTTATGGCTGTTTTCAATAAAGATTATACCTTGTTTTTTGATTTTTATTATAAAAATGTCAAATGCATCTCCTTACATTCATTCCTGATTCCTAAAAACTGAATCACTGTTTTCCTCAGGTTTATCTGGGGGAGGCAGTGCTTTTTTGAAATAAAGACATAGATATTCCTGTTTTCCAATTTCCCTTATTTTAACCATTCAGGAAATCTCAAGCACTACTTAAGATTTAGAGTAAGGATTTAGGGAAATATGGTTTATATTAGAGATGTTCCGAGTTTATAAAGGAGGGATTACATGAAAAAGTATCAGCTTCTATTCAAAACAAGTGCAATTTTATCCTACCTATTTTTCGTATTTGGTCTTTCTCAGCTGACGCTTAT
>NZ_JANCOF010000013.1:0-1790 GCF_024295845.1 Streptococcus sp. CF8-6 | reverse complement strand
GCTGTCTGGGTATTGGTATAGAAGGTGCTGCTTAAGGGAGCACTCAGACGATAGAGAGTCGAAATACCATCATAGATACTCTTGAAATTGGTATCCATCACCTTGTGTTTCTCATCGGCTTCATTTAGCTTCTTGACCGCATCATCCAAAGTTTCTTCTGCTAAAACTGCGGTTGCGGAGGTTTCGCCGACAAGATTCTGAAAATCCGTGATCGTCTTGGAAAACTCAGAACCTAGAAATTCTAAGCCATTCTTTAAGCCAACAATCACGGGGTTATGAACATTATTGATTTCATATATATATATATGACTTAATATAACTTAGAATAATATGATTGTAAAAATTACTTTAATCATTCAATCACAGTCAATTGATTTATGAACTCCTCAAAAGAGTTAGCTATAAAATAAGTATTTCCATCATCGTCCGAACCCTCTAAGTTATAAGCATGATCATAATAGTACACCCCTTTATCTTCTCCTTTACAAACTAAAATAAAGAACCCCATCAGTACATCATCTCCAATAATAAGAGTGTTTTCAGGTAAATCTTCTTTGTATTCTTGAGTCCATTCAAGAATGTTACAATTCTCGGTTTCTGTATCAATTCCATATAGAATATCTATGGCTATTACTTCTTGATTCAAAGGAAGTGCTATACCAAGCTCACCTTCTGCGCACATCCCATTATTCGATAGAATAAAATCCTTATAATCTAAAGGGAATGAGATATTTAAAGTATTTTCAACTCGAGTAATTTGCTCCTCATTTATTTTTTTAAAACCTTCTAGAATCATCTTATTTTCCTTTCTTTAGGGAAACTCCTCCGCGATGGGTAAACTCTGCGTGAATGCTCTTATTCACTTCTTGTAATGTCTTTAAGTCCTCATGATGGTGCCATGTGCTACTTCGTAGTTTTTTTCCAAGAGGAGCTGTCATATTTGCTTTCTTAAAATCAATAGCATAATTCTTGAATTCACCAATTTCCACTTCCTGCCTTACTAGACCAGCTTCTTTAAAATCAGGAAATCCATCAATATATTTTATTGTAATACCCTCAGAATTTGTATATACCCAAGTACCGTCTTCAAGTATTTCAATTTTCCCACCTTTATCCATCCATTTTTGTGGTGTCGGAGAGTTTTTAGGTTTAGTTTGTAATAATTCTTTTGTTATATTCTCTGCAGTAAGTTCACCTTTAAAAGTGGCCGTAGCTTTCCCAGAACCACCTACACCTCTTGCTACATCATCCGCATGTTTACTAAAGAACTGTCTAACCTCACGTAGTGTCTTACTCTCAACGCTGAAGGTAGGCATTGAGCCCATACCTCCCGCAAAGGCAAATGCCTTTTTACGAATGCCGACTGGGATTCGGGTATCTAATAATTTCTCGCCAAATTTTCCAATGACATTATTGCTCTTCGCAAGAATCCTGTCAACCTTTGAACCCCATTTTTCAACATTTGCGAGAATTCTTGCCTTGGTGCTGTTCTTGGCTAAGCTAATCATCTCAGCTGCCTTAGCTCCGAGTTTCGTGCCCTTAGCCATCTTACCTACAGCTGCTGGACCGACAAAAAGACTGGCAATCTCAAAGGTCAAACCTCCTGCATCATAGGCATCCATATGGGTGACCTTATCCCAGAGGGCTTTCCCCGTCTCCTGAGCACGATAAGCTGCCTTATCCGCATAGCTGGCATTGGGATCCTGGCCACGCATAGCTGCTCCTGGATCCGTCAGAGCAGTGTAAGTTCCTACTCCTAACTCCGCAAGGCTAGACAAGTTATCTGCCGT
>NZ_JANCOF010000012.1:0-2500 GCF_024295845.1 Streptococcus sp. CF8-6 | reverse complement strand
GGACCCCTCACCCAAACAGTGCTCTACCTCCAAGAATCTTTATGTCGACGCTAGCCCTAAAGCTATTTCGGAGAGAACCAGCTATCTCCAAGTTCGTTTGGAATTTCTCCGCTACCCACAAGTCATCCAAGCACTTTTCAACGTGCCCTGGTTCGGTCCTCCAGTGCGTCTTACCGCACCTTCAACCTGCTCATGGGTAGGTCACATGGTTTCGGGTCTACGACATGATACTAATGCGCCCTATTCAGACTCGGTTTCCCTGCGGCTCCGTCTCTTCAACTTAACCTCGCATCATATCGTAACTCGCCGGTTCATTCTACAAAAGGCACGCTCTCACCCATTAACGGGCTCGAACTTGTTGTAGGCACACGGTTTCAGGTTCTATTTCACTCCCCTCCCGGGGTGCTTTTCACCTTTCCCTCACGGTACTGGTTCACTATCGGTCACTAGGGAGTATTTAGGGTTGGGAGATGGTCCTCCCAGATTCCGACGGGATTTCTCGTGTCCCGCCGTACTCAGGATACTGCTAGGTACAAAGACTATTTTAAATACGAGGCTGTTACTCTCTTTGGCTGATCTTCCCAAATCATTCTTCTATAATCTTTGAGTCCACATTGCAGTCCTACAACCCCGAAGAGTAAACTCTTCGGTTTGCCCTCCTGCCGTTTCGCTCGCCGCTACTAAGGCAATCGCTTTTGCTTTCTCTTCCTGCAGCTACTTAGATGTTTCAGTTCACTGCGTCTTCCTCCTCACATCCTTAACAGATGTGGGTAACAGGTAGTACCTGTTGGGTTCCCCCATTCGGAAATCCCTGGATCATCGCTTACTTACAGCTACCCAAGGCATATCGTCGTTTGTCACGTCCTTCTTCGGCTCCTAGTGCCAAGGCATCCACCGTGCGCCCTTATTAACTTAACCTTATTTTCTGACCTTTCAGTCATAAACTCTTTTAATACTACAGCGTTTCGGTTTATTTTCTTGTTACTATTTGATATAGATATTCAATTTTCAATGTGCATTACTTGGTGATCTCTCACCAATGGAGCCTAGCGGGATCGAACCGCTGACCTCCTGCGTGCAAAGCAGGCGCTCTCCCAGCTGAGCTAAGGCCCCACAAGACCTCTCAAGACTAAACAAGACCAATGTGCAGTTCCTTATCCTTAGAAAGGAGGTGATCCAGCCGCACCTTCCGATACGGCTACCTTGTTACGACTTCACCCCAATCATCTATCCCACCTTAGGCGGCTGGCTCCTAAAAGGTTACCTCACCGACTTCGGGTGTTACAAACTCTCGTGGTGTGACGGGCGGTGTGTACAAGGCCCGGGAACGTATTCACCGCGGCGTGCTGATCCGCGATTACTAGCGATTCCGACTTCATGTAGGCGAGTTGCAGCCTACAATCCGAACTGAGACTGGCTTTAAGAGATTAGCTTGCCGTCACCGGCTTGCGACTCGTTGTACCAGCCATTGTAGCACGTGTGTAGCCCAGGTCATAAGGGGCATGATGATTTGACGTCATCCCCACCTTCCTCCGGTTTATTACCGGCAGTCTCGCTAGAGTGCCCAACTGAATGATGGCAACTAACAATAGGGGTTGCGCTCGTTGCGGGACTTAACCCAACATCTCACGACACGAGCTGACGACAACCATGCACCACCTGTCACCTCTGTCCCGAAGGAAAACTCTATCTCTAGAGCGATCAGAGGGATGTCAAGACCTGGTAAGGTTCTTCGCGTTGCTTCGAATTAAACCACATGCTCCACCGCTTGTGCGGGCCCCCGTCAATTCCTTTGAGTTTCAACCTTGCGGTCGTACTCCCCAGGCGGAGTGCTTAATGCGTTAGCTGCGGCACTAAACCCCGGAAAGGGTCTAACACCTAGCACTCATCGTTTACGGCGTGGACTACCAGGGTATCTAATCCTGTTTGCTCCCCACGCTTTCGAGCCTCAGCGTCAGTTACAAGCCAGAGAGCCGCTTTCGCCACCGGTGTTCCTCCATATATCTACGCATTTCACCGCTACACATGGAATTCCACTCTCCCCTCTTGCACTCAAGTTAAACAGTTTCCAAAGCGTACTATGGTTAAGCCACAGCCTTTAACTTCAGACTTATCTAACCGCCTGCGCTCGCTTTACGCCCAATAAATCCGGACAACGCTCGGGACCTACGTATTACCGCGGCTGCTGGCACGTAGTTAGCCGTCCCTTTCTGGTAAGATACCGTCACAGTGTGAACTTTCCACTCTCACACTCGTTCTTCTCTTACAACAGAGCTTTACGATCCGAAAACCTTCTTCACTCACGCGGCGTTGCTCGGTCAGACTTCCGTCCATTGCCGAAGATTCCCTACTGCTGCCTCCCGTAGGAGTCTGGGCCGTGTCTCAGTCCCAGTGTGGCCGATCACCCTCTCAGGTCGGCTATGTATCGTTGCCTTGGTGAGCCGTTACCTCACCAACTAGCTAATACAACGCAGGTCCATCTGGTAGTGATGCAATTGCA
>NZ_JANCOF010000011.1:0-6666 GCF_024295845.1 Streptococcus sp. CF8-6 | reverse complement strand
GCTGTCTGGGTATTAGTATAGAAGGTGCTGCTTAAGGGAGCACTCAGGTGATAGAGACTCGAAATACCATCATAGATACTCTTGAAATTGGTATCCATCACCTTATGCTTTTCATCGGCTTCATTTAGCTTCTTGACCGCATCATCCAAAGTTTCTTCTGCTAAAACTGCTGTTGCAGAGGTTTCGCCAACAAGATTCTGAAAATCCGTGATCGTCTTGGAAAACTCAGAACCTAGAAATTCTAAGCCATTCTTTAAGCCAACAATCACGGGGTTATGAACATTATTGATTTCATTCGTAATCGCTTTCCCAACTTCTCCATGCATGGAATTACTGGTGATGATGGCATTCATCCCATTTTTAGCAGTATCCAACTGACTCTGAGCAGTCGCGACCATCTTCATATAGGCCTCTTGGGCTTTCTGAAGTTCCGCAATATCGACATAAAATCCCATTAGCCTTCCTCCGTGTTTAAATACGGCTCATAATACCGAACAAAATCCTCACTGCGCATAAAGGCAGTCGAGACTTGTTGCTGGGAGAGCTGAGTCGCACGTAAAACATCCTCTGTAAACTGACTTTCCCAGTCGTCACTGTAACCTTCAAAACGAAGCCGCTCGATCATCATGTTACTAACGAAAAAAGCATCCATTCCAGGCATCTCACCCAAAGTCATCAAATCCTCCTTGAAGAGATGGTACTATAGATTAGTATAAAAAGGAGAAACATCTTTAATGATTTCTTTTGAAAAAGCTGTCTGTAGGGGAAGAATATCAATAGCTTCAGAATACTGCTGATGATTTAAATAATCAACAATAGCAAGACAATCTTTTTCTTCACCATCTACAACGAGCGTTGCTACTGGTTGATTCTCTCTAACAACCATCAATAGGTAAACCGTCCGAACACCCGTATTCTGTTGTAAGAATGAAATTAAAGGAGTTGTCAGCCAAGAATAATCTTTACTTGGAACCCCAAATGATACTTGCTTTTCCGTCGTATTCTGTCCGTAGAATAAAGCCGATGGAAGGACTACATTATCAGACATAGGGTTTAGAACAATTCCAGCTATTTGATGATTAGACAGAAGTAACTGTATACAATCAGATAGGCGAACAGATTCCAAACGAATTGAATTATTATCACTTATAGGCGGCAGTTGCTCTTCTTGACTCGTTAAAATCGGCAGATAAAAATTTTCTGTTCCATCCTGAATATGGAGAATGCGGAACGTCTGCTTATCTATCCATCTTATAGGGACGAACAGCGTCCATTTCTCCATATCTGAAAGAAGTTTCGACCTATTCTCTTCTGTTCGATTCGATGAAAAATGTTGTAAACTATCTTTTATGTTCATTCTTTTTCAATTCCTTATCTAAATCTTGAAGTAGGTAGATGATTTCTAAATTATAATTAGCAGTTGCATCTATCAACATACGTGCATGATCCTTAAGATGAACATTCGATGGGATAGTTTCTGTTTCCTTTATTGATCTAATAATGGTATAAAGAGTGTTAATTGCTCCTTTCTCCTGTATTTCTGAAGGATACTGTTCATCCATTATTTCTAAAATTTTATTGGCTATCTCTATTGATTTCATACTCATAATCTACTCCTTAATTAGGGACAGTCCTTACATTCACAACCCAATCCTGCGACCATCCCTGTGGTAATAATATTTGGTCCGCACCGCCTTTTAGAACAGTCCCTGATGAAGAAATCTTCTGTGGCGCAACTTTTCCAATACTCAGTGTTTCTCCTTTAGGAATTCGAATCTCTACTTCATACATTCGAGTATTTTTCCATTCGGGAAGTAATGCAGTATCAATCTTCGCTTGAATTCTATTTTTTGCAGGGCTGGAAGTTACAAAACTTCCCTCTTGTTTTGCATTCCCTCCAAATGTACGATAAACAGTTACTTCTTCTGTTGTCACTACCGTCCGATATTGTCCATCCTGAAATGAATCCACAATCCATGATGGAAGGTCAGCCTTCTCTATTATTTTTACACTACCATCAATACCTGTAGGGTATTTAATTTGATTTTCTTTTCTTAAATACTCCCCAAACTTCGAACTTTCCCGTGCAAGTCGACTTTGCCTAATATTTTCAAGAATCCGCTCTTTATCAAAGGGCTTCTCTGCCACTCTCACTACATCATCCGCATGTTTACTAAAGAACTGTCTAACCTCACGCAGAGTCTTACTCTCAACGCTGAAGGTAGGCATGGTTCCCATACCTCCCGCAAAGGCAAATGCCTTTTTACGAATGCCAACCGGGATTCGGGTGTCTAATAATTTCTCGCCAAATTTTCCAATGACATTATTGCTCTTCGCTAGGATATTGTCAACCTTTGAACCCCATTTTTCGACATTTGCGAGAATTCTTGCCTTGGTACTGTTCTTGGCTAACTGAATCATCTCAGCTGCCTTAGCTCCGAGTTTCGTGCCCTTAGCCATCTTACCTACAGCTGCTGGACCGACAAAAAGACTGGCAATCTCAAAGGTCAAGCCTCCTGCATCATAGGCATCCATATGGGTAACTTTATCCCAGAGGGCTTTCCCTGTCTCCTGAGCACGATAAGCTGCCTTATCCGCATAACTAGCATTGGGATCCTGACCACGCTGAGCCGCTCCTGGATCCGTCAGAGCAGTGTAAGTTCCTACTCCTAACTCCGCAAGGCTAGACAGGTTATCTGCCGTTCCTCGCAAGTCCCGCTTCATCCACTCTGGAGTTTGACCTCCTGTTAAGCGATTGACGCCATCAATACTGGCAATGCCAATGATCTGAGTCAAATCTACAGCTCCGATGGCAGTATCTGAAACCATACTTCCAGCTGAACCAATAAAACCTTCCGCAAACAGGAGTGTATCTTTCAAGTCCTGTGGAATAGGCAGATTTCGTGTTCCCTCAACAACACCGCCCCACCAGGAACCAATCCCATTCGAGCGATCCTTCAGCCAGGCTTGGACGGGGTGATGACGGCGATAAGAAGCTTCTCGCTCAGCGGCTTCTTGTTCTGCCTTGCGTTTAGCAGCCTCAATCGCTTCTGCCTTGGCTTTCGCATACTGCTGATCCATCTCATAAATTGCTTTACCGAGATCTTCATGCGCCACAAAGTTAGTTAAAACAGAATCACTATAACTCAGGCTCTTCACTCTTCCAGCAGCCGCCATCTGGCTACTTAAAGCACTAAAAAGCTGCTCCGTACTGCTGGTTGTCGTCATCTTATCAAAGGCATTGACCTTATTCTTCGTATCCTGAACATACTTCCGGGCTGTCTGGGTATTTGTATAGAAGGTGTTGCTTAAGGGAGCACTCAGGTGATAGAGACTCGAAATACCATCATAGATACTCTTGAAATTGGTATCCATCACCTTGTGTTTCTCATCGGCTTCATTTAGCTTCTTGACCGCATCATCCAAAGTTTCTTCTGCTAAAACTGCCGTTGCAGAGGTTTCGCCAACAAGATTCTGAAAATCCGTGATCGTCTTGGAAAACTCAGAACCTAGAAATTCTAAGCCATTCTTTAAGCCAACAATCACGGGGTTATGAACATTATTGATTTCATTCGTAATCGATTTCCCAACTTCTCCATGCATGGAATTACTGGTGATGATGGCATTCATCCCATTTTTAGCAGTATCCAACTGACTCTGAGCAGTTGCGACCATCTTCATATAGGCCTCTTGGGCTTTCTGAAGCTCCGCAATATCGACATAAAATCCCATTAGCCTTCCTCCTAGTGAACATAAAAAGCGAGGAATCAATATCTATTCTTCAATCTCCAAATTCATTTTCTTCGTCATCCAAGACTACTTCCCCTGAACTTTCCCATTCTTCTTTTGTGATTTCGCCACTTTGATACATGAAGTTTTTATTCAATTCAACTAAAATATCATCAAAGTCATCAAAACAATCGATTATCCCCCTAATTCCAGTTAATAGATTATAGAAAGCAATAGTATAATCTGAATTCTCTGAAGAGGAAATTGTAGTAATGTCTATCTTGTTAAACAATCTTAATCCTTCATAAAAACGATCTTCATATTTTTTTAGAAAGATATTTATCGTATTGTCTATATCTCTGATACTTTCTTCTCTAAGTAGCACACCTTTATTGTTCTCATTAAGAATAGTCAATCGTTTCATTACATCTTTTAACTCTGAACTAATCATTTTAATCTCCTTCCAGAAGCTAAATTAAATTTTTTACTATTAGAAGTTCCATCAAGATTAAGAACATCCTTTACTTTACCTCTTTTATTGAATACCTCAAAATGATCTTTATGCAGACCATCTAAGTACAATTTATCTCCTTTTTTCAAAATATCATCTATATCTTTAGTCACCTCATAAACACTCTGCCCGTCATACTTCTTCTTAGTCTTTCTAAGGCTTCCCACAATCTTTTGTCCAAATTCTGTTTCAAAAAACTCCGACATATTATTGACAGCTTGTGTGACTCTCTCCGCCTTCCCAGAACCACCTACTCCTCGTACTACATCATCCGCATGTTTGCTAGAGAAGCGCATCACATCACGTAGTGTCTTACTCTCAACGCTGAAGGTAGGCATTGAGCCCATACCTCCCGCAAAGGCAAATGCCTTTTTACGAATGCCGACTGGGATTCGGGTGTCTAATAATTTCTCGCCAAATTTTCCAATGACATTATTGCTCTTCGCTAGGATATTGTCAACCTTTGAACCCCATTTTTCGACATTTGCGAGAATTCTTGCCTTGGTGCTGTTCTTGGCTAACTGAATCATCTCAGCCGCCTTAGCTCCTAGTTTCGTGCCCTTAGCCATCTTACCTACAGCTGCTGGACCGACAAAAAGACTGGCAATCTCAAAGGTCAAGCCTCCTGCATCATAGGCATCCATATGGGTAACTTTATCCCAGAGGGCTTTCCCTGTCTCTTGAGCACGATAAGCAGCCTTATCCGCATAGCTAGCATTAGGGTCTTGACCGCATCATCCAAAGTTTCTTCTGCTAAAACTGCTGTTGCAGAGGTTTCGCCAACAAGATTCTGAAAATCCGTGATCGTCTTGGAAAACTCGGAACCTAGAAATTCTAAGCCATTCTTTAAGCCAACAATCACGGGGTTATGAACATTATTGATTTCATTCGTAATCGCTTTCCCAACTTCTCCATGCATGGAATTACTGGTGATGATGGCATTCATCCCATTTTTAGCGGTATCCAACTGACTCTGAGCAGTTGCGACCATCTTCATATAGGCCTCTTGGGCTTTCTGAAGCTCCGCAATATCGACATAAAATCCCATTAGCCTTCCTCCGTGTTTACATACGGCTAATAATACCGAACAAAATCCTCACTACGCATAAAGGCAGTCGATACTTGTTGCTGGGAGAGCTCGATAAAATTCAAATCAAATTTCACTGCGTTGCTTTTCTAAATTTATCATTATGGTTTGTCCCACAAAGGTGAGGAATACATATAGCTTCCTCTGTTAGATATGTCCCTTCGACCCTCACGTACTATAAAGTCCAATACATTAAAGAATTTTTTTTCAGCCTCAGAAAAATTATCAAATTCAAATGTTCTTCCAATTACATAAGCTCTCTCATCTCTGCTATTCACCATGAATAAACCATCTTTGTAAAATATATGTACAGCAAATGGTGTTCTATTTGTTTCATCGAAAAGAACATACCGTAAAGATATATAATTTTTTTCTTTTATAATACATTCTATTTCTTGTTTGAATTTTTCAATTTGTTCCGAATTCATTTTATCACCTCTTTTAATAAACCTAAATCTTCATAATACTTCAAAGAATTCCCTAGTTGTATCTGAGTTCCTCCACCTGCTCCAAAGACTTTTGCAATTTCTCCTTGTTGAATATTAGCCAGATCTGACAAAGAAAATCCCCGGTTTTCCATTGCATCAATTAAGCTTTCTTTAACTTCTGATGAAGCTGTTTTAAAAGCATTTATTATATTTTCTTCTGTCAAATCATGCATTACTCTATATTGGTGGTAATCTTGGTAGCCTTCTGGATAAGGTAAACCACGTTTGTTAAACGCGATAATCTCTTCCTCCCTCACCGGACTAGTAAATTTTCCATATGGATGACCATAACGATCTATAATATCACCTGCTTTTAAATTTGCAGGTTGAGTAATGGGATTCCCTGCACTATCCAGTACAAAACCATCACCTTTTTCCGGCCACTTAATATGTCCTTCGCTATCCACATAACTTCGTGATCTGACAGGAATTTTTCTTCCATCGAAACCATCATCTGCCGATAGATAAGCACGCTTGCCATTTGGCATTTCAACACGTTCTGGGAAATAGTGTCCCTTAGCTTCATACTCTCTGCGAAGATAGTCATCAAACTTCGAACTTTCCCGTGCAAGTCGACTTTGCTTAAGATTTTCAAGAATCCGCTCTTTATCAAAGGGCTTCTCTGCCACTCTCACCACATCATCCGCATGTTTGCTTGAGAAGTGCATCACATCACGCAGAGTCTTACTCTCGACGCTGAAGGTAGGCATTGAGCCCATACCTCCCGCAAAGGCAAATGCCTTTTTACGAATGCCGACTGGGATTCGGGTATCTAATAATTTCTCACCAAATTTTCCAATGACATTATTGCTCTTCGCAAGAATCTTGTCAACCTTTGAACCCCATTTTTC
>NZ_JANCOF010000010.1:0-7340 GCF_024295845.1 Streptococcus sp. CF8-6 | reverse complement strand
CAATCTAGCAGATCCATGATTTCCTTATAACTCTTTCCTTTTGAGCGAAAATAAATAATCTGTAGACGTTTGTGATATTTGGCGTACGATGAATCTCTCAGGAGTTTTTCAATTTTCTGTATTTCTTCGTTTGTGAGTTTCATAACTACTATTATAAGATGGTTTTTGATTTTAGTCTAGTATTACTACTAAAAAGACTCTTTATCACCTACTATTTTATGTAGTTAATAAAGAGTCTTTTTATTTAGTAGAGATAATTTCGAGTAGAATTAATTAAAGATAATAGTAGGTAAGGTGGTCAACTAATTTATAGTTTTTTTAGTATTTTACCAAATAGTTTCTCTAATTTTTTAAATCTACATAAATTGTTCTGCATGTATCGAAGTTATGAATCTTATCACCTTATTATATTCGTATTTTCTGCATAGTATCTTTTAGATAAATTCAGAAAATTAAATCAGATAAAATTATACTAATTTTGAAATATACATAGTGTTAAAGGTTTCTACTCGTTCTAATTTCTTCTCGTATCTTCATCCTTATCTTTCTCTAAAGACTATCATAGTATTTTTTGAAGGCATCAAAATATTTATCGACACTTTCTACATTATCTAATCCCGCTCCCCAACGCAAACTAGAGTCTCCTAAAATTTTATCTAATCCTTCTCCTTTCTCACCAGATGTCAAAACTCCTAAGCACCCTTCCTTAGGTACAGCAATTCCAATAAAACCGTCTCCTCCTATACGAAACATTTGGCGTGGACCACTATTAGTGACACCTACATCCACTCCCTTTAATTTGGGAAAATCCACAGATAACTCAAAATCAAAACTTGTCGGATCCAAATCATCATAAGTAATTTTTCGAATAATATAATCTTGACCGAAGTAACTATCAAGCATTTCAATTAAGACTTGATAACATTTGCTCGTTCTAATTTCTTCTCGTATCTTCATCACTATCACTCTCTAAAGATTATCATAGTATTTTTTGAAAGCATCAAAATAATACTTAACTTCTTCAGCTTTATTTACTTGACCACCCCACTCTAATTTTTTATCTCCTAAAATCCAAAATAAACCATCTCCTCTTTCACCTGAGGTTAACTTTGCATCACCTCCATCTTTAGGAACCGCTATGCCAATAACACCAGTACCACCCATACGAAACATCTGGCGTGGACCGCTATGAGCGACACCTACATCCACTCCCTTTAATTTGGGAAAATCTACAGATAAGCGAAAGTCAAAACTTGCCGGTTCCAAATCATCATAAGTGATTTTACGAATAATATAATCTTGACCGAAGTAGCTATCAAGCATTGCAATTAAGACTTGATAACCTTTGCTTGATTTGATTCTTTCTCGTATCTCTAACATCTTATTTCACCATTTTAAACCTTTCATTTGCTTCAATTAAATGATAACCATTATTTTTTAAATATTTATATTCTTTAAAACCATACGTGTAACTTTCAAGTTCTTCAGGATTGACCGTGTACTCAAATATTTTTCCTTTAACAATCTGATTATCTAAAAATTTCTGATTAATTTTCCACATTTCATTGAACTGTTCTGAACTATCAACTCCAAGTTCTTGTAATTTATCCATAATGGCATCCCATCCTGCACTTCCCATCGTATAGAAGGTATTACCTGCTCGGTATGCCGTTTGGTCGTAAGAATCTGCACTGTTAGGAACATATGAACCAAGAGTGACAACGTTTGCTGCAGTATTAATCTCAGCCAATCTAGCTAACTGCTCAATAGAGTCTTCCGTTAACATTCCATTTTCTACCACAACCGCTGCAGCAAATTCTTGTGCTGTACGGACTCCCATTTGTTCGGGTGTATAAATTGTATCATTTATATCAGATGTCGTCTCTGATTCAGTGGTCTTTGGTGTATCCTTATTAACAGTAGCTTCTGAACTTGATGATTGAGCTTGTACAGATACAGCTTCAGATGTTGTATAGCTAACAACTGCTGTACTTGGTGCTTTGACAAAAATCTCAACAACATCATTAACTAGAATTTCTGGAACAGGTATAGAGAAGATTCCTTTATCATCAGCTTTTCCTCCATATTCTACCCCTCTGTTTTTAACGATAACATCTGAGTTAGGTAATGCTTTCCCTTGAACAGTAACTCCTTTGCCAACTGGTATCGGGTTTACATTTGGTATTGGAGTGATCACTTGTTTTGGAGTAATTGATTTTTTTATAAAATCACTAACACTTATATTTCCTGAAGCATCAACCCTGAACATTGAAAGGTCAATTCCAACCATGTAAGATGAATATTTAACTGCGTTCATCTCATCAAGAATTCCATCAATAGCGATATTTGCTATACCATTAGAAGTTCTTTTTACAGGAATGCTTAATCTAAAATTTCCTGAGTTATCTGTAGAAATACTTTGTAATTTTTCGCTATTGAGATATGGAGTAATAGTCGATTTCCACAACATTTTCCCCGAAATTGTGAAAGTATTGGTTTTAGCATCAAAAGAAATATTACTAAAGTTCGGAACGGTTGAAAGATGAGGGATAGGAACTGTAGGCAATGATTTCTTTAAATAAAGATTTGTAGAAACGCTTGCTTTTAGAGTTCTACTATTATCAATACTAAAATCTAGTGTTTTATTACTCTTTTGAGGATAAATAGTCATTATGGTATTTTTCCCTGAAATAGTAATTTTAATATTGTTATCACCTTTCTCAAGAGGTATTGTAATTAAGGAGGTCTTTTTTGCTTCACAATCTACTGTTTGTACTTTTATATTGTTTCTATAAATAGTGAACTGGGAGTCTACAGCCATTGTTATAGGAATAGTCAACAAGTCACTATTTTTATTGTATGATATTTCGTCAACTACAGGTGGAGGAGTTGACTTCTCAAGTTTAATAGGAACCCCATTCGCTAATTTTGCGTTCTCACTAGCTATTACACCCCCATCTGAAGCAATATAAAATTTGACTGCACCAGCAAAGCCAAAGGAAGAATATTTAAATTTCTCTGTTGAATTTTGAACTGCATCTATTGATACTGTCGCATCTTCTACTTTGATTTTTATGTCAAAATGACCATT
Organism: Streptococcus sp. CF8-6; assembly: GCF_024295845.1. NCBI lineage: Bacteria > Bacillati > Bacillota > Bacilli > Lactobacillales > Streptococcaceae > Streptococcus > Streptococcus sp. CF8-6. Next base: position 4,249 of record NZ_JANCOF010000010.1, on the reverse strand, counting down.
TACATTTGTTTTATCAGTTCTAATTTTCTTATCATCAATATAAATATCTAGATTTGAAGCACTTGGCATACTTCCTACTAAATTCAACGTTTTTGTCTTTGAATCATAAGTTACTCTGTCAAAAGTTGGAGAAGCAGTGTGAACAGCTTCTTGTAAAGGGTGTCTTAATAATTTATTTGTCTGTGCAGTTGTAGTTACTATTCCATCACTGGCTATCTTGAAAGTTGGATATCCAATTATTCCGAAAAAGCGTGATGAAATATACTTAAATTTACTAGTAGATTTCTGAATTGCATTAACAGCAACATTAGTGTTTTCGGCTTTGATATTAATATTAAAGTTTCCCTTATTATCAGTAACAACTGTTTGGACTTTCTTATATCCTATGTAAATATCTAAAGTAGAAGCGCTTGGCATACTTCCTACTAAATTCAATGTTTTTGTCTTTGAATCATAAGTTACTCTGTCAAAAGTTGGAGAGGCTGTATATTGCTCAACTAATAAAGGACTCTTTACATATTTATTGGTCTTCGAGCTTACTGTTAAATCCCCATCTTCATGAATTTTAAAAGTTGGGCACCCTATCAAGCCTATGGAGCTACATGATTTATAGTTTTTTCCTCCAATCGGCTTTTGAATAGCATCAATTGCTACCTCTGCATTTTCAACATTTACTGTAAGGCTAAAATCTCCCTTTTTATTTGTTTCGCTTGTTTGAGATAATTTATTATTTATATAAATGTAAATTGTTGATTCTGTTGGCATATTCCCTGCTAAATTTAAAATTTTAGCATTCTTATCATATGTGGCAGAGCTAAAACTAGGAGCTGCTGAAAATCTGAAATAGTCTTCTAAATGTTCCATTTCTTTATTAAAGTCCGTCATACCTTTATTAAAATCAACCATATTTTTAGCAATTTCTATATTCATTTTCTTCAAGTATTCTGAAGTTTCTTTCATACTTTTATTAAATGAATCTATTGATTTATTAAATGAATCTATTGATTCGTTAAAGTCTGACATTATTTTGTTAAAACCAGTTAAATCAATATTAATAGGATCTATATTTATGGAGGGGATATTAATAGATTCCATATTAATATATATGGGTTTTATATTAATATTTATAGATTCAATATTAATATTTAATGCTTTTGAATATCCTTTTATTAATGATAAATTTTGGGTTGCTTGAGTAACATTATTCATTTGGATATTGATTTTATAGAGAGATGATAAGGAAGTTAGTTCTTGTTTTGCTACAGTTGCTCGACTTATAGATGCATTTGGATAAGATTTAGCTGTGGTTGATTTAGTATAGAGATAGTATCCTCCACCTATTATAATAGCCGCACCTCCAACAATGATTGCAGCTGGCAACGCAGCAGTCATTGCCGTTGTAATCCCAGCTAATTCTGATGCACCACTAATCAATTCAAATGCTAGTGGTATAGAAGCTACAGCGGATGAATGTCCAGAAGTCAGATTTATAGTATTTTCTTTTTTAGTCTTACTATCAAGATACCTAAAAAATACTTCTTTGTCTTTTTTTTCGATCTGCCCACGCATTTTTTGAACAGCTAACTTTCTGGAATCTTTTAGTATCACTACTTGAAATTCTGCATCTTTATTATTGCTTGCAAATGTCACTGTGGTTACAGCTGAAAAGTTATCATTTAAATTTTTGAATGTTGTTAATTTTAACTCTCCTTTACTCGTCTGTTCTGCATTTAGAAAAGTTAATCCTGACTTTTCAACACTATCGCTAACAGAATTAATCCATTGTTGTGTTTTATTTAGTTTGCTATCCAACTGTTTATCTGTGATAGTTGTCTCTGTATTTGGTATAGCTCTAGCCTGTGCACCATAAACTATAATTGGATTGACACAATCTATAAAAACACTTATTAGCAGTATAAAAATAACTGCTAAAATCTGAGTATTTTGAATTTTCTTTTTCATATTTTTCTTTAATTTCCCTTTTTTAAAATACTATTTTTTATTTTTTTTAAATTCTTTGTTTGAAAATACATTTTTAAAATTTGGTTTGTCACTTTAGGAGTAGCAAAAGATGTTCCACTATATTTCTTATTATTATATAAAATCTCTTCTCCATTTTCAAAAATATCAATTTTATCTATGGCTGAAAAAGAAGATATATTGCTTCCTTTCTTGCTACCAACTGAAATAACTCCTGGTATTCGAGCAGGAAAATCTGCAATTCCTTGATAATTATTCCCACCTGCTGCAACAATAATAACTCCCTTTCTTAATAAGATTTGGATTTGTTCTTTTGCCTGTTCATCTTCCAAATAAAAACCACCTGAAAAATTTATTATGTCAATATTGTCTTTTTCAGCTTGTTTTAATGCTTTAGTAAAGGTAGTAATATCAATTTGACCATCTGTTCCTATTACGCTATATTCAAAAAAATCTATTTTTGAAGTGTCTATATTATTGCTGAGTACAGACCAAATAATATTTGAATGTACTGCAGCTTGCTCATTTCCTTTTTCATAGCTAGTTTTTCTGATATAAAATGAAAAATTATTTGATGATGCACCATCAATAACAGCCACCCTCAATTTGGAATTTTTTTCAAAAACGGAAACAGCAAACGGGATTGCCCCTGCTAGTAGTAAAAGCATACATAGGGATAGCAAAATTCTATTTTTTTGAAACACAAAAATCCTCTCTTTTTAAATAGGCTTCATATCTTAACTGTTTGTCATATATAGATTTTTAAAATAATATTAGTATATTTATTTGCACATCAAATTCCAAAAGAATTCCGAAAAAATAATAGATCTCTTTGGATTATCTAATTCAGTTTTGCTGTCCTAAAAAGAACTTATTAGCCTTTGAAATTTATTTGTATAAAAAGATTATACTCAGATTAGCTAGTATTAATACTTAAATAAGATTTAATTTCAATTTCAAGACAATTAATATATTGGTTAATTTTAGATTGTTGTTTATGGAGCTTATCAAGAGACATTGTAGAGTCTCTCTTATATCTTGGGTTAGCATATTCTTGAATATTTTTAATAGACGTTTCCGTCTTTTTTAAACTAATAATGAATTGAGTCCACGCTATATTAGAGCTATCATAGTATCTACGATTGTTTTCTTTTCTGTGTGAATAAATAGATTTTTCTTGCTCATAGTATCGAAATTTGGGAATAGAAAGTCCCGTCTTTTTAGTGAATTCTCCAATAGAATAGTAAGCCACAGTATTTCACCTCTTTATTTCTTGATTATTTTAGCATAATTTTTTAAAAAATCAAATACAGTTTTCTCTTGAAATGAGTGTACTTTATTATGTAAAACATATAACATCAAAAAAGTTTGGTATAAAATTAGAGAAGGAGGTAGAAGTATCCTATTATCCTTTAATAAAAGCGGATAGACTCTTCGTTAGCAGGTTTAGGATCTCAATTAATGGGAATGAGAGGCGTAAAGTGCTGTAAAGAAATTGTTGATTTAGAAAAGAATGAGTATAGTTGACATTGATATCTTTAAATTGAATAAAGCATTTGTTGCACTATCAATAGTTTACATAAAACAATTGGGAATCAAGAATATGATTAATCCTAATGGTGATACCATTGTTTTAGGACATCCAGTTGGAGCTTTGGAAGGAGAGTACTGACTATTCTGGATTTATAAGTTAATAAAAAATAAAGTGAGTTATAAAATCGCTTATCTATGTTCAATTTGTACAACAGTTGATTGGTAAACATGCGGCAGGATGGCAAGTTCTTGTTGAGATAAACATCCTTTTGTCTAGCATTAGAGACCACGATCACATATTCTAAAATAGCCTTTTCTTCTAAGTAGCCAGCCTTGAAATTATTATTTTTTAGTTTATTTTGCAAAAAATTATCGAATTGAGTGGTTGTCATACTTATTCATCTTAAATTCTTTTTTTAAATTCCTTGGAGAACCGAATTTCATTTATCTACCACATGAAAATAGGGAGCACATTGAATGTTAGAAGATACTTTTGAGTAGATTTCAAAAATATCATTGTCGGGTTTCTTAATTTATTCTATACGTTGGATAACTAACAATCCTTGCTTTGGAAAGCCTTATTTTTAAAGCCTCGTTTTCGAATTTCTTTCCAGACTTGTTCAATAGGGTTCATTTCTGGTGTATAAGGTGGGATAAAAGCCAACTCAATATTACTTGGAATCTCTAAGGTACTTGATTTATGCCATATAGCATTATCCATTACAAGTAAAATATA